>CAZEAC010000064.1:0-25198 GCA_964510065.1 uncultured Bdellovibrionales bacterium | reverse complement strand
TGATTTACTTACTGCCCCTTAAGTCGCAACATACAAGGACGCAAAGGACACGAAGAAGAACCCATATAAATCAGGGCTTTTTGAGGTTTTCTTTGTGTCCTTTGCGTCCTTTGTGGTGAAAAAATAAATCGAGCCGTCACAATACGTTAGCGAGAACACTCCGATGCCCTGGCTTGTAATTCGCTTTTTTGCTGCGCACGCGGTTAGTGCCTTGTGCTCCAGAGGTTTATTAGCTTCTCTCGAGTGAATTCTTAGAACGGTGAAGTTTTTCACGCAAAATTCTTTTGAATCTTCCTGAATCTTACCAGCTGATAAAGCCCGACCCCAAGTGAGAGCGCGGCGTATATCCAAAAGCCGTATTTAGGAATGTGCACCGGCAGTTGAGATCCGAGTCCGACGACGCTTCCAAGAACAACAAGTGCATTTCGAAACTCCTCTTTGTACTTATTTGCCTTCGCTTCTTTTTGAGCCTTGAAATGCGCCTCATCGCGAGCGACAAATTGCTCAAGTGCTTTCATCTGTTTTCGTACAATGTCGAGGATCTCTTGTGTGCCTTTTCGCCACTGTGCGGCTTCGGCGCCTCTTGAAGGAGCACTCGTCGCAGGCGTCATCGATGAAAGCTGTGCTTGAAGCTCGTCAATCGCGATCATGTGGTGCGAAATTACCTCGGTCGCAGCTTCTATCGATGTTACTGTGCGCTTTCGCTGCGCGGCCTCTATCTCGGAATTGGCGGTGAGTTCGCTCATCGTTTGACGCTGATTGCGGGTATAGTTTTCGAGAAACTCGAGCTGACGAATCGCTTGGTCGCAGGAACGATCGGCAAGTCGTTGCACATACTCCACTCCATCGTTGAAGCCAAGGGGAAGCGCATTTCGGCCAAAGTCGCGCTCAATGAGGAAACATGGACCGTTATGCACGGAGAGCATGATGCCCGGCTGCGAGTAGACCAAGAAATGCTCCAGCCGAAGGTCATCCGGCGCGGCGCTACGAATCTGCGGAATTTTGGCGAAACATGTATGAGTTGCTTCGGCCAGCGATAGCACTTCGCCGGGCGGGACATGACTCGGTTCCGAATTTTCACGTAAGGGACCGACTAACGATTCCGCGTCAAAATGCGTTGCACCATCTTTTCCATGAAAAATCTCCGAGAGCAGGGTCAGCGCGCGCTGTCCATCCGGAATGTCAGGTGAGCAGAGACTCATATCAACATCGAACCAAATGAGATGTCTGCTGGTAAGCGAAGCGGGGGAGCTGTGCACCTCCTCCTGCCAGGCACCGTGTTTGTTATTCCAAACTCGGATTTTGAGTCCTTGGATATCGCGGCTTCTTTCAAGAAGCGCGCGCATGCAGTATGTTTTGATAATCTCAGAGCTACTTGCACCGAGCGAACCAGAAAACTCGCCTCCAACGTTGCTCCATTTCTGTAGTGTCTCTTTGAGCCAACCAAGGAAATGCGCATCGCCATGAGTTTCTGCCTCGCGCAGCTTCAGAAGCTCTTTATGACTGGTCAACGTTCCCGGCATAACTCCAGGCGCGGGGGCAAATGCGATTGAACCGTATTTGAGCGGAAGCACGACCAAAGGGTGCACCTGCTTTTCCATGCTGGCCTGTTGTGGCGGCTTCGACTTTTTTGGGTCTATGAGCGGTGAGTTTCCCTCCGCACTTCCCTTTTCACTGCTTCGTCTTGCCGCTGAATCGTAACTAGATCCCTCTCCCTGTTGCATATTTGCAAACATTGCCCCCTCACCTTGTAGATTGAACGGATTTTGAAACCCGGCGTTAAGATGCACCCGTTGTTTGAACGACGCAGATTGGCGGCGGCGCTAGAATAGCTCTTCTAAATTTGCAGAGTGCCCGGAAAAGGCGAGATGGTAGCACAGAGCTCATTCCTAACCTGCTAATATTTATTTTTCTGGAATGCTCCAATCTCTTACCTTCGCGTCCTTTGGTCCTTCGCGTTATATTTGATTTGAAGTCCGGCATGCTGCCTACCTAAACGCTTCACCGGCCAAGTAACTCAGATAATGAGAATATTATTCCCTTACGTAGATCTGCTCTTCGTAGCCATTTCGCAGCAGCAGCGATCGCATCCGCGTAAAGGGGCCGAGGAATTTCTGGAGCTCAACTTTTGAATAGCGTGGCCCCGCGATGAGCTCCGAAGTTTGGTACTCGTACGATATCTTCTGATTAGGGCAGATCCGGAAGTGCGTTGGATGCGCCGGCATCTCCTTTCGAGTGTGAATGAGGGCGCAGAGAATTGCGCCGGGACGGCAGAATTTCTGCAGATGATTGGAAAGGGCATTGATCTCTTCGGGGCATAGATAGTTCAGAATGTCCCAGCACATTATCAGGTCAAAGCGCATCTCGTTTCGATACGGCAGTAGTTCGCTCATCAATTGGCGACGACCTCGACCATCGACGGTTTCCCCGAATAAAGTCTCGTGAAGATCCTCGATATGAATTTTTCTAGCGATTTGCGAATAAAAATCGAGATTCGCGCCGAAGGCTGGGCCGAGGTCAAGGACCCGTGAAGCGCGATTCTCGTTGAGCAGAGTCGATGCGATAAGCGTCAGCGACGGTGAGGGGTGTTCTACACGTGGAACATGTGGAACTGCTGTTTCCGGAGCGGGAAACGCGTGAAGAACCCCCATCACTCCACCTTAGATCTGCGCAGGTGTTGAAGGGCCTTCACGCTTCTGCGTGCTGCTGTTCGCGGTCGCGCCTTTTGCCTTTTCGCTGGACTGGCTTGATCGCGAAATCTCGTTTGTCGCTTCGTTTGAGCTTGTATCGATAGCTCCTTTCAATCGGGCGCCATCTTCAAGCGTTACTCGCGGGGCAGAGATATTGCCTTTAACCGAGCCTGACTTGTGAACTATTACCTGGTCCGAAGCGAAGCAGTCACCATTCAACTCGCCTTCGATATGCACTACTTTGCCGAAAACATTCGCCGTGACGCGACCGTTTTTACCGATAGTCACGACGTTTTGCTTGAGATTTACCGTGCCCTCGATGAAGCCTTCAATGAGCAGGTCTTCGGCTCCAGAAATCTCGCCTTTCACCGCTATTGAAGCGCCAATGACCGCACGCGCGCTGGCATTGCGATCGCATGAACCTTTCTCTGCGGCCGAGCAACTCGGCGTTGCACATTGTTCGCTGCTTTCATTTTCTGGTCTTTTCCACATATTCGCTCCTTTAATGTAAAACCTTTCAATCAACCACGGGCCAAAAGATGCTGGAGGGCATCCCATTGCTCCAGCACTGCGCCCGCGCCCGTTATTCCCGCGTCATGCGGATCTTCAACGAGCGCAATTGGAACCTTTACCCGCCCTTGCAAGAAAAGGTCTATGTCACGTAGCTTCGAACTTCCACCGACCAGATAAATTCCTCGATCAACCACATCCGAAGCCATCTCTGGAGGCGTTCGTTCAAGCACGCGACTTACAAGCCTTGCAATTTCGGAGAGGGAGTCGGCAAGCGCGGAAACAATCTCCGATTGGGAAAGCGAAATGTTGGCGGGAAGCCCGCTTTTTATATCTCGACCTTGCACGGTCAACGTCGGATTCTTCTTCGAAGCCAACGCTGCACCGATGCGGATCTTAAGGTCTTCAGCGGTCTGATCGCCAATAATGGCCTGATGAGCCTTCCTTACATATTCGATGATCTTTCTATCAAATGCGTTTCCGGCAGTTTTAATTGATTCTGAGCGTACGATTCCACCAAGTGATAGCACTGAAACAGTGGTAGTAGCGGCCCCCAAGTCGCATATCATCGAGCCCATCGCCTCGGTAACCGGAAGTCCGGCACCTAACGCCGCCGCAATCGGCTCCTGAATAAGATAGATTTCTCCATGGGTTGCGATTTGTGCCGCTTCAATAAGCGCACGCTCTTCGACTGGAGTGGCTTCGGGTGCAATAGCCACGATGACCTTCGACTTAATTAACGGACGCCGTTTTGGAGTCTTGTCGACGCAATATTTTAGCAGTGAATGCGCCAGCTCAAAATCATGAATTACCCCTTCGCGCAGCGGGCTTGCCGTCTTTATCTTTTCACTGGTCTTTCCGCAAAGTTCCTTGGCCTTACTGCCCATCGCGGCAATTTTGCCGCCATGCGGGCCGGCTTCGTGGACCGCGACGAAAGTAGGCTCGTTTGCCACGATTCCGCGGCCTTTTGCGTAGACGAGAGTATTGGCCGATCCGAAGTCGACGGCAATATCAGGTGAAAAGCCTCCAAGAACCGATTGTAACATGTTGAAAACTGGTTTCGCTTCTCAGTGCGGAGAGAAGTTGGGTACTCTTCATTGGATTAGTCGATCGATCGAGAAGATTCAGAAGCTGAGAAATTTATCGGCGACTGCCTCGGACGCCAACAAATTCAACTGAGAGGTCGAGGCGCGGCTTGCGCGCTCGGACGTGCGCAACCTGGTTGCCAAAGTGAGCGCGAAGAAGGTCGGCAGTGCGTGCGCACTCTTTCGGAGTGAGTTCGTCATGAAACCGCACCACCCGTGGCCGGCCGGCAGAGTAGGGAACTCGAAGCTTGAGGCCGTTGTTCGCGGCGTAGCGCAATGTCGCAATCCATTCTTTTCGAACAGCTGGTGCGCGCTCAGTGTCAAAGGCGAATTGCTGAAGGCAGCGCTTGAGGTGCGGAGAGTCCGATGGCTCATCCGCGTAGTATCGGCCTAAGTTACCAATAAGCGCTGTAAGGCTTGGATTCTGCACGCTTTAACACCATTATCAGTGGTGGTGATGCCCTCCAGGCCCATGCGCGTGGCCGTGTGAGAGCTCCTCTTTGGTCGCATTTCTAATGGCAATTACTTCGATATCAAAATACAGGGTTTTTCCTGCTAATGGGTGATTCGCGTCGAGTGTTACCAAATCTGACTCTACCTTAATTACCCGCGCGAGCATTGAATGGTTATCTTCGCCAGCTAATTCAAAGGTGATTCCTTCTTTTATATCCGCGCCTTTAGGAAACTGCGATTTGTCTACCTGAAGCTTAAGTGCATCTTGGTACTCGCCGTAGCCGTCTTTTGCTGGCACAGTTACTGAAAACTTTTCTCCAACCGTCTTACCAAGGAGCGCGGTCTCGAGGCCGGAGACAATCTGTCCGTGGCCGTGTAGATAATCCAGGGGCTCCGCACCCTTGCTTGAATCGAGCACCTCTTTGCTATCGTCAAAAAGGCTGTAATGAATCGAGACGACCTGATCTTTTCCAATTTTTGTTGCTGCTTCTTTCGCCATATCCGCTGAATCTAAGCCTATAAGATGAGCTTTACAAGCCTTGAACAAAGCTCACCGGCAGTATTCCGCGAGTAAGCGTCTGCTTATTGGCGTGAGCGTCGTTTAGGCTATCGCGAATAGGTTCCAACCAGCTCTACCTGCGCAATTACCTTACCCTGCATCGCCTTCAGTAGCTGATCCTTGTCGAGTTCAGGCGCAACTGTCAGCTCGGTGTTAAGCACGTACAGTCTGAAACGGTAACGATGGATGCCTGAGCCGGGGGGAGGCATCGGCCCACGGTAGCCGACACTATTCCATGAATTTCGCCCTTGAAGAGCACCGAATGGTTCATCGACTTTTGGGCTGGTCGGTACTCCCTCGGGGATCCCTACTTCGTCGGCGGTAATATTGTAAATAACCCAGTGCACCCACGGTTTTTCCGCGGATGCGTCGGGATCATCGCAAATCAGAGCCAGCTCCATGGCGTTCTCAGGAAGGCGGTCCCAGCGAATTGAAGGCGAGATATCATCGCCTTCCCCAGTGTGCCGGCGTGGAATAGCGCCGCCAGACAAAAAAGCTTCGCTTCGAATCCTTACTTCTGCTTGTGCTGAACTGAGCTGCATACCGATACTGAAAACTGCAAAAAAGAACTAACTAATCCAACCAAATTGGAGCATGACCTGTAATTACTCATAATCCCCGGGGCATTCTTTTTCTAACTCTATGACCTCTGTGCCTCAGTGCCTCTGTGGTTTTAAAGCATTCAATCCACAGAGAAAACTACAGCGGCACAGAGGTCACAGAGTAGCGGAAACAGAGTAGCGGAAAAAGCCTCCCCTACCTAATGAGTAGTGACCACCACCTTCATGGGCCTGGGCATTCTAATGAATCCCTAATTGATTTGCCAACAGTTTTTTTTGGCGCTTGCACCTTTCTAAGGGACCGCAAATGCCGCACTCTCGTCCTCTTGCCCTGCACCTTCACACTGTATGGAGAAGAGCACTATCGCACTTTAAAATTTCTAAACGGGCTATTCTTACTTGTTACATTTCCCAGCTGTACTCTGAAGCGTGCCTTATAACTTCCCGCGGGAAGATTAAATGTAATACTGCTCTTACGGGTGCTTTTACGCGATACCACGGTACCACCTCGGCTTATTGCAATCTTATAGGTTACTCCAAGAAATTGCGCGGGAAATGAAATAGCAACTGTCGAACCGCGCACGTCCGAGAGCGGTTTTTCTGGCACGGTACTTGAAGTTGGGTCAACACAATCTGCCGCGCCATTACCATTAGCATCGGTATCACTCGCTCCGCAGCCACAAGATCCAACATAAGTCTTATTCGCGTCCGTGGGGCAGGCATCATTGCAGGTAGGCGTGCCATCGGCATCTTCATCCGTATCGGACACACCGCAGCCGCAAATGAGGGCCGCGGTTTTATCGGCGTCAAATGCGCATTCATCCGCGCAATTCAAGGTACTATCGCTATCGCTATCGACACTGCAATTCTCGTCGACAATATAGACCTGCCGAATTCCCTTGGCAGTCTTATCAAGTTCCCCGCTGTAATCGAAGGCAAAGCTGCTCGCATCGGTATTTGTTGCGGCCGCGTTGCTGTCGCCGGCGACTTCAAAACCGAGGTGATTTACATTTATTCGGCGAAAACTACTATCAGAGCGCTTGAATGCAAAGATATCAGATTTTCCATCAGCAGCTTGATTGTTTTTATCGTTATTCACAAGATTTGTCGCATCCGAAAGAAACACGATCTGTGCGCCATCGCCACTAATGATTGGCGCACTACTTGCGCCGTTGGCCTTGGCGTTGGTACTGCTCAGTTTGGTGACATGAGAGATCTGCGGGGACGCGGCCATAGAGTCATATAGGAAAATGTCCGCATCGTCGTTAGTATCAGTCACTCCGTCGACAAGATTTGAAGCGGTTGAAGCAAAGGTAATGAAGCGGCCGTCACTGCTGATGCTTGGTGAGTAGCTTTCGCCATTGCTGGCGGCGCCACCTAAGCCCTGACTAATCCGGGTAATAGTGGGCGGCACTGCGTCGCGATCGTAAAGAAAGATATTATATTTCGGTTCCGGTGTAGTCGGCATTGAAGTTAAATTAGTTGCCTTCGAGGCAAACACCACATAACGTCCGTCCGCGCTAATTGCGGCCGAGCCCGAATCACCATTTCCCGGCTCGACGCTTGATGCCTGAGTTATCCTCGTGAGCGCGCTGGTAGAGGTGTTGCTGAGAAAGATCTGGGTAAATTCATTGCTGCTCGAAATTAGCAGGTCACTTGCTTTAGAAGTAAACGCGACATAAGCGCCGTCCGAACTAATCGCTGGTTCAAAGCTTTCACCGTTTGCAAATCCACCCACGGAGCGGGAGCTTATCAGCGAAATAGCACCGCTACTTAAGCTATAGAGAAATACATCCTTCACGCTGTTAGAATCCGATTGCGTGGTCAGATCTGCGGCGTCTGAAACAAAGGCGACATGGGTTCCATTACGGCTTATCGCGGGTGCGGTACTTGCTCCACTCGCTGCAATTGAGCCCTGTTTGTTGCTGATTCGAATTAGTGTTTGTGGGCTCGCCTGAAGATCTTTTATATAAATATCTTCGGCTTTATTTTCATCGTTCACTAGCAGTTCGGAATCTGTGCTGACAAAGGCAAGATAGCGCCCATCTCCGGAAAGCGATGGCGCAAGGGCCTCGGCTTTTGCGGCGATCGATGCATCCGTTGCGCTGGCGATGCGTACGTCGACGAAAGACTGCGCAAAAAGATTGCTGCTCATGGCGAAGAAAGTCGTGGCTGCTAAAAAAATGTTTCGCATACTTTATTAACCTGTCGCCGATACTGTAATGAGGCGAATCGTCTCAAAAATATCGTGCTTTGGCAGCGACTGTCCATGTACAAAATTGGCCTTGCGCTAGTACACGGTAAACGAAAAAAATTATCCTTGCTCTCGGTTCTACCTCTGTGACGCAGTGGTTTAGTTTTCTTAAGAAAAATAAACCACAGCGTCACAGAGGTAGAAAAAGTCAAAAATTTAAGTTGCAGCGCATAAGCGTGGTTCACCGACGAGGTAGGTCATAGGCACGCCGAAAGCGGTTCTGAGGCATCCCGCGCTCCAAGAGTATGGAGTATCGCTTGCCAAAGCCAAGCGCCCCAATTCGCGAAGTTCGGCCTGGCTGTAACTTCTCAGATTAGACACCAATCCATCCCACAAGATTGCCAGCGGAATAAGGGGTACAAGATAGGTAAAAGCAATTCGCTTTGCCTCGAATGGGCGCCGAAACGGGATTAGGACGAAGCTTAAAAGAAAGACCACACAGACCATGAGAAAGTGGATTGGAGCCGTTCCCGTTATCTCAAAAATGCCAATTGGCGTGCCGTTTCGCGCCGCGTCTTGAAGTATTTTGCGCGCACTTTCGGGATCGAAGTGGTGATAGCCGGTAAAAAGGGTTCTTGCGCCTGAGAGCTCGCTGGGGACGTCAGTTGCATCTACGGAATGGGGATGCATGCAAAAGGGTTGATCAGGCGCCGAAAGATGCGAGGCGTTATTCGGATACTTGTCAGTAAGAATAATCTTAAGCGAGGGAAATTCGGCGTGGAGATCTTGGCTGAGATAACACCACGGACCACCGCCGCCGGAGCATAGATCAATAACCTTATCGCCGTTGCTCCGACGAAGCAGCGACTGCACGAGTGGAAGCGCCTTTCGGTAAGGTTTAAAAAGCCGCCCAACGGCTCTTAAATGCTCGGTAAGTGCGTTGCGAACAAAAACTGGGCAAATTGGAAGATCTTCTATTTCGAAAAGGCGGAATTTTTTTCGCATGCGCAGCAATAGTAGTGCTCCGCGCAGGAATGTAAAGAGGCACCTACAGCGCTAGGTCTTTTTTTCTTCTTCGCGTGCCTGCACTTCAGCGAGGATCTTTTCTTCCATTTTCCTCTTAATTCGGTTGCTTACGCCACCATAGCGTTTTGTTTGGAAGACATTGGTGGGCATTGGTGCTTCTTCGAAGCATTTTATCGCAGCCTCGTAGTATACTTTAATTTTTTCTTCATCAAGGGTGTTGAATACGTTGCAAAGTTCACGAAGCCTCTTGAGGCTAGAGCCAGGATCCACCTTGCACTGACGAATATACGAGAGCTGATCAATTGCGCCAATTACATCCTGGATAACCATATTGATTGCAGCTCTTTCGCGATTTACCGAGCGCTCGGCTTTCACCTTCGAAGAGAGTCTTGTGATCTCAAGCAGGTAATCCACTGAATAGGGTTCAAAGAGGAAACCGTCGGCGCCAACCATGACGTTCTTTGCGACCGTTGAGGTATCCTGATCCTTTGTTTTCAAAACAAGAATAAACGCAGCGTCTTGGGCTCCTTTTGTTTCTTTGGCCTGTTTGATAAACGCTGAAACTTTGGCCTCTTCGAAGCGATAGGAGATGAAGATGACGTCGATGATATCAGAACCTTTTGCTTTACCAATGGCCTCTTCGAGCGAATTAAGCTGGAAAACTTTACCGAAATTGTACATCGAGCTACACGCCTGCTTCAAACGCATGCGCGAGTCGAGATCGGGATCGATTATTATCGCGTCGTATTTTTTTTCGACCTGTGGCTTGCTTGCCATGACTTCTCCTGAAAAATGCTCCGTGCGGTAGCGCTGCCGTGATCTACCTGATACGCCTATTTCGGCTTATAACTTCATATCGGGGCCCTCCAAATCTTACTTAAGGCTATTTAGAGTGATCGGATAGCACAGTATTTTCAGAGAGTTGCGGGAGATTTTTGGCAGGCACAGCACAACCCGTTGTCGACACGCCATTATGCGACTACATTACCGACAACCATGTGAAGGGAGAAAGCGGTGTCATTTGAAGAAGAGACTGCGAATCAGGACCTTGGGTCTGCTAGTCGAGAAGAGAATTCACGTAATGTCGAGGTCTCCCGAGATCTCTCGCCGCTATGGATGGTCACGCGGCACCCGGTTCTTAACGGCGTGGTCGAGAGGCTTGTCTCGCTCCGTGCCGACCTGGAGCGGGCTCCGTCCCAAGAGCATGAATTGTTACTGTCGCGAGCAAATTTAGCGCTTGTACGCGCCTCATTTTCGGAGATGGTGCGTCACGGCGAACAGAAACTACATAAACTCTGTGAGCTTTTCTGTAAGACCTACTTCTCGGGAGTGCAGCTTCAGAGTGTGGTGATTGGTGAGGTGCCGTCGACTCGTGAACGATTTACGTTGATGCAGCAGATTACCGCGCAGGATCTTTATTCCACGACCGATCTTGACTTAGGCAATCGGCAGCTTCGAAAACTTCGATATTTTGACGGAACTAGCTGGGTAGGCCCGCACCTAGTAGCGAACGTCGTGGAATATCAGCCTTTGGAGCCGAATGTGTTCGGTCTCCATAAAATCGTAAGCCGCATCAAAGCCGAAGAGGAGTTCTGGAATAAAGTCGTTGATGAAATTTTCGACCTTGATTCACTTGTGCGTCGCGATAAAAAATTACAGCACTTGAGCCGCTTCGTGAAGGATGTTTTCGGGATCAAAATTATCGTGGGTAGCGGACCCGAGGTGCAAAGGTTTCAGATGACTCTTGAATCGTTGCGATTCTCAGAAGACGTCTTGAAAGAGTATGGTGTGCCTCACGGAAGCGGCACGGAGAAACTAGAATTTCTTGAGATCAAAGATTATCTCGGCAGCATCGAGAGGAAGCGCAGCGGATGGGAGGCAATTAAGTCGGTCGTAAGCTGGTGGGAAAAAATATTTGAGATCCAGATTCAACCGCTTGGAAAATTTATGCGCGAGCGTGAATTCTTAACCAAAGAAAGCCATGAAGGATTCAAGACCTTGCGTGAGAAGCTTCGCGACCAAGTCGCCGAGCAGGTACCGCTCTTTAAATTTTATCGAGATTTGCTCAAATGGGTTTTTGATCGCGAAGGCAGCGCACCACCACGGTATCCTGGAGTAAAGCTGGTTATTCGCGAATGATTAGAAAGGTACGTTCGTAATTTTGAAATGTTGAATAATAGCAACGGAAGAGCGGTCTCGAATGTATTCCGCGCCGAAAGCCTCCAATCGTCGTGTGAATTCGCGCTCCTCGCGAGGTGATTCTGCGAGAGAGCAAAGCTCAATGTCAAAATCACCGATTGCGTGTGTGAATGAGAACACCGCCGGGTCTTTCCTGGCGAATTCGAGTAGGCGCGAGACAATTTTGTTGCTCGCCGAATGTAGGCGGAGTCGGTGAACGGTAGCTTTGTGCCCCACGTGCTCCATCGACTCAGGCTGTGTCCAAACCTGAAATCCGACAATTATTCCCTGTGTCTGAAACTTCTTAATACGATAGTGCAGCGTCGTGAGCGGTATGGCGAGCTCTCGTGCGATATCAGCCATCGAGCGGCTGCCGATTTGGCTTAGTGCGCGAAGCACTCGAAGATCCTCTGTGTTTACCTCGAAAATTTCCTTTTCAAATCCTACTTTAAAAAAACTGGAGTCCTCGCGGCGAGCCGCGAGATATTTAAGAGGAAAGTCATAAATCGCGAGAGTTGCTGAAAGGCTTCGCGTCGAAAAAGGAGCGCCAAAGCGGCAGTACAAGTTGTCCATACACTGATTCAGTTCTGGTAGCGATCGAACATATATGTCCGCCTTATAACTATATTCTCCAGCAAATTCTCCGAAATAACCGATGAACTTGGAGCTGCGACAATATTCGATCAGCGCTTCACGCGACTTTCGAGTACTCGACGATAGCGAAAACCAAAGGCCGTAGACACTGAACCCCAAGCGGAAGCTGTTCACCACGACTCTTCGTGTGATCATTCCCTGCTGTAAAAGCCGTTCAAATGCATAGCGAGCTTTATTTCGTGATATCCCCGCTTTCGTGGCGAGGACTTCAACTGAAGCGTCGCCACGAAGTGCTACTACATTTAGGATTCGTGCCTCGGATTCGCTTAATTTCATCCCGGAAAAGTAGCATATCGCGTAAGGCCAATCGATACAGTATCCAGCCATCAGCGCGGATATTCCATATACCACACAGTGTTGCGTTCGAGGTCCTGTATCCAATGCGCTTCTTCTGAGGAGCTCATATCCGACGTTACCCCGGTAAAATATAAATAGGCATGACCGTTTGTATCACAGAAGATTCGTGCAGCTGTTGGTTGAAGCGCGCCAGTAGCGGGATTGCGTTCCATGACGATTATGCCCGCTTCATAGTTTCCGTCGTTTACTTTAGAAGTAGTCACCTCGCACACTTTTCTCCACTCCATTTTTTCCGCAACTGCTCTTGCGGCATTGAGCGCATCAGCTTCAGAGCCCCATCGGGAAGCCTTGAGGCAGCTTCGCTCGAGCCGCCGCGGCAAAGAGGCCGAACTGTCGCGAAGTGGGTTGGTGACGGAATTTTTAGTGTGAGTATGAGCGTTGAGGTCCATGTTTGATAACTCCTGACAAAATGGTCTCTTTATCGAGACCAGTGACCTTTATCGAAAATTCTGAGGTGTCGGCAAAGGAGTCCCAAGAAATTCAGAACTGACCCCTTGGATTTGCATTTTTTGGTACTTGCCTGGGCCTGCACATGTCAGCATGGAGGTTGCGAAGTGGGCGATGCCCTCGCAGATCCGCAGGCCGCTGCGGCGAATGTCGGACGGATCACTTGATGCCGCAGTATCATGGCATAACCTTGTGAGCGTGCTGGAATCGCATTCATATTCGCTGTATATTGCGAACATGTCGTTTGCTCCCTTGGCTACCGCCGTTTCTCCCAAAGTCCATGAACTATCAAAATGCTGGAAATTGCTCGCGCTCAATCGCGAGCGGTTTCCAGCCGGGATTTTTAACGCGCTGCAGCATTTGCGTCAGTACTTACACAGTCACGTTCCGGATAATATCGCGCAGACTCGAGCGTTTTTAATTGTGCATCGATCTACTGCGCGCCTTATCTCGAACCAACTCTCCGACGAACGTCTCCCGAAGCTTGATCCCGAAGTCGTGCATCACCTGAATCAATTTATGGAAGGCTTGGAGAATCATTTCCGCGCGGCTTTAGACAGTAGCATCAAGCGCTGGCGCGAAAAAATTCAATCGGGTCAGTGCGCACAGTTTAAAGCTCTTCTTCAGGAGCACTCGCGAGCAGGAAAAGTCGGTGGGCAAGGAACCAGGACTGATTCCGCCGATATTGTCTTTGACCTTGTCATGGGGTTCATCCAAGATAAGATTCCTCAGAAACTTGAAGATCACATGCATCACTACGAGCCCACACCGATTCGCCTGGTGCTTGGAATGCTTGAGGGGCTTGCGCTTTCTGAGCGCGATCACCTCTGTGATTTAGGGAGTGGATTGGGTCGACTGGCCACGGCTGCAGCGCTCTTTACCCGGGCGAATGTCACGGGAATAGAATATCAGCGTATACTGTATCGAAACGCCCAATCAGTTTGCGACGATTTCGGATTGAGTAAGCTTAAGTTTCTGAACATGGATGTTCGTCTGGCGCCCTTTGGTGATGCAAATGTGTTTTACCTTTTTAATCCCTTTGATCGTGAGATTGTAAGACCGGTTATTTGGCGGCTTCGCCAACAGCACGAGGCGCTTTCCAGGGAAGGGACTCAGCGACAATTCTTGCTCTGTTCACTCGGAGCTTCGAGTCAACTACTTGAGAAAGAGCTTTGGTTGAAGCGCATTACCGCTCCGATTCCATCGGATTTTCAGCTATTTACGCCACAGAGTTGATTCCGTCCCCGCGCTTGCATGAAGAATATGCTGAAGCTGACTTCGCATACACTGCCATTTGTCCTTTTGACTAGGCTCCTAGAGCGCCTATAATTATCGTCTTGTTGGAGCAGCAATGAGCGCTATTAAGTTCACCCGATTTGAAGGTGCGCGGACCAAAAAGGTCGTAGATTTTGACGTCCCTGTAACGTCGGATTTTATAGTCTCTCAGCTTAAGAACTTCGGGCTTCCCAATCTAAAGGAGCCTTTAGCCCTTAAAGGGCTTCGCACAATTGCTCAAGAGTATTTGAACATGAAAGATGGTCCAGATGCCTTTAATCGTCGCGACAGGGACTGGAGCCTCGAATACGCTCGAGTTACTGCGCTCGCCTATCATTCTCGAGAGATTATAGAGCTTATCGCGGCCGAAAATCCGGCGGCGCTACGGAGAGCATGTCACACCCTGGCTGAAGACGAACTCAGAGAAGTTTTTAGGGCACCAAAGGGAGCATTTGCGGCGCTTTCCATGATCTTTCGGCGTGAGCCGGCATCGCTTAAAGAGGCAACCGAATATGTGATAGGCGCCATGCGCAGACTGGCTGACTACCGCGCGGTATATGTCGCGACGAATGTCGCAAGACTGCTTCGGTATTCTGATCCGGGTATGCGTCCTGAAGTTTCCTAGATTCCTTGGCTTTTGGAATTAGCACCAAATGAGTTGCATTCTGGAGCCAAGGAATCTAGCCGGCCAGGACGGCCGGACAGGCGCGGCAGCGCCTGGAGCGACGCGGAGTTTCGCGCCTTTCCTGCGCGAAACGTAGCTTGGAGCGGGTTCGACGGAGGGCAGGAGCCCGCAGTCGAACCAAACACCACAGACTAGCGAGGATTCGCGGCACTGCTGTTAGAACTTGGCTCGATGGTCTGAGGCGAAGCCTCGCTAGTACTCTGGAACAAAAGTAACCTTGTCCTTCCCTCAGCTCCCCCTCTGCGCTCTCCGTGCCTCTGTGGTTTTTTTACTTCCCAGAAAAATCACAGAGGCACGGAGTACACAGAGATGAGAAGAGTGAGAAAATATAGGCTATAAAGTAGTCATTCTATACCCCCTGAAGTTCGCTCAGCCGCGCGCACTCGCCTTCAAGATTTCTTGCGAGCTGATCGCGATCAAGGGTGAAGCCTGGGACGTCGCCAAGTTCGCGGATTTTTGCAAGGAAGCCGCGCAAGATCTGCACGCGTTTTTGCCGATACTCTTGCAGCGGCACTTCGACATATTCAGCGCGGATATCATTGGTGTAGCGCTCGTAGCGCTCAGGCGAGCTTGCGAGGACGGCGAGATCAGCGCTAATCAGAGACTGCGCGTCAAAGTCGGAGTAGGGCGCTGTATGATGCTTGGTGACCAAAATTAATTCGCTTACTCGATCAGCTTTTTGCGCGGTCCCCGGGAATTGCTCAAGCCATTCGCGCGCACTGGCGGCACTGCGCTCTTCGTTATCTGTACGTGACGGGTCGTAAATAAAGTCATGAAAAAATAGCGCAAAGCGAACTGCCGCTGCGTCGAGCAGCCTCGTTGCGGTGCCCTCGAGGTGATGCAGCATTGCGGAAATATGCGGCAGTGCGTGGTGAAATCTACCTTTTTCGGCGTATGCATGCAGCACTTCGTTGAGCATGCGCTCCGAAGCCTCGCGAGGTATGCCGACGGATTCGGTGAGCGAGCGCCACTCCCTTTCGATATGTTGGGTGGCGACTTTGCTCCGAAGTACTCGCTCCGTCGCCGCACTTAGATATCGTGAAAGCTCCTTATCGAGATCGGCGGCTTCGCGCGCGACCGAGGAGCTTACGAAGGAAATATCAGGTCGGGCCGGCAGCAGAAGAGTTTCGACTCGACCGCTTGTTTGTTGACGGTTAAATAATGCAAGTCCAGTCTCCGCCGAGAAATCCGCCATCTCGCGCACACCGCGCAGCAATACCCGTGCGCCTACCCGCTCGGCCAGGTCAATTGCCGCGTCGTCGTAGCTGATTATTCGGATCCTCGCGCCAATCCCTTCGATATCCTTTCGAATTATCTTGATGCGCTCGTCTGCGCGAAAGATAGGGTTCTTTTTGCGATTGTTGCCCACGGCGATAATAATCTCGTCAAAAAGTTTCGCCGCACGCTCTACAACATCGCGATGTCCTAGGGTAAATGGATCAAACGTTCCGGCATATACCGCACGTGATTCGTGAACCTTTCGCAGACACGATTGAGCCTCGCGGTCTCCCCGTGCGGATCGAAATACAAGCTCGTCAAGCAGATGGACCCGTGCCTGCGCGGTGGCTTCAATCTTATCAAACAGCGCCGCCGTGCTAAAAGTCCCGAGGTCGTGCGCCGGAGCTGTGCGTTGTAACAGGGTAACGGGTGATTGTTTCATAAGAGCCCTACATTGAGAGACTCGTTATTTCTTAACACTCGCGAGATTAATTCTGCTATATTGTTTGTAGAAAGCCTCTATAATGATAAAAAATATAGATAAATTATTGAATTTGAGGAAAAGCTAATGGAACTTGATCTGTCGGATCGCCGAATCTTGTATGCATTGGATCATAACTCGCGGCAATCGTATAGCTCGATTGCCAAGAAGCTTCGCCAGGGGCGCGATCTTATCGCATATCGTATCGAGCGTTTGGTAGCGCGCGGAATTTTGAAACATGCGACGGTGACGATAAATCCGTATAAACTCGGACTTACGCTTTACAAAACCTATCTTAAAATCGAAAAGGGCACGCAGTCTTACCAAGAGCTTCTTGCCTTCTTGGAGAGACATCCGCGTGTGTATTGGATTGCTGACTGTGATGGTCGCTGGGATCTCATCTTTTCGACTTTTGCGCGCTCGGCATTCGAGTTTCATCAGATCCAAAATCGAATAATTGCGCAATTCAGTGATTTGATACTCGCGTTTAACGTCTACAGCTTGGTGAATGTATGGATGTATCGTAAGAATTACCTTCTTGGTGAGGGAAGCAATTATTTCTTCCTCGGCGGCGCTCCCAGTGAGTATCAGCTGGAGCGGCTTGAGTGGCAGATCCTTCGGCTACTTGCTCGCGACGCACGAATGCCGATCTCCGAAATTGCTCAGAAGCTTAAGAGCACTGAAATGATGGTCCGTTACCGAATTGAAAAAATGGAGCAGGCCGGCCTTATCGCTGGTTATCGAATTGAACTCGATCTTGCGAAACTCGAGATGACGTTTTTTAAAGCGCAGCTTTATCTCCGCGATTACACCGAAGAAGCGCACAAGGCCCTTCGCGAATTTTGTGCGGCGCATCCGCACATTACCTATTACATCGAGCAGCTTGGCGAGTGCGAAGTCGAACTCGAGCTCGAAGTGAAGAGCTATTTGCAGTATTCCGAAATTATCAATGAGATGCGGCTTAAATTTCCGAAACTCATACGAAATGTTGAAACGGTACTAATTCGAAGAGCCTGGTTTAAATGGGTGCCGTATGATGTTGCGGCAAATTAAGACTCGTAAGTTTGACATCACGCTCGTGATGTTACCATTTGAAATTGATCTGTGCCTTGACTTCAACGCGCAAGTACCGGTTTAATTGACCGTAGTATGTCTGTATCCTGCGGGATAATTTAGGAGTAGGGCAGCGATGCCTGGTAGCACTATGCAATCTTTAGGTCCTAAACATATTATTGAGCCGTTAAAACAGTTTGTTCCGGTAAAGGTTGGTCCGCTTTCCTTCGCGGCCTTTCCACGTGACGTTGCCGTATATTTTTCGCCAAGTAAGACTCGCGACGAGCTTGTCGCGAGAAGGCTTGTGATAGAGCAACCGCAATACGGAAAAGGGATGTATGTTCTTACTGAAGCGGGCGAAAAAATCGTAAACTTGAGATTCCTCGGGCGACGTTCTTAGCGCGCTAGTCCCAATGCTGCTCGCCGGAGCAGAATCCCGGCGCAGCGTGTCGACAGTCTCCAATTCTTATGTGCGCAAGTTTACTCGCCTAAATACGCCTTCCGTACCTGTTCATGGTGAATAAGGTCGGAGGCATCACCTTGCATGGTCACTTTGCCGGTCTCTAAAACATACGCACGTGAAGCGAAACGTAACGCGAGGTGCGCGTTCTGCTCGATAAGCAAAATAGTGACTCCCTCAGTATTTAGCTTCTCCAAAGTCTCAAAGATCTTTTCAGTCATTATAGGTGCGACTCCCATTGATGGCTCATCAAGAAGCAGCATTGAAGGGTGGCTCATCAGGGCGCGAGCAATTGCTAACATTTGCTGCTCACCGCCCGAAAGTGTACCGCCACTTTGCGAGAGCCGCTCACGCAAGATAGGAAAAAGAGTAATGACATGTTCGAAGTCGGTGCTAATCTGCGAAACGTCGGATCGGGTGAACGCGCCGAGCTCGAGATTCTCTTTGACCGTAAGCCGAGGGAAGATTTTTCGGCCTTCGGGAACAAGTGCCAATTTTCTCCGAACTCGGTCATGTGCGCTCAGTGAGCCAATTTCCTCGCCGTTAAAGTAAATCGAGCCGCCCTGTGATCGAAGCAATCCTGCTATGCAGTGTAGCAGCGTGGTTTTCCCCGCACCATTTGCGCCGATGACTGTAACTTTCTCTCCCTTCTTTACCTGGACTTCAATATCTGAAAGTACCATATGTTCGCCGTAGCAGGCGCGAAGCGCACGTACTGCGAGCAGTGTATCAGCGTCGGATTCACTCATGTTTGCTTCGCCCTAGATATGCTTCAATAACTGCAGCATCGCTCTGAACTTGGCGAGGGGTGCCCTCGGCGATTTTGTTCCCGTAATCCAGGACAATCACTCGATCGGATATGTTCATGACGACTTTCATGTCATGTTCGATAAGCAACACGGTTACCCCGCGGTCGCGAATCTTTCGAATGAGCTGTAGTAGTTCCGCAGATTCGGTGGGGTTCATTCCAGCCGCTGGCTCGTCAAGAAGAAGAAGAAGCGGGTCGCTCGCCAGCGCGCGCGCGATTTCGAGGCGCCGCTGGTACCCGTATGGCAGGCTCGAGGCGTGTTGATCGGCAAAAGATGAAAGTTCAACGAATTCGAGGAGCTCCATCGACTTCTTGTGAAGCGCGGTCTGTTCGCGGCGTGCGCGTGGCATACCAACAATTGCTCCAAAGAACCCGGTGCGTTGATGCCTCTCAGCGCCGATCATCACGTTTTCAAGTACGCTTACGTTTTCGAAAAGTCGGATATTCTGAAACGTGCGCGCAATACCACGAGAAATTACCACGTCTGGAGTGCGTCGGTTCGCACGCCAAAGCGAGACTGACCCACCCGCGCCGATAAGAAATCCAAGGCAGGCCGGAAAATAGGTGCTGTGGAATCCACCTTGTGCAAGGAGCGAGATACTTGTCCTTAGTGCGCCGAACCAATCGAAGTGTTGTTGAAAAGCATACCGATTGATAATCGCAGACTCAAAAATGCTTTCAGCGTTCATAGCAGCGACAAGCAATAGCGCAGAAAAAAATCCAAAGAAGACATGAGTGAAGATGCCTCGTAAATTAAGTGGCCGCACGAGCTCGGCGTCATCAAGCGCGATGTTGCCGGAGGTCGGTTCGACAAGACCAGTAATTGCGTTAAACGCGGTAGTTTTTCCGGCGCCGTTTGGCCCAATCAGCGATACAATCTCACCGGCGGAAAGGTCGAAGCTTACCGCATTGACCGCGGTAAGCCCGCCGAAGCGTACAGTAAGATTCTGCACTGAGAGTAACGTCATTGAGCGGCTCCTAGCAGTCCCTTGCCGGTAAGGCCTGTTGGTTTAAGCCGCATCATTAGCACCAGTGCTAATCCAAATATCAAGTATTTCCAATTGCTCGGTGAAGAGAAGACATTGCTTGTACTCGCAATACCGGAATTTACCAAGAGCTCAGAGATTTTCGAAAGCAGGACCGAGTTAATTCCGATCATCACGACCGTTCCCACAAGCGCGCCGGAAATGGTGCCGAGACCACCGACGATGACAATACAAAGAGAAAGAATGGAGATCTGAAAGTCATAGTTGCCAGGCTCACCGGTGGAGCTTAAGAAAGTCGCCCACAAGGCGCCGGCAAGGCTACAAAGGCCGGCGGTGATTGCGAAAGACAAAAGCTTAATCCGCACAATTGGAACGCCCATGCAGCGTGCGGCGAGTTCGTCTTCGCGAACTGCCGCAAGAGTACGTCCGATTCGCGATCGCTCTACTCGAGAGACAAATAGTACTGCGAGAATTAGAAACCCGAAAAGTAAATAGTACCAGAGGTTCTCGCTTTGTGCCGAGAGCTGGTAACCAAAGAGCGTGGGGTAGGGCAGAGGATTAATGCCCTGGGTGCCCTTAGTAATGATGTCGAGATTGCGCAATACGTCTTGTACGATTTCTCCAAAACCCAGGGTTACTATCGCAAGATAATCGCCTTTCAAGCGGATAGCAGGAAGGCCAAGCAGTAACCCGGTGAGCGCGCCAAGGAGCACAGCGGCAACAATTCCGCCCCAAAATCCAAGCTGAAATGGATAAATATCGCAGGTAAGAATCGCAAACGCGTATGCGCCGATGGCCATAAATGCTGCCACCCCGAGATGTAAAATTCCGGTGAGACCGGTGATCACATTTATGCCGAGCCCTAGGATGGCGAAAATGAACATGCTACGCAGGGCGTCAGACAATTTGAATATCGCCGGAGCGACGCTTTCAATACAAGGAATGCTAAGGACGAAGGCACTTACGATGATCCAGATGTAGTTTCTCCTGGTGGCACTCATACCTTCTCCCGAAGCCGTGCGCCGAGAATACCCGACGGCCTGAACACGAGTACGCCAATCAACACCATAAAGACCATTACATTGGTCCATTCAGTGGCGATGTATTGGTCGCTCATTGCGCGAATAAGTCCAATTAAGAGCCCGCCGCACATTGCGCCGTACAAATTCCCGAGTCCGCCGAGTACCGCCGCGGTGAAGGCATCAACTCCAACGCGAAAGCCCATCTGAAAAAATACGGTATTGTTATAAACCGCATAGACCACACTGGCGACGCCGCCGAGCATGCCACCCAAGATAAATGTGAGTGAAATAATCTTATCGACATCGATTCCCATAAGTTTGGCAGCCGTGGGATTCTGTGCAACTGCGCGCATGGCCTTGCCGAGTTTTGTTTTCTTGATGATCAACGTAAAGGTCACGAGCAGCGGGATTGTGACCGCGAACACGAGGAGCTCTCGGCCGGTAAAAAGAATTGCGCTTTCACCGAGAAGATTTTGCGATGAGACGAGTGCGGGAAAATCTTTCGGGGACGCCGCGGATTTTCCTCCGGAAAAAACCTGCATCGGAAGGCCTCCCCAGAACAGCCCGAGATTTAGCAGAATGAACGATACGCCAATCGCCGAGACTAACGGCGCCAACCGCGGGGCGTCGCGAAGATGGCGATATGCCAGCCGGTCAATCAACCAATTGACCAGTCCGCAAAATGGCGGAACAAGAAGCAGTAGCAGGAGCAGCGCTGGAATATTGGCGAAGCTCCCAGGGTCAGCAGCCTGAAGTCCGAAGCATCCGACCAGGGTAAGCGCGAAAAAAGCGCCCAACATGAATAGATCGCCATGCGCGAAGTTTATAAGCTCAATAATTCCATACACCATGGTGTAGCCCAAGGCGATGAGCGCTATGATCATTCCGTTGGAAAGGCCGGTAATGAGCTGCTGTAAAAAAACATCAAAATCGGTCATTTCCTTTCGAGCAATTTCACAAATTGAAACTGGCCGTTCTTGACCGTGTTGCCGCTCATAAGAGTGAGCGTGGTGTCACCGTTTTGATCAAACGACCAGGTGCCAAGAGCACCCTCGAAGTTCTTTGTTTTTGAAAGAGTTTCGATAAGGCCGGCGCGATCATTTCTTCCAAGTCTTCTCAGTGCATCGACTACTACGCTGGCAGATTCATATCCATACGCAGCGTAAGACTCCGGCTCAATTCCATAGCGCGCCTTGTAACTTTCATAAAATTTCTTACCGCGCCCCTCAAGTTTGTCCGATGGTACACCGCCAAAAGTGATGTAGCTGCTGCCCTCGACGTTTTCTTTACCTGAGGCATCGATGAATGCAGTTTCAAAGCAGCCATCGGGCACCATAAACGATGCCTTAACGCCCACTGCGCGTAGATCTTTCACAACCTGCCCGGCATTGGTTTGAGTGGTGCCTCCAAAATACACAAGGTCAGGATTTTTCTGGCGAATCTTGATCGCAAGGGATCGGTAATTCGAAGCTTTCGGATCTATCCCCTCAACTCCGAGCACTTGCATCCCCAGCTTGGTCGCTTCCTTTTCAAAGATTGCGGCGATGCCTTTGCCGTAAAGCTCACGATCATGCAGGACAAAAACCTTTTTTGCATGAAGCTCCAAGGCCCATCGCGCGCCGACCGCGCCCTGAATGTCATCGGCAGGAACCACACGGAAGTAAGTCACCCGGCCGGAAGGACGATACACCATCGGTTCGTTTGGTTCACCGATTCCTGGTTTCGTGAGACCGGGCCACGTATTGCCCGGTGAGATCATCGCCAGGCCGGCCGAATTAAGCTTGGGCATTGAAATTTTTGCCGCACCGGAATTGTACGTTCCGATATAAGCCACGATATCGGGATCGCGAATTGCTTTGTCGGCGTTGGCCGCCTCGATGGCCGGATCCCAGGATCCGCGCTCTGGCGAAGAGTCGTCCCAGTCCTCGTACACAATCTTAAGGCCTCCCGCCTTGGCACCGGCTTCGTCTATTGCCATCTTAATGCCGTTTACCATCGAGGTGGTTTGGCCGCTAATACTCCCTGTGCGGGGAAGGCTCGAAACAATCTTAACAGTTTCAGCGAATGCGCCTGCGGCAAAAAGAATAAGAAAGAGAGCTACCTTTTCAACTATTCGCATCATGTTCCTCATGGAGCTTTAAGTAACGGACTGCTGAAATGTTACAAGTTTGCTCATTGTATAATAGAAATTGATCGGCGGGGCAATGTTATTCTGAATAGTCTCGATTACTTAGGGAATCTCGGAGGTAATTACTCGTTAACCCCGGGTATTCCTTCCCCAACTCTCCGATCCTGGACACCCAATTACCCTTGGCAGTCGCGTCTCGTACTCCAAGAGCGTGGAAGATGGATCTAACGACTCGGACATTCCTAGAGCGCGTCACAATGGGGTGTCGTTGTTGACTGAAATTCCCGCTGCCGCCATTTCCAGAACTAAGAGATTAAATATCTTTGGCGTATTAGCGACATCGCCAACGCGGCCCATGACTTTGAGCACCGTAACTATCCTATGCACTTTTTCTGGAACTTTCTCATCGAGAAGCTTCTCGAGAGTCTCAGCTGCTTTCATAAGCTCTTTGCTTTCAGCTTTTTCGACTGCGAGCTGAAGTCGAACGAAAACACTTTTTAATGGACTGCCAGAAGTTACCTTCTCCGTTACCTTGGTGAGATCTGTCGGAGAACGGGCCGCACTTTGTGCCCCCTCATCGGTCACGTGCCGGCGCGAATGTCGCGCGTGAAGTTTGCGATGGTAGGCAAGATTTTCAAGCGTAAGTTTGTGCTCAGGCTTAAGCATAAGTACGCCACTAGTTCCCCAGAGCTTAAGGTCATTTCCCACGCCAATTGCACCACAGAGGAATAAGACAGCATGATTTGGGCAGAGTACAAAATAGTTGGAGGAGTCCTCGGCACCATCGTGCGGCGCTTCAAGTGGTCGAATCGGCACAAGTTCAATGTGTGGGCCCCCTGGGCACTCGAGACGCGTACCGCAGAATTGGCAGCGAAAGTCATAGAGCGCTTGTAGCCTCGAAAGATTTGGAATGGCTGCATCTCGTGAGTGTGCCGGCGTAATAATATGCTCTCCCCTCATGACTGTAGTGCTTTAGAAAAGCACCATGGGAAAGGTATCGGCAGACCCGGAAATTTTCATAAATGGTGAAAAAGACAACGCTTCGCTCATTGTTTCGGTTCATCTTTTGCTGCATTTCGACATACCTCATTTCTGGATCACCTTTACTTAGTTTCCATGGGGACGCCGAATAAATGACAACTTTTTAGCCGCTCAATTGAATGGTACTCTTAGCAGGCTTGATCGCTGAAGCAGAATCCTGGTGAGGGCTGCGGGGTAAGGCACGAGCAGAAATGGAGCGTATGCATCAATTATTTCGCAAGCTTGAGCTCGATGATGACGCTACCTTTGATCAGGTTAAGAACGCCTACCGAGACCTAGTAAAAGTATGGCATCCGGATCGCTTTGCAAATGACGCGAAACTTCGCGCGCGCGCGGAGGAGAAAACTAAGGAGCTGAATGATACATTCGCCGAGCTCAGCAAGTTTTTCGAATCACGGCAAGAATCCGATCGGAATTCGCGCCGGAAAGAAGCTCGATCGGGAGCCGACACGGCGACTGCTTCCGCGAGTGATTCGCCCTTTGAATTTAATGAAGTTCTTGAAGAATGGGAACGCGAGAGCCACACTACGTCGCGACGCATACGATCTTTTCTGTGGCGTAGCCTTAATTTTTTTGGAGCACCGCTTTTCGTGGCACTGGTTATTTTTGTTTGTATCGTGCAAGGGCGACCGGCACCGCGTGGAATTGTGCTGATGGTAAGGAAGATTCTATCTTTGATCGGGGTTGGCTAGCGCTCGAGATGATCGGATTAAAAAGTAAAAGCGTGGGAAGACCGTGTAGTGACCCAAACCATTGCAAGTGAACCTCGAAAAAAAATAATAATTAACAATGGGTGACTGAGGGAGCGATCTGCCGTATGGGCTCGGAAGGGGCAGAACGCAGGGGGCAGGAGGCTCGAGGTCCCCTTTTTTCCCTCAGTCACCGCGGCGGCATCGGGAGGCGCCTATGGCAGCAACGCAACGCATCCCGATGAAGGTTACAGCTCCGACAGTAGCGGGTTCTAAGAAGCAGGCTAAATGCAAGCTCCAGAGAATGTGGGAAGGTCTTCTTTCGCCTGTGACAGGTTCATAAAACACAATGCTCGAGAAGAATCCGGCCACTACTGTCGGAGGAAATTAATAAAAACCGAAAAAGCCACTACACGGCTTCCTTTTTGCGCCGAAATGTCCCTGCTAGAACTTTCGAAGATCAGCCCAAAAAAGAAGCCGGAAATAAAGTTATTAAGAACTTTCTACCCAAACAAGAAATTCAATGAGCCGACATTATAAGGCTGAAACACAATGCTAATCAAGGGGAAGGCCCCCCCCAACCCCCAACCATTCCCTCGGAGACCGCGCGATAAATAAGCGGCAACTTTTGGGCAATTT
>CAZEAC010000063.1:0-25413 GCA_964510065.1 uncultured Bdellovibrionales bacterium | reverse complement strand
AAGAACAGGGGTGACTCAAAGCGATCAATTCTTACAGTCAATTGCTGCGGAATGCCGAAATGTGTCGCCCTCCAAGTAACTTCTTGATGTAGTCCTAGTAAACCGGATGTTACTCCAGCAACAGCTTCTTCCTTTGTGTGGGCAAGACTTAGTTTATGCAAATCGACGCTTCGTGAAAGGTCGAAGCATCTTTTGATTGGAGCCTGAATATATGTCTGTAGTTCGATTAGAGGCATTTCATTTTTTGAAGTCCAGCGATTCGTACTGTAACCTGTGCCGCTCAGCTCATCTACCTATAGTGATGCGCACGACTGAATTACTCATGGACAGCTGGCTGCCCAAGTCTGCAGCTACGCTTAGTGAGCCGTTTTACTGTAACTCAATACTCTTAAAGAGTCCCCACATAATATTCCTTTCTTCATCGTAATGACGACCAATTTCTCGGCAGCCAAGGCTAGTTTTAAATAACGCAATAGAGCGCTTGTTGGCTGGCTCAACCGCAATCACTGCAAGAATTGCTTTTTGCTTCGCTTGTATTGCAATGTCGCGGAGCGCACGCAACAAATCATTAGCGCACCGTCCCCTGGGCTGCATTCCGGAATCCCGGATAACACCACCGTTTGTGCGCAGTAACCAGTCCAAGCGGTACAATCTCAGTAATACTTGCACCAAACCGCGCTTGCAGCGCGTCAATGACAGCCGAAAGCTCCGATTGATTCTCAACCTCTATATTAAGCTCACAGTCCCAGCTGCCAAAACATTCGAGATAATGCATTGCCGAAGCCAGCGCCATAACAAATTTTCGAAGGTCATTGCGTACCTCCGGCGACAGATCACGGGTAAATATGAGAAGTTTAAATGCAGTCCTAGAAAAGAGCGCCGCTGGAGCGCTATAGATGGCGCGCAATAAGATCTTGCGCTCGCGCAAGGAACGCATCCGGGTATCGAGCGTGGAGTATGGCACTTCAAGCTTTCCCGCGAGTTCGCGATAAGAATCAAAAGTCATAGTTGTCAACGCGGAGAGAATACGTTGATCAAGCAAGTTCAATGGCTCTATCTCTGTGTAAGGTCCAGAGATCTGCACCGGCTTTGCATAGCTCTTCGATGAGAGAAAGCCACGCGGGATGTCGAAGAGCGCCGTACGTGTAGCCGTCGCTTTGTGTATCAGTGATGCTGCACTTCGCTTGAGCAAGCCAAAAAATATATCGAGCGCTTCGTGCGCTGAACGGGCCATAATCGCGGTTCCATAACGGAACGAGCCCGAGTACTCGGAGAGAAATGCCACCTGGGCGTTCTCCGCAAGAAGTCTTATCAGCAGCTCGCGGCTCTTGCCCGGTGAAGGAGAGAAAAAGATGCCGAAATAGGCAAGCCCCACTCTATGCAGATCTATTAACGAAATTCGGCTGAGAAGCTTTTCGTCTCTTAACTTCCGAAGGAAATGTTGAACAACATGCGTTCGGAGTCTAGTGACATGCGCGATTTCTGCGGCGCTCAAATCCGCATTGAGCAGGCAACAGGCCAGAATCTCTCGCTCCTGATCACGTAGACGCATGCTCTAAAATACCTATATATTCGTCAAACGGCTATATATACAAATATTTATACACGAATTTGTTATTTTGTACACTTTTATCTTTAATCCAGTGTCTGCCAAGGGCTACACCAAGGAGCGACATTCTATGCAACCACACAACCAGCACTCGGGAACTCAAGCTACCACGCGCGACGGCTTTCGGACGCAGGCGATACAACTTTGGAACTCCATAGCCAATATTGGAGTCGCTCCTTCGATAATTAAAGAACATCTCTCACGCGACCTAATCTGGGCGGATCAACGGGCACCGGTTCCCTTAGAAAAAACCAAACGGGAAGTCGAATCAATTTTTGGAAATTCCCCCGACACCTCCGCCGAGCTACCTCGCATTGAGGGAATCATTAAAATCTTGCGTGTACTTCATGACCGCGCGGTACAGTCCCGTGGTGAAGCAACTCTTTTGGCACAAGGCATCGCCGAAGGTACTCTGGATCCATTCAAAACATACCCAAAAATTGAAAACTGGTTCACCGCTCATCTCATTGAGACGCCGCTTCGAGCGCTTCTTAGCCCCGATCATGCATTCAAAATAAGGGAGCGTGCGGCGTTCTTTCTACGAAGATCCGGGGTACCCTTTCAGGTTGAAACGCGCGCGACGATACGGAAACTCCTAAAGGAACCACTGCTTCTTTCGAAAAAGCTGTACCGCGAGCTTGGACTGACTCTTGTCGCCAGAGGAGGCGCTCGTATTGAGGATACGTTCGCATTTATTCCACACCTTCGCTCCCCTCGAAGGCATGAGGCACTCGAAGTGCTCGGCGCGTTCGGTCAGCACGTCGCACCAATAATTCCCGCTATCGAAGAAGACCTAGTCGTATACCTTCAGAATAAAAATGAACGCCAACGAACCCTTCGATTTCTCCTCGAAGTGCTCCCACCAAAAAATGCCAGAATCCCAAATATTCTTTCCGCGGCGATTTCTCAGTTACTGCACCAAGACTCAAGTGTCTATGATAAGCGACTAGTACTTGAAGTACTCAGTCGGACCAATGCACCGCTGTTCGACGCTCCTTTCAAAGCAGCGTTATCAACGATGCTGGCTGCAAAAAGCGTCAAGCTCAAAATCGCCGCTGTTAGGTTCCTCGAAGCCAATCCCCACTACATTTTTGATGATGATATTCCGACTCTGGCTGGCCTGACTGCGATTCGAAGCTTCCGGCTCAATGATCATGCTCTTCAAGCACTGGGCGGAGTGAAGACAAGCCATACCTGGCAAACTTTGGTTCTGGCGACGGTTACAGAGAACTTATATGGCAGAAACGATTACTGCACCCGTCACGCTGCACTGAAGACGTTAAAAAAACTGACGGTTAATGATGTACCTGGAGCCGCTCAAGAGCTCGTTCGCTTCGCGCAGCGCAAATCAAAGATTGATTAAGCTACCTTTGAGTACTTCATAAAAATTAGGCGTTTTTGAACATCGCGACTACTTCGTCCAACACCTGCTTGATACCACGCATCTTCAAGGCTATTGTGAGTCCATGAAAGCGATATTCTTTGAAAATCATGGCGGTCCCGAAGTGCTTAAGTTTGGAGAGCTGGAGCGGCCGAAACCTCAGCTTGGCGAGGCTCTCATCAAAGTTCGCGCGGTTGCGCTTAATCATCTCGACATCTGGGTGCGCCGAGGCTGGCACGGATTGAAGCTAGAGATGCCTCATATTACCGGAAGCGATGTCGTTGGTGAAATTGTCAGCGTGCATGCCGATTCAGTGTGGCAGCCAGGCACACGAGTAATGATTAATCCTGGTATAGTGACCGCCGAGGACGAGTGGACTCGACGCGGCCAGGAAAGTGTAAGCCCTGGCTATCGAATCTTAGGCGAACAGCGCCCTGGGGGACTTGCCGAATTTGTCACGGTCCCCATTGGTAACGTTTTTAAAGTACCTGATGAAATCTCAGATGAGGATGCGGCCGCGCCACTCCTTGTGGGCGTGACCTGCTGGCGCATGCTGTTTAAGCGCGGGAATCTTCAACCCGGAGAAACTGTCCTCGTCGTCGGATCGGGCGGAGGTGTAAACACACTCGCAATTTCCCTAGCTCGCGCTGCAGGAGCCACCGTCTACGCACTCGCCGGCAGCGACGAGAAAGCCAAGAAGGCACTTGCGCTTGGAGCGGACGAAGTAGTCAATTATCAGAAGCACACCAATTGGTCGGTAGAAATACTCCGAATTACTAAGGGCCGTGGCATTGATCTGATTATCGATAATGTTGGCGAAAAGACGTTCCCTCATAGCCTCCGCGCCGCTGCGCGTGGAGGGAGGATTGTCACCGTCGGAAATACCAGCGGTTACAATGTTAGCTTCGATAACCGGCTTATTTTTGCAAAACAGCTGTCGCTGATCGGCTCAACGATGGGCAGCAAGCAGGATTTTATTGACGTAACTCAGTTTATCTGGCGACATAAGATCCGACCAGTTATCGATCGCGTTGCGCCACTCAAGGAAGGGATCGAACTGCTCCAGTATTTGGAGTCTGGAAAACAGTTTGGAAAGATCGTGCTTAAGCCTTAGCGGAGGGAATTACTCTTCGGTGTCGGAACGTCACGGAAGGGAATCTACTTGCGCCGAAGTATGATCGTACCCAGAATGCGGGCCCTGGCACGACACTTCCTCACTTCCAATAGTCATATTCACCAACTCGGCGGATCTCTTCGCTAGAATGCAAACTGATTCCTATTCGTTTAATCGCGGCCGAAGGATACGCGCGACGCAAAAGCTCTTTCTCCAGGGCAGCGCGAAATTTCGCCATCCAGCTCTGAAGAAGTTTCTTCTTTAGCTCGTCAGTCTCAACCGTAAACTGAACCGATAGCAAGGGCGGACTCGAATCCATCCTAAACAAAATTCGACAAAGATCGTGCTCTAGAATCACCTTTCCTTGCCGGTTCTTGAATGCTCGAGGCGGAGAGGTGTGAACTACTTCACACTTCCAAAACCAAACTCCACGCTCAGGAGGGGGCACTTGGCGCAGCGCAGCACGAGATGCAGCATTCAAGGCGCGCTTGTACCCAAGCGGAAAAAGCGAACGAAAAAAACGTAGAGGTCTAAGATATCCCTTGCTCGATGAGAGAGTTAAACGCGCGTTTTTCCAGGGAACGATCACTACCCTTGGAACACCCAGCAGGAGGAAGAGCCAGCCAAATAAACGCCCACTCCACAGCTGCCAAGGGCCGTCCAAGTCGATTACGGCATTGCCAAGGTCGAGCGGATTGACATATATCCGGACACGACCTCCCTGCACTCTCTCAGCGATAATTTCATTCGCGACGGTACGATTTGCAGCGCAATACTGCCCAATCCTCGTATGGTAGTCTTTGCCATTCACCCGGTACGCCACATCGAAGTTGAGAACAAAAGGCTCTGTAAATATAGGCCTGCGTCGGAAGCAGGGGCGCTCCTCAAGCTGCGCGTTTATTAGAGTTGCGGAAATGGTGATCCACTCGTCACGCCGTGGATCATGATTTTCAAAGCGGTATTCGGTGTAGCTGATTATCGCCACGCCTGAAATGAAGAAAATCAACGCAACAAGGAACTCCGATCGAGGGGTAAATATCCAGTTTGGTGATGCCCCTTTTACTTTTTCTGCCCACGCCATCGGCGACTTCTCTGTCAATTTGCCTTCAAAATTGAACTGCGGAGATTAGCGGAAGTATACTCAGATTCAGCGATTATATAAATAGAGCTCTTTCGCTTGGACTGAACATGAGGCAAGCGCGCGGTCTGTACATCTGAACAATCCGCCGGTACAGGAGCAACAGGTCAAGAAGTCCTCAACAAAGCTTCAATCTTCTTCATCCGTGAAAGATACCCCTGCACTTCCTGATCGACCTTCTGCTCGGGAAATTGTTTCTTGAGTATTTGCGCGATCTCTGGAAGTGACTCCACGCCATGTCTCGGGAAGTACTCAAGCTCCAGTCGTCGGCGCATAATATCTTCGACACACTGTGCCTGCTCCACTTCGAGCGCATACTCAACCTCGGCTTTCAAAATCTGCTCGCCAAGAACCTCCCGCGCCGTCGAAAGCTCAAGCAGCTCTATGCTTCTCGATCCATAGCGTCTAATAGCGCTCTGAAGAATTGGCTCTGGAATTCCAACGGCCTCCCCGCGCTTTCGAAATTCGCTCACCCGTTCACCGCCAAGCCCAGAGCCGGGAAGTTTACGGCCCTGAAGCGAAGTCGGAGCGCCTTTCATACCAGCCAAACGGTAAACTTTCCTCAGGCCTTCGAATGCAGTCCAATAGGCAGTTGTAAACTTCCCGCCAAGTAACGTTAGCACTCCTTGCGCGTAGCTCCACTCGTGGCGCCGAGAAAGCGCTGAGCTCTTTGCGCGCGAGCGTCTCACAAGCGTCCGAATTCCGGCGAAAGCGTACTGCGCGCGATCACGGGTCAGCTCCGCTTGCGGAATATCACGCTGCAAACGAGAAAGAATCTCTTCGATTTCATCCGCCGAAGGCAACGGATCGGACTCGGCTTTTTCAACTTCACGCTCAGTTGTGCCGACAAGTACACCGGCGGGGTGCGGCCAAACCCAATACGCTCTCCCACCGCCGAGCGGAAAAAGCACCGGTCGTTCAGCCCATACGCCCGAGAAAAGTATGTGACTTCCGCGACTGTAAACTATTCGCTCCTGCAGCGGCCCGGGGCTAAGCTTTCCCACCGAGGCTACCCAGGGACCCGCACAGTTCAATACTATTCCGGCGCTCACTTCGTAGTTTTTGCTCGCTACCTGATCGCGAAATCCCACACCAACCGCACCACTAGCACTCTGCGAAACACTGAGTACATCACAATAATTAAGACAGTGCGCACCTTCTTGGCGAGCAGCCAATATATTTTCAAGCACGAGCCTGGTATCATTCATCATCCCATCGGTATACAAAAAGAAGCCGCGGTACTTTGATTGAGTTGATGAGAAAATTTTTGAGTTGCACTCCTCAAGCGAGAGATAGCGATGACGAAGGTTCTTATCACGTAACGCAAAGTCATAGAGTGAGAGCCCTACACTAGTGATCCAGCGTTGCAAGCACTGTCCGCGTTCGACAGGGAGCAAAAACTTTGCTGGTGACACCAGATGATCCGCAGTAAGGAAGAGATCATCGCGCGCGCGAATACCTTCAAACACCTGGCGAAGATCGCCCATTTGCAAATAGCGTATGCCGCCATGTGCCATTTTGCTACTGCGGCTTGATGTTGCGTTGGCGTAATCAGCTCGCTCCAAAAGCAACGTCGCAAGACCATTAAAAGCTGCTATTCGCGCACAGGCTGCACCATGAATGCCGCCACCAACCACAATTACATCGAAGCGCTTTTTGCCAGCTACAGCCGCGAGCATCTCTTCACGAGTCATGCGCAAATTGCTCTGAACGCTAGCGATTTCCTGAGGATAAATATCTACGAGCGACAAGAAGGCCTGTCCTTATTGTGGAATAATCGATACCGATGAAATTGAAAGCGTTCCGCCATCTTTCATCTGCCAAACACCTTCCCCAACCTGTTCAAAGAGAAACACGCCGGACTTTTCGCCTGGTTGGCCTTGAATCTCGCCGGATATGCCATCACTACGCACCAACGACAATCGTGACGGCTGTGACTTGAGTTCGATTACTACCTGGGCCTTATTTTTCACCACCTTGAGCGCACGGACCAAACCATGAGAATCAACAATTTTGAGCTCGCCCGCAAAGGAAGCGGGTGGCAGGACAGCGAGAGAGCAAAGTAAGACCAAAGCAACGACGAACAAACTATTTCGTGAATTGGCGTACATACCCAGATAGTATACTGAGTATGCTACTGCTGCGCCAGGAGGGGAAAGAATGCGCGTACGGATGTCTAGCCCGCCACTATCATTTATGAAAGACCTATATCTCTCCTTACCTGCTTTCCACGAAACTGGATAAGATCCGAGGCTTTGTAGGCGGCACTTCGCGCTGCGGCAATATCAGAGCCCGTTGCGGTAATGCTAAGGACCCTGCCACCCGCAGTTTTTAAGCTTCCCCCATCGCCCGAGGTACCCGCATGAAAGACAACCGTGTTCGATATCAGCTGTGATTGCGCGATCCCAGTAATTTCATCTCCAAGTTCAGGAGCATCCGGATACCCAGCACTCGCCGCAACGAGGCACACCGCCGCATTACTATTAAATCGAATCGGTGCTGGATTTCGCCCTTGCGCAAGCGCCAGAAGCAGCTCCAAAAGATCCGAATCAAGTCGACGCATGATCGACTGACACTCGGGATCCCCGAAGCGCGCGTTGAACTCCAACACGGATATTTCACCTTTTGGCGAAATCATAAGCCCAGCATAAAGAAACCCCGAAAATGGAATTCCACGCCGTTCCATCTCACAAATGACTGGACGCATTACTTTCTCAACCACCCATGCACCCTGCGCATCAGTTAACCGTGGCGTCGGACATACCGAGCCCATGCCACCTGTATTGGGTCCCTTATCAGCGTCAAAGATTCGCTTGTAATCATGTGAAGGAGCAAACGGCACAATTTCTTTGCCGTTTGTCGCAACGATATAGGAAACTTCAATACCCTCAAGAAACTGCTCAATAACGACTCGATCTGCCTTGAGCTGTGTAAAGAGCGCGCTCATCGCGGAACTCGCTTCCTCATTCGTGTGACACACAAAGACGCCCTTTCCCGAAGCCAGGCCATCGGCTTTGAAGACAACCGGCACGCCATGTTCTGAGAAATATTTCTTCGCCGAAGCGGCGTCGTTTACCGTCGCGTAGCGTGCGGTAGGGACACCTGCAGCGACCATTACCTCTTTCGCAAATTCCTTGGACGATTCAAGCTGCGCAGCTTTTTGTGACGGCCCAAAGATTAGCATCTTTTCACGCCGAAACAGATCCACCACACCCTTTGAAAGAGGAAGCTCAGGCCCAACTATAGTAAAATCAATTGCCTCGCTCTTCGCAAAATCAACAAGGGCCTGAATATTATCAACCTTAATTGGGACACATTGTGCAACCTGCTCGATCCCCGGATTGCCTGGCGCACAATAGAGCGCCTTAAGAAGCGGCGACTGACGAAGCTTCCAGCAAAGTGCATGCTCGCGTCCGCCGGAGCCAATGACAAGTACCTTCATAATTTCTAATGCCTAAAATGCCTCTCCGGCGTAAATAGTAGCGCAATATTCATCGAATCTGCCGCACTTATTGCGTCCTGATCACGTTTTGCACCTTCGGGAGCAATTACCGCGCGAATCCCCTGATTCGCAAGCGTCTCCACGCTGTCAGGGAACGGGAAAAACGCATCAGATGCGGCGACTGCCCCATGAAGATCGTGCCCGTGTGTCTTTGCCTTAAAGAGCGCTACTTCGACAGAATCAATTCGGCTCATCTGCCCAGCACCAACGCCGATGAGCATACCGTCTTTCACGATTACAATTGCATTCGACTTTACATGGGCGCAAATCCTCCATGCAAAATCAAGGTCTTGTAGCTCACTCTGCGTAGGCGCGCGGCGCGAGACCACCTTGGCTGCTTCGGCATTGGAGATACCTCGGTCCTCCTCCTGAATTAATAAACCGCCCTCAATTTTTCGCATCTCCCAGCGGTCAACTCCCGTCGCCGGGGAACTAAACTGCACTACCCGCAGATTCTTATTTCCTTTGAGAATCTCCAGCGCGTCAGTCTGAAACTCTGGCGCGAGCACAATCTCGGCAAAATCACCGCGAATCTCTTGCGCCACATCTGCACTCACCGGTCGATTAAAAGCAAGAATACCACCAAAATGACTTCGCGGATCCGAGCGCTTCGCGCGGACAAGCGCCTCAAGCAGCGTATTGCCATTGGCCACCCCGCAAGGGTTCAGATGCTTGATAATCACTGCGACGGGAGTTTTGGTCTCGAGGGCTCGGACCAGTCGAAGCGCCGCGTCAAAATCGAGAAGATTATTATACGAGAGCTCCTTGCCATGCAGCTGACTCCAGCCGAGGTCGGTTGAACCAACTTCGCGATAGAGCGCCGCGCGTTGATGCGGATTTTCACCATAGCGCAGCGCCTGCGCGCGAGAAAGCACCAATCCCGACGTATCGCCAAACATTAGCCCGTGCGATAAGTCGGCCGAGCGCACAACACCCTCATCGCCCTGCGTCACCGAGACCTGCGAAAGATATTTTGAGATCTCGAGATCGTAGCGCGCCATTGTGGTAAAAACTTTACGAGCAAGTTCAAGACGAAGCGTCGCGCCTGCGAGGCGCTCTTTCGCGGGACCAAGAACATCGCCCGACTTAAGAGCTTCTATGACACGGGGATAATCCGCCGGGTCGATTACCGGGAGCACGTAGCGATGATTCTTTGCTGCAGCCCGAATCATTGTCGGCCCACCAATGTCGAAAAGCTCCGTCATCTTTTCTGGCGAATTCGCAGCCTCTGAGCTCAGATTCTGGACGAAAGGATACAGATTAACAACGGCGATCTCAATTGGACGAATCCCCTCCTCCTTCAGTTGCTGAAGATGGGTATCGTTATCTCGCTTCGCCAACAATCCGCCATGAATCTTTGGATGAAGTGTCTTTACCCGTCCATCCAAGATTTCGCGCTGTCCGGTGTACTCTTCAATCGGTACGGTCTCGACACCTACTTCCTTGAGAAACTTAGTTGTGCCGCTTGTCGCGAGAAGTGTAAAATCTAGCTCACGAAGCGCTTTGGCAAATTGCTCTAACCCGGTCCGGTCTGAAACGCTAATAAGTGCTGTTCTGCCCACGACTCCCCCTGTTGAAAATTGACAGGAGCAGTGTACATCCAATGGTCTTTCAAAAGCAAAGGCGCGGAAATCTACCTCGGGAATGTGCCCAAAGACTTTATCCCTTGCTCAACACTTTCAAGCTCTTCTTGCAGGGTCTCTTTTTCACGGGAAAGCTCTTCCCGTAGATTCGCTTTCGCTTGCTCGTCATTTCCCATAAGCGCTCGCGCATAGTCGGCGTTTAAACGAGTATCATTAAGTTCAATGGTAGTTTTATCGCGCTTCGCGATGAGATCAATTATTTCCTGATCGGACTCACTCGCCGCTCGCTCAATTGCAGCGCGAATTTCGTCGATAAGCTCAGTCTTCTTCTGCTTTCGATCTTTGCGAAGGTCATTCACTTTCTCTGACTGTTTGCTGTTTGTCGGATCGTACACAAGCACCTCCGCCTCACGTAGGTACGACCACGTCACTCGTTCAAATTCATCCTTTTTTTCGCGCACCTTGTCAGAACTTACCGCAATCTCGTTCGCAAGATTAACTGGATCTCCTTCTTTCAGCCGCTTTCGGCGCTGGTACCAAATTGCAAGCTTGCGGGTGGCCACGTCAACTTCTCCACGAATCTTCTCAAGCTGCTTCTGTAGGTCACTGATTCGACTTTCGGAATCACGAAGAATTCCGGGAAGATTTCCGGCAAGAGGACGTTCAAAAGAGTTGATCTTTTCCTCCAAGTTCTTAATGCGCACTTTCAAATCTTCACGACGAAGAGCAAGCTTCTCGGGATTCTGAGAGTTCATCGCCGCTATCGAATCATGTTTTAGATCGCCGACGTTTTGGCCCTCTGAATCTCCCGAATTCGAGCCACCAGAGTCATCTCCAGATTCCAGAGAAATGTCTGGAATGCCGATTTGATTTGGCACTCTCTCAACATAAGGCGCAGGCGGCGACTGCAGCATTTTCCCAATTATCAACATGCCCGCGCTTCCAATAATTACGCCAAGCATCAGCAGGCCGTAACGCTTTGGCCCCACAGTCCTTGTAATCTTGCTTAGGCCCGCTCCTTCTTGGGCAGTTGAACCATCCGAAATTGATCCGGAGTCAGTGTTATTGTTCGCGATCTCCGTGGCATCCTGCTCTCCGAGCTCGGCCTCTAGGTCCCGCGTGCCAAGCGCAGCACCATTACTAATTCCCTGCTGCTCTCTTTCCGCAGCTGCCTCGGGCGACTCCATATCGACAGGGAACTCTTCACCAACGCGAACCAGAATAACCGTGATATTATCGGTTCCTCCACGTTGATTTGCGAGCGCAATCAGCTCATTGGCGGCCTCTTCGAGTGGACTTGTCGAAACAATCTGAGCCATCTCTGCGTCTTTGACCAAGTTGTAAAGCCCATCAGAGCATAGCAAAAAGATATCATTCTTCCGCGGGGGCTCGACCGTACGCCAGCAATCGACTTCGAGGTCCTGCGCCGGCCCAAGAGAACGGGTAAGCATATGCGACACGGGATGATTCTGTGCTTGATCGGGGCTAATCGTGCCAGAACGCAAAAGCTCCATGACCAAAGTATGGTCTTCCGTAAGCTGTTGGATCGCTCCACTACGAATTCTGTACGCACGCGAGTCACCAACATTGGTGACATAAAGGTCAGTGCCAACAAATGCCAACCCAACACAGGTGGTGCCCATGCCGGTAAGCGCCGGTTGACGATGTGCTTCCTCTAGGATCTTTTGATTCGCAGCATGAATCGCTAAGCTTAGCTTTTCCTCGTCGAGGCCCTGTGCATTTTCAAGCTCTTCTTTAATTACCGATACCGCGGTGCTTGACGCCACGGCGCCACCTTTCACTCCGCCCATCCCGTCGGCAACGACAAACATTTTGAAAAAGGAGTTCTCAATAATTCCGAAGGAGTCTTGATTTTCTTCGCGACGTCGACCGATATCAGAGCGGGCCACTCCACTTATCGAAGCAATCGGTGACGCTTGGTCGCTGATAGTATTTAGCTCAGTCATGAATCAAGTAAACCTGTAGCAACCTAATGGCATAGCGCTACCTATTGTTATGATAGCATGCTGTGCCAACTTGCCCTTTAATCGCAAACTTTATCTAGAATCTTCAGCTAATTAGATCTTATATCTCGGGCTGGCGATTCGCCAAATCCATAACTCGCCGATAATTGCGGATTTTTAAACCAGCGTTAGAAGATGCTTTACAAGCCCTTCAATTAACGCACCATTCGAATAAACGGATCGCCCTTTACGGCACCGTCACGCTTAATCTGGCCAGATAATCGCTCAGAAAGCTCCCTACTCCTCTCGGGGCCGACGACAACTCTAAAATAACGTTCTCCGCGCACCTCGGCCTTCTCAATCATCACCGGGAAGCCAGATTTCGAAAGTTGGCCTGCAACGGCTTCGGCTTCTTCGGAGCTCTTAGGCGCCGCAATCTGGACAAACCAGCCCTTTGGCAAGGAGGAAACAAACGCAAACTTCTTTGCACTCCCGGAGCTAGAACCGACTTTAGCTACAGCGACCGGATCCGACTTTAAAGGCTTTTCCGTCGTCACCCGCTCCTTTTCAGCCTTTATCGCAGTTTTTCCGGTCTCAACTGTAACCGGCTCGGCTGATCTGTTTTTTACTGAAGTCTCTGCAGCAGGATCGCTCCCCTTATTTTCAGGCTCAGAAATGGTCACCACGGCGCGACTCTCTTTCTTGATCAAGCCTCCCAGGGTCTTGCCATCTTCTTTCTCTTTTAATGGCGCCGATTCGGCAGAGTCCGGAACATCTTCGCCGCCAAGCATGCGCACCACCTGATGCTTTCCTTTCTTCTCGTCAGCCAAAGTCGCCGTAGCATCGGAACTACCAATTTGAAGCGCGGCGGTCTCAGTTGATCCCTTAACTTCCGAGTTAGTAGCCTCGAGATCAGCCACAGAGCTGTTTTTGGCTAAGGCCTCTTTTGAATTCTCGGGCTCAGTTGCGGTCTCTGCAAAACGTACACCGGAATCATTAAGTTTTGCGTAAATTTCTGTTTGCGCTGCTGGAGAATCAGTCGGAGTTAAGTCCTCAGTAATTGGAATCCGCGGTAACTCAGACGTAGCCGCCTGCCTCGCCAAGTCGAGTCCTGAATGCTGCCCAGAGGAAAATCCAAGGGCAAAGATGGCGAGCATCGATCCCGTAATTATCCCCACTACTAACACTATTTGCAGAAGCCCTAACCTGACCTCCCAACTACTCGACTGTTGATTATTCATTGTAGCCATCCGTAAGACTGTAGGGTGCGTTCGCGGACCCGGAATACTCGCCATCTAACTCTCTCTCCCGATGATTACATTAGCTTAATGCAAGAGCGTCAAAGAAAAAAGAGGCATTAAGCATCGCCAGCATTAAAGAATTCTAGAAACGACTTAATGATTCGAAGACCCTCGCTCACTTTCGGACCAAGGCCATTTTCCGCAAGGCTTATCCGAAATGCCGCAGAATTTAATAGCGACGAAACATCACGTAAGAATTTGCCTAGTGCAGTCAAAAATTTTTCCGCTTCTGCCCTATACAAGGAAGACTCAAAATGAATCAGCAGCTTTCGCAGCTTGGCGAGAAGGTCTTCAGTGGGCTGGCTGAGTTGAGGGACGTCAGACGGACTTTTCGGCTCACGATCCAAAAATGTCGTCAATCGAGCGCTCACCGAATTCAGATACCAATTAATATTAGAAGCCTCCTGCAAACGCGGGACCGCGACATCGAGCTCTTCGCCGTCCAACTCTCCGGCGAGGTAGGTTACACACGCCCCCGATAAGGGGCAGCCACCATTCCACGCACTGCTTGGGACTTCGAAACCATGGAGCCACCGCGGCGCCGGGGCTCTCCAAAGAACTGGCGCTAATCCACCTACCTTCGTTGCAAAGTAAGCCCGCTCGTAGCGAATCGGGGTAGTTGACGGCAACAGCCAAAAAAACAGCGCTGCCTCGGAGCTTGCTCCGACACCGGCAAGAATCTGCGCAATACTTCCTGGGCGAATGAAAGTACTTGACTCAGTGAGTAGCAGCTCAAATACGCCCGGCGACTCAGAAAATTGTGTCTCTTCAGCTCTTTCACCCAACAAGCACGTCTCAATTCCAAATTTTCGAAACAATCGCGCATGAAACAATGCACGGCAGAGCAGCCGAACTTCGCCACCGTTGTCCGCTACACCGGTGCTGACAAGGCAATTGATTACTTTATTGAAAGGCAGCCGGGTTCTAAACCTCGCACTCCAGCTCTCAAGCGATTCATAGAGCTCTTCAGGCGAAAAGTGTCGAATTTCAAAATTAAGAAACCCGCGCGCGGTCCTCGCGCGAAGCTGCTGGCATTTGAACTCTCGGAGAAGGCTTTCCGCAATTGGTTCAGGTGACTGCTTCACCAGGGGAGAAAGTTCAAGCGCCAGATCACTCACTAGATCTCCATGGGTGCCAGAATTATCAACTACAATAGAGTAAGGGATGCCTCCCGTGCGCTTTCCGAGATCGCGATAATTTTCAGCGACTCGCGCGCGAAGCAGTGTCTCAATCTGGTCGACAAATCTCACGATTGAATTATTCCTCGAGCAACTAGCCGCTGCCGCATTTCAGGGCGGTCGTATCGAAGCCAGTGAAAAAGGGCACCTGCGTCGCTGAGTTGCCCGGGCGTCGCGGAGTCCACATCCTGCGCAAGCACCTTCATTTGGCGCTTGCCAAATTTCCACGCCGAAAAGACCCGATCTCGCTCCGAGCTATCAAAGCTCGCATAGAACAACCGCAACCCAACTTCATAGCGAAGCTCATCAGTCGCGACAATTTCGTACGCCGAAAGTTTACGAAGAGTCGCACAAAGCAAAGAGAGCCCCTTTTGATTAAACAATGGTTGACTCTTAAGCACGCCGTAATTTGAAAGCAGCTCGAGCGCCACCGCGGCCTCTCTTTCGCCTAGAATTTTTCGAATCTCATTCAATATCCTCACATGCGAGATCGTGGCGAGAGCTCCCTTTTCCAGCGCAGCATAGAGTTCACATTCCGTCTCCTTCGCGAAGCTTCCGTGCATTCGCGCGGCATAGCGGCAGCCACGAAAGATTCTGGTTGGATCGTCCAAGAAACTACTCGCATGCAGAGTCCTCAAGCAACGCTTCTCAAGATCGACAAGCCCGAGAGTCATATCAATTATCGAGCATCGGAGTTCGGGGACAGTCGAAACCTTGAGGAGCGCGGGAAGACTCACTGCGAGTGAATTAATGGTAAAATCACGGCGCTTAAGATCTTTTTCGAGGGTACCCGGCAGCACCTGGGGAAGCGCTCCAGGCGCGGGATAAACCTCACTCCGAGCACTTACAAAATCAAGTTCACGAATCGGGCCAAAGCCGCTTATGTTCTCGACTTTTGCAGTTAAGAACTGAGGGAAGGCTCGCGTGTGCGCTCCAATTTTTTCGGCAAGAAGCCGGGCGAATTTCGCAGAATCACCTTCGATAATAAAATCGAGATCGCGATCAATAGGACCAAGCTCTAACAAAAGATCACGAATTGTCCCTCCCACGAGATAGACCGAAACCCTTTCGGCCTCACCAAGCTCCGAGATAACTCTTATAACCGAAATTGCATGCGCAGGAAGCAAAGCACCCATAGTTTGGCCGACTATAACAATAAGGCATTCTTCTTCTCAATCGTTGCAGATATTGTTTCTAATCGGCCTGGCATAGCCCGACCCTTTACCTAACCGGTTACGCCTATTAGCCTTCTTCCGCTTCCTTTCTTAGCGACATTGACCCGTAAATTTCACTGGGATTCTGCTTCAGTATGCGAGATACATGTAAATCAGATGAGCTCTTGCGAAGCTCGATATGTTCTCAGTGATACTGAGTAGGCACTTCCCTTGATTTAGAATTAGCATGCTAATATTTTATTCCTATGAATAGTTTAGTGGCTGCCTCTGATATTCACTCAGCTGCTCAGGGGCCCCTTACGACGGCGCGCGCCGCCCCTAATCAGATTACGCTACGAAGTTTGTTTTCACTCCTCGGGACTGCGCTCTCCCAAGCGCCCAGCAGAACGCCGGCCATGGATTGCACTTCAGCTCAGCTGGCGAAGGAGATGACGCAAGATCACAGTGCGAGAAATCCTAGTCTAATTGGATCAAGACGAGATTTTCTTGAGAGCTGTGGCAAAGCACTCGCCGCCGCCAACTTGGTTATCACTCCCGATGCGGCTCTTGCGGCAGCGCAAAATTTGTTGGAGGCTGCACCACAAGCGCGAGATACAATTCTTGCTCTGGTTACCTTCTCCAACTCGAACGGTAACAATGTGGCATCGGCCTATCACATGCTCGGTACGATGGGAGCGCGCATCGAGGAACTCGCAAAAACTACTTCTCCAACCACGGCAAGTAATGTTGACTTCAACAGCTATATTGCTGGGGTACTTGGTTATTTGCAAAACACCCTCCGAGAAGCTCGCTGGATTCCATCTTTTGCCGCGTTAGCTCACGTACAGACACTTTCACTCAGCGCGGATGAAATACACTGGCTATCGGACCAGAAGGTCGGGAAGCAATTCCTTGCTGGGAAACGGGCGTTAACCCTTGCTCAAGTAGAAGCGCTTCCGACAGGGAGACGTCAAGCGTATCTTCAAGACGCTCTTGCGTGCGCTCAATTGTGCATATCTGCGATCCTCGAGCATCGGGATCGCATCGGTAGTTATGTAGCTGCGGCTGAAGCGTTGTACGGCAGTAGCTACTGCACGCGACTATTCGCCGCACTAGGAAGAGGATGCTGGGAAGAACTTCGCGACGACGAGGTACTCCCTCGTTTGAATAGGTATTGGGAGCTATGGGAGGAACGTCTTGTTGGGTTTCCAAGCACACGCGTTCAGCGCGAAAGCGAATTAAAGAGCTTGGAAGAGACCCTCGAGCTGCACGGCGAACGTTTCTGCGATGACCACGAATGGACCCTGCGCCGCTCCCAGCGCGGCGTACGCCTGAGACTTGACGCCCTGACTGAGCGTGTTTGGCAAGGCGAAGGTTACCATGCACCGCTTCCGCAACGTGCGCATATTAACGAGCTTGTACAGCATCACAATCATCTGCAAGAGCAAATTAAGAATCTGTGTCACCAACGTTACTGGGGACAACGAGACACACCAGAACGCGGATAAGCCACATCACCTTCTGCAACCGGGGGACTTCACGATGAACGCAATACACACAGTAGCTCTCATACGGATAAAGGCCCCCTCCGGGGGCTTTTTGGCGGTGACGATACCAACCCGGACTTGTCGCAACGCCATCAAGAAAATTATGAAACCGGTACGTGTATAAACTTTAAGACAATTCGAGTGAATTCTCGGGACTAACATGGGCAGAAAAGGAGAAATCGCCAAAGAAGGCAATCGCCGCTCACGCTGGTCGGGATTTTATGATCAAACGTCTCCCCATATATTTATCCGAAAGCAGTTTGGCTATGGCTGGTCACTCAACATGGCCCATCCCGCCTCCAAAATATTTGTAGCATTGCTGCTGGGCATTCTTATCGCAGGGGTGACGCTTCGCATCCTTCCGGAATTTCAGTCGTTTAATTTGAGCCCGTCAAATTCTCATCCAAATAGCAATCATCTTTTGCTAGGCGATCAAGCGACAACCCACGAGATAAAGATACCAACCGTCCCGATGCAAGATTTTGACGCTCTTACTCGCGATGAAATTATTGCTCTGCGTTCGCAGGCAGTGGCACGAGTCCCTGGAGTTATCGCGAGTCCGTACATTCCTTCGGCAAAAGTGTACGGCAGCATCGGCGATCGGCGACCCTGGTGGGGACTTACGGCTCTCTTTCTTTCGGATTATTACCCGACCACCGATTTTGGCGGCCTCAATGCGCCGCGAGGAGTTAGCCTTCTTTCTCAGCCAATTCTTAATCCCCTGGTGTTAGTTACGATGTGGCTTGTCCCCACAGGTTGTTTTAAGGAACCCCTTCCCTCCATTAGACAGGAAAACTTAGATTCTTTAGCACAGGACGCATGGACTCCCCCCAGTGACCTTATTTATTTTCCGGCGAAACGCCAGGCCCACATTGCCTACAATACAAAGCCCTACTTAGAGCTCTGGCACTCTAGGGGGTATCTTACTTCCGATTGCCGAACGTTTGAGCTGATCTTTAGTCTCACTAATCCGCATGATCTAGGCTTTCAGTATGTGCAGCTTTCTTCACAACAATCCACGGGCATTACAATTCAGCCTCATACATCGCCCTTTCCGCTCAATCATATGATTCATGTAGGCGGTTCATGTAGGCATCCCGGCGGTTGTAATAACGCAAGCCCTCCCACGCCCGAGGCCGATGGCATTTTCATTTCGGCGCAGTCCGCAAAGCTTGTCTTCAAATTCTGGAATTCAAGACCAGCTAACGACAACACGCCGAGCGATCTCGATTATATTATCGAAATATCGTAATTGTGACTCATCTTAAGGAGGCCGCTCCAAATGCTGCGAATGGACTGGACAGCCAATTTTTATCCGAATTTGAGTTACTGCACCCTGAACTAAAAGCCAGCTAACTTATCGCAATATTTCGTATCTGCTCAAGGTCCGTGAGTCCGGCAACGAGTTTTGAAATTGCATCTTGCATGAGCGTGCGCATTCCCGCATCAATCGCAACAGCTCGTATCTCTCCTGCTGAAGCGCGCCGATACACCAACGTGCGCATGGCTTCGTTGTTAAAAAGCAACTCATGAATGCCAACCCGGCCGCGATAGCCGGTACCTCCACAAGCTTTGCATCCTACTGCTCGATAGAGCTTGGTCTGCCCGACATGTATGCCAACCTCCGCAAAGTGCTCCTCTCCATAATAACGCTTCAAAATATCGCACTCCTCTTGAGTTACTGCCTTGGGAGTCTTGCAATCCGCGCACAACGTTCGCACCAAACGCTGCGCTAGCACGCCAAGAAGTGCGTCGGAAAAGCTGGCTGGATCAAGCCCAAGGTCCAATAGCCGTACCACGGTTTCCGGCGCGGAATTAGTATGCAAAGTCGACAATACTAGATGGCCGGTCAGCGACGCTTCGACACCGGCGTGAGCGGTTTCCTGATCGCGCATTTCTCCGATCATGATCACGTCGGGATCGGCGCGAAGGAAGGCGCGAAGTGCCCCAGCGAAATCGAGTCCGATCTTGGGTTGAACCTGCAGCTGCTGCAAACCAGGCTGCGTTATTTCAACGGGATCTTCAGCAGTCCAAATCTTCGTGTCTGGCTTATTAATATACGCCAACACACCATGCAACGTCGTCGTCTTTCCAGAGCCGGTCGGGCCGACCACAAGGAAAAGTCCATGTGGACGAGTGACCAAATTCACGAGTTTTTCAAGGTTCCGAGTTGAAAGTGCAAGCTTATCAAGCGGCAACGGTTCTGATGACGAGAGAATTCGAAGCACCACCGATTCTCCATTCACCGTGGGAAGAGTCGCTATTCGAAGCTCGACCGTCGTGCCGCGAAATTTCAAAGTACACTTTCCATCCTGCGGTTTTCGACGCTCCGAGATATCGAGACCACTCATTATTTTTATTCTGGAAACCACAGCTTGGATGTGCGTCGCGGGGATAGAAAATAGCGTGCGGCAGTCGCCATCTACACGAATTCGCACGTTCGCGCTTGCTTTACCCTTTCCCGGTTCGACATGGATATCGGAAGCGCGAAAATCATAGGCCTCAATGATCATTTTGTTCACAAGCTGAATTACAACTGCAGCGCTCTCATCAACGGCTTCAGAGGTTATTTGCTCATCTGGGGCTTCTTCCTCGGCCAGTTTCTCGACAAGGTCACTTATCGCAGCATTTTCACCAGCAGCCGGGCCTGCGTTTTGCCCTAAGAAGCGTCGAATATCGTCGGCAAAGCCGACCTTAAAGACATAGCGTTTCGCATGCAAGATTCGCTGAATTTCCATTATTCGGCTGGCATCAGTTGGATCATCAATTAACACCGTTACTTCCTCTTTGTCTCCTTGAAGCGGGACCCAAAGGCTACTTAAGAGGTAGCTTTCCTTGACCCCCGAAAGCAGTTCTCGGGGGATGACAATAGACGGGTCATACGGCTGATACGGCGTCTGATAAAATCGTTCGAGAGAAGATCCCATCTCAGCACGCGAGATTCCCCCTTCAGTAAGAAGCATCTCGATCACTGATTTCCGCTCCTTTTCCGAACGCGCGATAAACTCATCGAGTACTTCCTGCTTTATTCGTTTTGTCTGCACTAGGTGCTCATAGGGACTCTTCGTGCTGCTTAGCTCGTAGCGAAACTTTTGACCAAGAATCCAGCCGACTTCCTCCGCGATTTTGAGATCCCTTTCAGAAAAAGAAGCACCATCTTTTCGATTGAGCACCTGCATCACGCCAAGAAGTACATTTTGAAATTTAATGGGAACCGCCAGGACAGAACGAGTCCGGAAGCCACTTTTCTGATCAAAACTCTTCCCGAAGGCAAGGTCATTATGTATCGCCTTAAGCTCGCCGCTATCGTAAGCATCTCTGATCACAAGGCACTTCTGTCCAAGCGCGACAAAGCCGCTTATCGTTGCGGTGGTAAGAGGCACTCGGATCTCTTTAATTTCGGTTCCAGTTTTAAAGCGCGAGATGATCTCTTTTGAGTTACGAGTCTTCTGATAAATGGTTACTCGCTCGGCTCCCAGCACTTTTAAAAGTTCGCTTTCCACGGCAGGCATAACCTCAGCGAAGGTGTCAGCATCATGCACAATACGGGCTACCTGATTAAGGGCGGTCTGCACTTCCAATGAGCGCTCGAGAATCTCTTGGTTATCGGCCATAAATTTCCTAAATCAAACAACGCAAGACCAACGTCGTGTGTCAAAAGCGGAATCACTGCCTGCGCTTTCCAATGCTTGGCGTACTGCAGTTCAAATAATCGAAATGGCTCTGAATTTTCTAAAGCGATCTTATAGTTACAAGTTGCAATTGTTACTATTTTGTCGAGACTGTCTTTAGCGCTTGGGGAAACTGCAATGACAGGACTATTTTTATAGGCACGGAGATTGCATGAGCACCGCCATTGCTGCTCGAATACGTGGTGAGGTCGAACAGCTCGCGTAAGGCCCTGATTTATCGCTTGAATTCTAAAGGCTTCATGAAGTTCGTGGATTGTCCATTTCCCTCCGCTACACACCCTAGTTCACCAGGACTCCAGTCCTATCTAGTGCCTCTCTTCTTTTTACTTGTCCTCGTTTCAAATCTGTCGCACGCCCATGAGGGCGAGGATCATACTGGAGATGACGTGTCCCGTCGCGGCAGCCCCTTTAACATGAGTGGCGATCTAGAGGTTGAAGTTGCCGATCACTTCGATAAAAACCACTCACTGATTAGATATTACATCAGGGACATTCGCGGCCGACGCTTCCGAGTATTTTTTGAAAGCGATCCGGGCTCTATAAAGGCCGGTGACAAAGTAAAAATTCGTGGAAAAAAAGCTGAGCAGGTGGAAGATATATTTGTTCCTGCAGGCGATGGCTCCGTAACAGTGACTGCTCCTGCGGAAATTGCCGAAGCTGTTACCGGAACTAGAAAAATCCTGGTCATGCGGATCGCCATGCCCGGAACAAGTCCAATTGCGTGCAGTACCACGAACATAGCAGAGCTACTGTTCACTGGAACATCAAATCTAAGTGGTATGTATCGTGCGGCTTCGTATGCAGCATTTTCCTTTAACGGCGACGGCAATAATGACGGAACGCCGGACGTAATCGACGTAAGCATAAGCAATACGGTTGGATCGACCTGCGATAACACAACGTGGGCGAATGCGGCAGACAGTGCTGCCTTAGCAAAAGGTTTCAACACCTCAAATTATCAGCACAGAGTTTACGTAATTCCGGGAGGCACACCTTGCAGTTGGGGTGGCTACGGAAGCATCGGAGGGTCCGCGCCAAGAACCTGGGTTAACGGCGCCTATTGCCAGTATGTCGATATCTACGCCCATGAATTAGGTCATAATATCGGAATGCATCACGCATCAGGAAACGGGGACGAATACGGAGATATTTCATGCCTTATGGGTAGGAGCGGTTTTGGTTATCGCTTCTTCAACGCTCCGCATGCCATGCAGATGGGGTGGATCCAAAGCTATGACTTCGCAACATTGAGTTCGGGGTGTGCGCAGCGTTTCACGCTTAACGCGTTGGAAGCCACTCCGACAAATGATACATTTCGAAAGGTAGTAATGCTTCCGTCGGCTGACGGGAAAACTAAGTATTACATTTCGTATCGCGCGCGAATTGGCCCCTATTCAACTGGTCTCAATGCGAACTACGACAGGACCACGAACATACATACCTTTGAGGGCACTAGCGCGAATTGGACATATCACCTGGCGGCACTCTCGGACGGCCAGACCTTCAGTAATGCAACAGATAAGATAGAAGTTCGCCAATTGAGCCATAGCGATGCTAACACAAGCGCCGAGATTGAAATAAACTATAATTGCTCCGCGGGAGCTCTTCCCGGAGTCCCCCAACAGATCTTACTTCAATAGATGTACCTGATTGTTCCTACCTGCCTCATGGGCTCCCCACGCTGACATTCCAATTTGCTGGGACTCCCGAAGCTGGCGCGACAAATCCAAGAGAGTTCGAAACTGTGTAATTGCCGTTCAATTCATAATAGTTTACGCCCACTCGGGTAAAGGACTGATGGGGTGGAGAAACTTGTGCCACTGCATCGACCCTTCCATCTTGATAGGCGCGATAAAAGCCGAGACCAAGATTCGTACTGGTGGGCCCAGGAAGTTCGTATATGGTACTTTTTACCAGCCAACTCTGCGCTCCCGTTCTTTCAATATTATTTCGAATAGATCCGTGCACTATTCCCGCCCAAGGCGCATTCGAAGACGCGAGCGCACAGAGGAAACCTGAGCGGAATCCTCGCGGCATTTCCAGAACTATTTGTGGGTCTTCACCGAGCCTTCTCAACGGAATCCACACCGAACCGCGCTGCCAATCAGGGAAACTATGCTCAACCGTAAATCCGATCTCACCCGTATCAAAGCTGCGCCACGTGAATCCTTGGGAATTAACATTCGGTAGCGCCGGAGCAAAATAAAGATCCGATCCGGCGACAACTGATTTCCCAAGTTCATTAGTTGGAAATGTAAGGCGCAATAACTGAAAGAACGGAATATTGCTCACAACAGGTTCAATGTTCGGCGTGATACCTCGCAGATCCGTGGCTACGGCTGGGACTGATATGGCCGCAAGCGCGGCGGCAGTAAGAACATGAAGACGCTGAAAACTTTGCATATATCAGAAATCCTCATAACAAGGTACTCTGAAGCTCGTTGCTACTCAATGCGTTCGGCCATTGATTTTCGATTGGAACACTGTGAAACGCGCACCATTCTACATCGCGGTCCATGTGCTTGTGCGCGGACTAGTGCAGGGTGTCGGCTTTCGTGAGTGGACCTGTCAGACCGCAAAGTCATTGAAGCTCCGCGGTTTCGTTCAAAATCTGCCTGACGGCTCCGTAGAGGCTGTTATCGAAGGGCCAGAATCCGATGTTGATGCAATGGTTCATCGAATTCGCACCGGCCCGCGTCAATCAAGGGTCGACGAGGTCATAGTCGAGCGCGGCATCACAAGCGGAAACTTTCTTAATTTCTCGATTCATCGCTGAGCTTGTACATGAGCAATGAGTAGCTGAGCCAAGTCTAGAGCGTGCTATGAATTTTTTTCCGTCGCGAGAGCGCCAAGTCGCATGAGAATGCGAGGCGGCCGCCGGAGCGAGCGCGGAGCAAGCCTACCAGGCTTGCGAGTACTCGCGACTAGGCCAACGAAGCAGTCTAATGCGAATTGGGGCTCGTAGCAGGAGAAAAGTTCATAACACGCTCTAAGTGCGTTTTTCAATTCGAACGACCAGCAGTGCCCGATTGTCTTTAAATTTATCAACTTATGTTACGCCGCAGTTATGTCGACCATATGATACGAAACACATGGATTTTGAACTAGAAGAGTCCACCCCGCCAAAAAAGCCGCGAGCGCCCGAGACCAAGAAAGCTCCGCCTATGGCTCCTCAACGTGCCGCAGCGCGCGCCGTCACACCGAAGCGCCTTTTGTGGAAAAGACTTCGTCAGCTCTCGCGCATTGGACTCTATACCGGGTTTGTGCTGTATGTAAGCGGAGCTTATATCGTCGATCGATTCGAGCGAAAGATGAATATCGACAAGAATGTGCGAAGAAACCCAATCCAGCAGTCAATTACCGAGAAGCCGTTTTCATTTGAGTACCACGATGAAAAATACGTGATTCAGCCGATCGCTACTTATGATATTAGCGGTCTGGTGGTCACTCACAATGATATTTCAAGTATATTTGATGCCTATCACACTAAACATTCAGTCGATTTCCGGGATATTTGCCTTGTCTGGGGCGCAAATGTTGGATCAGGAATTTATCTTCGTCATAAATTCTGGAGCATGCCCTGGTCATGTCACTACCAAGCGCTCGACAATACCGCCGAGTCTACTTTAGTAGAAAACCAGATCTCGAATAACCATCTCATTGCCGCTGATGACTCAGTGCGCAATACGATCATAAATTTTAAAATTGGCGACCAAATTAGGCTTACTGGGAAACTAATTAACTATTGGCGTGCAGATTTTCCCGAGTATTCAAGGCAAAGTAGCACGACGCGCGAAGATACCGGGAACGGCGCCTGTGAAGTAGTCTGGGTCGAAAGCGCCGAACTCTTAAAACGCGCCGGATCGTATCGGGAGTCACTTCGCACTGGCGGTAAGTGGCTTCTCATACTTTCGGTGATCTTAGGTGCAATCATACTTGTCGCCGCGCCCTTGGAGCGAAATCGCGGAAATTGACGCCGGCGCAGCTCATAAAATCCGATTCTAACGTGATCAATTGTAATTGCTCATTGACCCCGGGTAATTGGTATCTCCCGTGCACCTGCATGTCAGGATTGCTCGGTTGTAAGATGACATCAAGTAGAGAACTTAAAAGGGGGTGCTAACCCCGATAGTACTGAATTAGTTTGAAAAGATGCGCGGCAGTTGCATCAAGCACGTTCCAGGCTTGGGACTGTTCGGAGTCGGCGAGACTCAGAATCGCTTGGCATTCACGCACCGAACCCATCGCGA
>CAZEAC010000062.1:22997-25635 GCA_964510065.1 uncultured Bdellovibrionales bacterium | reverse complement strand
AGGAGTGCTCAAAGCGGTACCGCGAAGGCGATCTCACTGTTGATTTTCCAGACGGTACCTATCGTCCTCCGGCTTTTACGGTAGCATATGCCGGAACTATTTGTTAACGCGCGCGAGGTTCATTTAGCGAATTCGAATAACTGAGTTTCTCTTAAGGCTGTTGATTAATTCCGATCTCGAAGCTCGGTGAAGAGAAGCGTATAACCACTTCCGCACTCAATAATTACCTCTCATTCGTTCCGCCCATCATTCCCCGACGCAATCTGGCGCGCAGTCTCCGAGGGAAAGGAGGGGGCGACTCTTCTCTCCTTCAAATACATAGCCTCACGCTATAAGGCCCATATAAACTTTCACTGCATTTTGTACCTCCTAAGTGTCGTCTTACTTGGTAAGTTCAATTATTAATGGAGGAATTATGCAATTTTTAAAATGTGCTACTTGTAGCCCCGAAGTCTCTCGCTCGGAACGTGTGGTCTTCTCCATCAAGGCACCTGACAATCGGGTGATTCATGAAGTCATAAGGATAGCCCCGCATCGGCCTGAGAGAGATGATAGGGAACAGCTGGCGGTGGTGACGCTACTTCTGAGCGCAGCGGGAAGCGATGGCAGATATCGTTCCTCCGAAATAAGAGAGGCATATGACATCCTTGAAAGGCGCTTCAAACTTTCACCCATTCAAATCCACCGCTCTATTGAGCGTATTGCCTTCCTATTTAGCGCTCGGGGGAGAAGAAGGTTAACGAAGAACGCTCTTCTGTTTTTGAAGATGGGTAGAAAAAAGGCGCTACACCGCGAGCTTTTCAAGATGGTGACAAGAGTAGTGAGGGCAGATGGCCGAATTGCTCGTGGTGAAGTCGGATGGCTTAAGCAATTCGTGCGGGCACTTTCCCTTACGGCCTCAGATTGCCGAAATGCTCTTCAACCGACCTGAGTACTTGCTTAGAGGGCGAGAGGTGGATGAGAGGAGAGGAACGATAAGAAGTGAACTAGACGGAATCAGATCTGACACTTTCTCTAAAGGGAGAAAGTGTCAGATCTGATTCCGTCTAGTTCACCAAAGCTGAACGCGACAAGTTTTATCTATCCCGACACGCGGGCCGTAATTGTCAGTACACCAAATCTCAACTTCTCGAATGATGTGCACAAACCTATTAAGGGCGAATGCATATGTTTTCTGAATCTTTTCTCGCTCTTTGGCGCCACCCTCGCTTTCCCCAATACCTAGAGTTCGAACCTGAGTCATAATTAATGCGCCTTTATGAGAAAGTTGAATGTTCGCTGCTCTGCCATTATTGACATCAAGGAATTATAGCTCTACTAGAATATTTAAGATTCCCGTATTGAAGGCTCTATATATGCGCTGGCTTAATTACCAACATTTTTTCTACTTCTGGCGAGTGGCTAAAAAAGGGAGTGTCACGGACGCTTGTCGGGAGCTTAGACTCTCCCAACCAACAATAAGCGCACAGTTAAAAGTTTTCGAAGACACGCTTGGTGAAAAGCTCTTTGTTCGAGAAGGAAGATACCTCAAACTCACTGATGCTGGAAAGCTTGCGCTCAAGTACGCAGAAGAAGTGTTCTCGACGTGTAACGAGTTCATGGATGTTCTAGATGGGAAAGATATTTCGCAACCAGGGGAGCTAAAGGTTGGCATATCTGATGTGGTTCCAAAAGTAATTGCTTACAGGCTAATAGAGCCCGCTTTTGCTGACACCAATGCGGGTACCGTGAGTTGCTATGAAGATAGAACCGAAAGGCTGTTGGCAGAACTTGCTATTTCAGAGGTCGATCTTGTAATTGCCGACGCTCCAGTTCCACCATCGGTTAAGGTCAAGGCTTACAATCATTTTCTTGGAGAATGCGGCGTCAGCTTTCTTGCTCAAGGGGCCTTAGCAAAACAGTTTAGAAAGGGTTTCCCGCAATGCCTAACCGGAGCGCCTCTTTTGCTTCCTACCCGGGAAGCCGCCGTGCGGCGCGAAATAGATAAATGGCTTGATGTTCTAGGGGTTGTTCCTCGCTACGTAGCAGAGTTTCAGGACAGCGCTCTTATGAAAATAGTTGCCCGTGAAGGTAAAGGGATTATCCCGATCCCTTCGGTTGTTCAGAGCGAAATCAAGCGGGAATATCATTTGGAACTTGTCGCTGAGACAGAAGCGGTTAAAGAACGCTTTTATCTTATTTCTATCGAAAAACGTCTTAAGAATCCGCTTGTGAAAAGCATTGTAGATCGAGCACAGAAGAAGCTTGTCCCCTATTCATAGATTAATGTTATGTGGCGCTCTCGTAATATTTATTAGACCTCTTTGCCTGAAAGGCATTATCCTCAGAAACATATTAATGTACTGAAGGAGGCGCTTCATGAAATGTCCACAATGCGTTCTTGAGCTTAAGATGAGCGAACGTAAAGATATTGAGATTGACTATTGCCCGCACTGCCGAGGCGTATGGCTTGGCAGGGGAGAACTAGACAAGCTCCTTGAGTCTTCACCTAAAGAACACGTCACGCGAAGCGACTCAGATAATGATGAGAGCTATAAAAGCGGCAGTAATCATCGCGACCAAAAGCGAAAGCCATTCTTAAGCGAGCTTTTTGATTTCTAAGATTTAGTTATGAAGCCAAAAACTAAATTTAATATCT
>CAZEAC010000062.1:0-22987 GCA_964510065.1 uncultured Bdellovibrionales bacterium | reverse complement strand
GTACGCCTTTCTTGCGATTTGGGGTGTGCTTATTCTTCACAATCTCTTCCTTCAAGTGTTTCATGTTGAGCAGCTTCCCTACAGTGAGTTCAAGAAGCGGCTTGAAGCGGGTGCTGTTAAGGAGGTGTCGATTCGTCACAACACACTCACTGGCACCATGAAAGAAGGTGAGAAACGAAAGTTCATGACCGTTCGCGTTGAGCCGGAGATTGCTGAAACATTTGCCAAACATGATGTAAAGTTTTCTGGAGTCATTGAGTCCACTCTTTTAAGAGACCTTCTCTCCTGGTTGCTTCCGGTACTTTTCTTCTTTGGCATTTGGTATCTCGTGATGCGCAGAATGGCAAATAACCAAGGCCTTGGTGGGACGCTTCTTTCGCTAGGGAAGAGCAAAGCAAAGGTCTATATGGAGCAGGAAACAAAAATAACCTTTGATGATGTAGCTGGGATCGACGAAGTAGAAGAAGAGCTTATGGAAGTAGTAAGCTTTCTAAGAGAACCTGAGCGTTATAGCCGATTAGGTGGACGTCTACCGCGAGGGGTCCTTCTAGTTGGGCCGCCAGGAACAGGAAAGACTCTTATCGCGAAGGCGGTAGCGGGAGAAGCCAAAGTACCTTTCTTTTCCATCAATGGATCTGAGTTTGTGGAGATGTTTGTCGGAGTAGGGGCTGCGAGAGTAAGGGATCTCTTCGAGCAAGCTAGACAGCACTCGCCCTGTATCGTTTTCATTGATGAACTCGATGCTCTTGGAAAAGCGCGAGGAAATATAGCCGTTGGTGGGCATGACGAAAAAGAACAGACATTAAATCAGCTTCTAGTGGAGCTCGATGGTTTTGACGGAAGGTCAGGTATTATCCTTCTTGCCGCGACAAATCGTCCTGAAGTTCTAGACCCGGCGCTCCTGCGTGCTGGAAGATTCGATAGGCAAATTGTCGTTGATAAACCAGATAAGAAAGGGAGAACGGAGATTCTTTCCGTTCATCTTAAAAAAATCAAGACTGAAGCCTCAGTGTCAGCAGAGTCTGTTGCTTCGATTACGACCGGATTTTCGGGAGCAGATCTTGCGAGTCTCGTAAATGAAGCAGCTCTCCTAGCTACGCGCCGCAATGCTTCATTAGTAGCTCACGCTGATCTTGTTTCTGCCATTGAACGGATTGTAGCTGGCCTAGAAAAGAAAAATCGCGTGCTTAGCAGTAAGGAAAGAGAGTTTGTGGCTTGCCATGAAGCAGGACACGCCCTTGTGAGCCTCCTTACTCCAACTGGCGATCCTATTGTAAAGGTTTCAATCATTTCACGGGGGCTTGGCTCACTCGGCTACCTTATGCAGCAGCCGCTTGAAGATCGTTACCTTCTTTCGCAAGAAGAGCTGGAAGACCGGCTGAAGGTACTTCTTGGCGGAAGAGCTGCCGAAGAGGTCATGTTCTCCAGTGTATCAACTGGCGCGTCAATTGATTTGAGTCGCGCAACCGAATTGGCTTGGTCCATGGTCACTCGCTATGGCATGGGAGAAACGACCGGACTAGCGTCTTATGATGAGGGGCAAGGAGTATTTCTTCGAGGTAAGAGTGAAGGAATGCAAACGAGAAATTTCAGCGAGTACACGGCCAAAGCCATAGACGAAGAGGTGGCTTCGATACTTAGCCGGAATTATTCCGCTGTACTAAAGCTCATCGATGAAAATCAAGCAAAGCTTGTAGCAATCGCCAGGGCTCTTCTTGAAAAGGAGGTTCTTAATTCCGAGGAGATCCAACAATTGATTGGTAGAAATGGCAGAAATGCCGATTTACAAAAGAGGGTGGCATAAATGGACTTTATCCTATTTCCGTTCACGGATTACTGGTGGTTCTATGTAGCATTCACTGCATTTGTCCTCTTGCTCCTCGCCCTTGACCTGGGCGTCTTTCATAAAGACGCTCACGAGGTGTCCTTCAAAGAGGCTGCCACTTGGAGCGTGGTGTGGGCAGGCCTTGCTCTTATATTTAATTACCTCCTTTACCTCTATGCCGGATGGAAACTCCCGCAGGATTCTAGGCTTGTTGGCCATCCCCTTGGTACATGGCAACTTCTGCGCTTCTATCCGCGCAACATATTGAACAATTGAGATATTCTCATTGCCAAAGAATTTGAAACGGACCCAGCGGAAGTTAAGATGGCGGCTACATAAGACTAAAAAGGTGCCGTGTACCAAGCAAAGACTAAGCAAGAGAAAAAGGAGGGCTCAAACCCGCGAGTAAAAAAGTTAAAGAGTTCTTCCGTGCGCGCTCCTACCTAACAGAGATGTAATGCGACGGACTGTTGTTGTATCTTTGAAGCCTACCGGCGACTTTATAGCTTCCATTGGTCCATCGCCCTTTCGAGGCGAGCTCATTGACGCGGGTAAGAGAGATACTTCGTGGAAGTCGCAGGTCGACTTCTTGAATTATCTCAACGGAGTTCGAAGATGAATCAGTGAGATGGTATCGATGCTTAATGCATAAGCGGTCTGTTGCTTTATAGCCAGTATAAATATATGCCTCAGTATAGTTGAACTTAACGTCCCCTTCGATTGCAATCCACTTTCCTTCGTATTTAGCAATGTTACCGATGGCCGAGCTTATCGGCGTTATGGGAGTGTCTTGCAATGCTTTTTTATCGCATCCCGACAGGGTGAGACTTAGACCAGCGAGGCCAATTAAGGCAATTTTTACCGGGGTGAGACCACGAAACCATTCGGAACTGAATTGCTTAACTTTGTCAACGAACACAACGTTACCTCAATTATCGCTATTGCTGCTACTGTTTAGCCGGCACGAGACGAAAGTGTCATTTACGCAGCAGAAACTTGTGAGAAGTCTAGACTTGGTCAATTTTTCCGAAGACCGCGCGGGCGCAGCCAGGGTTTATTTCGCTCTCTCTTGATCGTATTATAAGGGAAGAGAGTCGCAACTTGTATCAGGCGAGTAGCTACGGAATTGTGTATTTTCGATCTAGGATTAGTCAGCAATGATACAGAGTTCATCGATTAGTAGTACTGCACAGTTGGTCGCGAAGGCCACCTTGCTTCGAAGTTATTATGGCGAGGCCAAAGTACTTTTATCGCCTGAAACTCCTGCACTCTGTGAAGCGTTTCTTCGCGCCACCTCGCGGTCGGGAGAACGTTTTACCCGATGGATTCGGCATCGTGGATTAAGGGCTGTGTTATTGAGTCTTGAAAAGACTATCAAACCAGGGCTCTCCCTTCATTACCTAATTAGAAAGGCAATTATCGAAGAATCGGTAGTGACGAGTATCGAAAAGGGAAACGTCCGACAGGTGGTTATGTTTGGAGCTGGATTCGATACCCTGTGTTGGCGACTTCACCGGCGATTCTCAAACGTTTCTTTCATAGAACTTGATAGCAAAGCCTTGCTTGAAAAAAAGTCGCGCGGGCTTTTAACAGTTGGCGTTACTGGAAACAATCTTTGTCTACAGCCGCTCACAATTGGAAGCGGATGTATTCCGAAAACTCTTTTAGAGTGTCCCCTGTATTCGCGGGACGCGCCGACGTGTTTTGTTGCTGAAGGCTTGCTTATGTATTTGGACTCGGCAGCACGGGAAGATCTTTTCTCGTTTATTGGCCAGGCCAAGCATGGAAGTCATTTCATATTTACGTTTCTAATTCCGGGCGGCGCATATCAAAGAGAAGATCTTCCATTAGGTGCCGCACTTGCAGAGTATTGGCTTCGGGCTGAAGGGGAGACGTACCAGTGGGAGATTTCATCTCAGAATCTAAGCGCTTTGTGCGAATCGAATAGCTTTGAGTTGGAGTCGGTTATCGAACCTCGTCAGTGGGTAAAGCATAGCGAAATCGGGCAGTGGCAGGACCATATCTTGCCGCGTGATGAGTTAATTGCCGTTGCACGGAGGAGTCGCGCCGAATCGCCGTAATCTGCTAAAATCGTGGAGGAGCTTGGAGAAGGAAGCCCATAGAGTGGTCATTCTAATCGAATATGCATATTCCAGGAGTTAGACCATAACCGCTGTTGTAAAGTGCTGATCTGTCGTGAGAGGTTATGTCATTCACTGCGAGTCCCAAGAAAACTACCGGCGAAGCAAATTCATCGTTGGATTCGGCCGCGTTGAAAAACAGGGTCGGCAATGTGCTGAATGGCCCGACTCGCGAGACCCCGCGACTTACCGATCCGGCCAATCTTCGCGCCAACCAATCGGCGGCACCCACTCGTCCAGTCAGACCCGATCCCGCAATTAGCCGAAGTGAGCTTGAGGCACTGATTGCGCGCACACATGACTACATGAATAAGCAGGGCGTTGCATTGGAGACCTTCGATCGACCGATGAGTAACGATGACCTCGCGCTGGCGGTTAGTGAGCGCACTGCTGCGTCGCGAATCCAGAGAAAGATGGGTGGGATCGGGCGTGAGGTGAGTGTCGCGCAGCTCGACGAGCTGGGAATTGAATTCGGTGCTCCCGGTACACGGCATGAAGGTGTTGTTTCAGTCAAACTTTGTGAGAATCTAACGATGTACGGCGACGAAGCTCGTGCTAAAACGCGTATAAGTTTTGCGCGAACTCACAACGCGCCCGCGACGGGTCCTTTGTTTGTTCTATTTGGACAGCTTCCTTTTCGTGAGCGCACGGAAAATTCCTAATAAGAGAGTTCGCAGCAGCTCGCGTTCTTGGATTCACAGGCGCCTATAAGAAAAAAGCACGTCGACAAGCCTGCATGTTTCAGGACCCGGGCCGTTGGGATCTCCTGGTACTGGCTCTGGCGGTGGGACTTGTGTGGGATCTCTGAGTGGCTCGGCAGGCTTTGGCGCCGGCGTCGAAGGTGTGGTGCGGCTTGGCGGTTCTTTCTGTGGTGCGGGATCAGCTCCAAGAGTCATGTCTTTCTCCTCCTCTTGTCCTCAATCATTAATTGCACTCTACGCTCAGATTGGTTCACACCGAACTGAAAAAAATCTTTGATCTCAGCAAGATTTGGATCGCTCGCAAGGGCTCTATTCTCACTAAAGCGCCGAATCGTGTGAACCGTAGGTGGATCGAGCACAAGCTCCGTTCGCGGCGGCGTGCCCGCTCGCGCGTAACTAAAGTGTTCGTAGGGAGTGCGGCGCGCCATAATATTTCCGTCGTTAGACTTTTCCAGAGCACCGAAAAATGTCGGCACCCACACGAAGGACTGATACGGACTCAGCGCTTGCCTTCGATTATTGTAGTCCTCGACTCTTTGAAGAATATGGGGAAATCCCGGAGAGTAGCAGAAAGGCGCCGCTGCTCGCAGCCTCTCACGTCCGTCGCGACCGACGCTACATATTTCTGCCCGATTCAAATTTAGTTTCCATCGAGCATACACGTGAAGGGTAGAAAAAATGAAGTCTACTACCTCACGAAACGCCCGAAGTGCGTCGTCGTCTCTGTAAAGTTCAATGTCGAGACAGTGCATGAAATGGTCTAGTCGGTCGGGAACTCGCGCCGCAAATGAATTTACGGGGCCTGCGGGGGCTCCACCAAAAAAGGAGCGGCGCGGAAATATTCCAAGAGGGTCGTGGGCTGAGAAGTACGCTGAGTGTTCAAGCAGGTCTCGGCCAAACACTGGCGAGGAATTCCTGATCACTGCAGTGCCGACCCCCTTGAGAGCACCTATAATACAGCCCCTATCAAGCTCGAGTAGTGCGCCCCTTCGCGGCTCTAGGACGAAGCATGATCCGAAACTGGAATCTTTAAGGCGTCTGAATCCACCCTCCTCGAAAAGAGTAGTCTTTCGACCATCGGTGTCGTAATACGAAGACGAATCTGACTTAAATAGACGGCTTGAATATGTAAGAACTCCAAGATCGCGAAGTAGGAGATATTTTGGTCTCGCCAGATTTCTGATCTTCTTTCCGACAAAGTTGAAGGGCGCGGTGAGAGCTTTCGTGATCTGGTTCAATTGGTGCTCATCTTTTAAATAAGAATTCACCGTCAGGAGCGCGAGAAGTTCGCTCTCCCAAGGGTTAGTCCTTTTATCGTACAGCTGAGCATCCATGTGATTAACTAATTCCATGCTATAGAGCTGATGAGCGGGATCTATAAATTCACCAATACTTCTTGCGATTTCAGAAGTTTTTTCGTGAGCAAGTCGTTCATGAGAGCCGACAAGCGCGACGTAATCGAAAGTTCGACGCAGGTTAAGTGCGCTACGAATTGTCATCTTGGAGAGTGAGAGTAGATCGCAAAGGCGAGCATCTCGTCCGGTCAAATTGATGGTCTCCAGACATTCGCTGTAGACTTCAAGGAACTCTGTGTACCTGGCACGCCGCGAGGTAGGTGCACTCTTCACGAAGGTGCGAAGGGCATCTCGGATGGTGTCATCAATAACGCAATTTTGGCTGTGCGTACGCCATATAAGATAGTTCCGAAGAAAAGAGCCGTGTCCCATTGGTGCGGTCGTTGGCTCCGCGCCCGCTCTGAGTAGCCGACCTGCACAACCTAATATTCGTAATTCCCTATTTTGTAACGTTATAGTCGGCGTACTGTTTGTCCCTTGGACAGGCGAGGGGGGAACAGTCTTGTTGAGAAGCTCCTTGCCTAAATATTGCAACGGAGTGAGTGCGGGGAATGCTTCAGAGTGCATTGTGGCTTCGCAGTGAGCACCAGCACTACATACAATATCGACGTCGGGAGGATGGCCGAAAATTGCGGCAGCGTGCAGCAGTTCGATCGTTACGAGTCGGCCATCGGCGGTTTGTTCCGGCGCAAATCCACGTACCGTGAAACTTCGCGTACGCGCAAAGCCTGCCTTGATCAGATCAGCAAACGGCGCAAGTGGCAGCTGCCGAAGAAGCAGTTCAAGAAGCAGTGGCCGCGCTCTTCCGGAATCGCGAGACTCCATGCGATCGACCCGTTCAAGCTGGTCAACAATCTCCGTGGGAATCTTTCCCTTCGAGTCGAGCAGCGCTGTACACGCTTCGCGAAGCCCATCTGCATTGTTTGTTCGGACTAAGTTTGAAAGGTATTTGTAGATTACGGCTCCGAGCCGATCTTTCAATTGAAATGCGGCGAGTGCCTCTTTGTCTTCAAAGAGGCCACAATTAAGAAATCGAGTAATTTGCGAGAACTCATCCTGAGGATAGCGAGGAGCTACATCACGCGGGTACGTCTTCGGCGTTGATTCCGGTTGCTGCTGATACATCGCCGGCAAGGATACTCGCAATCTTACAACTTCTCAATCTCGATTTATAGAGCGAGGCGAGGGGATTGCACATTAAATATGGGGAGCTTTTTCCCTCACTCTGTGCCTCTGTGGTTTATTTTTCTTAAGAAAAACCACAGAGGCACAGAGGTCACGGAGTTAGGGCAAGAATACCAGGGCTTAATGAGTAGTTACGAGGAGGCTCCCAAGGTGGGGTGAATTAAGCAGTTTTGCGCAAAGGCGTCGCTACAGCGCGATGAGTGCTAAGATATTCGGTGACGGCACTATCCAAATCCCCCGGTGTGACCTTGTATTCTTTTGTAGGCTTTCCAGACTCGCGCCGAAATGCGTTGAGTCCCGCTTGATTGCAGACCCCTTTAATATCGGCGGGAGATCGCCCTTCCATGGCACGGGCGAGCAGCGCTAAATCCGGTTTTGTACCAAGCTGCATCTTCGAGAGATAACAATCAAAAATTCGCTTTCGTGCTTCAAAGCCAGGCAGGCCTACTTCAACTGCGCGTCCTAATCTTCCCCCTCGGAGCAAAGCCGGATCAACAAGCTCTGCGCGATTCGTCGCCGCAATCACGTATACGCCGTCGCGTTTGATTACACCGTCGATTAACTGCAAAAGATGGTTGAGCAACATGTCTGAGTGCTGAGCATTGCCTTCAGCGCGATTTTTAGCGACTGAATCAATTTCATCGATAAAGATCACCGATGGGGCGTGTTTCGCAGCGCTTTCGAAAAGCTGCGAAAGGTTCTTTTCAGAATCTCCGACCCACTTCGAAACAATGTCATTCAATTGAAACGCAAAGAATGACATTCCTGCGGTCGATGCAATGACCTTCGCAATTGTAGTCTTACCCGTTCCAGGAGGCCCTTTGAGCAATATGCCTTTTGGCGTATCAATCCCGTAGCGCTTCGCTGCATCACTGTCTTTAAGCATCTCGACAATCGACTGAAGTTCGGTTTTCAGCGATTGATCAATAATGAGATCGTCCCACCCAAGCTCTTCCACTCTTTGGTTATCAGGCCTTGGAAGCGCTTCGTTTTCTTCCTGCCCAGGTTCAAGCCGCTCGAGGGCCGCCTGAAAGTCATCGGCAGATACTGTGAATGTTCGCGACATAGAAGATCTCGAGTTACCGACGCGGGACTCACGTTGAAAAGCTTGCAGCCCGGCCTGGTTGCAGATCTCCTTAATTTCAGCAGGTGAGGCGCCTTCGGTAACCTGAGCGAGCATCTCGATTTGTACGTCAGCATCGAGCGCAAGCGAGCGCGTATAGCGGGCAAATATCTTATGCCGAGCATCGTAATCGGGGAGCTCAATAGTAATTACCCGATTAAGCCTTCCCGCTCGCTTAAGTGCATCGTCAACGAGCTCGGCACGATTGGTGGCTCCAATAATATAGATGCCCTTTGTCTGGATGACTCCATCTATCAATTGCAACAGATGATTGAGGAGATTGTCTGCATGCGCGGCGTTTTTCTCCGATCGCTTCTTCCCGATGGAATCGATCTCATCAATAAAGATAACTGCTGGGGCGAGTGATGAAGCCGCTTCGAATAGACGAGTAAGATTTTTCTCCGATTCGCCAACCCATTTTGAAACTATCTGGTCACTTTGTAGCGCAAAAAACGACAGTCCGGCGGTGTGCGCGACAACTCGGGCAATAGTGGTTTTCCCCGTTCCCGGCGGTCCATTAAAAAGTATGCCACGTGGTATGGTAATGCCGTACTTTGAAGCGGCTTCCGGGTTTCTAAGAAGATCAATCACAGAGAGCAGCTCTTTTTTGACCTTGTCGGGGATTATCAGATTGTCCCATGAAATCTCTTCGACCTTATCGGGTGTCACCGGAGCCGGCTCAAGTTCAGGAGCGTAAGCTGTTTCCGAGGTAATGGCGCGAATCGCGCCCGGCAATCCAAGGTTCTTCCCGCGAGCGATCGCAAAAAGAGTCAAGAAAGGGGGGCCAAGATGCAGCACCGCCAAGTCGGTATCTGAATACATTCCGGATTTGAGAAGCTGGGTCAGGTAGAAAAGGCTATATAGTATACAAACAACACTCGTTGCTGCATTGATGAAATTAAGTAATCGAATACGGTCGGGAGCGTACCAAAGTTTTGCGCTATAACCATAGTAGGCAAATGGAAGGAGGAAACACGCAAAAAGTGTCTTCGTACTAAGCTCTATGGCGATGGTATTGTCCACGTCTACAGTCTCGCGCCAAGTTCAGCAGCGGGAGCCCCCCTGTTTCTCAATCCAATTCTGGGCCTGCCTTGCTTCATGCGAATTATTCCTATTTTTTTATCTGGGAGCAGTCTTTTTACGAAGGGAGCGGAAAGCCTGAGCTCGTCCTCCTTGGCGCGGTTTCTTGGGAGGCGTGGGAGTCGGTTGATCTGGCGGAGACGGCGGGTCTTGATCTTTAGATACGCTTTCGAGAGCCACTCGCTGTAAAAGCCTTTCCGCGCGCTGTTCGGCAAGCAGTTCGCGCAGCATCCGCGCGATCGCTTTCTGACGAGCTGATTCCGCGTTCGAAGCTTTTATTTTCTGCCGCTGCTTTTGTTTTTTTAGTCGTGAGTCTTTGAGTTTTCGTTCGCGGTCCGCCATGAGCGCCTCGATTCGAAACTCCTCGTTGTGAGAGCTTCGAAGAGGAGCGGGCGCGAGTCGGCTTGTTTGGTCTAAACGTTCTTGAATATGGTGCGGCACCTCATCATTGCCTTGTGGCGTCTTGGTGGCGTGTATTTTGTGCTCCGCCTTCGTTTGATTGGGTTGAGTCGTTGTGTTTTCGCGTGTGTTCATTGCTGATGGCGAATGCAGAGATTCCGTCCTCGGCCCAAGAGTAGCGTTGCGCAAAGGTTCTCTTTCTTGCCTCGTATATTCAACGCGCGTGGCATGAAGCTCAGTGAAGCTTTGTTGATCATGAGCTGCCGAGACTTCTCGCGAGTGTTCTATTGGCTCAGCGACGAGTTTAGGCGTGGTCGCTACGTTGGCCTGTGGCAGAGTTTGTGAAGTGGCTCCTGGGCGAATTTCTTGTGCTTCACGGCTAGATTGTGCGACTTGAGGATAGGCACTCACGGGAGTGGCGAGATGTTCCTTTGCCGTTATCGCGGCCGAGAGCGTGCCAACGGGTAGCGTCTCTTGAGCGTGCTGCTGTCGCGGTGCCTGTGTGAATTGCGAAGTCGCGGGGGCTGGAGTGTCCACGTTCAAGTGGGAGGCGCTTATCACAGAGTGATCTGTCGTCTCTTTGCTTTTGGTGCTCGCTGGTTCCACCAGGCGAAGGGTGGCCTTGATGCTCTGCAACTCTCCACTTTTTTGTTGTAACGCATTTGGTGGAGTGTCCGGGTCGAACGCTGCGTGACGGATTGAGCCGAAATTGGTTCTTATAAGAGTTGTGTTTGGTTTTTCCGGTGCGCTGCTATCCTCGATTCGCCGAATGCTCGATGATCTCATTGTTTTCTGCTCCTCGGGAGTGAGGAGTGGCGTTTCTACCGAGTGGTCGGTTGGACCGGCTCCTTGCTGTTCGCTTCTCAGGGAGTGCTGAGAAGTAGAGTCCGTACTTGTAGTAGGAGCGTCTGAAGCTTGAGTGGTCTGCATGCCAAGAGAGTCTCGGTGTTCAATGGATAGCGCCGGCGTTTCTGTTTGCGTAGGTGCTTCGATGGGCCGGACTTGTGGATCGGCGGCGCTAAGGTGGCTTGCGCCGGCCCCTGCGGCACCGGCTAAGGAAAATAGCCACGAGCTTGCGCTGCTAACCTCGACAAGTGGAAACGGTCCGATGAACTCTCCTCGTAGCCAAAGGGAATAGCTCTTGCCGAGCCCCTCAAGCTGTTGAAGCGTGTACTTCGTACCTTCTTTTAGAACAACATTGCCGACGCTCGTGTTACTCATCGCCTTTACAGTAGTGGATAGGGCGGAAGCAACGCTTGCGCCCAAAAGCGCGAAAGACAGATTGCTGAATGTAGTTTTTGCAGCATCAAGCGCTACGGAGGTAATCTCCTTTCCGTCATGAAGCGAAATTGCGGCTTCAGTTGCGGTACCAAGTGACATTGCACCGGATACGTAGAGCGCGGCAAGAAGCGGACTTGCGGTGCCGCCAGTTGCCACCATAACGGCGGCTCCGCCTACGAGCGCAGTTCCCGAGCGGACCACGCGAACAGCCCGTTCCGCATATTCAAGGTGCTTGGTCTGTAATTCAAGCTGCGTATTTATGCGCAGCTCATCGTTTTTCCATCGTGCGAGGCTTGGCGTTGCTCGGTAGGTTTTATCGGTTAAAATTCCTTCAAAGTTGCTTTCGTGAAGCCTTGCTGTAGATAACTGCCTTTCCGACTGGCCATAATCGCCTCGAGAAAGTGCATCGACCGCAAGCGCCTCTGCCAGCCGCGACCGTGAGAGCGAATTGAGTGCGCGGGTGCGCGCGTCCTGTAATATTGATTTTTGCTCTTGAAACTCGCGGACTAATTTTTCATCGTTTTCGGTATTCGTCTTCTGGCGCAGCCCTTCAAGAATGTTCTTTCTCGCGCCGTTTTCTGAAGTGCGACGTGAGCGTTCCATTCGAGCAAAATGATCGCGGATGCCGGAGACCCGTTTTGCTGAGCGCAGATAGGTGAGGGTAGCCTCGGCGCTTAAGCCGAGCTTCATAGCCTCGGCAATATCATCGTCGCTACTATCAAGAAGCTTCCTTAGCGCACCGCTATCGTGAACGCGAAGCGCCTCGAGTGCGCGTTCGGCAATTTCGGCGCTTCGGGCGTGAGTGCTTTTTGCCGATCGCGATGACTCGCGATGCAGCGAGTCAAGAATTGAAGAACGATTTCCAGAAAGCTCTACAGATGATGGCTGCGCAGATGAATCGGAACTGTAGCCAAGAATTGGCTGATCATTGGCATCCCTACCTTTAACCTCGGTCCCCACCCAATTAACCTCGAGCCGGCAAATCCTTATGCTGGCAAACGCTCACCATTAGTAGTTATGCCGCGCAGTCACCGATCCGTAGCGAGCAATCTCTACCTGTAAGCCATCGAAATTAGGTGCTTTTCTTGACGATTGCGTACTGGAGACAACTGTTCACGGGTTGAAGCTGCCGCTACATTATAGCGACGAAACATGCGTACGTGCGGATTGTTGAGTAGCCGTAACGCGTGAAGTACACTTACCGATTTATTACATTTGCCAGCCTGTAAGAGGTCCAGGCTATAAAGCGAGTCGTAGATGCAGCATATTGATCGAAGGAAATTTTTGGGGCTTTTGGGGAAGGGCGCTTCGATGCTGCCGGCGTTGCCAAGTATCGCTTCCCTGGCTACCGTACAGGGTGCTTCGCACTCGCTTGAGATGGTTCTTGCGAAAGCACTGCCCTATCTTTCAAGTATCGTCGAGACAACTGATTCGTTGCAAATGCTCAATCTCTCTGTGAGTTCCTTACTCAATAAAGGGCACGGCATTTCTCAAGAGGCCTTGGAGCATCGAATCGCCGACGATGTCGTCGAGTTGCTACGATATGGCCAGCGCAACACGCTGTCCTCCCTTGAATCAGGCCTCGTGCTCGAAGGACGATCAATTTCGCCGAGCGCTACCGCACTAGAATTCGAGCGCTTGGTAAAACAATACTATGCCGAGAACGAGGAGGATCCATTCGAGCATCGCTATGTTGAAGGTGGACAGACTCTTCGCTACGCCCAACATGTGCTCATGGCTAAGATCGAGAATTCCCCCGAGTTTCTGGATTACGCGATCGGCTACGTGGAGTCAGGCTCGTGGTCAGGTGACAAAGATCGCTCATTTCCTGCTGTCGCTGCTTCGCGAGCGTTACTTTGGTCGGCGGTTACTCAGGATTCGATTCTTCAAAGCATTCGCCAGAAACTTGAGGATCAGTCCGTACACTTTTCGGATCTATCGCGGAGATTTTTACGTAGCTTTCTAGACTCTGAAGACCCGCGCGAACTCCTCGATGATCCGGACTTTGTGCTTCGTGCTCAGTTTATGGGGTTTATGCGTTCGCTTCACTTTAAGCACGAATTTATTACAAGCAAATATCAGAAAGGCTACGATGCGAGTTTTGATGCACTAATGCGCGAGCGTAAAGCGATGAAGATCGAGGTACCGCAAGAGTACTCCGAGCTGGTGAAGGTGCACTATCAAACGCGAATGGGTTCCAAGCGGAAGAGAACTGCTCTTGATGATCCGCTCTCATTTATTAAGATTGCCAAGACCAGCAAGTGGCGCCTTCGTACAGATAGTGTTGGCGCGTTGGTCAAAGTGGGTAGGGGGAAAGAGATGCTTTTTTCGAAGATTCTTTTTCCAAAACGCAAGTCCAGCTGGAGCGCAACGTTTCTTCCTCTTGAAAACGGTGCCAAGTAAAGTTTACTTGTGCTTGTAAGCCTTTCGCCAAAACTCTTGTGTAGTAATTGAGAAAAAAGCTGCGCAAGAACAGGAGTAATCGCGCAACTAAGGAAGTCTCTTGCGAGCTTCAAAAAACAAAATACTCAAATCCTCCTTCGGCACAAAGTCGTGCTTGATCAGTTGAAATCTCGTGGAGGTTGTTTTTTTAACTCCGCTCGCGCAAAGGGAGACTAGGTCGTCTTGATTCTGTTTGTTGATAATTAATGTAAATTTTTTTATGGGCCCTGCCCAGTTCGCCCCTGTCTTCAAAACGTAGTCGACCTGTTTTCTTTCAATATACTTAGTCCCATATTCTAGGAGCGACCTTTGGTCGATGAGTTTTCGTAAAGCTTTTTCGGTCGAAGCATCGATACACCAGGAATCTTTGTTTTTATTAATATCGTCCGCAGCAAAAAATGAGCGCCCGACTACAGGTGAATACTCGTGATGAATGGTAACTTCTTTCTTGGGTAAGAACTCATGCTCGACATAGTAGGTGTAATTAACAGCCCACAGAGGCGTATAGTACTGCTCATTTCCGGAACCCTCAGGATAAATCAATTTTAGCTCTAATAGTTTCCTGATCTTCTCCTTAGGCAGTTTGGTCAGCTTATCGTAGAGAGATCTGTCGAGTGGCGAGATAAAAATCTCCGCTTCTTTTATCAGCGAGGTAACGTCGTCAGTAATTCTGCCATCGGCCTCGAGACGAAATGCTTTTGCTTCGAGTTTCGGTTCGATTTCGGTATTGTCGATCTTAGTCTTGAAATCAACAAAATTTTCGAGGCTTGTATTGGAAACCTCCACCGGAAGATTAGCCATAGTGGGCCCTTCTAGCCTTGGTAAAGGAAACGCTATGATTGTCTTAACTTTCTTATCGGAGATGTTCTGTACTTGATAATCCACGGTCACAAGTGTCGGACTGATGCTGAGTACTTCAGAAAGCAGACTCAATTCGTCTGACTTCTCAAACTTTAGACCCCCGGCAGCCATGACAGCCGTTGAATCATTCGCTGCGGCGCTAGAAAGCAAAATAAACAACGAAGTAACCACTGCGAGGCAGCCAATCAATCGATAATTTGCCATGATGGGAATTCCTATTTGCCTTTTGTCGTGGGAAATCGAATGTACTCGTCCTCTAAGGGGTCGTACCTATAAATTGCCCCGTTTCTACCGACTTTATATCTGTCGACCACAGGGGCCAGCGACGTATCACCGCCACACGCTTCGTCGTGCTTTTCCCGAACAGCAGTCAAGAAATCATCGTCCTGAGAACGCTCCTGCATGTAAAAAATGCAATTCCAGTTTGCATACTGCTTCTCTTTCTTTAGTACGTCTATCAGATAGTTTTCAGCTTTGTCATAGGACGAAAGCTCTTCAGCCGAAAGGATTGGACATGCGCTGTTGGAAAACAAAATTAACGCGAAAAGCAGAATAGAGAGCCTGAGAGTCAAAGTATTCCTGTTACCGACCGCAAGTTCGGCGGAGCTACGTTCCATGCGATGTGCCGAGATCGGATCCTTTTGGATCGCGACATATGCACCACGAGCCGGGTGTGCAATGTAGGAACTGATATTTTTCATTCGAGCCTTCAATATCAGGGACGCGGAGCAGGAACTCAATATTTCATAACACTTTAACTTTCTTTCTCAAACGGCTGTAATAATTTAGCGGTAGCACAGGGCATTCGCGGGCCGCTCGAGTCGCTCGCTAACCCTTAGAAAACACAAGTTCTTTTTCTATCATAGGCCACATCTTTGGTACTTTTCCACATAACTTAGGACGTGAACTGTTTTGGAGATTTTCTATGCGGCCTGAGATTGTTAAGCGGAAACTAACTCCACAAGAGAGTAAGCTTCGAAAAGCCGCCACCAAAGTAGTAGAGCTACTTGAAAAAGCTAAAGAGACCGAAGGTAGATCAGGGCTTCCTCCCAGGCAGGTGCGTGCCGCAACTCCAGCTCAGTTGCTCGAGCTTTCAGAGACCCCCGAGTTTAAAGCGGTTCTCGCCCTTATGCGAGATCCGCTTATGCGCGGTGCTGTAACAATCTCAGTAAAAGAGAATAGCTCGAGACCGCTGGTATTCTGTAAGGAAGGATTCCAAATAGTCGACGACGGGCGTAGGCTAGAAGATCCCACTCGTGAAGATTTGCAGAGTTTGTTTGTATCGAAATCTGAGGCGTGCTCGAAAGTGGTAAGCGCGGGTCTAAGGACAGCAAGGGGAATTTTGGCGGCCTTGGAACAGGCACAGCTTCGCAGGTCAGATGATACCGACTTAACTCAAATGATGCGCATGGTCCTCGCAGCCAAATCAGCGTAAAGAAATTATTTGGGTACGCTGGAACTTTCAAACGTTACACAGCGTTCTCCGCGGCTCCTTGGCTTGCTTATTCCCTCGGAGACCGCGCAAGTGCTGATTTTATTGGGGAATTGACTTTTACGCGCTCTCTCTGAGCGAAATGGCATGGGCCGAGCATACGGGCGATCTTCTCAGCGCTCTCTGGTAAATGCGGCTCAAGTACGACGCCTAAAAATTTCAGCGCATTAAAATGAAAGAGGTGCGGGAGCGTTACTGAGGTTACTGTCGGATCACTCTTAATGCTTTTCCACGGTGCGCGATCGTCAACGTAACGGTTACAGACTCGCGCAAGTTCCATTCTCTTGACGCGCTTACCGTGAATAACGCGTTGAGAGAAACTATCGACGTGTACAGAAAAGTGTTTTTTTCTCGTCTAATGTAGTATTCTCTAAAGTAAAAATTTAATTACCACGCCGATGTTAAACAACGACCACCAACCTGAACCCCATAATCATCCGAAGCCAGGCAACGGCACTAATTTCACACCGCCGAAATTAATTTCAAGAAGTCCGATTGCAGTCCGCTATATGCCTGCCAACGAGCGAGGGGCCAATATTATAGCCGATGCAGTTGCAAAAAGATGGATCCAGGCCTGCAGTTCCGACGAGTGGCTAAGAATGGAAGGAGATCTTAAATGGGTATCACCACAAGATGATCGTTTCAACGCCCGCTCAATTCTCTTCAGTGGGGGAAGGGAGGTGATACGTAACGCCATCTGTAACAGATACGGCACCCAACAAACGCTCGTACTGGAGGGCATGCCTCCTGATTACCAGGAAGAGGGAAAAGTTACCTTGGTAGTAAGTTGCGCAGTGATTGATCACCAAGTTCGTGAGTATCCTCGCAAGATCTTAAATTTTCAACTTACTATCGGATCATTTCCTGCCGATCTCGTCAGAGAATGTGATCGGAGGGGTGATGGGCCTCAAAACATTTCACAAGCTTCGGCAGAGCTTAGTTCTCGGGAACTGGAACTAGTCGAGCGGCGACGCAAGCTAGAGTTAACTTTTGCAAATCAGATTGGATCGAGAAACTTTATAAAGGCTGAGGCGCAACTCGCGTTAGGCCTTGATGAGCAACTATTTAGAAATTTAGTAGTTTCGCGTTTACTTATAGATCTTGTTGGAAAGGGCCATGTCGCGCACAGAACTATCGCAAAAGATCTGATCGGTCTTAGTGCGCTGGCTCCGGAGAATAGAATCCCAATCTGCACAAATGAGCTGCTTTGTGCCTCTGCAGCGGTATTGAGAGATCGAATATTGACAGACTCGCATAACCTTTCGATCGCAACGCTTACTACCGCGATAAACGTACACACCTGCTTTGACTTGTCACGTAGCGACGAATGCTTGGATATTTCGTCGAGAGCGTGTCGAGCTTCGCTCGAGCGTTTTATTCGAGGTGATTTAGGATCGCTTGAGTTAGCTCGAGCGATCCATGCCAAATTTAATCTTCCCGCATCTGAGTCACTCTCGGCATGCCTCGACCAGGCTGTCACAAAGATCTGCAAGGATCTAAGTGCAATTGATTTTCACCGCAACTCGGACGAAAACGTTGCTCAACCCAATCGATTATATTCTCGTATGCCGCGTTGCGTTCGCCGACTCGATGTCGCGCGACAGTTCATTCACACGCTTGAGGAGATGGGAGCTGAAGCTCAGGCTCAGTTTCAATTTGCACTATATGAGCAACTGCGGGCCGCATTCGACGGCATAGATCGCTATCCCGAGGGCATGGCTTCGTATCTCGATAAGACGTTTCGAAAAGTACGCACTACTGAAGGGTTCATAGCAAATCTTCGAGTGCTTCAAGATCGAGCAGAATATTCAGCCACAGTAACTAGCTTCCTTCGGCAGCGCACGCACGATGTCTTAAGCGGTAAAGTCACTCCAGAACCGGAGCAACTGATTGTGCTTGCAACATTTTGCCGAGGCCCTGAAAAAACAGCTCTACTCGAACGGCTCGTGGGGTTTAGGGATCGAAATCCTCAAGCTATCGAGAATGTAATAGGTGTAGTATCGAGAGGCAGTAAAGTTGGAACCGCCGAATCATTAATCGGTGTCGAGGCTCAGCGATTCATCATCGGCCAAATGTTTGGTCGAATCAGTTCGGGTGATGAATTTGGATACAATGAACGCAAGAGACGTTTTGGCGACATCTTGAGTGAAGCTGAACGCCAACAAGCTTTGATAAAGGTGCTCAATAACTTGGAGCTAAACTGGGAGAGACTTTCAAAATCATTGAATGCCCTTGCCGGCACACCTGTACCACAAGCACTATTTAGTGACGATGTCGTAAGGGATGCTCTGGCCGCTAGATATCGAAGGTTTATCGAGCAGGGGGAGTTGGCTTCGCTTTTAGAACTTGAAGTTATTTCCGGAGTATCAGTTGATGTGTCAAAGTTAAAGAATCCCCGTCAGCTCATGGTACAAAGCTGCGCACAAGTATTGGCGCCATTTATTCGTTATGAAACGGGTTGGGGGATGAAGGTATTCGTCAATGAAACGACACTGAAGAGATTGCCTCCGTTGTACCAACTTCTCAGGCGAGCAGGTAATTCGGGTACGCTCGCTGCCTTGGATGCGAACAATCGGAGACAATTTAAAAAGATATATTCTGGCGCGAGTTATCCAAAGCCAGCAGAGCTGAAAGAAGGGAAAAAAATATTTCTCGTGGGCTTGAAGTATATTCCAAAGCGTTACTTCTTAAGTATCCTCTTCGACTAGTCTCAGTGAGTCGGCTCCCTGGACAAAAATCAAATAATCCCTGTACCATTTCGCTCAGTGAGCGCGCGCAAAAGTGAATTCCCCAATAAAGTCAGTACTTGCGCGGTCCCTGAGGGAATGAGCAGGGGTAAGTTTCCTTGCGGGCTGTCGAGGACGAATTTCTAGGAAAACGCAGTCAGTCGGCAAGTTACGTCTCCGCAGGAGAAACCCGTGTGAAGTCTGGGCTAGGTCGCAGGCCCATAATCGACGAGGTTCTACGTTTACGTGTGCAGAGAAACATACTAAAAATATAACAATTCAGCGGAGTCGGTATCTCTTGGAATGCATAACTTGAACTTTTTATTGTCAGAGTCTCGTCTCAATCGAATCGCTCTTGCAATTATACTCGCGGTAGTACTTGCGGTAGTGACTTCGCTTGTAAAGGATCGTGACCACCGCTCGCTAATTAATAGTGGAGATTTTCCGGGTTTCTACGCGATGGCCTATCTGATTGAGCACGGCGAGGCGGACAAGCTTTATTCCGCAGCTCGTCAGCGCGAAATCGAAAATACGATATGGCCGTGGTTCGAAGGAGACTATTATTTTGGTGCGTATCCTCCGTATGTCGCAATTCTGGCATCTCCGCTTGCGAAGCTTGATGGAGTCACTGCGGCACGGCTATGGGTTGTCTTCTCTTTTATCTTCTTCATTGTGAGTCTTCGACTGTCGATCTCAACTTCGAATGTCGCCCGAGAAAAATTTCCTCCGACGTTTGCGGCACTTCTCATTTTTGCCCCGGCCTTTATTGGAGTCTTTGGTGGTCAAAATACCGCGCTGTCGATGCTCCTTGCCTCGGCAAGTATTTTCCTCGTGAGTAAAGCAGCGCGAAGTGGCTCGAAGCTACTTGAGGTAGCAAGTGGCGTTCCGCTTGGACTTTGGATGGTGAAGCCGCAATATGGTGGTATTGCGCTCGCGGTTTTACTCTTCGCGGGACATTGGAGAATTCTTCTCGGCGGGGCGCTTGGTGCGGCGCTCTTATACGTGCTCGCTATACCGACATTTGGCCTGTTGTGGCCGCTGCCATGGCTCGAGGTGATTGGAAAGTTCTCGGCGCAAAACTATCTGGCGAACTTTCAGGAACAGGTTTCTATTCCTGGAACCCTTAATGCGGTCGCGGCTAAGTATGGTACCTGTTGTTCGTGGCTTCGCTGGGCGGGGTTCGCCTTCGCGATTGGCGTACTGGTCTTTTTAGTTCGAGAGCTCCATCTGGTAAAAAGGGCAGCTCGTTCGAAAGAGCGGCAGGAGCAGTTGATTGACCTGCTCTATCTTCTTTGTGTGATTATGCCGCTTATTTCACCGCAGGCGCTTTTCTACGATCTTGGAATCAGCGCGCTAGGCTCACTTCGTTTTTTGAGGCTTCAAACGGGTAAAGATTTAATGGGTGTAGCTCTTTTTCTAATCCTAAGCTTCTGCGCCGTCTTTATTCGCGGGAGCTTTCCTCTGCCGTTCCTTTCATTAATTACCTTGGTAATCTTTTGCTTTTGCCTTCGAAGGAAGTTCCAAGCAAACTAGGATAGGCCCCTACTTAGGCCGAGTCAATAATTGCGTGTGTTAGCTAGTAGGAGCATTCATCGCTTTTCTCTCACAAAAAAGGCGAAATGGGTGTATTGTGAGATCGGATTAAAGGGTTTTCGTATCTTGAGGTAACATTTCAGATTTGGCAACGGGAGGCATAGGGTACTTTATGATTTCCACACCATCGCCATCATCGATTGTAGCAACACCAGAGCAGATGCGAGACTTGTCTATAGACAAGAAGCTAGCCGACTCGGCCAATATTGTGATTGGCCCATCAGTGCGCGACCAGTGGGTACATCTGATAATTTTTGTATTTCTAATGGTCTTCATGGTCGTTGGCTCGTTAAGGTTTCCCTGGCTTGTGCAGCAAGTTAACCTAAATCTTCCCCCTGGCTACGATATTACTTTCAATGTGTCGCTACTCGCGCTGTTTCCACTCATTTCGATCGCTTTTATTGCACATCGATTGTTCGATGAGCGGTACATTCTAACTCCTGAATATATCTTAGAAATTTCCGGCCGCTGTTCGTTGAAATTTCACTCCGCGAGACTTAGATATATTCATGTAAAGGATGTTGAGATAGATAAGAAACTTTATCAGAGGTTTCTTAATGTCGGCGACCTCATTGTAGCGACCTCGATAACTTCTGGTGATTCAAACATCCGTATGAAGGGAATAGTAAATCCGTGGGAGATAAAAAAAATAGTACAGGAGCGCACAAGAAGTGCAATCTTTGATCGAAAGGAATCGTCGCTCACGGGCAGTGAATTGACCTCGACGGATAACGTCTAGTGAGGCATGTATGGTTACGTGGATTTTGGTTGCAGCAAGAGATGGAGCGAGAGTTCTCGAACAGAAAGCCTTGTCGAAGCCATTTCGAAAGATTTCGGAATTCCCCAATACAGAAGGGAGGAAATTAAACAGAGAGCTTGGATCGGATAAACCCGGCCGCAGTACAGAGCTTGGTACTCAAACGCGGCATTCGCTGAGCCAGCAAAAAGAGCCACGCGAACAAGTCTTAGAAAAGTTTCTCGCAACGGTGTGCGATTGGATTGAGCGAGCGGCGAACAATAAGGAGTTCGAGAGTCTAATAGTAATCGGCGGGCCTCATATTGTGGGGATTCTCAAGAGTCACCTATCTCATCGAGTATTGGAGAAGGTCAAACAGACCCTGATAAAAGATCTCCTGCATGCTTCGGATGAGGAGATTAGAACGCATATGCAAGCGGCACGGGAGTAGGACATTTGATAAGTGCCACATTTGGCACAGGCAGCAGGATGGAATATGGGACAAGCAACGTTATTTCCTAAGAAAGTTCTTCTTACGACTGATTTTTCCGAGGCTTCACTGTCCGCGTTTCGTTACGCGCTTGATCAAGCGAAAGGAAATGGAGCTCAGCTTGAGGTTCTTTGCGTCGTTCAGAGTTCCCCTTTGATTGGTATCTCCGTGGAACCTGTGCCATCGGTTTATGATATTGCCACGATACGCGAAGCGGCACGTACGTATGCTGAAAAAAATATTAAAGAGATTGCGGCGAAGCACCTTGAGGGGGTGGATTGTACTACAAAGGTGGTAGAGACGCTTTCACCGGTTGCAGAGACGATTATCAAGTACGCAAACGAGCAGGGACACGGCCTTGTCATTATTGCTACTCACGGTCATGGTTTGGCGGCGCGGGCGGTGCTGGGGAGTGTCGCCGAACGTGTTGCACGTACTGCTGAGTGCCCGGTGCTTGTCGTGCCTTCCCAGCCGCGAGCTTTGAAAGGGGAAACGGCCTCGATTCCATTCAGAAGAATCTTAGTTCTTACAGACTTCTCACCGGTATCGCAGTCAGCGTTTGCCCTAGCGAGCCACGAGGCCAAACGTTGTGGCGCAAAAATTATATTGGCGCATGTAGTTGAACGGCCCTATCCACCCGAAGTATTCGAGCGCGAGTTCCAAGCTAAGTTCGGCGATGCGGGTGCAGTTTTGGAGCGGTATCGCACCACAATTAAAAGTAAACTCGAAGGAATGGCGGAAACGTTTGCAATGAGTGATATCTCGACGGTGGTGCTCGATAAGTTTAATTCGATTCCGCATACGTTGACCGAGTTTGCGCGTGATAATGCGTGCGACCTTATTATTATGGCGGCGAAGGGCTCGGGAAATGCGCTTACGTGGATTGGTGGGACGGCGGAGAGAGTAATTCGGGATGCCCCTTGTCCTGTATTGTTGGTTCATAGTCGAAGCTCAGGCAGTGAGAGGGCGTGACAGAGAGAGTTTTTGAGTGGAGGAAGATATGAAAAGCGTAGATATTCAATCGGTAATGACCCTTTGTCCACATAGCGTAGGGCTGGACCAAGATCTTGAAGTTGCGAGAAAGATGATGAAGAAATTTAATATTCATCATCTTCCAGTGCAGGAAGGGGGAAAGCTTGTCGGCATCATTTCAGATCGAGACATTAAGTTTGCAACGGGATGGGCAAAGGACAAGAAAGATAGTTTCTTAGTGTCGGATGTGTATATTCCGGAGCCCTATGTGGTCGCGCCGACGGTAAAATTGGAAGAAGTTTTAAAGCGTCTTATGGAAGATAAGATCGGTTGCGCACTGGTTGCGGTGGACAACAGTAAGCTTGTGGGAATATTCACCACGACTGATGCCTGTCGCTTAGTTATCGATGAGATAAAGAAGGGTTGAACAGAGTCGAGAGCTCTCTCCGTCATCATCGATTTGCATCGGCTTGAGCGTTCTATGCTTGAGACCTCGAAGCACCTCGGTCGTAGATGATGGCCTTCGTTATTGGTACATGGCAACTAATTGATAGTGGTAGGCAACTTCAGACGAAATTCGACGAA
>CAZEAC010000061.1:0-25643 GCA_964510065.1 uncultured Bdellovibrionales bacterium | reverse complement strand
AGACCATCGAGCCAAGTTCTAACAGCAGTGCCGCGAATCCTCGCTAGTCTGTGGTCTTTGGTTCGACTGTGGGCTCCTGCCCTCCGTTGAACCCGCTCCAAGCTACAAGATGGGCGCTCGTTTGCTTGACGAACGCCAGCTGAACAAGATACTCTTTGGAAGCTGCGCTTTGGGCCCCCTGAAGCTTTGCGGCGAGTAAAAAAATCCTTTAATTGTGAACCGGCGAGTTCGCAAAGGAGAGATACTAGATGCTCAAACTACGACGGGTCTACCGACCAAATCTTACCTGCCCGACGCTTCTCCACTCCTTATTCATTTCATTTTGCGTTGAGATCTTGAGAGTTCCTTTTCGAATAGTTCTTAATTTTTGTAGCTGTGATCGTTGTTTTCTGGAGTCCAATTATGGCATCGCGTGAAAAACAGAAAAATGGGAAAGAACTTCCCCCTGGATGGAAGCTCGTCGTCGATGCAGACACGATTGCTCGCTCAGTCTCCCGAATCTCTTATGAGATATTGGAAAAACACCGCGATCTCTCGCGCCTTGCGATTGTCGGTGTGAGGACCTGCGGCGAATTTATCGCTCAACGAATTCAGCAGAAGATTCAGGAGATTGAAAGAGTGACGGTGCCCTTCGGGATTGTCGATATCACGCTTTACCGTGATGACCTTTCAATGTCGGCTAATCAGCCGACTCTCAAGGGGACCGAAATTCCTTTCCATATTACAGGCGCGCAGATTGTGCTTGTCGACGATGTGTTCTTCACGGGACGTACAATTCGCTCAGCGCTCGATGCCATTATTGACTTTGGGCGGCCGGACTGTGTCGAGCTCGCGGCGCTTGTAGATCGTGGTCATCGTGAGCTTCCTATACGGCCCGACTATGTCGGCAAAAATCTGCCAACGCAGCGTGACGAGTTTGTGCGGGTGCGACTTTCCGAGCAGGGCTTTGAAGATGGCGTTTATATTGTCCCAAGGAGTACAAGGTAGTGGTTTCTGCCTCGGTTCCTCACTTGCTCGATATTGAAAGCTTAAGCCGAGCTGAAATCCAAACCTATTTAAGCAACGCGCTGAGCTTTGTCGAGGTGGGTGGTCGGGATTTGAAAAAAGTTCCAGCGCTGCGAGGTAAAACCATAATTAATTTATTTCTCGAGCCAAGCACGCGCACGCGAACGAGTTTCGAAATAGCCGGCAAACGACTTTCCGCCGATGTTATCAATGTTGGTGGCTCAGATAGCTCTTCGACAAAAGGGGAAACGTTTTTAGATACCGCCAAGACCCTCGAAGCGATGGCGCCGGATATTATAGTTGTTCGACACAAAGAGAGTGGCGCGCCGCACTTTTTGGCGCATCGGCTTAAGAATGTCTCGGTGGTTAATGCGGGTGACGGCATGCATGAACACCCAACTCAGGCGCTGCTTGATCTGCTTACACTACAACAGCGCCTAAAAAAAATAGACGGCCTAAAAATTGCCATTGTCGGGGATATCCTTCATTCGCGAGTGGCGCGAAGCAATATCTGGGCGCATTTGCATCTCGGTAATGAGGTAACCCTAGTCGGCCCTCCGACGTTGGTGCCAGAGTCTTTACTTTCGAGCAAAGCTTTTGGGCGTGCTGACTTTGAGGGCAGGGTGCGCATTGAACGGCAGCTTTCCTCGGGTATTCGCGGCGCCGATGTGGTTTTATGCCTGCGAGTACAGCTTGAACGAATTTCGCAGCATTTTTTTCCAAGCCTCCAGGAATATACTGATACCTATGGCATCAATGAGAAGATCTTAGCCAAACACGCGCCCGCCTCTGTGGTTCTGCATCCGGGGCCGATTAATCGGGGAGTGGAAATTTCGAGTGAAGTTGCTGATGGCCCAAGATCGCTGATTGAGCAGCAGGTCAACAATGGCGTGGCCGTGCGGATGGCGGTGCTTTTTACGCTCGCGGCAGGAATGCGTGGGAAAGTAGTGGCGAGTGATGCGGGGGGCTCCAAATGATACTTATTCGAAACGGAACATGCATCGATCCGACACGGCAGATCGAGGAGAACCTTGATATTCTGCTTAGCGACGGCAAGATAAAAGATATCGGCAGGCCAGGGAGCTTTGACCATGCTGAAGTGACCGAGCGAATCGATGCGACGGGGATGTGGATAGTTCCTGGCTTTATCGATCTGCATGTGCATCTTCGAGAACCGGGTGAAGAGTGGAAAGAAACTATTAAGAGCGGGTCCGAGGCCGCGGTGCTTGGCGGATACACTTCGATACTTTGCATGCCAAATACCAAGCCGGTGAACGACAACGAGGAAGTAACCCGTTTCATACTCGAACGGGCTAAGCACGCTGGCGCCGCGCGTGTGCTTCCGATTGGTGCGGTGAGCAAGGACCTTCACGGTAAAGAGATGGCGCCATACCAGGAGCTTCGTCTCGCCGGATGCGTGGCGTTCTCTGATGATGGTGAGCCGGTCTACAACGCAGGATTAATGCGGCGGGCTCTCGAATGGTGCAAAATTCTCGATGTGCCGATTGCCTGTCACGAGGAAGATAAGTCGCTTTCTTGCGGCGGAGCGATGAACGAATCGGGGCTTTCAAATAAGCTCGGACTGCCTGGATGGCCCAAAGTGGCTGAGGAGGTGATGATTGCCCGCGATATTGAGCTGGCCCGCTTCACGAAGTCGAAGGCGCATCTTTGCCATGTTACCACGGCTCGTGGAGCCGAACTTGTGCGCCGCGCAAAGAACGACGGCATTGCGATTACTGCTGAAGTGACTCCGCATCATTTGATGCTTACCGAGGATGCGGTGGGACAGTACGACACCAATTCAAAAATGAGCCCGCCTCTTCGCGAGGAGGAGGATCGCCAGGCGCTTATTGAGGCGATTGCTGATGGCACCATCGATTGCATTGCAAGCGATCATGCTCCACATCACCTTGACGTGAAGCAGGTCGAATTCTCTCGGGCGGCCTTTGGAATTCTTGGTCTTCAGACTACGCTGCCGATAATTTTAGAGTTGGTGCGTGATAAACGGGTCTCGCGTTCCCGCGCCGTGTCGCTCTGTTCGAGTGGTCCGGCAAAGGCATTTTCGTTGGAGGGGGGCACGCTCACCAAAGGGGCTCGCGCTGACATCACGATTATCGATCCTGCATACTCGTGGGAATTTCGAAAGGATGTTGTACACTCATTAAGTTTTAATAGCCCGTTCTTCGGAAGAAAGATGCAGGGGATTGCGCAGACAGTTATCGTGGAAGGTCGGGTAGTAGTGCGTAATCAGTCTTTAGTGAGTGAGAAGCGGGAGGAGAGAACGGCATGAGTGTGGTGCTTCGAGAAGAAAGTAAGGACTTAGCTCCGGCAATGCTGGCGCTGGCTGATGGCACAACGTTTACGGGCTACGGCTTTGGTGAGCATGTCTTTGATAGTGCACCCGCGGTTGGTGAAGTGGTTTTTAACACCTCGATGCTTGGCTACCAGGAAATTTTGACCGACCCAAGTTATGCCGGACAGATGATTACCTGGACCGCGCCACATATCGGCAATACCGGCTGTAACAGCGAGGATGATGAGTCGGAGAAGGTTCATGCAACCGGAATGGTTATCCGTGATCTGCCGGTGGTGTGTTCAAACTTCAGAGCGCAGGAAACTCTGACCAGTTATCTGAAAAAGGCGCGCATAATGGGGATTTGCGGCATCGACACAAGAGCGCTTGTCAAACACCTGCGAGACAAGGGCGCGCAGATGGGCGCAATGGCGATGCTCCGTCCCGGTTCGGCGGGAGCTGTAAAAAAAGAGGCTTTGGTTGCCGCGGCTCGTGCCGCGGGAAGTATGGAAGGGAGAGATTACGTAAAACAGGTAAGCTGCAAGAGTAGCTATGCCTGGCGCGAGCTGCCCTGGTCTCTAGAATATGCCGCGAAGCATTCAAATCCCGGAGAGAAGCGTGGGTACCGGCTGCTTTCCCAAGAAGAGCTTGCATCGCGCCCGCACGTGGTAGCTATTGATTGCGGAGTGAAGTTTTCGATCCTTAGACTTCTTACTAGTGTAGGGTTCAGGGTCACTGTCGTTCCGGCAACATACTCCGCACGTGATATTTTAAATCTGTCACCTGACGCTATCTTTTTGTCGAATGGACCGGGAGATCCAGCGACCTTAGGCTACGTGGTAAAGCCCGTTTCCGAACTTATTGGACGTTTCCCCATCTTCGGCATTTGCCTAGGACATCAAATTCTTGGGCAGGTGTTCGGCGCAAAAACCTACAAGTTGAAATTCGGCCATCGTGGTGGCAATCATCCGGTCATGGATCTTTTGACGAAAAAAGTTGAAATAACGGTACAAAATCACGGCTTTGCGGTAAGTGCTGAGTCTCTTCCGCGGACAGCAACAGCAAAAGTAAGTCACCTCAATCTAAATGACCAAACGGTTGAAGGTCTGCACGACCATGATAATCGCGCGTTCAGTGTGCAGTACACTCCGGAATCGTCGCCAGGAACGCATGACGCGCAGTACCTGTTTCGGCGTTTCTTTGACCTCGTGGTAGGGACGGAATCAGCGAAGAGCGCGGCGAAGGGAGGTAGCAGTGCCAAAACGAAATGACATTCATAAAATCTTATTGATCGGCTCTGGTCCGATTGTTATTGGGCAGGCGTGCGAGTTTGATTACTCGGGAACGCAGGCGATAAAGGCGCTTCGTGAGGAGGGCTATCAGGTCGTTCTTGTAAATTCGAACCCCGCAACAATTATGACCGATCCGGAGTTTGCCGATCGGACCTATATTGAGCCAATCACCGTCGACTATGTCGAGGCGATAATTAAGAAAGAGCGCCCGGATGCAATCCTTCCGACCATGGGTGGACAAACTGCGCTCAACTTAGCAATTGAACTTTTTGAGAAAGGGATCTTGCACCGGTATGGCGTCAAGCTGATCGGGGCAAATATTGATGCGATCAAGACCGCAGAGGACCGCGAGTTGTTTCGTCAAGCAATGGATGAAATTGGGCTTGAGTCCGCACGTAGCGGTGTCGCGCACAGTATAGAGGAGGCCGAAAAAGTCGCTGCAAAAATTGGATTGCCGGTGGTGCTACGACCGTCACGTACCCTTGGCGGATCGGGTGGTGGCATCGTCTTTAATGCCTCGGAGCTTCGCCCCAAAGTGGCGCATGCGTTGGCGATGAGTCCAAATCGTGAGGTGCTCATTGAAGAATCGCTGATCGGCTGGAAAGAGCTTGAGCTTGAGGTGATGCGTGACACCAAAGATAATGTCGTGATTGTGTGTCCGATTGAAAACTTTGATCCGATGGGCGTGCATACCGGTGACTCCATTACGGTGGCGCCGCTTATGACCATTACGGACAAAGAATATCAACGAATCCGAGATGCGGCGATTAAAGTGATGCGCCGAATCGGCGTCGATACGGGTGGTTCGAATGTGCAGTTCGCGCTCGATCCAAAAACCGGTCGAGTAATAGTCATTGAAATGAACCCGCGAGTTTCGCGGAGCTCTGCGCTCGCGTCCAAGGCTACGGGATTCCCCATCGCGAAGATCGCGGCCAAGCTTGCCGTTGGCTACACCCTCGATGAAATTCCTAATGATATTACTCGCGAGACGCCAGCCTGCTTTGAGCCGTCGATAGATTACGTCGTAGTGAAGATCCCGCGATTTAATTTCGAAAAGTTTCCAAACGCTGACACAACCCTCGGTACACAGATGAAGTCGGTAGGCGAAGTCATGGCGTTCGGGAGAAATTTTTCCGAAGCGCTGCAGAAGGCAATCTGCTCGCTTGAGCTCGGGAGCACCGGCTTTGATTTTCAGTCAAAAGTGAAGGACCTCGGTAAAGAGGAGATACTTGAAGCGTGTGCGAGGCCGCACCCTCAGCGACTTTGGCTGGTGGGTGAGGCGCTGCGCAGTGGAAGCTCGATGGAGAGTGTCTCTAAGGTGACAGGTATTGATCCGTGGTTCGTTTCGGAAATTGAGCGAATTATTAACACGGAGCAGACACTTCGAGGTAAGAAGCTTGGTGATTGTGGCGAAGCTGAGCTACGTGGATTAAAGCGTGCCGGATTTTCCGATAGGCGTATCGCTTCGCTGCTCAATGTAGAGGAGTCGGCGGTTCGTGCGCAAAGAGAGAAGTTCTCAGTGTTGCCGACATTTAAGTCAGTCGATACATGCGCGGCTGAGTTCGTCGCTTCGACGCCCTATCTGTACTCTTCCTACGACCAAGAAGCGGAAGCCGCTCCGACTTCAAAAAAGAAGATTGTTATCCTTGGTTCGGGACCAAACCGAATTGGACAGGGCATTGAATTTGACTATTGCTGCGTGCATGCCGTCTTCGCGCTTCGTGAAGCTGGATTTGAAGCGATCATGGTCAACTGCAATCCTGAGACAGTGTCTACGGATTACGATGTAAGCGATCGGCTCTACTTTGAGCCACTTACCTTGGAATCAGTGCTGAATATTGTGCGCCGCGAGAAGCCATGGGGCGTCATTGTGCAGTTTGGAGGCCAGACACCGCTTAAGCTGGCTAACGATCTCGCTGCACTTGGAGTTCCGATAATAGGTACTTCCGTGGAGTCAATAGATGTGGCTGAGGACCGTGAGCGTTTTAACGTATTGGTTTCAAAGCTTGGGCTGCTTCAGCCTGAGGGCGTTGCCGCACGATCGCGTGACGAAGCGGTGGCAGCGTCTGACAAACTTGGCTTTCCTTTGATGATTCGCCCGTCATTTGTCCTTGGTGGACGGGCGATGCGCGTACTGCATAGCAAAGAGGAGCTCCTTACCTATATTGGGGAAACCGTACAGGTGTCGGAGGAGCGCCCCGTGCTTTTAGATCGCTATCTCGAAAATGCTGTCGAGGTGGATGTAGACGCGGTGTGCGATGGCAAGGAAGTTTTGATTGCCGGGGTCATGGAGCACATCGAGCGAGCGGGAATTCATTCCGGCGATAGCTCATGTTGTGTGCCTCCGCCGACTCTTGCTCCGGCGATTGTTGATGAATTGAAGCGGCAGGCTCGCGTGCTCGCGATGGAGTTGGGAGTGGTGGGGCTGATGAACGTGCAATTTGCGGTGACACGGGAAAAGCTGGTCTATATTCTCGAAGTGAATCCGCGTGCGTCTCGAACGGTGCCATTTATAAGTAAAGCGTGCGGAACGCCCTGGGCAAAGGTCGCCTCGCTGGTAATGGCAGGCACGAAGATAGCGCAACTGGGACTCCGCGAACCGCGATACGAAGGGTATCATTCAGTCAAGGCTTGCGTCTTTCCATTTCACAAGTTTGGAAGTGTTGATACGATCCTCGGCCCCGAAATGAAATCGACCGGTGAGGTAATGGGTATTTCGGAAGGATTTGCCCTTGCGTTCGCGAAATCACAATACGCCACGAATACGCGCCTGCCTCTCGGGGGAGTGGCATTTTTGAGTGTCGCTGATGGTGACAAAGCCGAGCTTCCTGCAATTGCAAAAGAACTTTCGGCGTTGAACTTTCGGCTCGTGGCGACGAAAGGTAGTGCCGAGTTTTTGGCCAAGCATGGTATTACTGCCGAGGTAATTAACAAAGTGCGCGAAGGCTCGCCGCATGTCCTCGAGCGGCTGGGTAATGGAGAGATCACCTTGGTAATTAATACTCCCGAAGGGATGGGTACTTACCTTGATTCCCGATCCATTCGGCTCGTGGCAAGTGAGCTCAAGGTGCCCACCTACACTACCATGGCTGCGGCGGCAGCGGCGGTGCAGGCGATAAGGGCCCTTCGTGAACATGAACTCTATGAGGTGCAGGCACTACAGGACTACCATCGTGGCACCCTAAAAGCTGAAGGGGCCAGGGCGGGGGGCTAAGGAATAAAATGAAAAGACCAATGACACCAAGGGGATATGATTCGCTACGCCAGGAGCTTCAAAAGCTTAAGGCGCTCAGGCCTGAATTATCGCGCGCGATCGAGGTAGCTCGTGGTCACGGCGATCTTTCGGAAAACGCAGATTATGACGCGGCCAAGGAGAAATCGGGGCTCACTGAAGCTAAAATTAGAGATATCGAGGCAAAACTTTCGAATGCAGAAATAATTGATCCGCGAACTATTGGCTCAAAAGATCGAGTCGTATTCGGGCTTTCTGTACGCATTGAGGATATCGATTCAGGCGAAGAGAGGAAACTTTCTATCGTTGGCTCCGATGAATCTAATGTTGCCGAAGGGCTGATATCCTTCGAGACCCCCCTTGCAAAGGGGCTCATTGGTAAGAGCGTCGGCGATGTGGCTAAGGTTGCGCTCCCCGGTGGCGCGCGGGAGTATGAGATAATTGAGATATTCATTGATTATAGAGAGGAGGGGTAAAAGAGGCCCCCGCCTCCGCGTTCTCTGCGGCGCCTGTGTGATTAATAATTCACTCGGGAGTCACAGCGAGCCCGGTGTGGATTAATTTTAGAATTTGATATGATTGCCCAGGAATCGATTCAAGAAGTTCTCGACCGGGTCAATATTGTTGAGATAATTTCCGAAACAGTCTCGCTACGCCGAGCGGGCACCAATTATTTGGGGCTCTGCCCATTTCATCAAGAGAAGAGCCCTTCATTTAATGTTCGAGAGACTGATGGTTATTTTCACTGCTTCGGTTGCGGGGAGTCCGGCGACGTTATTTCGTTCCTCATGAAAATCAAGGGGCTCTCCTTCCCTGAAGCAATTGAGGATCTCGCGCTTAGGCTTGGGATTGCTATCCGCAAGGAAGGTGGCGGGCGCGAACAGAAACCTTCCAACAAGCAGCTGCTCTATAAGATTAATCGAGCCGCCTGTGAGTTCTTCATCCGGAATTTGCAGCATGCTGACAACAGCGTGAAAGAGTATTTGCAGTCGCGACATCTTCGCGAAGATGCCCTTGGGATGTTCGGTGTGGGCTATTCGCCGCGCGAATGGTCAGCATTGAGTCAATATTTGAAAGGGCGCGGGCTTTCCGAAGAGCTGCTCATGAGTCTTGGCCTCTCGCGGCGCGGGAACAAAGGGGACCTCTACGACCTCTTTCGTGGCCGAATAATGTTTCCTGTGTTTGCAGATGATGAACGCATTGCCGGGTTCGGTGGACGGATACTTCCGGGAGACAGTGAGAGTGGGCAGAACGCGCCCAAATATATCAACTCGCCGGAATCGCCGTTGTATCAAAAAAGCAAGATATTTTTCGGTCTTCCGCAGGCGTTTGAGGCGCTGCGCGATTCGAAGAGCGTCTATCTAGTAGAAGGCTATCTCGATGTGATTGGTCTTTGGCAGGTTGGTGTACAGAACGTGCTTGCAACATGTGGAACCGCACTTACCGAACAGCATGTAAAGCGGCTTAAGAACCTTGTGAATCGAGTGGTCGTGCTCTTTGACGGAGATGCCGCGGGAAGAGTCGCCGCAGGAAAATGCTTTCCGCATTTTCAAAATTCTGGACTCGATGTCTCCGCGGTTTTCCTGCCCTCTGGGGATGACCCGGACACCTTTGCGCATCGCTTCGGCGAACGCACGGCGTCCGAACTTTCGCACATGGAGCAGCACCAGCTCATTGAATGTTATATCGATCATTTGCTTGCGAAGTTTGAGGTGAAGAGCGTCGCCGAGCTTGGTTCTGCGCGGAAGGGAAAGTTCTGCTCGGAGGTCGCAAGCGTCGTGCGGGCGATTCAGAATAGTATAGAACGTGCCGAGTTGATTCAGCGCGCGGCGCTTGTATTGCGAATTGAACCGCGCGCCATGGAAGCGCTTGTTGAGGAAGGTATACAGCTTGCGACGAAGGAAGCAGCGGAGAAGGGCGCGTCGCCTGTTGCTGCAGCTTCTTCTGCAGCAGCGATACCTGATGTCGAGTCTCTCCCGCCACTCGATCGCGAAGTATTAGTTTGTGCAATTGCGCAGCGTGACAGCGTGCCAGCAAAGGTGTTGCGGCTCCCTGAGCTATGTCTAAGCCTCAGTGTCGCGAGCCGGAGCTTTATCGAGGGGCTCGCCGAAATTGTTGCCGACAGCTCGCTTAACGAACTTCAGCAGAAGGAGCGCACCAAAGAGCTGTTGAAATTTTTTGGCCCTAGCTGGCTTGAGCTTTGGAGAAAGGCGTTTGCCATGCAGAAAGACCCCTCGGTTAGTTTCGAGAAGGGCTTTGAACAGTGTCTGCGCGTGGTGAGAAAAAATAAAGAAATTCAGCTAGTTGGCCGTCTTGACCGCGAGATTTCAGCGAGCCAAAACGAACAGGAACGGAGCGTTCTACTGCAGGAGCGCCTTCGCGCCGAGCGAAGAATAAGAGATATGCAGCCTACGCAGGATATGGCTTAAATTCTGGTAAGTGGTTAATATATATGGCTGTCGTTTGAATAGTTCAGTAAGCGCCTGTCCCTTTGGATGGGAGTAGGGGTTGTTGTCCCATTCTTTAAAATTAAAGTGGTACTGTGAGAAAAATTAAAAGAATTCCGCGTCGAGTAGTTCGGTCAAAAAAACTAAAAGTTGGGCGCGAGCAGCCTGCGTCGCTCCAAGAGCCAAAGGAGATCCGCCCTGTGGTAGCGCCGGTGCGTCAGATTTCCGATAAAAAGCCACTGACCAAAAATCCTCGCGACGAACTTCGCAAGAAGCAGCTTGGTGGCACGCGCACGCCGATGACCGGCAATGCATTTATGGAGCAGCTCAAGGCACTCTCGCCGTCGCCCAAGGTAGATGGTGTGGCTGCAGCCGATTCAGCAAATTCCGATAAGCCAACTGGCGAGAAAGTTCAGAAGAAAGGTGAGAGCGAAACCGAAGTAAATCGGCTCCTTGATCTTGGAAAGGAGAAGGGCTACCTGACCATGGAAGATCTCAGCGAAGCGCTGCAATCAGATCTTGTGTCAGAGGAGCAGCTCGAAGATGTGATCTCCATGTTTGGCGAGCACGACATCGATGTCATCGAGAAAAACGGTGACGAGATGGAGTTGGAGCCTGAAACTCCATTTACAAGTTCACCTGCGGGAGAAGAAGTCGACGATTCTGGGATCGGGAAGAGCACGGATCCTGTGCGTATGTATCTTCGTGAAATGGGCAATGTAAGCCTGCTTACCCGTGAAGGCGAAGTTGAGATCGCGAAGAAGATCGAATCTGGACTTAAATCAGTGTCCGAGCAGACGTTAATGCAGCCACTCTCGCTTCGTTATGTCGTCGATATATTCGAAAAGGTGCGCAACTCCGAGATGAGGCTTCGTGATCTCTTCGTCGAAGAAGAGACCCAGGAGCCTGAAGAGGAGGAGGAGGAAGATGAGGCGCCGGCCCGGCCCGAATCTGATGAAGAGGGCGCGGAGAGTGAAGAGGAAGATTCTAAAGCCGCAAAGATCAACGAAGAGGAAGAGCAGGCGAAAAAGAAGTTTCTCAAAAGGGCAACTCCGTACAAACGCGCGCTTCGTGAATTGTCGACTGTCGCGGTTTCGCTCAAACATGCTCGAAAGAGCGCAAAGCCAAGCGCCAAAGCGCTTTCGGTACTCGAGCGCAAATATACGCGCTTGCTTGAGAAGAGCGCAGCGAAGATTCAAGAGCTTAATCTTAACCAGCGCCAGCTCGGCGCAATGATTAAAGTTATTAAGGACACTGATGACAGGTTGCGTACGGTTGAACGCGAGATTCATGCCGTTGTCGCAAAAGTAGGGCGCCCGACGAGCGAAGTTCTTGCGTGCTCGCATGACCTTTGCTCTGAAAATCAGATAGCGTTCAAGCGTGCGTGCCGTCGCTTAAAGCTTAAGGCCGCTGATGGTCACGCGCTTGGTGAGGCGTTGCGAGGCTTGCTGAAAGACCGCAACGACATCGAAGACATTGTACTTACTGAGCCGGAAGCGTTTAAAGAATCGCTAAGGATTCTCAAAGACGGCGAGGTTAAAGCTTATCACGCTAAGCAGGAGTTGGTTGAAGCAAACCTGCGCTTGGTTGTGTCGATTGCCAAGAAGTACACTAATCGTGGCTTGCAGTTTCTCGATCTTATTCAGGAGGGAAACATCGGTCTGATGAAGGCCGTAGATAAGTTTGAGTATCAGCGTGGTTACAAGTTCTCGACCTATGCAACCTGGTGGATTCGTCAGGCCATTACGCGCGCGATAGCGGATCAGGCTCGAATTATTCGCATTCCCGTGCACATGATTGAAACAATCAACAAGCTTGTGCGTACATCGCGCTATTTGGTTCAGGAGCTTGGACGTGAACCGACGCCCGAAGAGATCGCGGCGAAAATGGAGATTCCGATCGATAAGGTTCGAAAGGTCTTGAAGATCGCAAAGGAGCCAATTTCGTTAGAAACGCCGATTGGTGAAGAGGAAGACTCGCATCTTGGTGACTTCATCGAAGATAAACGGGTGGTGTCGCCGGCTACCGCGGTTGTCAATTCAAATCTCCAGGAACAGACCCGTAAGGTCTTGGCGACGTTAACGCCTCGTGAGGAAAAAGTTCTGCGCATGCGATTCGGTATTGGCGAGCGAAGCGATCATACGTTGGAAGAAGTTGGACAGAATTTCGACGTAACCCGCGAGCGTATCCGGCAGATCGAGGCGAAAGCGCTTCGAAAGTTGCGTCATCCAAGCCGCAGCAAGCGGCTGCGTGGTTTTGTAGATAAGTAAGATCTTCACCCTCAAGGTTGTTCCTAGTTCTTTTTCGCGCAGTAGTGGTGTTTATGCAGCAAAAAGACGGAACCGAGCCAACACGTGGCACTCCTAAGCTCGATGCAGCGTCTGCGACGCTAAGGATGCAGCCGGCTCGATTTGAGTTTTCTGAAGGCATTCTCGAAATCATAGGACGAATGCCGCAGTGCTCGGTAAGCGCGCTTAAGGAGCTACGCCTTCGGCTCAATTGCTTGCCCAAGGAAGAATATGGTGCCAAGCGCGAACATTTGCTGGGTGTCTTTGACGACGTCGTTAAGGTCGCAAGCCGGTTAGTAACTGGCGAGATCAAAGAGACTGCCGAACTCTACAAGACGTTTGGACTTGGGGCACAAGCGAATCGACTCTTGCTGCTCCTGCCCAAGGCGCGAGACGCTCATCTCAACGGTCCCTTTACCCCAGAAAATTGGTTCAATCCGCTTTCCCGGGGGGATCTTACGTTGCGCCAAGTTTTGCAGACCCTTTCGTCGAAGCCTGGCGCATTGCTTCAAAGTGAAGTGCCGCTCATTATTCAGCTTGTTGAGAATCCAAAATATGATCTCCCTGTCGTTGACCTTTTCCCGGGCGCGACCGATTTAATGACTCACGACTGTATCCATGTAATTCTCGGTCGTGGACTGATGCCGAAAGATGAAGCATTTGTCCTAGGCTTTACCATGGGGTCGACCGATCGGATGACCAGCTTTAAGGAGCGACTTTTCCTATCCGCAGTGAAATACTTTTATCCCAAAGAGTATCGCTTTAGTGCCGAAGAGGAGCGAATTTACAAAGATGCCGTGCATTTGGGATATGTTTCGCGCTGTAAGCCGCTAAGCAAGGTTGATTACAGGGAACACATGGATAACACGCTCAGCCAGATTCGCGCCGCTCTGGGAATCGAAGAGGATCTACTCCTTGCCTATTACGCCATTGAAAAACGCAGCTTTCCCAATTCGCCGGAATGTGTCCGCTTGGTATAAGCGGCGCGCGTGCTCTTAGGTTCTAGAAGTCGCAAAAAATTTCGAAACGCTCACTCAAACCAGCTTCCGTAGACTAGATCGGCATTATGGTAGGTTTCGACATACTGCCTCGAGCGCTTATTTAGGTCGCGGAGACATGAGGGTTCGCGAATGATCGCGTGGAGCCTTTCAAAGAGTTGCGACTCGCTCGCGTCGATAACCGGACTAAAGGTGGTATGGTGTGCAAAGCTGTGGTTTTGCGCCGAATTTCTTGAAATCACAGGTTTCCCCTTGGCCATGGCATAAATCGCCAATGATCCAAAGTAGGGTTGTCGGAGCTGCTCTATAAAGAGGTCGCAGGCGCCGATCAGAGATTCAAGCTCTTCGATGCTTTGTACTTCGTTGCTGTCAAAAACCGATGCCGAGAAACGCAGGCCGGAATCTTTAAGGGCAGAGAATGTGTGCGCTACTTTAGCGGCCTCGTCTTCGTTGCCATGATGGGCCAGATAAAGCACGTGAATTTGTTGTGCTCGTGGTGGCCGGTAGAGCGGTTGAATCGTCGAGGTTCTTACTGCACACGGTTTTTCGCGGTAGCTTTTTAACGCCGCTGTGTGAAAAGGAGAGGCCAGCGAGATCTGCTGAAAGTTTTGTGTAGTAAGTAATCCGAGATCTTCCGCAGTCCACTTTTCGGCAAATTCGTCATAGGAGTAGAAGTGCAGAATATGTCCCTCTTCGATTCGCGTCTGAAGCCATGATTTACGCTCTTCGACCCCATTGCCGAGCGCACGGAGTCCGGCCAATCGATGCACTATTAGGCGACATGGGGCCGCGACAGAAAAATTGCTGATAGCAGTAACGCTCTGCGCAGAGCTGCCTCCGAGAGGCGCTTCAATTGCCATTGCGGTGACGGGTTCGCCTTCTGCCAGGGCGCAGTCTGCCAGTGCTTTCTGGATTAGATCTCTTCCGCCTATTTGCAATAGTGACATGTGCCCAAACCTTGAAGCGTCTTGTAAATTATATCGGCATACTTGGTATATCACTGGACCTTCGAAAGAATTTGTAACATACTGAAAGAACAGTATTTTTGTCGCCGATCTGGGCCTCGGGGAAGGGCTATGGTAATTACAAGGACTACTATGAATATTGGTTTAGGATTCTTTCAGCGCCTTGCGCTTGTACTAGTTTCTCTCTTCGGCCTTGAGATTTTTTGTTCAGGCTGCGGAAAATATGGAGTACCGCTTCCTCCCGAGCGTTTTGCGCCTAAAAAAGTTCGCGAACTGGAGGTGACACCGACCGAGCAGGGGATTGGATTTGCCTGGAAGGCGCCGGAAAAAAACGCGCGTGGAAAGGAGCTCGCTTCGATTGATGGATATCGAGTCTACCGCCGCGAGATTTTGGCGCAGTCTGATATTGTCGATGACACTGATGAGCTTGAACTGCTTGCTACTATTCCCGATACTCACGTTGTCGAACGCGAGGAGCTTCGTGCGGCCGCTCGTGCACAGGGGAAACCGGGACGGAGGATAAACGTAGATTCAAAGAAGCTGCATTTCGAATACTCCGATACCTCCGCGGTAAAGGGATCGAACTACCTCTATCAGATCGTACCTTTTAATCAGGGTGATGTTGAAGGTCACGGGTCTCAGGAAATCTTCGTCGCATTTAACGGCGAGAAGTCAAAGGTATCAAAAGCAGCCACTACGGAAGATGATGAAGTAACTACCGATGAAAGCGAATAATGTGGAAAGCGCTGGAGCACGACAGGCTCTACCTCAGGTTCGCTTTCGAAAACTGCACGGCTGTGGCAATAATTTTATAGTGCTGGCCGAGAAAGCGTCTCTGATTTTTTGGTCTCGTGAGGCGAAAAGGCTTCTTGATAGGGACACTGGGCTTGGCACGGACGGATTAATGGTTCTCGGCACCAAGTCTGATGGTGTCTATAACGTTAAAATGTTCAATCCAGACGGAAGCGAATGCGGCATGTGCGGAAACGGCATTCGCTGTGTGACGCGCTATCTTTTTTTGGAGCAAATGGTAGACACGAACGTGCGCGAAGTATCTTTTAATGTAAATGGCCGACGTATTGTTTGTACGACTAGTGATGAGGGTCGAAATGTGCGGGTGAATATGGGATCGCCGCACTTCGATCCGCGCAAAGTTCCGATTGCGGCTGATGGTGAGTATATAGACGCCGAGCTTCGTCACGGTGCCGAGCGTTATATGGTGACATGTGTTTCAATGGGCAATCCGCACTGTGTGATATTTGTAAGTGATCTGAAAGAGCTCACATTGGCGAAAGTTGGCCCCGAACTTGAACATCATCCTCTTTTTCCTGAGCGGGCAAATATTGAATTTGCTGAGATAATTACCCCGCGCCTTGTTAAGGTTGCGGTGTGGGAGCGTGGAGTGGGAGCGACACTCGCTTGTGGTACCGGTGCGTGCGCGGTTGTCGCGGCAGGAGTACGAACCAAGCGTCTCGAGCCACGCTGCTCAGTTGAGCTTCCCGGCGGCGTAGTCGAGATCGACTTTAGCGATCGGAGTACGATGTACATGACTGGTCCGACCGAAGAGGTGTTTCAAGGTGAGCTCTCAAACAGTTTTGTCGCCACTCTCAACCAGACGGAGCAACTATGACTATAAGCGCGCGGGAACTAAAAGGTACCTTTACGGCAATTGTAACTCCCTTTAGTGCCGATTCGCAGCAGATTGATATCGCATCTTTTGAGCGTCTGATTGAGGCGCAGCTTGCGGCAAAAGTGCAAGGGATTGTGGTCTGCGGATCGACCGGCGAGGCGATGACACTTTCCGATCTGGAGTATTCGACGGTAATCCGCGAAGCGCTGCGAGTGGTGAGAAAACGCACCATTCTCATCGCGGGTATTGGTGCAAATAATACCCTTCGCGCTGCGACAATTGCAGCGGAGCTTTCGGCGAGCGGACTCGACGGATTAATGGTAGTCGCGCCGCCCTACAATAAGCCTCCCCCGGAAGGAATTATTGCGCATGTGCAAGAAGTGAAAAAAGCCGGTCGCCTTCCAATTGTTTTCTACAATGTTCCTGGGCGAACCGGAATTAATGTTCTTCCAAAAACTGTTGCCACGCTCGCCAATCAAAAATTAATTGTCGGCGTCAAAGAGGCTTGCGGGTCTCTTGAGCAGGTACTTGATCTGCTTAGCCTTCTCGACAGCGAGGTAAGCGTGTTGTCAGGAGACGATTCGCTGACGGTTCCGATGATGTCGGTAGGTGCGCGCGGAGTAATATCAGTCGCTTCGAACATTGTCCCCAAGCTTATGGTAGCAATGACGAGTGCGGCGCTTGAGGGGCAGTTTGAGCGGGCGGGGCACTTGCAACGAAAGGTGCTGCCGCTTGTACGTGCTCTTTTCTCCGAGTCGAACCCGATTCCGGTAAAGGCAGCGCTCGAGATTAAAAAGATGATAAGCTCCGGCTCGTTGCGCCTTCCGCTTGTGCCGGCAAAGGCAGAAACACGCGCGACAATTGAGCGATTGCTGAGTAGTGACGTGGAGCTTCAGTGAAAAAGCCGCTTAATCTTTGCGTCGTTGGCGCCTCGGGGCGGTCGGGCTCCTTGGTGGTATCGTTGGTTCCCGAGTATCCCGGAATTCGACTGCTATCGGCGCTAGTTTCGACCTCCTCTAAGATGCTTGGCTTAGTCGCACTTGAAGCCTCAAACAATCATGGCCAGGAGGTACGCTACAGTAGCGACATTGCTGCGGGGTGCCGCGAGGCCGATTTTGTGATTGATTTTTCAACTCGGAGCTCCTCAATAGAAGTTATTAAGCGAGCCGCCGAGCGAAAAATCCCCTGTCTCGTCGCCACCACCGGACACGATCTCGAAGAGCAGAAGCTAATCGAGGAGTGTGCCACTCGCACCGCGATTCTTCTCGCCCCCAACACCTCGGTGGGCATTGAAGTGCTCCGATCCGTAGCGCTCCTTGCAAAAAAGATGCTCGGGCAAGAATTCGACGTGGAGATTTTAGATGTGCATCACGCGTTGAAACGCGATGCACCTTCGGGAACCGCGCTAAGCCTCGCACGATCGATCGCGGAAGCGGAAGATTTAACCGTGGTCGAACGGAATGGCGTACACCAGATGAGAAAGTCGGGAGAGCTTGGCGTAAGTGCGTTGCGGGTAGGTGATGTTCCAGGAGAGCACACCATAATAATGGCTGGGAAAGGTGAGCGTGTTGAGTTGATTCACCGTGCCCGAGACCGTAGCGTATTCGCCCGAGGTGCGCTTACGTTAGGGCCCAAGCTTATCACTATGGCTCCTGGGCTTTATTCTGTGAGCGATGTGCTCGCGCGGTACTAATAGTTCCGGACTGGAAGAACAGTCGCCGAGAAATGAACTAAATCATTGAAATTTGTCCAATTGCCTTTATCTTAACGAGTTGTTATAAGGCTCACGTGGGGGTCTAGAACAAGGTTCCTTGGTGTCGGACGTCGTGTAGGCACTCGAGAACAAATGTTCTGGGCAGGTCGGTCTCTTCTGTATTAGGAAGTATTTCAGGAGTGAAGCTGAAACACGTGAAAATGAAAAACAAAGGGTTTGAACTTTTTTAATTCTAAGGCAAGGCATTCGGTATGAAGAGGGAAAAAGCCAATTATTTAATTCAGTCGGTATCACATGCGCTCGATGTTCTCGAAGAGCTCGCAGAGGCGCAGCTTGAGATAGGCGTCACTGAGCTTTCAAAGAGACTTAAGCTGCACAAGAACAATGTGTTCCGACTTTTGGCGACCCTTGAGCTGCGCGGCTATGCAGAGCAGAATAAGGAGTCGGAAGATTATCGACTCGGCGTTAAGGCGCTGCAACTAGGCCAGGCCTATCAGCGTCAAAACAAACTTGTTGCTCGCGCACTGCCAATTCTTAAAAACCTATCTGAGGCTATTGGTGAAACAGCCAGTCTCGCGGTGCTACAGAACGGCCAGATTCAATTCCCCGTGAGTATCGAGTCTAAGAACCGTGTTAAAGTAACCCCGCGAATCGCGGTCTCTTTTCCAGCAAAGCAGATTGCGGTTGGGAGACTTTTGACCGCGCAGCTTTCGGATGTGGTCCTTGCCGAGCTGCTTGCCGGTAATACCCCGCAGGATGCAGCGATAAAAAACAGCCTCAACGAGCTCAGGAGTTCGGGGGTGATACTTGATCGTGGCGCAATAGAGGCCGATGTGGTTTCTGTTTCACGACTTGTCCGTGGTCTCAATAACGAGGTGGTCGGAGCGATAGAGGTTATTGCGCCGCAGTATCGCGCGAAGATTGAAGCAATCACCCCTCAGGTCGAAGAGGCAGCGAATGCGCTTTCGGCTTCACTGGGAGCCCAGGCCGGTTCGATTGCAATGGCGGTCGAGAAAGAGATCTCTGTTGGAGCGGAAGCCTCGCGCGCGAAATAATCGCGTCGTTTGTAGCTACTCATTGACCGCGGGTCTCCTTTGCCCACCTCTGTGTCTCTGTGGTTTCTCAGTTTTTGAACCACAGGGACACAGAGCTCACAGAGTTAGGGAAAAGCCACTCACACGTAATGAGTATTGAGGCTTGGATCGCTATGACACGAGAAACCTTTGGCCTTTCTGAAGAGCAGGTTGGCCTCCGTGAAGAAGCCCGCAGATTCTCCCGTGAAGAGATCGCCACGCAGGCGGCAAAATGGGACGAGAGTGGTGATTTTCCGAAAGAGGCGCTCAAAAAGGCGCACTCATTGGGATTAATGAATCTTATCCAAGAATCGGCGTATGGGGGAACCGGGCTCACCATTACCGATGCCTGCTTAGTGATGGAGGAGATAGCTGCCGGCTGTTCTGGGTTTGCCACTTCGCTTGTTGCAAACGATCTCGCCCTTACCCCGATCGCGGTAGGTGGAACGGATGAGCAGAAAAAAGCATTTATAAAACCGATTGCTGAGAGCGGGCAGTTTGCTTCGTTTTGTCTCACCGAGCCAGGTGCGGGATCTGATGCTGCGGGGATAGCGACGACTGTGCGCTTTGAGGGCGACGAGTGTGTAATAAGTGGCACCAAGCAATGGATCACCAACGCGGGTGTCGCCTCACAGTACACGGTGTTTGCGACCAGCGACAAAAGTAAGCGCCATAAGGGAATCTGCTGCATTGTAGTTCCCGCTGATGCCAAAGGTATTAGTCGCGGCCACCACGAAAACAAGATGGGTCAGCGCTGTTCGAACACCGTAAGGGTATCGTTTGATGAGGTTCGTGTCCCGAAACGAAACCTGATCGGCGCGGACGGACAGGGATTCCGAATTGCCATGGCTACTCTCGATGCAAGCCGGCCGCTCACCGCTATTATTGCGGTGGGGATCGCGCGCGCAGCATACGAACATGCGCTGGCGTATGCAAAAGAGCGAAAACAATTTGGTGCCGCGATAGCAACTTTTCAAGCGATTCAGTTTATGCTCGCCGATATGGTCACGGAGATTGAGGCTTCGAGGCTGCTTACTTACCGCTCTTCCGCGCTTCTCGATGCCAAGCTTCGCGCCTCGATTGAGTCGAGTATGGCAAAACGTTTTGCCGCAGATACGGCGATGAAGGTGACCACTGACGCTGTGCAGATCTTCGGTGGTTATGGGTACACAAAAGATTATCCGGTCGAAAAGCTCATGCGCGACGCCAAGCTTTTGCAGATCTATGAGGGCACCAGCCAGATCCAACGAGTTGTGATTGCCCGGGAAATTTTGGAGGGGAAATAGATCCGCCTCCCGAAATTACCCTGATTTAAAAGTGATTACTGTCGTTGTCGCCATTCATCGAGAGTTTCAGCGAGGCCCTGTTCGAATTTGGCCTCCTGGTGCCCGAAGCTCTTACTGAAGGCCTCGCTTCGCTCCACGCCCTGTCGCAGGGTCTCGAAGTAGCTCTTAAATTTAGCAACCCCGAAGCTATCGAGCATAAGATTAACAGTAAAAAGAGACTGCGCGTAGGCCGCAGGGACCATGGTCGTCTCCAGCCGAGTAAAGCCGCCCTGAAGAAGTGAGAATGGCACTGGCTCGCGCCTCTTGAGCCAACTTGCCAGGGCAGGATAAAGCGCGGGATTAGTTTCGCCCTCTGCCCACTGCGCAAGTCCTTCATCTATCCAGCCAGGGCAGCGTGAGCCTGTAAGAGCGTTTACGAGCGCATGGGCATATTCATGACGCACAGCACGAAGCAGATCCTCGTGATCGACTTTACCTTTAGTCGCAATCGGCAGGAGGATTTCACCCCTGTAAAAAAGCGCATTGGTCCAACGCGGTGCTCCGGTAGTTCGATAAAAGGATTCATCGTCAAGAAGGCGTACGGTGACTTCCTGAGCAGGAATTTCACCAAAGAGTGAATGAAAACGGCGGTGCAGCGACTCTAGAGTATCAGAGATTCGGCGCGCCATGCCGGTCCACTGTTCCGGCGAGATTAGGGTGACAGTACTTCCGCCATGGAAAGAAAGCGGGGCAACGGTTAGCTTCGAATTGGCCTCGACTGTGGTCGGGTAAAAGCGTGCCTTGCCCTCCTGCGCTTGCGCCGAGGGTGCGCAGGTAAGGAGTACAATCGACAGCCAGAAACCGCTATTTAGTCTAATACTTCTCGACACTTAGAACCTTTACATCCGTGTAACGTTCAAGCATAATCGGCCTCTCTTTTGGGTTCGCTAGTAGCCCTAAGAGTAGGCAGACTTTCATCCTTGATCTTGAATATCGGTTGGGTGTGCTGAGATGTTTACTAGCTTTTTTTGGTCTAGAAAAATAAGTTCGGACAATCATTACGTCACGACACCCCTTAGGAGTAACTACAATGGAGAGAGCGATCAGTAAACGTACGAAAGAGATCCTTGGATGGTACCGTTCAGACAGTAACGCGGTACTTAATAATCTCTGCGCGCTCCTTCAAACCGGAACTCTTGCCGGGACGGGAAAAATGGTCATCTTCCCGGTCGACCAGGGCTTTGAACACGGTCCCGCGCGAAGCTTCGGAGTAAATCCCTCTGGCTACGATCCACGTTACCATATCGATCTTGCAATCGAGTCGGGATGTAACGCATATGCCGCCCCGTATGGCCAGATTGTAGCTGTTGCACACGATTACATCGGGAGAATTCCAATTATCGTAAAGGTTAATAACAGCGATTCTCTTTATTCGGATAAGAACCCGGTGCCGTCGGTAAATTGTTCGATCAAAGAGGCGCTTCGTATCGGCGCTCATGCCATTGGGTTCACCATCTATCCCGGTTCATCGGAGCGTAAGGGGATGTATCAGGAAATTCGTGAACTTTCCGAGGAGGCGCGCGAGTACGGATTGCCGACTATTATCTGGTCGTACCCGCGTGGCGAGCAGCTTTCAAAGGACGGTGAGACGGCGATTGATGTAGTAAGCTATGGTGCGCATGTTGCCTGCCAGCTCGGTGCACACATCGTGAAAGTAAAACCACCGACCGCGTTTGTCGAACAAGAGGCGGCCAAGAAAATTTACGAGAAAGAAAAGATAAAAGTTGATACCTTAGAAGCGCGTGTACGACATGTGGTTCAGTGCTGCTTTAACGGCCAGAGAATTGTAATCTTCTCCGGTGGCGAGGCGAAGAGTGACGAACAGATCATGAAGGAGATCGGCGAAATCAACGCAGGCGGTGGATTTGGCAGTATCATGGGGCGGAATGTCTTCCAGCGCAGAAGGGAAGATGGATTGAAGCTGCTTCGAAACATGATGGAGATTTTCTCGGGCTAGATTCGGCCCGCTCCGTCTACACTGTTCGGTTTGACTTTCGGCCAGCCAATGATTACAATAATATTAATTGGTTAGCTCAGTTGTCGATTCTAAGTTGTTGATTTAATACAGTTTCGGAGCAAATATGGAAAATCAGAGCGCACAAAATTCAGGCACCGAGGGTGATAATGTTGCAGCCGCGGCACCATTTGTAGCCTCTGATGAGCGCCCGATTCACCTTACAGATGCTGCAGTAAAGGCGGTAAAAAATGCGATTACTCAGGAAGGCCAGCCTGGTGATAGTTTGCGAGTCTCGGTGGTTGGCGGCGGATGTTCGGGCTATCAATACAATCTCGATTTTGAGAAAGAGAGCCGGATGACCGATTTAGTGCTTGAATTTGATGGTTTGCAAATCTTTGTTGATCCAGTGAGCGCGGGTTACCTCAAAGGTACCGTGATAGATTACGTATCGGGGCTTCAGGGGACCGGTTTTAAGTTCAATAATCCCAACGCGAAGCGAACTTGCGGCTGCGGAAGTTCATTTAGTTAGTTTCTGTCCCACAATACCACCTTTTTAGATCCGCCTTCGCGCGGCATGCCAGCATTCTCGAGTAGTTACGCGGGCTACTGCGGATAGTTTCTGCCATTTTTTTATCAAGTGAACAGAAACTAGTTAACCCTCTTTAATGAGTACCACGTATTCGCCTATACTTGGCGGCATGCGGAAGCTTGCGACGACCTTACTCCTCCTTATTATAATTGGCTGTAGCACGGAGCCCCGTGTTCAGATTGAGCAGATAGGCGAATACGATTCGACCGAAGCGCCGATTATCGCCAACATGGAAACTCCCGAGGACGCAGCGCGCCGTGAGCTCGACGAGGTCTCAACTGATTTTACCGTACCGATTCAGGATGCGCTTACGGCAAAGGAGCGCATGGATCTATTTTTCTCTCAATACTTAGGCGGTAAGGAATCTGTAGATACCTATCAGGTGACCCGTTCCATGGGAAATGGTGTGCTTCGTAAGGGTGCAAGCGAAAATTTTCGCTATGAAGTAATGCGCCGTCCCACCCCGCAGGGCTATATTTTCATGGTACGTTGCTTCCCGAGTGGGGGCAGGGGAAATCGGCTTGATGCAATGCAGAATGCTAAAAATCTAGCCCGTTTCATTCGTGATGGCCGGCTCGAGCAGACGTTGCTACTGCGCTAATATTTCTCTAAGAGCTTATTTTCCTTTAGCCAAGGAAGGAGGTCTTGCATCAATTCCTCGCGCTTGGCGAAGAAGAGAAAGTGATCGTCTTGCGGATAGATCCTTGTCGTAATCGCAAAACCTAACCCCGTTAAAGAATCGACTGTCGACTGTATTCGTGACAATCGGATGCGATCATCTTTGGCACCGTGAATCACGAGAATTGATCTCTTGTCCCAGCACTCTCGAAGCGCAGGGCGCGCATACAGATCGTGCGGTGTTATCGCGGAATAAAGCACCATGCCGCGTACGCCACGGAGCGGCTCTTCAACGGTGAGGCCTACACCAATACCACCATGGGAAAGACCTGCCAGGATGATCCGCTCCGAGTCAAACCGAGCATCTCTACGGATGAAGCTCAGTACACGTTGAATACTTTCCCGGCCTCCTGCTCGGTACCAGTTTCCCGCGCCGAAGCTGGGGGCAAAAATTGCGATGCCGGCCCTTTCAGCAAGCTCATGCAGAGTCCAGCTGTAGCCCTGAAAGTTTCCGCGACTTCCGTCGCACAGCTACCGTTTGTATTATGTACTGGTAGCGCATTACCCTAATATGGTGACAAAAGTCGTCACTTTCCATGATATCAACAGCTTATATTGTGTAACCCTGTTCCTAAGAGACGCCAAAAATAGCGCCCAATCATTATGGGATCTTCTTAGGTCGCCGAATTCATTATCCACGCCCGGGAAGCCGGATGTTGTGAAAGTGGAGAGGCATGGCTGTTGTAAGGTCCCCAGAATCACTGAGATCACGCGCAAAAATCGCGACGCTCTTTGCATTTGCACTGAGTTCTGTTTTGAGCGCCCAAGCTCAAAACAGCAATCTTAAGGTATTTAAAGATCAATATATTATCGAACCAAATACGACCGTCTCGGCAGATGGTGCCACGCCTTGGACGAGCGGGCTTGGGGTAAAGCCGGTTGAACAGTTAGGCCATGGTGCTCTTCTTGTTACTCCTTCAATGGTCGCCGCGCATGACCAATCAAGTTCATCCGAGATTGTGGACTATAAGCCCCAAGATTCTCTTTGTCCGACTCTTCTTAAGAGTAATCTTGTCGCGAGCTGCAGTCCAAATTTTGAGCTTCGAGCACTTACTACCCCGAATGATCCGTCGTTTCCGGCGACCTGGGGATTGAGTACTGAAAGCGGAATCGACGCTCCAGGGGCCTGGGATCTTACTCAGGGCTCAAGTTCAGTTGTTGTCGCAATTATAGATACCGGTATCGATTACACGCATCCTGACTTGGCGGCTAATGCCTGGGTAAACCCCGGGGAAATCGCGAACAATAATGTTGATGATGACGGCAATGGTGTTATCGATGACGTTCACGGATACAACGCCATTACTTCCGGCGGAAATCCAATGGATGACAATAGCCATGGAACTCACTGCGCGGGAACGATTGGCGCGGTTGGCAATAATGGTGTTGGGGTCGCCGGCATCAATTGGCACGTAAAATTAATGGGGCTTAAGTTCTTGAATGCGAATGGTTCAGGTTCGCTGTCGGCAGCAATTAAAGCGATCGATTATATGGTCGCGATGAAGAACCGGGGCATCAATATTCGAGTATCAAGCAACTCTTGGGGCGGAGGTGGGTATTCCGAAGCGCTGAACAATGCCATGAGCCGCGCGCGCGATGCTGGTATTATCTTTGTTGCCGCCGCTGGAAACGAATCGAATGACAACGATGCGTCCCCAAGCTACCCCGCTGGATATGACTTTGACAACGTAGTCTCGGTCGCAGCAATAGACAATGCGCATAACCTCGCGAGCTTCTCAAATTACGGAGCGCAGTCGGTTGATATCGCTGCTCCGGGAGTAGATATCCTCTCAACTGTACCGGGTGCTGAATACAAGCGATATTCTGGTACTTCGATGGCGACTCCGCATGTTTCAGGAGCACTGGCGCTGCTGTTTAGCCAAGACCCGACTCTCAGCGTTGCTCAGGCTATTGAACGGCTCTACGGTTCTGGCGTTGAGCTCACCACATTGGTCGGTTCGGTACGCACTGCGAGAATGCTGAATGTCTCAAGACTAGTGCACAATCAAATTAGCGCGCTTCCGCCACAGATTATCCCTGCGATCTGTCCTTATTCAATGGAAACCATAGCCTTTACCCCTAACACAGGTGCAGATGCCCAAGCGGTTGTGCTTCAGGCCGATGAGAGCGTCTACTATACGCTTGAGCTTCCATTCC
>CAZEAC010000060.1:24617-25950 GCA_964510065.1 uncultured Bdellovibrionales bacterium | reverse complement strand
AAAGGGACGTAGGGGCCTGAAGACTTTCCATGTCGTACTCCTCAAAACATCTAAGGGAAGCGTTCCTCGCTTCTATAAAGAATATCGACTCGCTAGTCCCGTTCTTTAGCAAAAAGATGTTTTATGGGGATTTTCCCTTGCTAGTTCATTAAGTTATCTGAGAAGATACTTTTCTATAACGAACAGCTTATGTCGATTACGAGGGTCGATTGTCAGATTTTTAGGGGCGGCGCCGCGAGCACCGAATCGTCCTCGTTTGTGGTGTTAAACCCCAATCGAAAACCGGGAAGCCTTGTAGTTGGCGGAGCCTCGGCGATTCGCCAAGGCATAGGAAGTCAGGTCGCCTGTAGGCTTTCAATAGAGCATTTTGTAAGTGGTGTCTTGGAGTACTTTGTTAAAGGTGATGCCGCCTCAGTTCGCGAGGTAGTTCCGTCAGATGAAAGTGAGACAAGTTTGCAAGTTTTAGAAAATGCTTTCCGCAAAGCGAACAGTTCAGTCTATGAATTCGGTTTGAAGCTTGCCGCCGGTGGGCGAATGTCTGCGTCGCTTATGGGGGTGGTAATCGAAGAGAGTAGTATTGCCGCGGCACGCGCTGGAGCAAGCGCGGCCTATCTCTATAGGAATTCCGAGCTTTTCCCCTTTTTCGAGCCGTGGAAGCCGACCCATGAAGACCCGGCACTGGGTGTTTACATCGGTGCACAGGAACTTGTCTCGGTTCAGCTTGCTTCCGTGCCGATGTTGCAGGGCGATCGACTTTTTATTTTCTCCGAAGCCCTTGATTCCGAGCAGCAGCAGGTGCTCGCAGCATACGCCTCCCAATTGGGCGAACTTGACGCTGAAAAGTGGCGTGATATTGCTGAACGGCTTTTTGAAAAGCCGGAAGCGCTCCCGTTTGCCATTGCGGCCGCGTTGGGCCCGGAAACCATATACCTGAACCATCCAATTTAGAGGAAGAACCTATGCCGTCATTTGATGTTGTCTCGAAAGTTGACATGCAGGAGGTAAAGAACGCGGTAGATCAGTCTGAGCGTCAGATCCGCACCCGCTTTGACCTCAAGGACACTAAATGCTCGGTAATTCTCGAGGAGGAGCTGCGCATTGTGCTTCTTGCCGATGACAATATGCGCCTCTCCGCGGTCCAGGCGATATTACGTGAAAAACTGGCAAAACGGGGAGTAAGCCTCAAATCTGTAGAGTTTAAGGAGCCTGAAAAGGCCTCAGGAGATTCCCTGCGACAGATACTTGAGCTAAAGCAGGGACTTTCCGACGATGATCGTAAGAAGGTAAATCAGGCTATTAAAGCTTCTAAGCTCAAGGTTACCTCACAGATTCA
>CAZEAC010000060.1:0-24607 GCA_964510065.1 uncultured Bdellovibrionales bacterium | reverse complement strand
GACCGGTAAGAAGCGTGATGACCTTCAGGCGGTAATCGCCGAACTACGAAAGAGTCCTGAGCTTCAGGAAGTTGAGCTGCAGTACATAAATTTTCGAGATTAAAGTGGAGAACAGATGGGCAAAGAAACGATCGAATTAGCGACCGGGATGTATCGATCACTTGAGGCTAAGGTAAAAGATATCCGCGCCCGCTTTGGTAAGCCGCTTACCCTTGCCGAAAAGATTGTATTCTCGCACATGGCGGAGTGGCCGAAAGATCTGCCGGTCCGCGGCAAGACACATCTCAAGCTTCTTCCCGACAGGGTCGCGATGCAGGATGCAACCGCGCAGATGGCGCTGCTTCAGTACATGGTGACCGAGCGCCCGACTGTTGCCGTACCTTCTTCAATTCATTGCGACCATCTTATCCAGGCCAAAGTTGGCTCTGAGAAGGATCTGCTTCGGGCCTGTGACGAGAACCAGGAGGTTTACGAATTCCTACGCAGCGCCGCGCAAAAATACGGCATTGATTTCTGGAAGCCGGGTTCAGGAATTATTCACCAGGTAGTGCTTGAACAGTATGCCTTTCCGGGTGCAATGATTATCGGCACCGATTCGCATACGCCCAATGGCGGTGGCTTGGGTATGGTTGCGGTGGGTGTTGGCGGTGCAGATGCGGTCGATGTCATGGCTGGTCAGCCCTGGGGACTACTTAACCCGAAACTTATTGGCGTGCGCCTCACCGGAAAGCTTAGTGGATGGACTTCGGCAAAAGATGTAATTTTGAAAGTTGCCGGAATGCTCACGGTAAAGGGAGGAACCGGTAAGATTGTAGAATATTTCGGTGAAGGAACCGATAGCATTAGCTGCACCGGCAAGGGCACAATCACCAATATGGGTGCTGAACTGGGTGCGACAACCTCAGTGTTTCCGTACGATAGGCGCATGGCGGCCTATCTTCGCGCGACACAGAGAAAGGAGGTCGCAGATATGGCCGATAAAGTCGCCGCCTGCCTTGTTGCCGATCCAGAGGTGCTAAAAGATCCGACCAAGTACTATGACGAAGTAATCGAAATTAATCTTTCGGAGCTTGAACCGCAGTGGGTTGGCCCGCATACTCCGGATCTTCTGCGCGCCGTCTCGGCAATGAAGAGCGCAGTCAAGGAGAATGACTATCCCGATCGGATTACTGCTGCGCTTATTGGATCGTGCACGAACTCGTCGTACGAAGACGTCACCCGTGCAGCAAGCATCGCGCGGCAGGCAAAGGAGCGTGGGCTTAAAGCAAAATGTTCGTTTTTGGTAACTCCGGGTTCGGATCAGATCTATCAGACTATGATTCGCGATGGACTGATGCAGCTCTTTACTGATGTCGGTGGCACGGTCTTGGCGAATGCCTGCGGACCCTGTATTGGCCAGTGGAGCCGCGATGACATTAAACAGGGTGAGAGTAACTCCATCGTCACGAGTTATAATCGAAATTTTAAGAAGCGAAATGATGGCAATTCCGAGACCTGTGCATTTATAGGCTCGCCTGAAATTGTCACGGCGATGGCGTTTGCCGGAAGTCTCTCTTTTGATCCGGTGCATGACAAACTCAAAGATGGCAGTGGCAAAGAGTTCATGTTTAGTCAGCCACAGGGCGACGAGCTCCCGGGGAAGGGGTATGTGTTTAGCACAGAGGGACTGATTGCGCCGTCAAAAGATGAAGCGGAGCGGAAGAAGCTCAAAGTATCAATAGATCCAAAAAGTGATAGGCTTTCATTCCTCGAATCATTTCCGGCATGGGACGGTAGAGATTTTATTGATTTCCCGGTGTGGCTTAAAGCGCAGGGTAAATGCACCACTGATCATATCTCGCAGGCAGGCCCATGGCTTAAGTATCGCGGGCATCTTGCCAATATCTCAAATAATGCATTCCTTGGCGCGGTAAACGCCTTTACCGGTGAAGTCGGGAAGGGGCTTAACGTGGCTACTGGCGAGAAAGGGATATCTTTTCCGGAGATTGGAAAATCATATCGGGCTAAGGGCATAAGTTCAGTTATTGTCGGTGATGAAAATTACGGTGAGGGCTCCTCGCGTGAACATGCGGCGATGTCGCCGCGCTATTTCGGGGCGCGCGCCGTTATTACGAAGAGCTTCGCTCGAATTCATGAAACAAATCTCATTAAGCAGGGAGTACTGCCGCTTAATTTTGTGAACGCCGGTGACTACGACTTAATTGGTGAGAGCGATAAGCTCAGCATTCTGGGGCTATCCTCGCTCAAGCCGGGGTCAATGCTTACCTGTAAGGTCAAAAAGCCGTCGGGTGAAACTAAGGAGCTGCAGCTCAAGCACTCCTTAACAGAGGAGCAGATTGGCTGGTTTAAAGCTGGGTCGGCACTTGATGCGCTGAAGCCCAAGCATTAGTCCGGTGAGCGATTAATTCTAATTACAGAAATACGTCGGAGTGCCAGTGTTCCCGTCGACTATCAGCCACCATGGCGTGCAGATATTTGCCGTATAATATTTTATGTGAATGTAAATTCTAAACTTGTTGTCCGAAAATAAACTGTCCTTATTTCCTATGGTAATATTGTCAGTTAGGCCTTGGCCCAAAGATGAACTGATTTTTCGGTCCGAAGTGCAATTAGAGCAGATTACTTCAAGGTCGTAGTCTGTGCCGGTTGGCGAGAGCAAGTAAATTTTTCCCGAAAAAGCCATCGTCATCGGTTATGTCCAGAGATAGCCATTGGTCGCCGGCGAATGAATTTAGTTCGATCCTGTTCTGACCTGAATTTCCAGAAATAGTGCCCAGATACAGACCTGAGTTCTCACACGAGACAGCTGTTGTGAGGGATTTCTCGCAGCTTCCATTGCTGTCGGCATCGCAGAAACCAGGGAGACAGGCGCTCTTTTGACAACTTCCCGTCGCGCAGCTTGTCACCGCATTTTGTTTGCTGCAAATAACGCCGCATCCGTTGCAGTCACTATTTGTCAGGAGAGAGGTTTCACAGCCATTGGCGAAACTCCCATCGCAGTTGCCCCAGCTGTTCTCACAGCCAGAAAGCACACAAAATCCACCGGAGCACCCATTTGTTCCATGCGCGGCACCTGGGCAAGTGCTTCCACAAGCGCCGCAGCTGGTAACTGAATTTAAAGAGGCTTCACAACCATTGGTCGCATTACCGTCGCAATTGTCAAACCCGCTGTTACAGGCGCCCAATCCGCAGCTTCCATTCGCGCACGCGGGTGCCGCATTCGCCGCCGCAACGCACGTCTTACCGCATACTCCGCAATTCGAGACATCGTCAGCGATATTGGTTTCGCACCCATTCGCGGGGTCAGCATCACAATCAGACCAGCCAGCGGCGCAGCTAATCTTACATTGACCATTGGAACAAAGCGGTGACGCATGTGCAGCGCCCGCACAAACCTTGCCGCAAGCTCCGCAGTTATCGATGGTATTCGTCTGAGTCTCGCACCCGTTTGCCGAGTTAAAATCGCAATTTCCGAAATTTGGGGCGCAGGAGATTCTACAAGTTCCAGAACTACACTGTGCGGTGCCGTGGTTTGAGCTGCAAGCGTTGGTACATTGACCGCAGTTCAGGACGTCGGAGCTCAGCGTTGCTTCGCAACCATTTGCCGAATTGAAATCACAGTCTCCCTTGCCGACGTCGCACACTGGTGGCGGAGCTCTGCAAATGCTGTTGACACATACCTGGGCCCCAGCACACACGGTTCCGCAGCTACCACAGTTAGTCTTGTTATTAGAGGTGTCGACACATGCGCTCCCGCATCGCGACAAGCCCGCAGCGCAGAAGCACCCGGTCTCGACAATTTGGCAGCTTGAGCTGCAGGTAAGGCTACCCGCCGAATACCCTAATGTTTGGCAACTCTTCCCGCCAAAGTTTGTCTGATCGCACGCTTCGTTACTCTCGATGATTGCGTTGCCACACGTGGCCTTGCAGTCTGAATCATTGTTAGCATTGCATCCACTTGGACAGCAGCCATCACCGGGAACACATTGATTAATTGTGCCGGCATTGGTGCAGACCGCGCTGCACGTACTCGCGCTACCGGATAAAGCAGTAAGCGCGCAGCCGATTTGTGGGCAGGTTGAAGGGCAGTTGCCATCGCACGTTTCTCCGGATTCAACGACACCATTTCCACAAGCCGAACCTGATGTCGGAGTGTTAGTGGGAGTAGGTGTTGTCTCGCTAATCTGTCCGGATTCGCATGACTGTATTTGGATGAGGAGTAAAGTCAGATTTTTTTGAGATGCATTCTGCTTGTCAAGCTGTTTGAGCAAATTCTTAATTTGGGATTTAAGCTGCTTGGTCTGGCGTTTCTGCTTTAATGTACGAAGCTCCTTTTTGAGCATTCGGATCTTCTTTTTGATGTTTTTTAACAGACGGGAAGTTTTGGATCTCTCTGTTTTGAAATTGAGAGAGTCTCCACCGTTTTTGACTGCGATACTTATTAGGATGTTACCGTCTGGCCGTACTAGACAACCGAGCGATGACTTATCAGCTAAGCCAATCACGGTTCCATCCTGATTTTGGGCCAAAGCAAGACCCGTTCCGCTAATAATTAAAACAATAAGGAAGAAAATTGATGTGCCTGTAAATTTCGCTGCCATAGCGAATCAGCATATAGCGCTAATCTTCGCTACTCAAGGTAAATGATAAGTACTTATTGATCGGGGTCTAAAAGGGAGGCAGTGCTGTGGTACAACGGCTCTTTATAGCACAGTCGCGTACGCGGTATCCCCTAATCGAAAGAACAATCCGCTGTGTTCGTGCATGGTAAAAATACCATGTCGAGGCGAGGTATGTTGAAAGAGGGCTTCATGCCGGCTTGTGACAAGATCCTCCTCCCATTCTTAGCTCTGTGCTCTCCGTGTCTCTGTGGTTTTTTAGTAAAATAAACCACAGAGACGCAAGCTGCACCGCGCGAAGACCGAATCTAAGAATAAATAATTTTGGCTATGGTGCACGAATTTGTCGGTTTTTCTCCGGGCTTCTGCCTTCCGGAGAACTTGCTCCAAGCAACAGAAAGGCCGAAAACAGGCCCTTCCTGCGCGTCGCTCCAGCTACGCTTCGGCAAACGCCGCGCCATCCATGGCGGGGCTGGGACCTCGTCCAGAAAGGAAAGAACTTTCTAGACGAGGTACCATTGGATTTTGCCGAGTCAAGCTCATTCCCCTAGCGAGCAGATTCGGTCACGAAGAGAAACCGGCCTTGCAATCAGCTTTAAATTAAACATTTGATCAGCCACCGGCTGACTTTTACTCAAGACTTCCTCTGAAAGCTCTACATTACTGAGCTGCGGAATCTCCTTGATTTGCGCCAGGCTCGAAAGTGGGATTCCACTAAGTTTTGAATACTCGGCATCGATCTGACTTTTCTCGGAGCCGGAGAGGGCCACGCCACGCCGGAACGCCATAAGAAGCTGCTCTAATGCCGCCCTTTTCTTGTTGATTCGCCCCTCGTGTCCAAGAAGGAAGGCGTAGTGCTCGGTCGTGATCAAAGTATCAACTGTGTCTAAGGCGCGAAGATGTGCGGGCACCGGCTCAAAGGCGGCAACGGCGTCAATGTCGCCGTTCAAAAGGGCGGAAGCCTGCTCCGGAGGCGCGATATTCAACACGTCTACATCCGTACGCGGCTCAAGACCATTCTCTTTCAGAACCTGAAGCAGAAACGGCTGCGCCCCTGTTCCAAACCCCACTCCTATTCGTTTTCCCTTAAGATCAGAGATTTTCGTTACCCCGGTGCCCTTCCTTACAAGAAAACTCTGCTGGAAGCTATAAACAGACGCCACAAGACACCATTCAGTATTCTGCGCGAAGAGAAACGTCGCGGGTACTACGCCGATAAACTGTGCATCAATCTGTCCAGCCCGCGCCGCTTCATTCAGCTCTGGTCCGGCGGAGAAGGGGAGGAAAGTAACCTGTGGCGGATTCTGCGACTTAGTCACCATTACTCGCTGCGCCATACCGGCAAAGGCCACGGCCCAACCGACCCTAAGCTTGGACTCGCCGCTCTGACTGCAACCTATCATCGTGGCGCAGCAGCTCGTGAGTAAGCACAGTATGAATAGTCGGCCTGATCTCGTTCTCATCTTTTCCTCGCGCGATTTTATTTAACGTACCATCACTCATCACCATGACCTCATCGCAGAACATTTCTGCCTCATGGAGGTCGTGAGTTACCAGAAGCAATATCGGCTTATTCACTGTAATATAGCGCATCAGTGCGGAGTGAACTTTTTGTTTGGTGACGATGTCGAGCCGTGCGGTCGGTTCGTCAAGAAGAAGAATCGCGCGCCGCTGACAAAGTCCGCGTAGAAGCTGGGCGCGCTGTTCCTGGCCACTTGAGAGCGTGTGAGGATAGCGATCTCTTAACTCCGAAAGCCCAAACTCCTCAAGCAACATGACGAGCTCTTCGTGAGCGCACGACGCGGCGAGCGCCACATTATCCCAAAGTGTGAGCCAGGGTAAAAGCGGTACGCTGTTTCCCACCAAAGCTGCCTGTGCATTCGCCGTGCAGCTTCCCGAGGTAATCTTTTCAAGACCAGCCACTGCTCGAAGTAGTGTGCTTTTTCCGGAGCCGCTCTGCCCAATCAGGGCAACCGCCAGGCCCGCACGGATTGAAAGATTTACGTTACGGATAATTGATCCCCCCTCGTTGAGCGAAACGGTGGCATCGTCAATTTCGATTTTTGCCGTGAGATGTTGAGCCTGATTTTGGTTTGTCTTACAACGATAGCGACTTCTTCCCGCGTCGTTAAATCGCCATGGGGTAACGCGCTGCTCAAGCGCGCTGAGGAGTAGCTGCGTCAAAAGCCCCACCGCACCGATAATCGCCATATACAAAAGGACAAGATCGGTTCGAAGCGAGTAGCGAGCGGCCTGTATCGCATAGCCTAATCCAGAGGTGGCGCCAGTGAGCTCGGCGGCCACCACACACATCCAGGCCATCCCAAGCGCAGTTCGCATTCCCGAGAAAAGTATCGGTAGAGCATGTGGCACTCTTGTGAGAAGGAGTGTCTGGCGGGGGGATAGCTGAAGCTGTTGGGCGACATCGGCAAACGATCGTGGGAATGTCTCGATGGCGAGAGTAAAAGCACTGAGCAGCGGGAAGAAAGCCCCAAGTGCGACGATAAAGAGCGCGCTCGGAGTGCCAAGACCGAAGGCCACAATCGCGAGCGGGGTCCACGCAATCGGGGGGATCGAACGTAATGCCTCGAAGCCCCATGTAATCAATCGTAGTTGCGGAAAGCTCAGTATTGCCAGGGAAGCCACTGCGGCGAGCGTGAAGCCTATTTGAAAGCCCAAAGCTACCCGCCATAGCGAAGCTAGTAGGTGTTGTAGGATCTCATCACTCATATAAAGGGACCTGTCGGACCATTACAACGCGACTTCAGTTATCTATTATTTACGCCGATTTCAAAGGTAAGATAGAGTGTCGTCATATCACGACAACACGCATATTTAAGGTTTTACTATGCTCGCTGACTTGTTCAGAAAATTGGGGCTCGAAACCATGGAGCTAAAAACCTACCTTGCGCTGCTCGAGCATGGTAGCTCCAGTGCCGCTGTGGTCGCGCGGCGGCTCGGCATTCCGCGATCCTCCGTGTATGGATTCTTAGGACGGCTTAACGAACGTGGACTAGTGCAGCAAGCCGAACGTGGCGGCGTTAAACTGTGGCAGGCCGACGATCCGGGAAGATTGCGTCAATTAATCTCCGACGAGCGCAGCAAGTGGGCCAGCATCGAGGAGAGCTTTGAGCAGCTGCTTCCACAGCTTCACGCACGCCGAAACGCAGATTACCTAGCGCCCCGTTTCTCCTTCTTTGAAGGGGTCGAGGGGGTAAAAAGCATTCTTCGTGACGTACTTATGTATAGAGACATCGTCACCCAATGTTTTTGGCCCGCGCGCGAAATGATCGATATCTTGGGCGATCGCTTTATGGCGGAGCACAATCGCCAGCGAATTCGACAAAAGCTCTATATCCAGTCTATTTGGCCTGAGTCAAAGGTCATTGATATCGGTGCGCACCCTTACCTCGGTGTCGGGGGCAACTTCTTCAGAGAGATCCGAAAAGCACCGCCACAGATCGATTGCTCGATGGGCTACTGGGCATATTCCAATAAAGTCGGATTTGTTTCCTCACGGAAAGAGTGTTTCGGGTTTATCGTTGAAAGCACGGAGCTCCGCGAGATGCTTAAGACTCAGTTCGATGTTCTGTGGATTAATTCAACGCCGCTTAAAGTTACAAGTTCGGCACCGGCGGAGTTTCTTAAAAGCCTGGATCGCGTCCCTCGAAAGCTGAAGTAGGACTGCTAAAAAAGCCGAAGATTTCAAGACCTTACGCCAAGTCGTGCCTTATCGTTGAGTCTTTAATTATCGAGCAAATTTACAAAGAGAGCGCAGCTGAAAAAATATTCTTCTCGAGAGCACACACCACATTTGATTGCACATAACTTGGAATGTGTGTGCTGACAAGCTGCGGAGCATTACTCGTCCGGCAAGGTAAGCTGCTCCTCACGGTTAAAGTATAGTTTTCGTCGTTTTCTCTAAAAAGGGTTGGGTTTTATGATCGCAAGGTTTCGCGATACTGTTGAGCAGTTTGAAACTCCTAAGGGATGGTTCGTCGTAGCAATCTCCTATCTCATGATATCATTTCTTCTTCTCGCCGGTGTGCTCTACACCCTTGCGGCGCGTGTTGGCGCCGACGCATTTTGGTCCGTTGCCGGCCTTGTCGCTATTTCGGCAATTGTAACTGTGCTTGCCGCGGTGGGTGGATTCACTCTTGGCATAATTTCTTATCAGCTCGGTCTCCGCCGGCTCAAGATGAGTGGACGGTAGAAACGACTAGAGAATTGGGCGCATCCGGGAATCCGGGTGCTAATTTCGGACGAACGTAGCGGCGTTCAAAATGTAACTCGATCACTGAATCTCATGATACCATCGAAGCACCCTTCGGGCGCCCACACGCGAGAAGAGCAGAAAGCTGCATTTCGAAAGTTCATTTTAGGTTGGTTGTGCTGAGGAGGTGATACCTCCTCAGGGAACTCATGCTGCGATTGAAATGCCTCGTTTTCAAGCTGGTAGCGCTCCGACTGTAGACGTTCTCGGTAAAGCAGCTGCTCGTTCGCAGAGAGCTTCCGGGAGCTGTGAGGAATCTCTCCGTTTATTACTCTTGCTTCGGCGCAACATACTTCTGCGTAACGTATGTTAAGAATAACTGCCGGATCCTTTAATACAGCAGCAATTCCTTGATCTGCGAGCTGCTGAAGAAGATTAGTTGCATACCAATCTCGGTTGTTCGCGTGTGGTAATTTCCGGAGCCTTCGAGAGTTAAACCGTAATACCCGGAGTGGGCCACGTATAAAGCCAAAATCAAGAAATCCCTTCCATAGAGTGTCTGTCACCTCTTTGCCTTCAGTGGTGTTAGCGAGAAAAGTCAAATCAGGATTTGCCCGAAATAGCGTCTTCGATTTTCGAAGTTGAGCGCGAACTCCAGGAAGAAACTGCCTATAATAATCCAACTCCATCGGAATTTCGCTTTGTCTACGTTGTATCTCGCCAAATGCGAGCAGTAACTGCCGCGCGGCGAGATCGCGAGCCGCTGTCGCACCATACTCTCCCAAATTGATTGGGCTGGCATAACCGAGGTCTCCTCCGACGCCAAGAAGACTTCCAAGGTGTACAAGATGGTGGACCCCCTTTCTTGTAAGCTCTGAAACTGCGGGTAGCACCGGCGCGGCTCCCAAATCTGGGATTGCTGCGATTGATGAAACTTTAGGTCCTGGTAAGAATACGACCGCGAGCGCTCGACCTGTAAGATTTAAGAAGCTTCTGCGGCTGACGCCATTTGGAGCATGAGGGAGGGAGATCATAACAACGTCAGTTAGACTTTACTTTTTGGCTCGTTAAGTCAAGCTACACAGAGCTCTTAGATGGTCCGGAGGTGAGGTCCGCATGACTTCCGATAATGGCGTCGAGGTTAATGGCGATTAGTGCCAGTCTACTCTTTGGAATTGTGGCGCGAAAATAAACCGCGTAATTTCGCGCACGTACGTTAAGTGAAAAGGAAGGAAGGCACCAAAGACTCAATTTACAGAACTTTAGCGGTTTAATTGGATTTCCGAATATCTTAATATGGCTCGAGTAGCGAGGAATATGATTCGGAAGATTACCGAGTTTCTAAAATTACTTTTTTTGCTTTCTGTTGTCGCATTCTCGTCGAACACGTTTGCCCAAAGCTGCGTAAAAGATGAGCAGATTATTCGGCGCTCTACGTCGCCACTCAAAGATATAAAGAGCTTAGATTATCTTTCGGAAGTATTGAAACCCGGAGTGCCCGAGATTCTTAACTCGTCTACAAGTATGCTGCACATTCGCACGCCGGGCGACTATACCTCTAAACGCCGACGGCCGCTATCGTGGAATGCCTTCTGTGCGGACGTGAAAATGTTACAACGTTTCGAGCGCAGAATTTCGCGTAAACAGAAGTCGCACCGCGTCCACCGGCGAGTTATTTGCAGCTGCAACGGAATCTTCCATGCGTACGCGGCCCCAAACGATTTATTTTTTTATAGGCAGTGGGCATTAGATCAATCGAATGACGTGGATATTAACCTGCCGGAGGCTAGGGGTATGGTCACCGGATCGTCGGGGGTGGTCATCGCAATTATCGATACCGATTTTGATTATAACCACCCAGATCTAAGAGACGCGATATGGACAAATCCGTGGGAGATTCCAAATAACTCAATAGATGATGACTTAAATGGGTATGTTGATGACTACCTCGGATTTGATGTCGTCAACAAAACGGGACTTTCATCTGCTGTGCGGCACCATGGTACTCATGTTGCTGGTATCGCTGCGGCGATTGGCAATAATGAGCAGGGCGTTATCGGCTCGGGCGCTGGGGTAAAATTTTTACCAGTACGAGCACTCAATAGTGATGGAAGCATGACAGCAGATCAGGCTGTAATTGCGATAAACTATATAACGGCTCTAAAGAAACGTGGAGTAAATATCGTCGCGTTTAACGCATCGTGGGGAGGCCTCGTGGACGTTGCCGCGCTGCAAACTGCAATTGCGAAGGCTATTCAAGAAGGGATTCTCTCGGTCGTTGCCGCAGGCAATAACGCACGCGATATTTCTATTAGTCCGGACTACCCAGCCTCATACAGCCTTACGGGAAATGTCGCTGTTGCAGCTGTTGAACGCGACGGTAGTCTGGCATCGTACTCGAATTTTGGCGCTCAGCGTGTGGCTCTCGGAGCGCCAGGCAGCGATATTCTAAGTGCCTTTCCGAATGGTGGCTATAATATTATTTCGGGAACCTCGATGGCTGCGCCGTTGGTGACCGGTCTCGTGGGTTTACATGCGTCGAGGAATAATGGTTTTCACAATCCAAGCAAGTTCCTCTTTGAACTTAGACGAAGTATCAAGCCGCTTGCGTCGCTTCAAGGCAGGACGACATGGGGCGGGATCCCTGACGCCGCGCGACTTGTGAATTCCTCGATTACTGCGAATTCGCTTCTTACCGGTATCATTACAGCTTCGGGACAATTTCAACCAAACGTTGGAGTTTATGTATGGTCGTCGAGTTTAGGAACTGGGACAGCGACCGTGAGTGACAACTTCGGTCGCTACACGCTGTACGCAGAGCCGGGTACTTATACGGTGACTCCTTTTAAGCCCGGCTATAGCTTCAACCCAACCTACAGTACCGTAACTCTCAGCGCTAATGGAAGTACAAGCTTGAACCTTACCGGCCAAAAAATCCAGGGTGTTTCAATCTATGGCCGCGTAACGACTGCTGCAGGACTTGGTGTACCGAACGCTCGAATTGACATTCGACCTCAAATTCTCGGCCCCCCCGCGCTCGTTGCTTTTACTCGAGCGAACGGTACCTACACGTCACCGCCGCAGGTGCAGTTTTTAGACTACCGATTGACAACGACCAAGCCGGGGATCTTTATGGGATACTCATTCCCGTTGTTAAGGCCGACGATAGCTGCCGATAATACCCGATTTGATATTGTTGCCACAGCAAATCCAACGTCATTGCTTTCGGGGAGATATACGGTGCGAGAGATTCCGTTGAGGGGGGTGCGCTTACAATTGGAAAATGCCGTGAGTGGGTTCGTGTTTGCGTCGGCAGTCACGGGGACCGACGGCGAATACTCCATTCCCAATATTGTTGATGGACCCTACGCTCTCCATGCAGAACATGAATTGTTATCAAAAATCACCGAAGCATATCGTTCCGTATCGGTAAACGGGGCGACGACATTCAATTATAACTCACCTGCGCGGTATTCTATCAGTGGCACTGTTCGTTATCCGGATTTTTCTTGTGGCGGCAAGGCTTCGCTCTCATTCGTAAGTAACTATGGCACATCTGTTTATGCTACGGACGACTGTGGAAAGTTTTCTTTAACGCTCGCGCCTGGTCGATATGACATTACAGTGACCTCCTCAGTGGGAAGCAAATCACTTTACGTTCGCCAAGCTTTAATTAACGCTCCGCTTGCCAATTTCGATTTTGTTTTTTCCGATACATCGGTCGCGCCACCGTATTTGACGAAGCAGCCCGCGGCGGCTGTTGTGCAGGAAGGAGGAATATTATCGCTCACGATAGTCGGGTCCGGAACAGGATTGGTTTACCGTTGGTACTTGGATGAGGTATTGGCAGGAACCTCGTCTACATTGGAAATTCCGAACGTGACGCGTGACATGTACGGAAGCAAGATTGAGTATTTGGTCGCAAATCGCGCGGCGGTTGTTAAGGGAGGGCCGCTAATATTGTGGCCGGTTCCTTATCCGGCTACGCCACCAGTAACCCCATCGCCTACGCCAACTCCTTAGAGGTGCTGTCAAGCTTAGTGATTACGAGATCGAGATCTTCCCTCAGAGGGCGCGCAAGCGAATGGATTTCAAATCGAACCATTTCCGAAACGCGGCATTATCTCCAGATCGTTGCTTTGAGCCAGCGCTGGATTCCGATCTCCGGCGCGGCAAGCTTTTGACTCAAATTTGTCAGATCTTCCGCGTCAATTGTCGCCTGTTCAAATGCGTCCGTGAATGACTCTTGCAGAATCTCGAGTGTCTCCTGGTCCGATCGAGGGGTTCTTTCGGATTTATTCGAAAAATCTAACGCACGAGATCTTTCCTTAACGCAATTTACATCCGTGGTACGGCTGGGCACAAAGGTTTTGCCAAAAAGAAACATCGCTACAGGTAACAAGTCGATAAGAACCATAAAACCAAATGCATCCCATGCCAAAAACCGCACCATTTGTTCTTGGACTGACTTCTTTGGTCTTTGATTTGAACTTTTCACACACCCATGAAATGATGAATTCATGCCAAATCTCTTAGCCCGGGAAAGCAGTCCCTATCTTTTGCAACATAAAGATAATCCGGTGCAGTGGTATCCCTGGGGCGAGCTCGCATTCACCCGTGCGCGTGAAGAGAATAAGCCTATCTTTCTCTCGATTGGATACTCGACCTGCTACTGGTGTCATGTGATGGAGCGTGACTCGTTTGAGAAACGCGATGTTGCGGAATTGCTTAATCGGCACTTTATTCCGATAAAGGTTGACCGTGAAGAGCGCCCAGATGTTGATCAGATCTACATGGACGTGGTGATAGGACTTACCGGTCATGGAGGTTGGCCGATGAGTGTCTTTCTTACCCCAGATTTAAAGCCTTTTTGGGGTGGTACTTTCTTTTATCGCCAGCAGTTCCTCTCAATCCTAACTCAGCTTGCGGGTTTTTGGGGCAGCGAAAGGGAGAAGATACTCAATTCAGGTGCGAGTATCACTGAAGCGATGCATTCGCGAGAGACAGGTTCCGCAAAGGTTACGGTGAGCGCTGCGATCTTTGATAGTGCGCTACGGCACTTTCGCGAAAGCTTTGATTCCACTTGGGGTGGATTTGGTGCCGCCCCAAAGTTTCCCCCCGCCGGCGCGCTTCGTTTTCTGATGAAGCGCGACACCGGAATCGATATGGTTCGATGCACCCTTGATGCCATGGCGCGTGGCGGCATCCACGATCATGTTGCTGGTGGATTCTCGCGCTACTCGACCGATCCGAAGTGGCATATCCCGCACTTTGAGAAAATGCTCTATGACAATGCGCTTCTTGCCCAGGCCTATGTTGACGCATTTCAGATAACTCGCCAACAGAGCTATCGCACAGTCGCCGAAAGGATTTTCGAATTCGTGTTGCGTGAACTGTGTGACCCGGGCGGCGGATTTTACTCGGCACTTGATGCGGGGGAGGTCGATAAAGAAGGTGAGTTTTATGCGTGGAGTCGAGAAGAGCTGGTTGCGGCTCTAGGCACGGAGTTGTTTACGGAAGTCTCGACACTTTTCGAGATCGAACCTGGCGGCAATTTCGAGGATGAAAAGATTGTGTTGTGCCTGCGCCGAGACCTCCCGCTTGAGAGGATTCTTGACACGAAGGTTCAGGAGAGCTTGAAGCTTTTGTTTGTTGAGCGCGAAAAGCGCCGCAAGCTGCATCGAGACGAGAAAATTATCAGCGCATGGAATGGTTTAATGATTAGTGCGCTCGCGCGCGCGGCATTTGTCTTCGACGACGCTCGTTGGAAGAAGGCCGCGGAGTCAGCAGCCGAATTCGTGTTGCGAAATTTAGTGCGAGATGGAGTGGTGTTTAGAAGCTTTGCCGGAAATAGAGCTGCGCTCGCTGGATACCTCGACGATTATACAGCGCTGGTTGAAGGGTTCCTTGCGCTCTATTTTGCGAGCGGCGACTCCCGCTGGTACGTTGAGGCACGGCGAATTCAGGAGGCACAGGACAGGCTATTCTGGCTGGAACAGGGCCCGAATGTATTGGCAGGTTATATTTATTCTACCGCGCCGGAACTTATTGTTCAAAAAAGAGAGATACACGATGGAGCAACACCGTCAGGCACTTCGATGGCCCTTTGCAATCTTGCCACCTTGTCGCTCTTAAGTTCCGATAGCGTATATCGGGAACGTGCGTTGACGCTATGCTCTTCGCTCTCGCAAACCCTTACCCAGTATCCCTTTGCCATGGTGAAAGCGTTAGAGGGAGTCTCAATTCTTATTGAGGGCGCCACGCAGATAGTGTTGGTCTGCGGCGCCGAGGGGATCCCTCACGAGGTGAGTGATTACCTTCGTAAGAACTGGCTTCCGCGCACGGTGCTAATTATAAAAGAGCAGGAGGCCCGAGGTATGCCCGATATCGCGACCGGGAAAACCGCGATTAATGGGCGAGCCACGTTATATGTTTGTAAAGATTTCACGTGTACTGCGCCACTTAATGAGACAGGAGAAATGGTGGATCTTTTACGGAGCCTTAAGTAAGATCGACGTTCTATGAAACAGTATCTTGATTTAGTCCGTGATGTGTTAACCCATGGAAAGCCCGAAAACGCTGAGAAACGTACCGACCGGACAGGGGTTGGAACCTACTCGGTCTTTGGGCGACAGCTACGCTGTAATCTGAATGATGGCTTTCCTCTGCTCACGACTAAAAAGGTGCACTTGAAATCAATAGTCCATGAGCTCCTCTGGTTTCTCAAGGGAGATACTAATATTAAATATTTGAATGAGCGTGGTGTCAGTATCTGGGATGAGTGGGCTGATGAGAATGGTGATCTCGGGCCGGTGTACGGAAAACAGTGGCGCAATTGGCAGGGGCCCGACGGGAAGAGTGTCGATCAGATTGCACGACTTGTGGATACGCTTAAGCGCGACCCGAACAGCCGTAGAATGTTGGTCATTGCCTTTAACCCCGGCGAGCTTCCGAAGGTGGCGCCCCCGGCCTGCCACACTTTTTTCCAGCTGTATGCGTCCAACGGAAATCTTAGTCTGCAGCTGTATCAGCGTTCGGCCGACCTTATGTTAGGGGTGCCCTTTAATATTGCAAGCTATTCTCTTCTCCTGATGATGATAGCGCAGGTAGTTGGCATGAAACCCTTCGAGTTTGTGCATACATTTGGTGATGTGCATATATATTCAAACCATATTGAAGGAGCGAAACTTCAGCTTACCCGCGAGCCACGGCCGCTTCCTCGGATGAAGATAAATCGCGAGGTGCAAGATCTCTTCTCGTTCCGCTACGAAGATTTTGCCCTCGAAGCCTACGAGCCTGAAGCGGCAATTAAATTTGATATTGCCGTATAAAGGAAACGACATGGCGCTCTCTGTTATCGCCATCGCGGCCATGGATCATAATCGAGTAATTGGTGGCGGCGGCAAACTGCCTTGGCATCTTCCTGAGGATCTTAAAAACTTTTCCGAAAGCTCTAGGGGGCATACCGTGCTGATGGGACGAAAGACTTATGAATCAATTCCCGCCAAGTTCCGGCCGCTACCTGGGCGCAAGAATATCGTAATTTCTTCCAGTCTCAGCGCGGACCGCGCCATCGAACTTTGGAAAGATCCGCGTGAATGTATTGAAGCGTATCGCCATGACCCGACGCAGCTTCCCTCCGACAAGCTTTGGATAATAGGTGGTGCGGAGATCTATCGAGCGACACTTCCGTTGTGGGATGCTGTATCCCTTACGTTGGTTCCTGGTACGCATGCCGGTGACGCCTATTTCCCGGAATTCGAAGCGGAGTTCGTGCTGCGGAGTGAGCGTGCGGGGCAGCACTGTACCTTCCGGTATTTCGAACGAGTGCCTCGCGTCATTCGAGAAGGCGCGCGAGCGGATTGAACGCCGCTGTGCCATAGGCGATGTCACGAAGCTCTTGGAGCTGCAGCCGTACATCGTCAGGTAGATTTATACCTGAGCTTCCGGTGTAACCCAGAGTGACAATCTCTTCGTAGAGCCGAAAGGCACGCTTCGCGTCCAAAGTTCCTGGAGCCTCTCGTATGCACTGTTCAAGCAGCATTTCAGGCAGCTCGTTTGCAAAAAAGAGTGGGAGCTGGCGGTAGGCAAGCCCGAGTAAGTACAGCGAGCGAGCTCGTTCGGCTGTGGGCAGGTCATTTTTCTCCAGGGTTTTGTGCAGAAGGGCCGTGGCACGGAGGAGGTCAACGGTGCCTCTTCGCCCTTCAAGAATATTTTCGGAATGAATGCCACGCTCAATAAGTGCCTCGGCGAGTTCAAGATTAGTACGTTTCGCGGGCGATTCTTTGAGCCACTCGGCAAGAGAATTGTGCCAGTCATCAATCTCTTCGCGTTCGGATTGAATGGGCTTAATTGCGAGTGTTATCCGTTCCAATGTTTTCATCGCCTCGGCAGGGTCGGGTCTTACTCTCACGTAAATAAGGAGCCAAAGCCGAAGAGCGTGCATCCGGAGTGGAGCAGATTGAGGAGAAATTGCAGCTTCGAGAAACGCTTCAGCTGCCTTTTCGAACTGGCGAGTTGCGAGGAGAAACTCGCCTCTTTCAAAAGCCGTAAGGTTGTTCGGAATAAGGCTGGGATCAAAGAAGTCTTGTTTCGTTTCAAATCTGGTGTGGCAGGTGACGCAGTAGGTCGATGCGGTGCGCAGGCGCCACAACGCGTATTCCTTTTTGCCTTCGCGAAATCTATAGAGCGAATCGTGGAGCATTTCGTTCAGGACCTGGAGCGTCGAGGTGAATGCGGGTTCGGCTCGTACCTCGTTTAGTGTTTCAACGCTGTGGAAATTTTGTGCGAGCTTACTGATAAGTTCGGAGATTTTTTTTTCATGGGCGGGATCGGCGAAGCGGCCTCTCTGGTAGAGGAAAGGTTGTAGCTCTTGAAAAGCAGAAAAAGCGCGTTGCATCTTGAGGCGGAGCGCCGAATTGTGTTGAGGCGCCTCGGCGCGTGCTGCGTGGGTCGCGATGAGGCATAGAACAATAATGTAAATTCTCATGACGCTATTTTAATTGTAACTGAAGGGGACTCTCAAGGCCTTTAAAATTGATGCATGATGTGTCAGAATGGAGAGGTAATTCGGTCTTCTTGGTCCGCATCGATGGAGTCAAACCGGGTTATCACTATATGCGCCCTTAGCTCAGTTGGATTAGAGCGTCTGGCTTCGAACCAGAAGGTCGGGGGTTCGAGACCCTCAGGGCGCGTTTGAGTTAGCACTAAACTCTGAAGTGTCCCGTAGCCCAGAGGGGATCGAACCTAGTATCGCCGCGAGGCGATACCGAACTCTTTGCCCTCTGTGCTCTCTGTGGTTTCTGATGCATTTAAACCACAGAGGGCACCGAGAAGGGGCAAGAGCTACCCACACCTAATGAGTAGTTGTAACGAGAGAGCGGCCCCAATTCCTCCATTCAGTCCCGGGGGAATATTGTCGATGAACAGTTTAGTAGCCCGGAATAATTGAAGGAAAATAGGGTAAAAGCACCATGTGTGGAATAGTAGGATACATCGGATCAAAGAACGCCCTTGAGGTTATCGTTTCTGGCCTAGAGAAGCTGGAATACCGTGGTTACGACTCCGCCGGTGTCGCGGTTATCGAGGAGGGAAAACTCGTAGTGACGCGTGCCCTTGGTAAGCTTTCAGAGTTAAAGAAGCTTCTCCAAGCAAGGAAAGAACCGAAGATTGCGAATATTGGAATCGGTCATACACGTTGGGCTACCCATGGCCGGCCTTCAGAAAACAATGCCCATCCTCATACTGCGGGGCGGGTTAGTCTTATTCACAATGGAATTATTGAAAACTATATTGAACTTCGCGAAGAGCTATCGCGTGAGGGCGCCGTATTCAGCTCGGAAACCGACACGGAAATTGGCGCACATCTTCTTAATAAATATTTGAAGAAAGGGCTAAAACCTTTTCAAGCGCTTAAGGAAACCTGCGCAGCGATCCGTGGTTCATATGCTTTCGTCGCGATAGATTCGGAGAGTCCCGATAGGTTGCTTGTGGCGAAAAATTCAACGCCAATTGTTATTGGCATCGGATCGGGTGAGACGGTGGTCGCAAGCGATGTTACGGCGGTGCTTTCGGTCACGCGCAACGTGATAATTTTGGAAGATGGCGATATCGCTGAAATTCGCGGGGACTCGATATATATTGAAAATCGCGGAGCGGCTGTACAGCGTGTGCCGCATATTGTTACTTGGGATCCTGTGACCGCACAGAAGGGCGGTTTTAAGCATTTTATGCTTAAAGAGATTTACGAGCAGGCGCAGGTCGTTCCCGAGACATTTCGCGGACGAGTGCAGCTTGAAGAGTCAAAAGTTGTGCTTCCCGAAATTGGCCTTTCGGACGACGAGGTGCGAAAGTATCAGCGTGTTGTCTTTGTTGCGTGCGGCACGGCATTACATGCGTGTCAGGTGGCGAAATTCTACTTTGAATCATTGGTTGGAATTCCTTGTGAAACAGATTATGCGTCGGAGTTTCGCTATCGAAGTGCCGTGTTTGATGAGAAAACTCTAGTTATTGCGGTTTCTCAATCGGGAGAAACTGCCGATACACTGGCCGCAATCGATAAGGCCGGTGAAAAAGCAATGACCCTCGCCGTTTGTAATGTCGTAGGCTCGTCGTTAGCGCGGAAGGTCAAACACTGCCTATTCACCCATGCTGGGCCGGAGATAAGTGTCGCGTCGACCAAGGCGTTCACGACGCAGATTGTCGCCTTGTATCTTCTTGCGTTATGGCTTGGGCAAAAGCGCGGGATGCTTTCGGCCGAAAAGATTCAGCCGCATATTTCAGCGTTGGTGCAACTTCCAAAAGTTTTTGGCGAAGCACTTCGATGTGAATCGGCGGTTGAGGCGCTGGCCAAGAAGTTTCATACCGCGAGAGATTTTCTCTATTTGGGACGTGGAATCTGCTTCCCGATAGCGCTCGAAGGAGCGCTTAAATTGAAAGAGATTTCCTATATTCACGCCGAGGGCTATCCCGCGGGTGAGATGAAACATGGTCCGATAGCGCTCATAGACGAGAACATGCCGGTTGTGGTGGTGCTGCAGCGTTCGAAGATGCTCTTCGAAAAAACACTTTCGAATCTGCGTGAGGTGGAATCACGCGGCGGAAAGATTATTGTGGTCACCGATGCCGAGGATAAAAAAGCATTACGTGGCGTGGTCGATACCGTGATAGATGTGCCGTTCCTTTCGGAAGAGATTAGCCCGCTCTTGCTGACGGTTCCGATGCAGCTACTTGCCTACTATGTCGCGGTGCAAAACGGTACGGATGTTGATTTGCCGAGAAATCTTGCGAAAAGCGTTACAGTCGAGTAGCGCTAGGCATCAAGTTCCAAGCTGTTGGCGCGGAGCGTTCGCGCGGCGCGGTATCTCATTTGCGCAACTAGAAGCAGCGCGGCCGAGAGCGCGGCCATCAAGAAGCCTTCCGTCGAATTGAGCCTCGGTCCTGCTATGAGTGGTGACGCTTGAGGCGAAGCGATAATGAGCGCGATGACGGCGCCGCTCGCCGCGAGCAGTCCTCCACAAAAAAAGAGACTGCCTTTGGCATGTTCAATCCGTGCCTGCGTCTGCGGGGAGGGAAATTCGGGGCCAAGGACAGCAGGTTGAGGAGTAAGTTCGGTAGCGGCGCTCAGGTCAGCTTTTTTAGGGGGGTTAAGCCGAGAAAGGGGCGAATGCTGAGAAGTTGTCGGCGCTTTTCCTTGAGTTTTCTTCTCCCTTCGATTTTGAAACATCATGATGAGCTCCGTGCGCCTGGCGTGTAAGTTCCAGTTTATAGCGTCTTTGTGAAACAGCATAAAGATGTTTGCAATCCTGTTCTTCCTAGCTATCCCAAGCGCGACTCTAACATATTGAAATTGCTATGTATTAACGAGCTTCTTTGTTTAACTGAGTTGAATTTGCATGTATTTTCAGTAACTTGGGCTGCTTTTTATGCTTGACCAAAAGTGTTTGGAAGGTGTATGAAAGTGGGATATTGTGGGAAAAAGTAGGGATCTGCGGCATTTGGTCTGTTATGCTGTTAACTTATTAAAATGACTACAAAAAACACTATCGAGGGCAATTTTGCAGCCGACTCAGGTACGAAAGTTGGTTCCTTTCGTGGGAACTATACCCACGCCATCGACGAAAAGGGGCGCATTAGTTTGCCCGCGGAGTTTAGAAGAATTCTTGAAGAGAGTTCGGAGCAAAGTGTGGTGATCACGAACTACATATCGGATGGTGCACGCTGCCTCGAGGGCTTCTCGGCTGGAGCGTGGCTCGATTTTGAAAGGAAACTCCGCTCCAAGAGCCGTTTCAGCGCAAAGCTTCAAAAACTAGAGAATTTTTATCTTAGTCGGGCTGCTGAATGCTCGGTTGATGGTAGTGGTCGGGTTCTGCTTCCACAGTATCTGCGCCTGTATGCCGGCATCGAGCGCGAAGCCACATTTACCTCATCGATTCATGGATTTCGTATCTGGGACAAGCGGGTGTGGGAAATAATTTTCGCTTCGGCGGAGCAGGCGCTGCTCAGCAATCCCGACCTTTTTTCTGATGTGGATATCTAATCACAATGCCGAAGGAGAGTGTACATATTCCCGTGCTGCTCAGTGAGTCCCGGGAGTTTCTTCGCGCAAGTGAAGGAGGATCGTTTCTTGATTGTACCTTAGGCGGCGCTGGCCATACTCAGGCACTTCTTGATGCCTCATCCGAAGTCACAGTCGCGGCATTCGATCGCGATCCGAAGGCACTTGCGCGAGCCGAGGCATTCCTTACGGAGTATGGCGATCGCGTTGAAGTCGCGCAGGCAGCTTTTTCTGAGCTTGCTCAACGCTGTCAGGGCAGGACTTTCCGCGGCATGCTGGCCGATCTTGGAGTTTCGACTGACCAGATTCGCGAGGAGCGCGGTTTTGCATTTCAAGATTCAAGTCTTGATATGCGTATGGATCCTACATCAGGTGTATCGGCGCGGGTTTTGCTTAACGGAGCAACCGAACAGGAGCTCTACGTAATCTTCAAAAAGGGTGGCGTTGGGAACGAAGCGAGAAAAGTCGCCCGTGAGATTGTGGCACAAAGACCGATTGAGAGTGCCGACCAGCTCGCGAAACTCGTCGTGCGCTGTGGCGGTGCCAAGGACAAAAAGACTCATCCCGCGACTGTGGTTTTTCAGGCACTTCGTATCGCGGTAAATCATGAGTTCGAAGAGATTGATGCGCTCATGCAGGCCGCTCCGTCGCTTGTCGAAAAGGGTGGCCGGCTTGTCGTTATTAGCTTTCATTCGCTCGAGGACAAAGCGGTCACCCGTGTGATGCGAGAGTGGGATAGCGGCGGCTCCGCGCCGGCAAATTATCCGGGTGCGGTGCGGCACGAAAGAAAGGGCCGACTCCTCACAAAAAAGGCTGTTTTTCCAACGGAGCAAGAAATAGAGCGAAATCCAAGCGCGCGCAGCGCACGGATGCGGGTTTTTGAGTTTTTATAATGTAAGGATTGTTTTAGGGGGTTTGTATGGCTGCATGTCTTGATTATCAGTCGGTTTATTGTAAACGAAAAAGCGCTTCGGCGAATTTACGTTGGCATGTACTTGCGGGAGTGCTGCTCTTCGGAGCTTTGGCGCTTCGAGTTTGGGTAAAGATTCAGTGCACTTCGGTCGGATATGATCTTGCGAAGGAACGACAACGTAGTGTTGAGTTGGACATGGAGCGGCGCGAGTTCGAGCTGCAGCGTTCGTTGCTGTTGCGGCCGGATACGCTCTCGGTAATGGCTGAGAAAAGGCTTGGTCTAAAGATGGTCCCAGCAGCTCAGCTCGCTCGAATTGCGGTAAGGAGATAGTAAGGCAGTGAATTTTGTCGCCACCGACTTTGCATCACGCTTCGGACGGGACGGTTTTGGGCGGGCGCCAAGTGACAACCGAGGGGTGCGCTTACGCGGACTTTCACTGTGCGTCTTGCTGTGGGCCTTAGCTGTTGTCGCGAGGCTCTATAGTCTGCAAATCTCCGACTTCGAGACATGGCAGGAATGGGCGCTCAAGCAGCATTTTAGAGAGGTCCAGGTATCATCCGAGCGAGGTCCAATTGTCGATCGAGAAGGCAAGCTTCTGGCGCTCTCTATTCCCGCGACTTCGATCTATGTTCGGCCGCGGCAGATTGCACGTGATCTTACTAAAGAAAAAATTGCTGAGCTTGCCGCGCTTCTCGAAATGGAGCCCTCGGCGGTGCGCGAGAAGTTCTCTGAAAAGAAGAATTTTGTGTGGCTGCGTCGACAGGTACCGCGCGCGCGTGGCACTCAGATCGCTGAATTGAAAATTGCCGGCATTGGAACAATGCTCGAGGCGAAACGAGTGTACCCTTTTAATAGCGCCGCGGCCACGGTCATAGGAAAAGTTGGCGTCGACGGTGTCGGACTTTCTGGTCTTGAGGGATTGTATGATAAACGGCTTAAGGGTGAGCACGTACGAACTCGCGCAACTCGCGACGCGCTTGGCACCCTGATTCAGATACCTGACGTGGCAAACGATCAGTTTTCTCTTCCGAAAGGCATGGAGCTAAAGCTTACTCTCGACGCAGGTCTCCAACTAATCGCTGACGAAGAGCTGGACAAGGGCAAGCACAGCGCCAATGCCGAAGCGGCGATGGCGTTAATGGTTGATGCAAATAGCGGCGAGATCTTGGCGATGAGTCAGTCGCCAAATATTAACCTCAATGATCCTGGAATCCCGGGCGCCAAGGCCCTAAGTAATTTGGTGTTGGAAGCAACCTTCGAGCCCGGCTCCATTATGAAGCCGATTGTCGCAGCAGCCGCGCTTGAAAGCGGCGTGGTCAGCCCTCACGAAGTAATTGATTGTAGCGGCGGGCGCTTTTCGTTTGCAAGTCATGTAATAAAAGATGTGCATCCTTTCAAAGACATAAGCTTTTTCGATGTGGTGGTGCGCTCCTCTAATATTGGAATGACCAAGGTTGGTACGAGACTTGGTGCAGAGCGGCTCTATAGCGCGCTCACTCAGTTTGGGTTCGGTAAACGCAGCACACTGGGACTTCCGGGCGAGAGCGGCGGAATCCTTCGTCCAGTTTCGAGTTGGGCCAAGGTTGATGTTGCGACGCACTCTTTTGGACAGGGAGTGGCGGTCACGCCGATTCAGATGGTGCGAGCAGTGTCAGCTATTGCCAATGGCGGGAGGCTTCCACAACTTCGAATTGTGGAATGTAATCCAGAAGAGGGCGCGTGTGAAGCGAGTGCCGAGCAGCCGCGAATCATCTCGACAAAAACTGCTCGAACGGTTCGCGAGATGATGTATGGCGTCGTCGAGGACGAACATGGCACCGGCGCAAAAGCCGCGGTGACAGGTCTTAGAATTGGTGGAAAGACAGGAACTGCGCAGAAATCAAGAGTCGATGGTCGTGGCTATGAACCTGGAGCTTATGTTGCTTCATTCGTTGGCTTTGCCGATGGCCATCCTTTGGGAGTTGAGCGGACCTTGGCGCTCCTGGTGATGATTGATGAAGCCCATACGGATTCAATTTATGGTGGTACTCTTGCCGCTCCTGTATTTCAGAAAATTATGAATCGGAGCATGCAGTATTTGGCTATGAAAGAAACATTAGGGCGCGAGGCTCCCGCAACGCCAGCTCCGCAAAATAAAAGTAAGCTCGATTACGCGAAAGCCGATTCGTTGGCCGAGAATTTATAAGGCAACGCTGAAATTGCCTGATTATCAAAATATTCTTAATTTGCCTCAGTAACGTACCCGTTGCGACTAGTACTCTGTAACATAAGTTTTCCGACTCTTCTCCCCTCTGTGCTCTCCGTGA
>CAZEAC010000059.1:0-26026 GCA_964510065.1 uncultured Bdellovibrionales bacterium | reverse complement strand
GCAAAGATCGCCGAAAGGCCAGCAAAGACGAAATGCATAGTTTTTCAGAGGTTCCCTAGTGTCGATAGTCATCGAAAACGTCAGCAAGCGCTTCGCAGACATACTTGTAATTAACCGCGTCTCGCTCGAGATACCGCGGGGACAATTCTTCGTGCTTTTGGGCAGTAGCGGCAGCGGGAAAAGCAGTCTCCTCCGACTGGTCGCGGGACTCATGCTGCCTGATTCTGGAAACATCCATCTCGATGGGGTCAATGTGACCTCGCTCCCTCCGCAGAAGCGAAGTGTTGGCTTCGTATTTCAGCATTTTGCCCTATTCCGGCACATGAATGTCGCGAGAAATATTGAGTTTGGACTTAAGGTGCGAGGAGCTTCAAAGGCCGAGCGTGTGGCGCGGCGCGAAGAGCTGCTCGAGCTGGTTGGCCTCGGGGGACTTGGCAACAGGATGCCGATGCAGCTCTCCGGCGGACAGCGCCAACGCGTGGCGCTTGCACGCGCCTTGGCATACAAGCCGTCGGTATTGTTGCTCGATGAGCCCTTTGGCGCGCTCGATGTTGCAATTAGAAGCAGTCTTCGCCGATCTCTGAAGGAAATTCAGCAGCAGCTCGGCGTAACTACTATTTTGGTAACTCATGATCAGGAAGAAGCCTTTGAACTTGGCGATAGAGTCGGAGTATTAGAACGAGGAAAGCTTGTTGAATGCGGATCTCCACGTGATCTCTACCACACACCACGGACCGAGTTCGTGGCTACTTTTGTTGGCCGAGGAAACGTTATGGTTGGCCGAGCGGAGAAGGATTTGATTCGACTTGGCGCGACACTGCTTCCATTTCCAAAGGAAGCAGCCAAACATGAAGAGGGTGCTCCGGTTCGAATTTTATTCCGACCAGAAGATGTGCGACACCAACTCGATCCATTTCCGACGGGCGACGATGTGGTGATTGGGCAGGGGCGAGTACGAGAAACTTTTTTTTCCGGACCGTTGGTGAAAACACGGCTTGAAATTGAGACTCTGCGCGGTATTCGGCCGCTTGTGCCGGCGCTTCATTATGGCCAGCGTTTTGCTTCGATTGAGGCTTCTCAGGCAAGTACAGGCCAGTCCCTTCCGCAGATCGCCGAGGTACGTTGGGTCGCGCTTTCACGCTACCATGTGCTGGACCCCAGCGGATTACGTTTTTTAATTGTCATTGATAAGCTGCAGAAATCCGGCACTGCATTTGCTGTTGGAGTACAGATCCTGTCAGCCGCTCACGGAAGCGCGACATTGCTTGCGGTGCTTCCAGGCGACGAATCTGGTGACAAAGTGCGTGAAGGTGTGGATGCGCTTCGTGCCCTGGCTGGTACGAGAAAAGAGCTTAAGCTAGAATCGAAAATTCGACAGGGTACGGTCCCCAAAGAAGTGCTTCGCGAGGTGCAGGAAAGCTATGTTGATCTCGTCGTGTTGGAGAGGCATGCACACGATGATGATGCTGGCCGGCGCCGACTCGCGCAGCTTGTGCGTAGAATCTTGGCCTATGGCGGCGCTCCGGTGTTGCTTTCTGGGAAGGAGTCGCGTGAGGCACTTAAGAGAATTCTTATCTGCACGGCAGGCGGAGAACCCGGAAAGAGTGATGTACGTTTTGCCGCGCGGATTGCGCGCCATCTTAGTGCGCGAGCGACAGTTTTTCATGTGCTTCCCGAAGATCCGGCTGACTTTGAAGTTAATCGAGTCAAGCGACACCTTAGCCAAGCGCAGGATCTTCTCTCCGTCTATAATGTTGAATCAGAGGTGAAAATTGGGCATGGCGTTCCGGTCGATGCGATACTCGCTGAAGTGAGAAGCTCGCCCTATGACCTTCTTGTGATCGGGGCCTCGTGGTCGCGCGCGCAGTTTCACTACCGCTCGAATGACTTCGAGCAGCAAATGATTGAAAGCATTGATCAGGCCGTGCTCATTGTTCCGGCGTTCGAGGGATAAGCCTCTTGGTTACTGAGTCCGCAAATTAGTAGGAACGCCCGGAGAGCTACCACCTGTTCCAGGATCGCAGGTGAGCGCAAAGCTCTCGCAATTCGCCCGGAACGGGTGGGGATGGCCGTACGGTTGGTAGGTACTGGTGCTTACGCCGTTGCAGGTGGCCGGCAGCGCAGCTCGGGTGGCGGCGTGGCAGTAGGTAACTCCATTCTTCGTGTATTCAGGATTGTTGCCGCTGTACTGCAGACCCGGAGGTTGGTACACCCCATTTTTTGTATTGTTCCAGTAGAGCGCGGTCTCAATAGTTTGCGGATTATTTCCACGGGTACCAAGTTGATCTCGGCAGGGCAGACCGGAAGGGTTGCTGGCGTTACCATCAATTTTAATACAAGAACCAGCCTGTCCGCCGCACTGGGCGTCGGAAGTGCAGCTTGCAGGACCTTCTTGCGAACCGCCGCAAAATTTTCCGGAGTTCGCGGAGCAGATATTCCACATGCCGTCAGTTTGATAGGACCGATACGTTGCATAGGCCACAAACAGGCTGCACGAGTTTGCGCCGGCACCGCTTAGCGTGTTGTCAAAAACAATCTGCCGGCCACCACGAAGCGCAATTGGCACGAAGCAATTATTTGTCGTCACCGTCCAATCGTTCTTGTAGACCTCCATGCCGCGGCAGCCGCGGAGTCCATCAATGATAGCGTCATGGGTCTGAATGTAGAGATTCTTTATGGTATTGTAGCGCCAGACCATGCTTCCGCCGCCGTCGCAGTCGTTCACTACCTTTCCCTCCCACGCAGCGTTATCGAAGGTATTGTTCTCGACAAAGACATTGTAGTCGGCGGAGCCTGCATCGCCGTTTCGAATCCACTCTTGATTGCCTCCGGCACACTGCGAACGAACATGGATATTGTCGACAGCAACGGTATTGATAAACGTGTTGCTGTCGATCAAACCGCGGAAAGATCCGCACGGAACGTCGAGCCAAATAACCCGCCCCTGAACTCTACCGCTCGCGTTTTCCCAACGATTATTGTCGATGCGCCAGGATTTTGAAGTTCCAGTTACCGACAGTCCCGTCGCTCCTTTCCAGCCGATTCCAGTGATACGAAAAGACTTCCCTTCGGGAGTGCCCATATCAAAGCCGCCGCCGGTTATGAATGTCGAAGTCGCACCCTTGCCTTTGATGATGATGCCCTTGGCCGTTGAGATTCCGCTGGTCCAGGTGCAATTGCCAGCGGGAATCATCACAGTGTCGCCATCGGCAGCCTCATCAATTCTTGTTTGGACGTCGGAGCTATTGCAGCTTGCAGCATCGGGAAGGATTCGAGCGGTAGTTTGCTCACGCGGACGAATGCGCTCGCGCTCCGGCGCAAGAAGATCGGCGTAAAGCGTCAAAATAAGTACAGATGAAAGAAAGAGTGTGCCAATTGGTGAAGCTATCATGGGTAGTTCATAATATTGATGGAGAGGCTAAAGCAATCGTTTTTGATAAGCCGTTTTTACCCTCACATTGACGCGGCAAAGCATCGGATTTAACATAGCCCACCTATGTCACCAGGGGCCCATACACTCACCTGTCTACAGTATCTGGAAGCTGAAAGCATCCATATATTTCGCGAAGTTGCCGCGCAATTTGAGCGTCCGGTGCTGCTCTACTCTGTAGGGAAAGATTCTTCGGTATTGCTTCGCTTGGCACAGAAGGCGTTTTATCCGGCGAAGATTCCTTTTCCTCTCTTGCATGTTGATACCGGCTATAAATTTAAGGAGATGTATGCCTTCCGTGATCAAATGGCGGAGAAACTTAGCGCGAAACTAATAGTGCATCGAAACGAAGCGGCGATCGCCAGGGAGACAAATCCCTTCGATCTTGGGACGCAGCGATGTTGCGGCCTACTGAAAACGCAGGCGTTGCTCGATGCGCTCAATGAGGGTAATTTTGATGCGGCGATTGGCGGCGCGCGCCGAGACGAAGAAAAATCTAGGGCCAAAGAGCGTGTCTTCTCGTTTCGCGATAGCTTCGGACAGTGGGATCCGCGAAATCAGCGGCCTGAACTCTGGAATCTCTACAACGGAAAGATTCGCAAGGGTGAATCAATCCGCGTTTTCCCCCTTTCAAACTGGACCGAGCTTGATATCTGGCTCTACATCTATTTCGAGAAGATCGACATTGTGCCTCTTTACTACAGCGAAAGACGGCCAGTGGTACGACGTGGTGATCAACTGATTCCAGTTCGCGATGGAGCACGCTTCGCGACGTCCGAAAAAGCCGAGGAGATTGAATGTCGTTTCCGATCGCTCGGCTGTATTCCTTGCACGGGCGCCGTTCGCTCCAATGCGAAAGACATCGAGGGAATTATTCGTGAAATTATGGCGGTTCGCACTTCCGAACGGGCGACGCGGATAATCGATCATGATGGCGAAGGATCGATGGAGAAAAAGAAGCGCGAGGGGTATTTCTAATGGAAAGTGTGCTGCAACAGGCGTCTCAGGCAGATTTCCAAGCGCTGATTGATCAGGCGAGGGAGAGCACGGTCTTGCGTTTTTCAACTGCGGGGAGTGTTGATGATGGGAAGTCGACTTTGATTGGTCGGCTACTTTTTGATTCCAAGAATATATATGACGACCATCTGAGCGCGATTGAAAAGGCCACACCGGCCAGCGAAGGGGCACTGTCGCTCGCGTTGCTTACTGACGGCCTTCGCGCCGAACGGGAGCAGGGGATTACTATCGATGTTGCCTACCGTTATTTCTCAACGCCAAAGCGCCGCTTTATACTTGCCGATACTCCCGGGCATGAGCAATACACTCGCAACATGGCGACAGGCGCTTCGACGGCTGATGTGACCATCGTACTTATTGACGCGCGAAAGGGTGTTGTTGCGCAAACCAGGAGACACTCTTTTATCGCCTCGCTCCTTGGCGTGCCGCGACTTCTTGTCACGGTCAATAAAATGGACTTGGTGGAATATTCGAAAGAAGTTTTTGAGAAAATAGTCGCTGATTTTTCGGAATTCGCGGTTAAGCTCGGTATTAAGGATCTTCGGTTTATCCCCGTTGCCGCGCTTCATGGCGACAACGTGGTCGAGCCAAGCAAGCACATGGCTTGGTACCATGGCGAAACGGTAATGCAGTACCTGGAGAACGTTTACATCGGTTCCGATCGTAACCAGGTCGATTTCAGATTCCCCGTACAATATGTGATTCGTCCGCACCAAAATTATCGTGGCTACGCGGGGCAGCTGCAGTCGGGCTCGATTCGCGTCGGCGAGGAAGTGATGGTAATGCCGTCACAGAAGCGCAGCCGGATTCGCTCGATTGACTGCTTCGAAGGCGGGTTGGGGTCGGGCAAGCTCGAAGTGGCATGGGCACCAATGTCGGTCGCGATTTCGCTTGAAGATGAAATCGATATCTCGCGCGGGGATATGTTAGTGCGGCCGCGAAACTATCCCAAGGCGCGAACAGACGTCGACGCGCTGGTGGTGTGGATGTCTGAAACGCCGATGGATCGGCGAAAGGAATATCTCATTTTGCATACGTCGCGAGAATCTCGCGCAGCTATTTCACAAATTGATTATCGCGTTGATGTAAATACACTCAGCAGAATGCCGGCTGCCGAACTTGCATTAAATGAGATTGGGCGAGTCTCGTTCAAGATGCGTGCTCCAATTTTCGTGGATTCCTACAGTCGCAACCGCAACACGGGAAGTTTTGTGATTGTCGATAGCGAAGACTTTCGCACTGTCGGGGTTGGCATGGCGCTTGATCGAATCGGGCAATCAGGAAAAGACGAGTTTGAACTTTCTCGCCGTGAGTTGCATCGCGAAGAGGGAGCAATTTCTCGAAAGGATCGTGAACAGCTCTTTGATGCAAAGGCACAAACTTTCTGGATGACAGGACTTTCGGGTTCTGGGAAGTCAACGGTGGCGAAGCTTCTCGAAGAGCGTCTGTTTAGAGACAAAAGGCCAGTATACCGCCTTGATGGTGATAATCTTCGCTTTGGACTGAACCGCGATCTTGGTTTCTCGAAAGACGATCGCACCGAGAATATTCGACGAGTCGCCGAAGTCGCGAAGCTACTTAATGACGCTGGTATCAGTGTAATCTGCTCCTTTATTTCACCGTATCGAGCCGATCGTGAAAATGCGCGGCAGATTATTGGAGATGAAAGCTTTTTGGAGATTTACCTGGCCACTCCTTTGGAAGTATGTGAAAAACGCGATCCGCATGGGCTGTATAAGAAAGCGCGCGTCGGTGAGCTTAAAGAGTTCACGGGAGTGAGTGCGCCTTACGAGGAGCCACTTTCTCCGGAGATAACTATAGATAGTTCGAAACTCAGCCCGGCCGAATGCGTGGACTTAATCGTAACTCATCTTTAGTAAGATGTAACAAAAGTTTTCCGATTCTCGTAATCTCTGTGCTCTCCGTGCCTCTGTGGTTTCTTGAAAGCAAAATAAACCACAGAGGCACAGAGATCACCGAGTGAGGACCGAGAGGAAGGATAAGTTATTTTGTTTCCAGAGTACTAGTGCACTGTAACCAAAGTAACCTTTCCTTCCCTCGCCCCCATCTCTGTGACTCTGTGGTTTATTTTTCTTAAAAAAAACCACAGAGTCACGGAGAGCACAGAGGGGAGAAGAGTCGGAAAACTTATGTTCCAGAGTACTAGTGAGACTCTAACAGCACTTCGCGAACGGCGGCAAACGCATTGCCATTGCCATCGAGTAGCGGAGCGAGTTGCATCAGAAGATCGTGCCCGCCCACTTCGAGAGCGCTCATAAGTGCTCCGAACATTTGGCGATTGTTTAAGATCCCCAAAAATGCGGGCTTGCCGTTCCATTTCGTGATCGCTTTACTTAGCTCTTCTATCGCAAGTAATGCCTTGCTATCCATTGTCGAGTCATTCCACCAGGTAAGTACCCGGTTCTGAATATCAGGAGCTAGCTTCTTAAGTGCGTCGTCGATCGCTGCGCAGCTGCCGCCCTGCTGCGCGACCCAATCAAGAAAGAGGCTCCTTCGATCCTGGCGAGGAAGCTTTACTGCGGTAGCGCAGTCTGTTGCCGCAAGTTTTGGAGTGGGCACGCTTTGCGGAGGGGCTAAAAGCGCCGCGCGAACGGCGCTTGCCGCTACCGTCTCAAGCGCAAGTGCTGATGGATCGGTTGTAGCGTCAAGCCGTTTAATCGCGAAAGCTGCCTGTTCAGTATTGAGTCTCTCCTCGATAAGTCGAGTGAGTACTGTCGCTCTGACGTCATCGCCACACGATAAATATTTCTCGTGAGCTGCCGCCAGAACATGCGCCGCACCGGGAGGCTGTTGTGTGTTAAAAAATCTATCTCGCACCGAAGCAAGGTTTTCATCGCGAAGCAATCGGCTACGATTATGCAAAGCCCAGCTCACCAGCGGAAGAAGCCCTGGAACCTCCGCACAACGAGAAAGATATTGCCCCTGAACTTCAGCGCACCCGGGAACGATCTTTTCGGAATCTTCGCGCAAAAATTTAAGGAAGGCCGAAGGACTTAAGTTCGGTTTTACTCGTATTCTAAGATCCAGAAGCCATGGTTTAGTGGCGAGATCTTCTAGAAAAGGAATTCTTTCTGCTTTGAACAGCAAAGGAACGTGTTGAGCGACACCGCGAAGTCTTCCGCGAGCTTGTACTTCTTCGAGCTTCGACGCGAGCTTGAACAACCGATCAAGCAGATCAAATTCGAGTTCTTCACGAAGTTCGGGGAGCTGAATCAGTTCTCGCACCTCATCAGAGCGAATGGCACACAGCGTGTCGACAACTCTGCCTAGCTTCTTCGCTGCCTCGACGATCCATTCGTGGTCAGAAGCATCCTTCGTCTGCTCCTGTTCGGATTCGATAAAAGTGAAGCAAAATGCAACAGCTAAGAAAGTGGCAGCATGTGCTCCCTTAAATGCATTCCTGTGAAGAAGTTTATTCTGAAGCGAGCCAAGCTCGACGGTAATATCGCTTCCAATCGAGAAGTCTCGAAGAGCGCTAAACGCGAGGCTTATTTTACGACTAAGCTTTTCAAAAGAGAGTCGTTCAATATCGAGTGCCTTCGGAATGCTCTCTTGCGAAGGTGAATCTCTCAGCTCCGGAATGACAAACGATTCGTGCGAGCGCAGTAGCTTTTGAATTATAGGATCAGAGTAGGCCTCGGTGCTCCAGGCAATTCCCTGCTTTACTGTCCGCAAAAATTTGCTCCAGGCACTCTGTACCTCGGCATTGGTAGCAGACTCGGAAGATTCCTGAATTGCGATCAATGTGTTAGGCAGATCTACCCACGGACACTTAAGTAGTTTGGCTATGACACCTGCAATTTCTTCGTTACTGCGGTTTTCAGGTGGAAATTTATCCTGAATCTTGGCGATTACCTGCGAGACCGTACGGATACTGAGTTCGCTGGCCGCGCTGTCCCAGGTGTGGCTTATCGCGCGTGCAGTTGCCCGCGCACCGTCCATGAGCTGACGCGCCTGCAAATACGCAGCCTTACCCCTGATAATGTGTATGCCCATAGCCATGCAAATACTCGGCCTACTGTTTTACCAGATCTCGAAAACTAAGATAGATTTGCGAATTGCCAACTAAGCTAGAGGCGCGAGCATGTAGGCGATGTTTTGGTAATAGCCTGGAAATATTACAGATATCTGTTTGTATCGCAGGTTTACGGTCGGCCGATTCTTAAGCAGGTTTACACCAGCGCGGCTTTGACTCGCTTAATCCCAGCACCGACATTTTCCTGTTTTAGGATCTTAAAGCGCTTGCCACCTTCGGAAAGCTCCTTTGTATTGGTAGAATGCGGGCCGCCGCAAAATTCCGCCGAATACCAATCGGTACGCGAGCCAACAAAGTACACGCTCACAAGGTCGGGATATTTTGCACCGAATTCCATCTGCGCACCAATTGACTCGGCTTCCTGTCGCGGCATCTCAACTCGCGCCACCGGCAGGCTCTGTTCGATGGTTTTATTAACCAGATCTTCGACGGCCTTTACTTCGGACTCGGTCATCTTACGATCAAGATTAAAGTCCATGCGCAAGCGTTCGGCGGTAATGTTGCTGCCTTTCTGCCTAATATTCGGGTCAACTAATTTCTGCATCGCCGCCAACATAAGATGATGGGCGGTGTGAAGTTTGGTGGTCTCATGCGACTGATCGGCAAGTCCACCTTTAAATTTTTGTTCAGCGCCAGCTCGTGAAAGCTCGCGATGTTTTTTTTCGGCGCCCTGGAATTCCTGGGTAATACGGTTCGCATCGGCGTCGCTCACCCTTAACTCGTCAAGCGTAAGTTCGAGCGGGAATCCGTATGTCTCATATATGAAAAAGGCCTGCTCGCCATTGATCGTTGTTCCAGGCGCAAACTGAGACTGCATTTTGGAGAGTTCGCGAAGGCCTTTGTTGAGGGTGAGATTGAATGCAGCCTCCTCGTCGCCGATCTTTTGCAGTACCGATGCGCGATTTTCTTCTAGATGCGTATACGCGTGGCCTAACGTATCAATGACAATACCGGCGACATCCGCGGTGAAGTTGCCCTCAAGTCCGAGCTTTCGACCGAATCGCACCAAGCGGCGAATGAATCGGCGAAGAATGTACCCTTGGTCTTTGTTCGACGGACTTACGCCATCGGCTAAGATGAAGGTCGCGGCACGGCCATGATCAGCGATAACTCGAAACGGGCCGGTATATTCATTTTCAGCACCGTTACTCTTATAAGGATGTCCGCTCAAAGTAACGAGCCGATCGATAATCGGTGAGTAAATATCGCTTTCGAAGATGTCCGACTTGTTCTGTACAATCATGCAGACCCGTTCGAAGCCACCGCCGAAGTCAATGTTTTTTTGCTCGAGTGGTATCCAGGTCATCTGCGGAGAGAGCCGATATTCCATGAATACGTTGTTGCCGATCTCAATAAATCGGCCTGAATCGTCATTTATGAAGTAACTCGCTTGCGGTATTTCGGCGGTTCCCATGTCGTAGAACATTTCAGAGGTTGGTCCGCCAAGTTCACCGGGAGCTTGCGCACGTTGCCACCAGTTCTTCTTTTTATTGTAGGGAAAAATATGGTACTTCCACGGCTTACCAGTCTCGGTCAGTGGTGGCACTGCAGTAATGTCCTCGGAAAATTCCGCTTCGACTCCGTACTTTCGGAAGGCCTTGCGCCAAAGTTCAATTGCAAGGGTATCACGTGGGGCAGTTTCATCACCTGCGAACACCGAAACATACAACCGATGAGGATCGAGCTTCAATTTTTCGACCCAGAATTCCAAAATCCAGGGAATCTGCTGCTCCTTGGTAAAGTCTCCGAGTGACCAGTCGCCGAGCATCTCAAACATGAGTGTGTGACGATTATCGCCAATCTCGAGCATCTCGTCGTAATTGGTGCGGAGACAACGTTGAATATTGCAAAGTCTTCTTCCGAGAGGATGTTGCTGCCCGGCGAGATATGGTGCCAACGGAAACATGCCCGAATTAACAAAGAGCAGTGTCGAGTCGACATTCGGTACGAGCGACATGTTTGGCACTACTTTGCAGCTGCGTGGCGCTTCGGTCCAGAATTGATGATACAGTTCGCGAATTTGGCGTGAAGTAAGCATAATAACCAAGAAAAATAGCAACTTATTTGCGGAATGACAAATCCTTCGCTGCGCAGACGGCTTTAAGCCGCTTCGGCCTTACGCTGTGCGAACAGCAGATAAAAGGGCTGGCTCCCTGTATTTTGAAGTGTGCAGGTCCTGTGCGCCCTATTATGACTGAGAGAAATCTCCCCCATCCGCGCGAACCTACCGGGGAAAGGTGTATGAAAACTCGCGTGAAGCTTCCCATGATAACCTTCGCGAATAGTGCGCAGATGGCCACGAGTGTCCCTCAAAAGCGCGCGGAAGGCGTCATGCCAGCGGCTCAAGCTAAGCAGTGATGCTATCTTTTCCCAGAAGGGAACCGCTCCTGAAAGCATCTCGATTTGCAGCGAGAGGTGGTCGGTGCCCTCGAGCGAAGTAAGTATAACGCGGTGGCTCAAGAAAATAGTGTTAGGGAGTGTTAGCAGCATCTGCGTGGGCAGTTTGACTGCGAAAAAACCTTGAAAGTGATCACTTTTGGGAAGCCGATCAAGCTCGCTTTCCGAAAGGACTAGGTTTCTAAGGGGGCTGAGAGATATTCGAGCGATTTCTATTGAAGCCAGCACCTGAGGGCTCATCGACAATCCGCGCACGCTGACCTTGTAATTTTCGGTCCAGCCTTCCATTGCTAAGGCCTGGCGCACTTCGCAAGAGCAGAGCTCTGTTTCTGCAGCGCCAGCTTTGTCACTATGTGTACCGGGAATTTCAATCGAATGTGAGGCGAGAAAGTTCCTAAATGGAAGAAGCGAATCAGTGGGCGCCCTTGTCAGTGCTATTGCCTGTTCGAGCAGTGACGGCGGGCGCACCGCTGCAGGTTGGCGATAGTCGTCGAGTTTGATGATATTGCTTGGCGTTTCCCTAGTGCCTTGTGCGAAATGCATGGTCGGCCACTATTACCTTCTTATTTCGCAATCCGCCGCCTGTGTCAGCGCATTGAGTGAGTCTTCAACTTTCCTGCGAAACTTTTCAAACGTGTCCGGGTCAACTTCGCGCGGAATATGGATTGGTTCTCCTACCATAGAAATCGCGCGAGTGAAAGGCAACGGGATTATCATTTTGTCCCAGCTTCCAAGCTGGAAGACTCTTTTTGCCGCGAGCACTACCGGGTAAATTGGCCTTCCTGAGAGCTGTGCAAGCTTAATTGTGCCCTCTTTAAGCGAATAAATTGGTCCGCGCGGGCCGTCAGGTGTAATTGCAATATTTTTTCCGGAGCCTAAGATTCGAACGAGCTGAAGCAGGGCGCGTTTGCCACCGCGAGTTGAGGAACCTGCCACCGCGTGCAATCCAAATTTCTCAATAATTTTAACTGCAAGCTGACCGTCACGGTGCTGGCTAATCAACGTGACAATCGGGTTATGCACCGCTTTGCCTTTAAGGCGCCGGTGCACCATCGGCATTAATATTTGTCGATTATGCCAGAATGCGAAAATTGCTGGCTCATCGGCGGCTACGCTTGTCGATGCGAAGCGATGCTCCCAACGAATTGTGGCATCGAGAAGACGTAAAACCGATGCGATGCACCAGGCGATCACTTGAAAACTCCAAAATCGTGGTTATTTGAAGAATGTATCATGGAGAAGCGTATGATCAAGAATAGCCTATTTAATACCGTTACGACGCAAGGAATAATCCTAATCCTCCTCGGTGTATTAGTCTATTTGGTGCCGCAAATCTTGATAGTGCTTGTATCTAGCTGTTTAATAACGTTGGGCATTTTCCTTTGCGTGCTTGGCTACCGTGGACGCGAGGCAAATAAACAATTTGGAGTATGGCGCGCCCAATTTTGGGAGCGGTTCTAATGTAGCCCATTCTATTGGGCGGTTAACACGGTGCGCCGTCTACCTCAGCGTAGGTACGCGAGCACTCTTCATAGTTTTTACGCGTTTCGTTTTCTTTGGAGATGGTATCGAAGCTCAGCGCAAGCAGCAATGTTGATCCATTTTGATACGAGGTAAGAACAAGCGCGGGAAGCTCCGAACTTGATGAGCGAAGTGGATTCTTAAGCACTTCGGTTCGCGGAACTACTCGCCAGTCTCCTGATGCTGGTGATTCAGTCGACAGATCGGGAGAAGGTAGACTAAAGCGATGAAAACGGGGGCCGCTTCCTGTCCGTTCGTCATTCCAAGTTCCGCCAAGAGTTAAGGTCACTTCGGGCGTTACGACATACTCAATGCTGTTCTGAAGGATCGGCAGCTCATTGCAACTCGGAATCGAAGCACCGGGTAGTACTTCGCCGAACGTACAGTTACGAAGACTCGCGCTTCGGCTCCAAGGCAGTACAAGCTTCCTCGCTGCTCGAGTATCTAACCCCAACATTGCCGCGGCACGTTTCGCGTTTTCACCCTTTAGAACAAAGGTCTTTTCGACGAGCTTCGGCGCGCGGGCGGCTAACGCCAGAGGAGAAAATATCAAAAATAGCAGTCCGATAAGGAGCTTATATCGCATATACCGGTTATTGATTAGCGCAGGCCTAAGCGTATCCTATTATTAATGCGCAGTCTTGAGGCTCAATTTGCGGTTCGTGCCAGCCCGGCGGCGCCGCTTCCACGCGGTGTTGCGGCTATCTGTCCGCGCAAGAATGAAGACGAGATTCGACAAGCAATGTGGAAGCTTGGAGTGAGTCAGTTCGATGGATACAACGCGCCAATGTCGACGCTGTTGCGCCACGCTTGCTATCAGCTTGAAAACGGCGAGCTAAGGCAGGACTGGCAATCAGTAAGTCGGGCCCTCGCTTCGGCAGTTCCCTATGTGCATGCTCAGCGTGAATACTTTGTAGTAGCAACAGCACTTATGGCGCTTGGCGATAAGAACGCTATGCGGAGTTATGCTCATTTTCTCATGAGCGTCAATTCTAATTATGATGCCTCGCTGCTTTTTGAGGCGATTGGGTTTTCGCCTGGAATGTTCCGCGCGGCGAGACTTCATAACCGTGACTACAAAGCTGAATGGGCTTCGCAGTATTCGTCTCTTGCGAATTATTTTCGAATGAAAGCTGCAGCGAAGCTTACCGCGTCTTTTGAACAATGGCGTGCGCCAATTACTCGAAGTGCATCAGCAATTTTCTCTGCTGCGCATGGTCCGATGCTTCTGGCCTACTCGCTGCGTGAACAATACGACCTTTGTGTGGCAATTGCCGCAAAAGGACTTCGAGCCGGCTACTTCTTTGAGCTGTTTGGAATGCCTCTGATTATCGCAGACACGCATCTAAGGCGCCGCGGGCAAGAGCGCTCGTATACTGAACACCGTTGGCTTGGTGAAATAGAGCCAGCGTGGATACGTGACAAACGGATAATCGTTGTCGACAATGATATCGTTACCGGAAGAACATTGAAGAGAGTCGCAAAGGAGCTAAGTCGATTTGATCCAAAATCTCTCGCGGTAGCGCTTACTGACTCAGTGATGGATTCTCCGTGCCTTGTGAGAAATCTCGATAACGTTCCTGCCAAATATGAAAAATTGCATCTGTGTTCTCACTATGATCCGATGAAACTTGGCGAGGCTACGAATTTTGCGCTGCGGTGTTTGGGGAAGTGCTAGCCCTCATTTCGGTGGTTCTTTGTAAATAAAATAAACCACAGAGCTCACCGAGTGAGAATCGAGAGCAAGAGATAAGATCTTTCTGCACGCGGCAAACCCGCAAATCTCACCAGGATTCTGCTCCGGTGAGCGATATGCCCGCAACTCCTGCGGAATCCTTGTCAAAAGTGCTCGACAGCCTGTTAGGCTGTCTCCGCCCTCGCTCCGGCGAATTCCTTCGGATTTACGGGCATCTCACTGACCTCGCGACGAACCCTGGTGAGACTTGCGGGCTAACGCTTTTCCGCCTTTAGCTCGAGCGGTTCCTTTGGAGCTTTCGCCAGTGGATAACATTTTTGCGCGTTGAATTTGTTGCCGTCAGCGACTGTTTTCTGATAGCAGGCTTCAGCAGGTAACTTCGTAACGAGCGGCTGGTTGGCAATTGTTGGATGCGCCGGTCCAATCGGCGGCCAGGGACTGTCATTCCACCAACGTGGCTTGCTCGTAAGGTAAAGCGAATTCGGGAGTGTAGTATCGAGCGGGGCTATCCCCGTTGGGATTTCCGCGGCGTTCCATATCGCCCGATCGTTTGCATAGTCGTAGTTGCCCCAGCGGAGCAATGTCTCGATCACCTTTATATCGGCATTCTGCGTTGAGCTTGCATAGAGCCACTCGCCAAGCGCGTAGATAAATTGACGCTCATCGTGTCCTCCACTCGGGAGCTTCCACGGCGTTATTTCGTAGTAGCGATGCCAGTCGGGGTGACCAAGCACGTTACCGATGACTGATATGTAACGATTCCAGGCCTGAATGTGGACGGCATAGGTGTGGTTGATGTAGAGATTGCCGATCGGACCCTCGTAGCCAAGGAGGCGGTTACGGAAAAAAACGTTATGGCTACCTGAGCCCCACACCACGTCAAGTACTGCATTTGCGGCAATGTTTGCCTCATAGAGATTGGCGTAGGTGTGCGCGATATGCGTGCTAATGGAGGGAAATCCCCAGGCGGTTTGCGCTCCATTTTGTAACGTATTGCCAAACGCGTAGTTATAACCGAAGACATTCCCGCTGGTTGAATTGGTACTTACCAGAGAGCCGCCAATCTTAGCGATAATCGTATTCTCGATTAATCCGGCCGAGGTAGTACCCAGCTCGACTCCATAACGGGTGGGCCCCACAGGAGGTTGCCCGTCATGAAAGTAGCTGTCACGAATTTCGGGACGAAAGCAGTAAAAGACGTACGCTACTGCGGCGCGCGCGGGGTTGGTGACTTCAACACCTTTTACCCAACAATTAGAGCAGTAATTAAAAGTGATTGCGCGCCCGTCGACCTGTGCCCCGTCGACTTTCATGTCCTCGATACCGGCATAGTTCATATTTCCGCTGTCCCAAAAAAAAGCCTGCGGGGCGAGTGATGCCTTGTGAGTATAGTAGAGTGGGGGATCTATCGTTACCGTTTTGGTGTTCGGATCAATGGCAGTGACCCACACCAGCTGTGGTTGGGCTCGCGTAGTACCACCTTCAAAGTTAAGACCGTTTCGTGAATAGGTATTTTGAATTCCCGCGTTTCCCGGAATACTTACGACCTCCGGATCGTTGAGCTGATCGAGCACGATAGTTTGGTGTTGCTTGAGCTTTGATACATCGGAGAGCACAATTCTCGTTTCGCCCTTGTTGTAACCACCGGTCCAGTTTACCTCACGCGTAGGCCCTGCATAGCTGCCACGGGCAGGAGAGAATAGAATGCCCCCCGTAAGCGTAAGCGTGGTGAGGTCGGCTCCCGCCCCTCGTAATACAAGGGGCCGATCAATAATCAATCCCGGTAGGGTAAATGTCCCGGCGGGAATGATGACCGCGGTATCTGCAGGGCAGGTGGTTACTGCGGATTCTATATCGGCGGACGTTGTTATCTTCTTGTCACATGGAGGGCGAATCGGAATTCCACGTGTTCCGTCTGGAGCGATGACGCCCGCACGTTCCCATTCGATACGCCGGTCGGCGGGAAGTATCTCCGTAAGCCCTTGAAATGCTGGGAGGAACGAAAGTACGCCCACAAGCAATGCAGTTATCTTCATCATAAAATAATAGTCGGCAGTGCTCGAGATTCTCACAAGGTCCAATTAGTCCGGGGAGTTGCCTTATCCCGTACTTTTCACCAGAGTTCTGCTGCGGTGAGCGATCTGCCCGTAGCTCCTGCGGAATGCTTCGGATTTACGGGCATCTCACTCATTTTGCGACGGACCATGGTGAGATTTTGAGGTTAGAAATCAAGGAAGCCTGCACGAAAGGGTCTCCTCAAAGACATAGCGGCATTTTTTTGGAAACGACCCATTCTTATTTCATACGCGCATAGATATTTTCAAGTTTCTTGCGAAGAACACTTAACGCTATATTTTGAATTTGACGAATACGTTCACGACTAACCGCAAACTTCTCGCCTAACTCATCAAGCGTTTTTTCTTCGCGGCCATTCATTCCAAAGCGGTACTCGAGGATCCTGCGCTCGCGCGGATCGAGGAGCTCGATTAGGTCATCTAGGATCTGGTAGGCTTCGGCACGCTCGACGGCCTCGTACGTACTGTTTCCATCCGTAGTCTCGGCTGCAAACTCCTCAACGGCTGTCCCGCCGGTAAACTCCAAGATTCGAGGATCTTCAAGGGACAAGCACAGCTGCGACTTGGTCTTCAGAAACTCAATTCGCTCCTCTGTAGTGCCAAGTGTCTCGGCAATCTCGTCATTCGTTGGCTCGCGCTCAAGTTTTTTCTCGAGCTCTCTGCCAGCCCTGAACATGCTCCAGATTTCATAATGCAGATATACCGGTATTCGAATAGTGCTTCCGTGATCCTGTATGAAACGCAGCATTTTTTGCTCGATCCGAAAGCGTGCATACGTGAGTAGATTGGCGTTGTTGGGATGTTCAGGGTTATAACGCTCGACTCCGACCATTAGCCCGATGTTGCCCTCACTAATAAGATCAAGTACGTCAATATTTGGGCCTCGCATATCGATGGCGCACTTCAGCACATAGCGTAGATTACACTCCACTAAGGTAAAAAATGCTTTGCTTGATTCCTCGGGAGAGCCAGATTTCATTATGTCAACGAGCGCGCGAACTCTTGTAGGGTCGAGGATCTTGGTGTTCGCAATTTCAGCGAGGTAAAGTTCATAGGCATTAGGGAGGAGTTCGATGGTATACTCGTTATCTCGCAAGAATTCGTCAAATGCTTCGCTTGAAAGCGCCGCTTCTGCAAGAGGCTTCGAAAGCGTCTCGGCAGAGTCTTTGCGTGGCCGTCCGCGTGGGCGCCGAGCGCCGTCCGCCGGGCCAGCGCCTTTACTCGGCGGAACTTTTGATTCGGTCAGGAGTGACATGCGTAATTTTCGAGAAAGACAAAACTTCGAAGTCCTAGATTTTACTCCGAACCCAGGCTTAAACAAGCGTGTCCAGCAAATTGCGACCTGATTAGAAGGGGTTAGTGTGGATAGAAGCGTTTGCCTAGCTCCGCTGCGCGCGTATAATAATCGTCCTGCAGTCAATGACTTAGCTGCCTATCAATAGAACTTGCACTAGAGATTCGTCATGGGTCAGATAGATACCGAACGAGAAAAAAAATCTAAAATTGAATTCGCGTCGACTTCGCAACGCGCGGCAATGAATCAGGCCTTCTCGGACGAGAGTGCGGGCGAACGTCAGCTCGCGCTTTACAAAGAAATTAGAGCTGTTTCGGGATGGGATGGAATTGAAGCAGGCGAGCAACTCTCGGTTGTTCGCGCCTTCGAGAGAGGCGCACTCACCCAAGTTGATCTTTTTGCTGCTAAGCAGGCCGCTGGAAGACTTTTCGATGAGCCGAATGAAGATTCGGGGAGAAAGCCGATAAGCGCGGCGCTAATTCTTGCGCGTGCCGCGAATGCCGAAGTTTCCGCGCACGAATCAATTGTCGCATTCGAAGTCGCGCCGCTTCAGTCAAGTCAGCGCGAGTTCGATGAAATTGCTTGTTTGCTTCAAGTCATTGTTAATCCTTGCTCTTCTCCTCCGTATGAGCAGGATGAGTTCCGTAGGCCGAAAACTGGCGTAACCCGTCCTTCACCGGAGCAGATTGTTCGCGCCAGAGAAGTCGCAATCGCGCTTCGAAATTTTCGAGATGAACTAATTGATCACGGAGTCACCATTCCGCTTCATTGCATCGCGAGACTTTATGTCGCATGTGGAAGGGATTTGCATGGACTTTTTGAAAGCATGACTGAGGCGGTAAACGAAGATCCGAAGAAGCTTGACGAATGGATCAATCAACAGCTTGGAGTAGTAGATAGACCGAATCGAATAAGATTTAAATTCATTCGAATCTACGGCGGTCACAAGGTTGAAGTGGAGTAGCGCATGTCGCTTGATCCCGCAGCGCAAAAGGGTAAAAGGGCTCGCGAGGAGCTTGTTCGAGGCAGGCTTCCGGCTGCACCGGTTCTCGATGTTGAACCTGAAATATCTCTCGCGGCGCTTGGTTCGGAGCTTATCCGATATTCTACGGGTAAGGCGGTTTCAGCCGCGATAGGTAGAGATCAAACGCAAGAGCAGAAGCTTTCTCTTGCCAGCGCTGAAAGATCCGTGCTGCAGAGTCTTCTGCTTGTCAACACGAAGCTTCCCGAAGGCAATATTCAATTCGAGTGGAGCGAAGTCGAGACATCTCTTTTCGTTTTTGGCGATTCTCCGCCGAGGTTTAAGCTTCGACATGAGCTTCGTGATCTCACGCAAGAACAGTTTCAGGTCCTTTCTGATCACTTCTGTTTACTTGCGAAAAATAGCCTCGAAATATATCAGGGCGCGCCGATGGTGGAGCGCATACTAAACGCCTACCTTACTACTGCGCAAATTCATGTCGGTAGTGCTGGGGGCCCGCGTATATGCTACCTTGGCTTTAAGCACTGTCTGGATACGCTTGTTGCCGCGGGCTGGAAGATGCGTCATGAGGAGCTTCTCACCGCGATTATCCTTGGTGCGCCTAAGCGAGGGGAGGGGAGCATCCCGGTTCGTGTTCCGCGTGGAATGGGTGCGTCGGGATTTTCAAAGCGGCTAAGGGAGACGCTCACGATATCACGGCTCTATGCAGCCGATATGCAGAAAATTGCTAACGCACTCAATATTTCTGGCGACGAACTTATTTCGATTCTAAGAAAGCCAGGAGACCTAATACTTTGCCGATTCGGTGATTACCTGCATTCCTGTGCGCCAGGGTCGTCTTTTCCAATACATGGCGATATTTGCGCGCGCGATTTCAGTGCCTATGACGAACTTATCGCGAGGTGTAGGGCAAACGCGCGCATTCTTGAGCTCGGAGTAGGCTATTTGTCGAAAGAGCTACGACTACGTCCGAAAGGAAAGAGGGAGCGGTACTTATTTCCAGCGGATGCGCGGGCTGAGTTCGCAAGGGAGGTCTTTGGCGCGGCAGATTCAAGTGCGCTCGCAAAAGTAGTTTCCGCACTGGAGCATACCGATTCGGTCAAGACAAGAATGGATATGCTTGTTATGATTTTTTGTCCAGGCTTTGAAAGATATGATTGGGGACATTCCCAGTATCGTTCGGTAACGAACTCGCAGGCGACATTAGATCGGAAAGAAGCGCTGGCGCTGGTAAAGGAGTATCAAGAGCGCATCGGGCAGCTTAATCGGCGAGCCGAAGTACTAGCGCAGCTGAAAACAGACCTCCTTGCTGCGCTTGACCGAGGGTGGCTACCTGAGATCGCACGCGTGCATGGCGTCGAGGTTTCCGCGCTGGTTCGCGCGGCTAAAAGCGACTCGATGTTGGTACGTGACGTTGAAGTGAAGAAACTCGCAAGCCTATTAGCTTGTAATGATAGGGTCGCACACCACATTGCACGTTGCTGGCCGCCGGTGCTCTCGTTCTTTCGTTATAACGACACAGCCGCGTTAAAGCGTTTGAGCGAGTTGCTTCAGGTAATGAGCGCTGATGAACTTCGGCTTGAGCTTAAGGGGCATAGTCTTAGAGAATCCGTTGCGACCCATCCCTCGATGGTGGATAAGTATGTGCGAGGAGTTCACTGGATGGGAGACCGTCGCGGAGCTTATGGCTTTGATGTTGAAGAATTAAAAAACTCTCTCCTCGCGATTTCCTTTCTTCGCTGGCTGCGAGATGACACGATCAGTTTTCGAGATACTGAGAAAGTATTTATGAGAATGGAGTTCGGCTCGCGCGTACGCTTTCTCGGCGCGATTGGCCAGGAGCTCTCCGCGAATGGTGTTTTAGTAGACCTGTTTGCGAAAGAAATTGATACGGCGCAGCCGGAGAAACTTCGGAATATCTTTCTTGCAATTGAGCAATTTTCTCAAAAAATCACCGCAGCCACAGAAGAAAGTAAAGCTGTGAGATCGGTCGTTGAGAGTGCCGTGCGCAAGGTCGGATATATTGTTCCTTATTTTGATGATGACAAGATCTCTAGATTCTTCACGACTTCTTTCGAAAAAGCCATGTCTGATTCGATCAAGTGCCAGACGAACGATCCGGTGGCTCTGTCGCAGCCAGTAACTCTTCTTGCCTTTCTCAATATGCGGAGGGACGCTCACTATGAAGCGTTTCAGAGTGCGCAGCCTTTAATCCTTCTTGATGCGGCTACTCAACGGCTCCGTACGCGATTGCCGAAAATTGCAGTTCAAGATCCGGAAGTGGTACGCGTGGATATCGAATTACGTACCGATCGTGCATGCCTTCATTACTTCCTGAAATGGGCTTCGCAGGAAGCTCTGCATCAAATGAGCGAATCGGTGCTTGAGCTACTCGGGGATTCGCATTCTGAAGATTATCCTTTGCGCCTTGAATTTGCGCACAGATTCGCGGCCGGCCTTGTTGATCGTGGCGTTGTAGATCGGGCACTGGTATTGAAATTATTTACTATCGAATTTGAAGCCGGCGAGAGAAACATGGGCGCGCTTTCGCCGCTGTTGGAGGCTTCTCGCGAACTTGCGGAAGAAGTCGTATCGGCATTTTTCGTGAAGGATGGAAAATATTCCGTCGCTGATTTCCTGAAGCGCGAGCATGTAAAGAGCGAGGTGCGGAGTGCAGTTTTTTCGATGCTCGGAAAGGAGCGGATTCTCGCAACACTTCGCTCCGTGCCCGATCTAAACCCCGTGGGACTTGAATCGGCCCTGCAGCATAAGGAAATACGACAACATATCGAAGAACTCGAGCGAAATGAACAGCGCATGCTCCTTGTACGGCAGACGTTTCACGCCTACCTAAAGGAGATGAAGCAACATGTGAAGCTTCGCAATAAGATTGATGGAACCCCGATTGAAAACTATTACGTAGCATTAGGGGTGCCACGTGACGCGACCCCGGAACAAATAACCACGAGCCGAGACATCATTTACACCGTTTTTCATAGTGACCGTTTTACCAAAGACCCCCAGGCTCGAGGCGTCGCTGAAAATATCGTGAAAGCAGCAGGGGCTGCATATGAGACATTGATAGATATTCAAGGGCGCAAAGAATACGATCAGCTACTCGCTTTTTCGGGATATGTAGGGAATGTGTATCAGTTCCCACGGACTATCTGGTTCGGTATACATATTGCTGATGGCCTATTTAAGATGAAAGCTGCGCGGTTACGAGAGTCTGCGCCGCGCGGAGAGATTCCGAAGCTGTTGTGAGTCGCCTGACTCTACTCCGCATAGCAGAACTTGTGAGCACATTATTTTATCCGCAAGAAGGAGTGGCAATCCCCCTCGAGAGTGGTGTGCCAGATGACACAAGTAAATTCCTCTGCAGAAAACACAAAATCTCCTGCGAGCGCGATTTTAAGCGGTGATAGATTTCGTTTGGAGAGCCACACAATCAGCAGGTAACTTGGACAATAAAGCCTGCGAGATAGCTAAGGCCGTACCATCGAATTCCCTTTGTTTCTGTAAACTGCAAGGCAAAAGGCGAAATGTCGTGGAGATAGGCGTCCATGGGTCGCACTTTACTTGAATTGTTTATGGTGGCACAAAGCCTTATCTCGGGATCAGGTCTACATGGCGATAGGCAGAAAAATGTCGATAGCGGATCCGCAAGCGCTCGAGCCTAGTTCTGACCAGCACTGCTATCGTTGCGGTAGCTGAATCGTTAATTAACCCGCAACTCATGTGGGGCGCGTGGGGCGACATTGTCCTGCGGCGGATCGCGGCCAAACTCGTAACGGTAGCCCGCCGGAATTGCCGCGCGCACAGCTTCAGCAGGGTTGTTGGGATCAAATGGCGGCCAAGGTCGGTCGCCAAACCACGATGGCTTGGTTGGCCAGGCGAGCGACGGATCAACATTGCCCGAGATTCCAGGCGTCTCATTTATCAATGCCTGATGCCAGTAGTCGTAATTAAAGTAACGAAGTGCGCTGCTCTTTACCAAGGGATCAAGCGGCTGCTGATAGCCGACATATCCCAACATGTAGATGCCGCCAAAGTCGGCGCTTGGTGCGGCATCCCACTCCGTCGCAGTAAACTCATATTTATACTTTGCATGGTTTGTAGCCCAGCTATCTCCCAGTATGTTACCGACGATATTCCAGTAATAACTGCCCCGGGTCAGAGAGAACATTGCGTTTTTAGAAAGATTAAAATAGTTATTGATCCCTGTGAAGCGTGAACGCCATACAGTTTGGTATGCCGCGCCGCCGTGGATGTAGTCTGAGGTCATGAAATTGCCGAAGTTCCCTTCCCAGAGCGACATCATTCCTTCGGGGCTGTGCGATGCGTTAAATCCGGCCGTCTGGGTTTGTGTGCCATTTTGGGCATGCTCGTTCAACGTGTAATTGTAGGCGAAGACTGATCCTTGCTGGCCGCTCGACATGATGCCATGAAAGAGACCGTCGAGAATGCAATTGTAAATCGCAACTGCGGTATTGCCTTTGGTCTGGCTATCGAGAACGATACCGTACCCGTCGCCCGTTGACTGCGAGCCCAAAACATCGACATGTGCGATTTCTACTCCGAGAGACTGAAAAATATAGACGCCAATATTGGGGATCGAGTGTATTGAAACGTTGCGCACCCAGCTTTGATAGGCGCCGCCGATGTAGATTGGATAATCCACATCGGATTCCGGGTACAGGCTCAGTTCTTCGATTCCCGCGCTATCGACAAGCGGCTGGCTTATCTTAGCGAACTTAGGATTTTTGCCGGCACCAGCGTAGACTAACTTTGGCCATATGGTGATAGCGGAATCTTTCACCGACTCTACTCGATAGAGGGAGTAAATATGGTTATCTCCGCCATGGGGTTTGTATACCCATTCTTCATCGTCTTGATATATGGCGATAAAATCTCCCGCAGCGAGTGATGGAGTGCTTGTTATGGTCAGCAAAGTACTACCTTTGACGTACCCGTCATTTATTGTTCCAGGCGCGCTCGGTGACCCGCCCCCGGTGATACTTAGAAAAGAGCTGGTTTTTAAATTAAGTTTGGTTGCTCCCACGCCTGATCCGCGAAGCGTAACATTGGAGGGGATTTTTAAACTCTTACTAATAATAAAAGTGCCCGCTCCAAGTTTTACAACCTGTCCCGCGGGGCAGGTGGCGAGGGCCGAGTTAATTTGATCGGCGCTCGCCGTCGCATCAAGTGTCGCACAGTGCACTGTGCGGTTAGTGGGGATGCCGCCGCGCACTCCCACATTGGTGCCGAGCTGCCAATCAATACGCCGCGAATCGGGCACCACCGCTGATCCAGGAAGGGGTTGTGCGCTTGAACTACTGTTGAAGGGAGAAAGTACTCCGAAAAACAGCACCCAGGCAGCAACCGCACATATGCGGCGAATTGACACGCAAATTCCACTTATATTTTGACAACGCCGCATTACTAATATTGTAAGGGGTAACGCTGAAGCTGTCACCCTTTCACCTGAGCTTGGGGAGACACCTACATACGATACAAGCGTCAATGGATTGCACCCCCCGTTTTCTTAATTGCTGAAATCATTTGCCTTGCCTGCCGTGTCTCTGGCATGCGCCTTGCGCGAGGCCGTTTCGCCGAGGCCGTTTCGCTCAGAGAGCGCGCGTAGAAGTGAATTCCATAATGAAATCAGTACTTGCGCGGTCTCCGAGGGAATATGCAAAAGCGCGCGGTCTCCGAGGGAATTACTTGGGGTGATTTTCACGACTTTCGTACGAGCAGGCGTTCGTACGGCAGGGATGGGGGCGCATGCTCGATCCACTTCGGATTCAAGCCGCGTGGCACCAGCATCGCCGACATACCTTCCGCGTCGTTAATGATCTGCGCGGTCGCATTGGGGGTCCTGGAGAAATCTTGGGCAGGCGGAATTGAAGTGCCCGCCGAGAGACGGGATAGGGCTTCGCATATGGTTCCAAACGCCGCTCTTTCCGGCGCGACAACTCTTTCGATTTCCTGGGCCACTGCGGAGTGATACTGAGGATTCTCTATAATTGCCCGGTCAATACTGTTCATGGTAACGGCGCAGGAAGCCGTGCGAGTCTGCGAGAGCAACGTAAGCATGTCGCCATCGAGCACTACGAAGCCGCAGTCCTCAGCGTCCTGACGCTCCACTAGCCGGACTCCGTGACAAACTTCGCCGCGCCCGCGGTACATAAACCTGTCGATTGCTACGTACTGCCGAGCCCCCTGTCGCCTACAGAGCTCGTACATATCCCTCCACTTCGGACCGGCACCGAGATCGAGCACCGTGGCGCCCACCAGGGCTTCGCGAAGCACCGGCTCGAGCGCGGGGACCCGTATCAGAGTTTCTGCCCAGAAGGCTCCGCCCGACGCCTGGTCTTGGAATAACTTCCTGCTTTCCGTTCTTTGAATCAACGCAACTAAGTCTTTCGGGATCGCGGGAAGCGCCGCATCGAGGAAAGGATATTCTGGCGCCACACTGGTGCGCGGATCTGCGGAGAAAAGCCTTCGAATGACATCGCCGAATAACATCTGACTTCATGCGGAAAATGAGGCCGCAGGAGTATACAGCATGCCCGGGTCTTAGGGTAGCGGCCGAAATGAGCGATTAGCATCACAAACAGGGTCACCGAAGCGAAAGGAATCGATAATTTTCAGTGGGGCCGTTGCCTCATAAATCATGTTACCGAAGTGGGCGGGCATGGATGGCAAGTACTTGACCCGTTCGACGGGATTGCGGGATGAAATCCTGATCCAGGATAATATTTGAGACATACGAATTCCATGCTTCATCGGATCGCTTTCTTTCGGCAGTAAGTTTAAGCAAAAGTGATAAGTTCTCCCGCCCGGTGAAAATTTTCCATATGACGAAATGCAGCAGTGCGATCATTTGGACACCCAAAGTCATGATTAAGCTAACTACTTCGAATTAAAGAGGATCTACTCAGTCCAAGTTTGAGTGTCCAACGAATCGCCCAACGATTCGCCCCGCGAATGGTTCCATGCTCCTTGCGCTGTACAATTATAAATCCTATTACTTCCGCGCGGTCTCCGAGGGAATTACTTGGGAATTACTTGGGTTCATTGATGCGCTTGGTCAAGCGCTGCAGAAATCTTGACCGAGCAAGTTCGGAAGCGAGTAACTTGAATCAAGTTGGCGTTGCCGCCTTTTTGACTAACGCGCGAAGGCCGGCTCGTGCGGACTTGAATTCATTCGTGTAGTTTTCGAAATCGAAACCAGTCAAATATGCGGCCGCAGCAGCTGAAGCGCCTTGACCGCGAAGAAGAATGCGTAGGGCGGCCTCGTCGTTATCATACACCGCGTGAAATATGTTATTACGCCAAACTCGCATTCCACCCTGGACAATCTCTTCCAGCAGGCTATGATTTCCGGTTTGTTGAACGGCGGTCCCCAGTTCATCGAGATCGAGTTGAGCGCCTGCCTTTAAAAATATCTCGCGTGTCGCCTCTGGAAAATGGCGGACACAATATTCGGCGGCCTTTTGCAGGGCGCCTTCTTCGTCTGACGAGATTTGCGGAATAGCGCTCGAGAGCTCGATA
>CAZEAC010000058.1:0-26141 GCA_964510065.1 uncultured Bdellovibrionales bacterium | reverse complement strand
AAACAGTAACACTCACCATGAAACAAAAGGACATCAACACGCTCCTCGTGCTCTTCATCATTGGCGTTATCAGCGCCCTTTCAGCGCGGGCCAGTGGCGACAGCGGCACAAACAAAACCGAAAAAATTCTGCGGGTCGACGTCCAACAAATGTCCGCCTTGGTAGAACGAGACGGCACAAATGGCTGGAAAGGGCTTGAAATAGAGCTGCTCGAGCATGTCGCCGCTGAGCTCGGATTTGACAGCGTCGAATTCAATGATATCGGCGACGATTTCTCGACAATCTTCGACGGCCTCCTTCGCGGGAAGGCCGATTTCGCGATCTCGGGAGTCACGATTCTGTCGGACCGAATAGAAAAAGTGGATTTTATTCCGACAATTCATTCGGGACTTGCGACCTTAATTCGAAAAGACACGACTACGCTCGGGAGCGAAAGCTCCGCCAAGTTGGAAGACTTAAAGATTGGAGCACTCGGACTCACGGTCCTTCTGGCGCTCATTGCCGGTCTCACCGCAAAAAGCTGGCCTCGGTTTCGCCTTCTATTTTCGATGACGGCAATTGCTCTGGCAGTTCCTGCGGTCGCTTCGCTGTTTAGCTTCTACTTCGTGACCCAAACGGAACATCTGCTTGCAAAAGCTCAGCGGGCGAACTTTGACCTTCATGGCAAACGGGTAGCCACCGTCGTTGGCACCTCCAGCGTCGGCGAGCTGCAATCACAGGGTGCGACCATTGAACCCACCAGAACCATCGAAGAAGCGTTCCTGCTGCTTGAACAGAAGAAAGTTCAGGCGGTGGTGTTCGATTCTCCGGTAATCTGGAGTTACGCCTTGGGTCCCAACGGCAGCTGGTGTCAGGTTGCCGGCAACACCTTTGCCGAGCAAACCTACGGCATTGCACTGCCGCACAATTCGCCCTACCGAAAGGCGGCGTTCATTGCAGCCACAAAATGGCTCGCCAGCGCAGAGGGACGTGATGCACGTTCGCGCTACCTCGGTCTTGCAAAGTAGACAGGACCACTTCATGAGGTTTTAAGCGGCGAGATCAGCATTGATCTCGCCGCTTAGGTAATTTGGAGATTCCCTCCTTTCCTCATGATAATTTTACTGATTTATAAGGAGTGTATATGCACCAACAAGAGAACAAGGCCCAACAGAATGGGAGCGCAAACCGAGCGAGCTCCATTTCAAGCAATTTTTTTAATCGACTTCGCTGTTCGGCCGGCGGATTATCGCTCGCGCTTGCGCTCGGAGTCCTTACAGGCTGCGGACGCAAAAACAATATTGCCATTCCCGACATTATGCGCCCGAACACGCCAGGCTTCACGATTGTTCCGAAAGGACAGAAAATAAACCTACAGGAGGTTGCCGCCACTGCAGATATTCTCGGCACGCTTCGTCAGCAGCTTTCAGCAAGCGATTCTCTCCTTCGTAAGTTTCTCAACGACTATGAAGCTGCGCTCAATAGCAAGAAGGGAGACGCAGCACTGGGCGTTCGAGAGATGCTTGCAACGAGCAGTCTCTCATTTAACCGCGTAAAAGACGATCTCAGCGCGCTTAACAACCGCCTTACGAGCATTGAAACCGATCCTCAATTTATCGCTGCGGGAACTCAGATCGCCAATCTCAAACGTGCAATCAATGATTTCATGCCGGCGCTCGATGTCAACGCGGCCGATCAATGGTTGCCACAGGTAATCGAGAAAGGACCTAGTTATGGGCCGGCGGCGACAAAGGGCGTGCAGGTACGCCAGTATGTTAATGAATTGGAAATTGGCGTTTCACAAGATCTTGCAAAGCTTGAAGGCCCTCGTAATGCAGCGACGCTGGTGTCGTTACGTAACGCGCTTCAACAGACTGAGATCAACCTCACCACAATGATTGACGGTTACACATTTCGCGGGACGCAGTGGTTTATGGACAACGCGGGCTCGGTGTCGGAGCTAAGGCTGTCGCTCGCAAGCACGGCGCAGCGTTTAAATAATGAACGCAACACCGCCACATTCAATGGCATTTCACGCCAGCTTTCGATGGCAAGTGAACGTCTAAGTGACGTCAGCCGATCGATCTCATCCTTTGATGCCATTTCGCAAAATTGGACTCCAAGCATACTTGGCGGACCGTCCGGCGGTGAACTCGCTGCCCGCGATGCGCGAGATTTCTTGCGCGCACTCAATGCTGATTTTAATGTCGAACTTTCTAGTTTGGGCATGCAGCGTTCGAGAGTGCCGATGAGTTTCAACGGGAGACAAACGTCGACTGTGGTATATCGAGAGGATCGAGGCTTGAGTGCAACTGAAGCACTGCTTTGGTACGTCGTGATGAGCGAAAACAATCGCGGCTCGCAAAGTGGTAGCTATAGCTATTCAGACTCTCAGCGCATGAGCAAATCAGAGGCGTGGACTACCTGGGAGACCACGACTGAAAATAGTTACAAGCAAAATCAGGACAATCCGACTTTCACGGTATCAACTACACGAAAGCAGGCGACAATAAGAGCTGCTCAAAAGGCCGCCGCGGAAAAAGCGGCAGAGGCTGAACGAGTAGAGCGCGCGAAGCGCCAGGCCGCCGAGCAAGCAGTAGCTCAGCAAGCGGAGAAAGAAAAGGCCGCAAAGAGCTTTCAAGCAACCAAGAATACCGATCGCGAAACCGGACTTAGCGGCGGATTCGGAACAACAAAGCGCGATAGCTCAACATGGACATCAAGCGGGAACAACGACGACATTCCACGTAAAGAGAGTAGGAACACCTTTACCGTAAGTGCTAGCCGTGACGAAGAGACTCCGCGTCGCACACGGGTAACTGCCACGACGCCAGCGGAGCCTCGGAGCTCAGGCTTTCAACGAACTGCGGCCGATCGTGCAAGCGGTGCGGGAGGAGGATTCAGCTCGAGGAAGGAAAGTGATTTTCGGTCGACTCCGAACGATAGCGCGACCCCACGACGCACGTCAGTAAGCGATACTCCGAAACGGCCATCTCCCGTAAGCGAAAGCGCGACTCCACGAAAGACTTCGACAAGTGATACTCCCAAAAAATCGTCTTCTTTCAGTGACACTCCGAAGAAGAGCTCGTCAAGCTCCACGACGCGGTCTTCTTTTGAAACACCTCGGAAGTCATCAGGCAGCACGAGCAAGAAGAAGTAGTCTTTTACCGTGAAGTCTGCCGAGAACGTTTTCGTGTTCCTCGCTTGCGCTCTTTTCCTTTGAAGAACTTGGAAAGATGCTCGACGGCACGATCATCACTCCAATTATGGCGCTCAATTCGCGGCGACCGCTCGCGTGGATCATAAAGAAAAAAATCCGTGCGATGGGATGCGGACATATCAACCGTCGGATCGAAAAGCGCTACTCCTTCGGATCCAGGCTCGATTGGAAGGCTAAGGATCTTCATCAAGGTTGGGTAAATGTCACTTAGCTTCGAACGACGCTCAGAGAGAACCGCCCTGCCACCTGCCCCGCTCGGTTTAATCATGAGAAACGAAAGGGTCCGCGCATAAAGCTGGGTGCTATTCCAGTCGGGATACCGTGCATTCCCTTTATTTTCGTCGCGCTTTTGAACTGATGCCTCGGACGAGAGTACGCGCTTTCCCTTGGTGCGAATGAGCCCTTGAAGACCATGTCCCGTATCGGCATGCACAATGATGGTTGCCTGGTCATACCGTCCGAGCCGTTTCAGCTCCTGAATAAATTTCATGAGCATTCGCATTCCACAAACAGTTTGTTGATAGTAGGCTGCAACATTGGTGGGATTCGCACGTTTCGAATAGCCGCAGGATCCGTCAATAACGTAGGGGCCATGCGGCAATATCGCATGAAGATACATATAGCGGCCGGCGGCGGCGAGATCGCGCTCCTCGTGAATCGCGCTTTTGAGCATCAGCACTGATGAATAGGGCTCACGGCCTTCATTTATATTCCGTGGATAACTTGCACCGCTACCGACAACAGTACGCAGCTTCCGCTCTATGTGCGGCCCGATTCGAATCGCTTCCTGAGTCAAAAAATTCGGCAGAATTCGGGCCAGCCAAATTGGAAAAAAATCACCTATTCCAGGAAGCACTGCGGCGCTATCTTTCCAAAGCGCCTGATCAAGAGTCGAGTAGCTTGTCGCATACTCGTTATCCCAGCTGCTCCAGGGAGCACGCATTGCTATTGAATAGCGAGCTTCGGCGAGACTTTTTAGAATTCCGCGACGCTGAAAAATCGTAAGCCATTTTTCAAAGGGCTCATCCTCGTGATAGGTCACTCCACTCATATAGTTCGGGAAGGACGATTTAGTGAAAAGATAGCTCGAGCTATTAAAAGGGAATATCGTGAAGCCCTCAAGCATCGGCTTCATTTTAAGATCATGAACGACAGAGAGTGCGGCATCAGTTTGCAGTTCGTCAAAGACAAAGTGATACACATTCGGTTGATTGTTGCTCGGTACCGCACGATGGTTTCTGCTCGAGCCGCGAAGCGGCGTCATCGCGATGACCGCTGCGTACACAAGCGCTATGAATGTCGTCGCCAACGCAAAACAAAGTGCGTATTGTGCCAGCTTTTTTCGATCTGCGCGCCAGAATAAAAGTAAAAGTATGACGGCAATGGCACCCTCGACGGAATTTTTCCTCCGCCCCTCGGCGCAGGAAATCTCCCAGCCATCAAGCGGCGCACACTGAAGCGGCGAGAAAAGGTCACTTAACAAGACAAACAATCCGATTGTAAATAAAATAAGACAAAGCGGATCAAAAATAGTGCTGGCGCGTCGAACCAACCACAACAGCGGCAATAACATGGCTATCATTATCACCGCGCCACTGACGGCGAACGAGAACGGCAAGCGTAGAACCTCGCCCCAAAGAACTCGCTGAGGATAATAAAGCTCAAAGGGAATTATAAAAAAAATGACAACTATCGGCAGTCCGGCAACAAGACAGCTTGACCAGAAACCGAGAGTGCCCTGGGTCGGCGAACTCATCGTCATGCGTTATAGGCCAAAGGAACACGAGAGAGCAAATAGGTTCGCTTTCAGCCCGCGCGAGTCCCCTCGCGCTCATCGATGGCACGCTGATCTTTCGAAAGCCTTTTTCTAAAAATCAACTTGATATCACTTCCTTCAAGCTTGAATTGATCACGAAGGATGTTCTTAAGGTAACGCTCGTACGCGAAACCCAGCCTTTTAGGGTGATTCACAAACAATACGCACGTTGGAGGCGCTACTTCAACCTGCGTCGCGAAGAAGAGCTTTACCGGCTCGCCGTGATACACCGGCGGAGGGCGCCGTGCACAGGCATAATTGAGCACCCGATTAAGATCTGACGTTTTTATCCGCGTCTGTGCCTTATCAAAAACTTCCGCTACTTTTTGCAACACCGAAGGGCAACGTCTCCCGGTAAGGGCCGAGACAAAGAGTATCGGCGCATACGGTGCAAACTTAAACACATGCTGCACGGCATCTTTGTACTGCTTCACGCTACGATGATCTTTTTCGATGGCATCCCATTTATTGACTACAATGACAAGGCCACGGCCACGCTCGTGTACGAGTCCGCCAATCTTAGCGTCCTGCTCGGTCGGCATGCCCTGTGTCGCATCCAGAATCAGCACCGCGACATCTGACCCCACCAATGCTTTTAAGGCACGCAGATTACCGAAACGTTCCACGGTGAGATCTTCAACGCGATGTTTTTTTCGAAGCCCGGCAGTGTCAACCACAGTGAAATCACGGCCATCGCGGCGGATTCTGATATCGACAGCATCGCGAGTCGTACCGGCCAAAGGTGACGCAATCACACGTTCTTCGCCGACAATTTTATTTACTAGTGTCGATTTTCCCACATTTGGCTTGCCGATAATCGCCACGCGAATTGGAAGCTTCTCTCGCGGCTGCTCCGACTCTTCCGGTGTAGGATCCTTGAGATTCAGACTTTGCTTTATTTTTGCAACTAACTCTTTCACACCTTGATGATGCGCAGCAGAAACAGGAAACGGCTCATCAATGCCTAACTTGTAAAAATCTCCGCTTAGCTGTGCGACGGTTGGACTTTCACATTTGTTAACTACCCATAGAATCGGCTTCTCGGACGCACGAAGCAGCTTCACTACCTCCTCGTCGTAGGGATGCACCCCCTGCACGCCGTCGAACACACAGATCACAAGATCACTCTCCTGAATCGCTATGCTGGTTTGAAGCCGCACCGAAGTTGCAAGCGACTTCTCTTGTTCTCCGGCAAGACCACCGGTATCAATCAAGCTAAAAGGCGCGCCAAAATGATTTACATAGGTGTACACACGATCTCGAGTTACACCGGGAAGATCTTCGACAATTGAGATCTTTCGCCGAGCTATCGCGTTAAAAAGAGTCGATTTGCCGACGTTAGTACGCCCGACGATTGCTACCAAGGGAATACGTTTTGCCATGTGCTACTCCTTCGCTTCGGCTTGCGTCTGATTTAAAAACTGCTGATCAATCGCGTCACCGGGGCGAATCCGAATCAACGCCTGCGCCGCGGCTTCCTGCTGCGAAGCCTTCTTGGTTGGACCACGGCCACGCCCGGCGATCTGCCCATCAATCTTCACCACTGAAACAAATGCCGGCGCATGCTCGGGCCCTTCGACACATTCCAAGAGATACTCCGGCGCTTCCGAGCCCAACGCATGCAAGGCTTCTTGCAGTTCGGTTTTGGGATCTCGCGGGGTAACAGTCTTAAGCCTTTCGCCAAAAAGCGTAGTGATAATCTCAAGTGCCTTGGGATATCCGGCCTCACGGTACACCGCACCCATAAGCGCTTCAATAACATCGGCCAAAATCGAAGAACGCTCCGCACCGCCGCTTGCGAGCTCGCCACGGCTTAGCCGGATATGTTGCCCCACTCCAAGTTCACGCGAGACGCTGGCAAGCGAAGCTGTATTCACAAGCGCGGCGCGCATCTTTGATAACTCACCCTCTTTTGCTTCCGGGTAGTGATCGAGAAGTAGATTCGCCACGGCGAGATCAAGCACGGCATCACCCAAGAACTCAAGCCGTTCATAATCATTTTTTCCGCCCATCGACTGAATCGATCGGTGCGTGAGCGCAAGCTTTAGCCACTGTTTATCGACAAAGGTGTAACCAAGGGCCCGCTCCACTGCTTCAAGCGAGCCGGGATCAAAGTGCGCCTCGCTATCTGATGAAAGTTGCGCTTCGTCGGCGGTCCCTGCAGGGTCCGGACGTGTAATTCTAAATTTCATAGCTCCTCAATTTCCCCTGCGGGATTACGGGCGAACTTCCTACACTGCCAGAATGGCGCAGTAGGATACAAGGGTGGGACATACCTGACCGGCAAACAGCTTAACGCAGCCTGACCGTCACGATCTTCTCTTCCCTCAAAATCGCATCTTAATTTGAGTAAAGTATAGCTTGTATACCTATCGCTGGCAAGCGAGAATGCCCTGACAAATCAGTTAGTTAGAGATGTTATCGGCAGTAACTGATTACCCCCAAGAGATTCTTTCCCAAACCCTATAACCTCAGTGTCTCTGTGGTTTAAATAAAAAAAACCACAGAGACACAGAGCAGCCGAAAAACTTATCCGCAATTAATGAGTAGTTACCCTACTTCGATTTGATTAGCAGCACCCACTCGCTAGAATAGTCAAGCAGTATGTCGTTTCAACCAATCGATAAGAGCCGGTTTATAAGCATAAATTTGGCTGACAAACGAACCGTGGAGAAGTGGGCCACCGAAGCAAGAGTTTCTGTGGGCGACGCAATTAATTTTAATGGCGCAATGCGCTGCGCCGCGCGCGATGCTCTTGAGGCTGCCTTTGATGAGCACGTGAAGAATTTGAAATCCGGAAAGAAAACGCGCACTCCAGATTGGAAAGAACTTCAAAAAGCTGCAGTGCTTAGCCGTGCAGCGCGAATTCCGAAACTTCTATGAGCGCCTGTCTGCATTGCTATCCGGCAAATTTTTCTAACTTGAGAAGATTTTCTGTCGAATAGCAATGCCGTTTCGGCGAAGCCGCCCCTCCCCGGAGGAGCAACGCAGCAGACGCCGCGTGGCCTCGCGCAGGCACGCGCCCATGCCAGAACGGAGCCCCTTCGATTTTGTTATTGTGGCGTCGCCGCGCTGCGTACTTAGCGCTAACATCTGCGCGACTTTTTCGCTCAGGCATGCGCAACAGAGCACTCGGAAACAGCAGGAGCGAAATCGGAACAAATCCTTCCGCCGCCTAGCACCTCGCGATTATCAAGATCGTAAAATACTGCGGCCTGCCCCGGCGAAAGCGCGGCCCAGCCATCGACAAACCGCGCGACTGCACGCCCCTGCTCAATTCTCACTTTCACTCTAACACCTTTGTGCCGATGCCGAACCTGAACCAATGCGTCAATTTCAGCCACAGCATCTCTCGCAAGCTTCGGCACAACGCTCGGCGAAGACCAGCGAAGCTCTTCGACCTCGAACTTTTCGCGTTGCAGCTCGGCTTTCGGGCCGACAATTATATCGTTATTAAGCGGATCGATCTCCAAAACATAATAAGGTTCGCGCATCCCAGAAACATGCAGCCCTTTCCTTTGGCCCACCGTGACTGAGTGAATCCCCTCATGTTCACCGACTTTTTTCCCTTCACGCGTGAGGATAGCGCCCTGCTTTTTCGGAACGCCAAGTTTTACTAGAAAATCCGACACACTCCCCGAGACAAAACAGATATCTTGACTCTCTGGCTTACTGGCAGTAGCCAAGTCTGCTTCGCGGGCAATCTCTCGTACTTCCGATTTCGTCAGATGCCCGACTGGGAAAAGCGTCTTACCTAATTCTTCTTGGCTGAGCGAATAAAGAAAGTAGCTCTGGTCTTTCGCCGCATCAACGCCCCGCAACAGATGAAACCCTTCGGCGTCTCTTTTTATTTGTGCGTAGTGTCCTGTCGCAACATGGCTGCAGCCAAGGCTTTCCGCCCGTTTTCTTAGCTCAAGAAATTTAACTTTCGCGTTGCAATCAACGCAGGGATTCGGTGTCCGGCCCTCACGATAGGTTCTCACGAACTTATCGATAACTTCATGACGGAAATTCTGTTCAAAGTCGAAAACATAGTAGGGAATTCCAACGCTCGCCGCGACGCGGCGGGCATCGGTAAAATCATCGGGCGCGCAGCACGTGGCACGTGACCGACAGCCACCATTATTGCGGTAATCCCAGACCTGCATTGATACACCTATGGCGGGAACTCCGGCACACGCCAAGAGCAACGCCGAAACCGAAGAATCAACTCCTCCCGACATCGCGACGACCGCACGCTCTATGGGCGGATGCTCGCTAGTAGGCGACATAACTTTCCTCGCGTGTAAGGCGCATGCGCTGAATCGAGTCGATAATGCACCGTGAAACCGAGATCAAGTCTTGCGGAGACTCTTCTCCCGAAACGCTCAAACGGATCGAGGCTCGCGCCTCTTCGTCGCTGCGTCCGAGCGCTCGAAGCACATGTGAAGGTTCAGGTTTGCCCGACGCGCACGCGGCACCCGAGGAGATGGCGATATTTCGGAGGTCCAGCGCCACCACAAGATCGTCAGCGACCACTCCAGGTACGGTAATATTCAAGGTGTTCGGGAGCCCACCTATCATCGGTGAATTTAGACGCAATCCGGGAAGCGCATTGCTAAGCTCTTGCCATAAAATTGCCTTGGAGCGCTTCATCTTCACGATCCTGTCAGGAAGCGCTTCATAAATTTTCCTCGCTGCGATCCCAAACGACACAATGCCGTGCACATTTTCTGTGCCTGCGCGGCGTCGAAGCTCTTGCGGCCCCCCGGAGTGAAGCGGACATAGATCAAATCCCTTGCGCACCAGAAGCGCGCCAATGCCGGGCAAAGCTCCAATCTTATGCCCAGATATGCTTATTAAATCTGCGCCAAGCTCATCCCATCGCAACTCTAGCTTGCCAAGCGCCTGTACTGCGTCGCAGTGACATACAATACTCGGCGCAAGCTTTCGCGCCGCAGCGAAAATACTAGGTATGTCAAAAAGATGTCCGGTCTCATTATTTGCAAGCATGCATGAAAGCAAGCGGGTGTCCCGAGAAATTACGCTGGCGAGCTCTGCTTCGCCGATCTGCGAATTGGAATTCGGCAACAGATAACACAGCTCAAATCCGTTCTCGGCAAGCTTTTTGGCCGGCTCGAGCACAGAAGGATGTTCAATTGGCGAAACAACCACCCTACCCCTGGCTCCCCCAGAACTAAGAAGCGGCTGCAAGAGCGCAATATTGTTCGCCTCAGTGGCGCCACTAGTGAAAACTATATCAAACTGCTTGCCTATTCGAAGGACTTGGCGGAGCTGCGCTCGCGCCTCCTCAATAAGCGCGCGGCCGCGCTGCCCGCCACCGGATCGCGAACTGGGATTGAGCACTTCGCCAACCCGCGTAAACAGCTCCGTAGCTATCTCGGGCAAGACACCCCAACTTGCATTTCTATCCAAATTTACGCAGCCCATGACTTAACTAGCTAAAAACACTGGGTTTTTGCTTCTCTATTGGTATCAACCTTTCTAAAAATTGCGCCGATAAGACTTTAGTAGGAAATAACCTGGATTTTACTTCTATTTTACTGCCAGGGCAAATATGCCTTCGATAACAACTCAGATTATAGGCCCAGCCGCAGCCGCAATTACCGCTAATCAGCAGTCTGCGACTGTACAACGCCAGGGCGCCGCTCAACATGTAAGTCCCGAGAAGATCGCTGCGGCAAGCCAAATCAAGGCTAAAGAAGAAAGCACCCGCCTCGACCAAAAAAATGAGAGGATCAATGTACAGATTCCAAAGCGGGTCGAACCTAACTACGGTCCACAGATCAAGAAAAAAGTCCCGAAAAGAGACTCCGAACACGAAAAGCAGTCTCAGTCCAATGAAGATCAGCACAATCTTGATAAGCTGGCCTAGCCTGGAAACGAAGTAACCTTTCCCTACCCTCGCCTCCATCTTCGTGCTCTCTGTGACTCTGTGGTTTATTTTTCTAAGAAACCACAGAGTCACAGAGACAAAGAAGAAAAGGTAACATCAATTAGTTTATAGAGCACTGGCCTGGAAACTTTCCGCCAATTTCCACGAACAGCTCTACGATGAATCGAAGAATGTTATGTGCGGCAATCGTTGTCACGCTGCTCTTAAGCATACGCGTCGCAGTGGACTTTCCACGTCGGCAGCTTCGCCCACCGGAGTTCCTCCCCGACGATCACGAAAGTCGCTATGCTCTTGGCCACGAACTTAGCTTTCGTAAAATCGGAATCGCAGAGCTCGAACTTATTCCGGGGGTCTCCGATACCCTGGCGCAACGGCTAATAGGCGCAAAACAGGAGATTTTATACCAGGCTGCGAGACTTCCGCGGGACCAACGCTGGCGCGCGCTGATGCTGATACATGGGGTTGGGAAAAAAACCGCAATAAAGCTAGGAAGCTATCTTGACCTTAGCTGGTAAAAGCAGTCCGACTACTTCTCGATCTCAACTTTAGGTTTCTGATCAATAAACGCTTCGTGTAGCGATCGCACCGCCAGTTCGCAATACTTTCGCGGCACTACCACAGAGACCTTGATTTCAGAAGTCGAGATCATTTGCACATCAATATCTTCCTCGGCAAGCGCGGCAAAAAGCTTTGCTGCAACGCCGGTGTGATAACGCATTCCAATACCCACTATTGAGACTTTCGCAATTTCTTTATCGAGAGAAACTTCCTCAGTTTCAAGTTCGCGGCAGATCGTACTGGTGAGCGCTAAAGCTTTCGCCGAAACATCTTCAGGGACAGTGAAGCTTAAATCCGCCTTCCCCTTTTCTCCGCCGGTCTGGGTAATCATGTCGACGAAGATGCCTTCATGCGCCAACACCGCGAAAACTCGATTAAACGCCTTCACACCACCAGGAAGATTCCTCACGCGAACTTTCGCCTCATCAACGCGGTGGGTAATACCGGTCACAACTGGTTTTTCCATAAGCTCTTCTTCCTTTACAATCCAAGTGCTTCCGCCATGCGGATTAAAGGTCGAAAGCACAACTAGGGGCACTTTGTAGCACATCGCGAAATAGACCGAGCGCGGATGCAGAACTTTCGCGCCAAGGCTCGCCATTTCGAGCATCTCCTCGTGACAGACCCGTTGGAGAAGCTTCGCTTCTTTGCAAATTCGCGGATCAGTCGAATAAACACCTTCGACATCAGTATAAATGTAACAAGCTTTCGCTTTAAGTGCGGCGGCAATCGCCACCGCGGTGATATCTGAACCACCACGTCCAAGCGTGGTAACGTTTCCGTGCTCATCGACACCTTGAAATCCAGCGACGACTGGGATTTTTCCCGATTTCACTATCGAATCGATGACGCTCGCGTCGATACCCTGAATATGTGCGTTAGTAAAATGATCATCAGTCTCGATTTTTGCCTGATCACCAAGCACGCTTTGGGCAGGCAGGCCAAGCTCACCGAGCGCCATTGAAAGCAGCGCCACCGTCACCTGCTCTCCCGTCGCGACAAGTACATCAAGCTCTCGTGGGTCAGGCTGCTTGACACAACTTTTCGCAAGCCCAATCAAGCGGTTAGTTTCTCCGGCCATCGCTGAAACTACCGCAACAATTGCGGTAGCAGGGTTGGCTTCTCTGAATTCCTTAATCAGCTTTGCGACATTTCTAATACGCTCAATATCGCCAACCGAGGTTCCACCGAATTTCTTTACGACAAGATCCATGTTTTAATTTATAGCACTGAGTCGCATCGGACTCAAATTCAGCTCGCGGTACCCTTTTAGGGAACCTACGTGGAGCTTGTGGCTTACAAAGAGAAGCGCTGCCGAAGATAGCGCTGCAGATTAGGATACTGGGAATTTGGATCGGGAAGCGCGACCGTCTGCTCCCCGTAGCGCACGACGTCCCAGTCGACCGCCAGTTCAGGGGGAAGCTTTGAAAAATTTCGCCCCATACGGGCCATAAGATGATGAATAACCGAACGTCCACGGGGCGGGAACCGCTCAAAATGCAAGACCGTCGACTCACGCAGCAATCCTTGCACTACTTTCTCCGGGCCGACTGCACCTGAAGAATTTCGTTTCGGATCAAGATGATGATACTCAAGATCCTGCGATACCAAAAAACTTTGCAGATCGACATCCTTACGCCCAGCACGCAGCTCACCAATTAAGAACTGGTCTAGCAGATACTTTTTTGTGGCCCAATCGACCCAACCGAATAGTGGCGTAAGATCATCGCGGCAGATTCCACTGCTGTCGACACGGCCAGTGAGCTTAGACAGTCGCGACAACACTTCTCGCCAAAGCTTGAACCCAAGCCTTATCACCTGATCGTCTTCCGCTTCATACGCGGCGCTGGTCAACTCAAGCAGCTGTGATTGAATCGCAAGCGCCGAACGCATCGCGGGAACTTGCATCGAATGTACTTTCCACCTCCCAAGCACGCGCGCTATTTCATGCATATCGTTGATAATCGGAGGCAAACTAGATTGAGAGCCTTCCAGCACACTGAAGAAATGGTCCCCTTGGAATCTGAAGTAGCGCGCATGTTTTTGAAGCCAGCCATCTTCGATCGCCCGAAGCACAATATCAGTGCTGAAAATTTTCAAAAATTCTGGAATATCATGAACCAGACTATCGCATGAAATAATATGTAACCTTCTCCCCAAATCGTGCGCCGCATGATCTTCCCTATCCAAATTTAGGATAGCACGAGACTTTAACGTATCTTTGCCTATAAGAAAGCGCATCGAGAGCGCCCGAGCCGAGAGACTAAAACTTGCCACCTCGCCGTATTCGACACTTTTATCGAAGGGCTTCTCTCGCTGCGAAACGACGCCGGCTCCCGCAAAAATCTGCATACTTACAAGATGCGGAAACAACAACCAGCAGTCGTCAAGCGCTCGCCTGGTGGTCCAAAGATTGAGATGCGAACCAAACGTTACTCCTACGCTTCCTTCATCTAGTGCCCTATCATTCGTGCCGTAGGCATCGTAATTATTTCGAACAAAATTCGGGTAGATTTTATGCATAATGCGGTCTGAGGCCCGTGTAAGCGCAAGCGCCTCCAACGCATGCCGCGCGAGCGCGGTTCCAAGCTCAATATGCGGAGAATCGTAGTACAGTCGCGCACCACACTCCAATCCGAGGCCGGCGTCGCGCCGCGAAATATCTCCGCGAGTAAAGTTTTCACTCATCTTCCGTGCTTGAATTAACCAGGGCACGGTCTGACCAATTAGCTCCGGGGCAAAATGAACATCTTCGAGAATTTTTCTTTGGAGCGCCTCTCTTTCCTCAAGAGGCACGGTGCTTAACAGGCCGAACTCAAATTCTTGTCCGATCCGCCGCTGATGTCTCGTACGAACTTCAGGCACTGAACTACCTCTTCAATGACTATCCTATTTTCACCCCTTTGTCTTTAGCGCAGACGCGGCTACATTGAAAGCGTGAAAACGAGAGATCATCTTCAAAAGTTAGACGACATACAGCCACTGCGCTCACTGGGCCAGCTTCCGAATTTCGTCTTTCTCTTTGTTTTTAGGAATTTAGGGCATTTTTCCAGACATTTTTGGCTCTTTAGCATGGCAAATGCTCTGACCAATATATTTTCCTTTATTCGAGTAGTAATCCTTGGAAAAATAATCTCGGATATCGCAACGCTTAGCGTCAAAGATATTTTTTGGATCTACATTCCGCTGTGGATACTGCTTTCGCTCACCAACGAAGCGCTCGACTATTTTATCCGAAAATACGCCGAGGCGATGCCGAGCATGTATGCCGAGCATTTACGCCTTCGCTTTTATACGACTTTTCTGAAGCTCCCATTCGGGCCGCTGCTGAACTTTTCAAAGGAAAAACTTAACACCCTGGTTTCGAAGTATACGGCGCATGTGCAGGCTTTTCTGGAAGATTGGCTTTGCGCAAGCACCGTGGGGAAAGCAACTCGATTTTTGTTAATTATTGGCGTGCTTTTTTACCAAAGTCCGCTGGTCGGCGTGCTCAATCTCCTGTACATGGGACTCTTTCTCTGGCTCGCGCTCACCATTTCCGCGCGCTTCTCGCCCTATGCCAAGCGTTTTTCGCAGGCACAAATAGAAACCTCGAGTGTCTACACAAATTTAGCGATTCACCTCTCCGCTTTGAAGAGGCTGCAGGGGGAAGGCTTATTTCTTAGAGCCATGCGGCCGGTCATGTTACAAACCTGGCAGCGCCTTTCCGAACTGAAGCTGTTTCATGCGAATCGCTGGTATTTGCAGCTCAATCTCTTCAACTTCCTCTACATTGGGACTCTCAGCTTCGGAATTTATCAGGTAAAGCAGGCGCAACTTCCGATTGGATTCCTGGTTCTCATCAAATGGTCATTTGATGAGCTTTGGCACATACTTGTGTATATAATCGAACATTACGTCGCGCTGCTGCAGCAACGCGAAGACACCAAAATCTTAAAGAGCGAGCTCGAACCTCTTTTGGCTTACGAATCTAAGCCCGAGGAAAGATTTCCGTTTGAGTCACTTTCGCTACAACAGGTCGAGGTCTGTTTCCCTTCGAAATCCGGAAACGAACTACCGTTTTCACTTTCCATCCCGAACTTTGAAGTTCGAGTAGGTGAAAAAATTGGAATACTCGGGAAAAGCGGAACAGGGAAAAGTACCCTGCTTCATCTTATTCTTAATTTAATCCCCTACCGCGGTGTAATCCTCGAAAACGGGTCACCTCGAGCAGCTTTACATCGATCGTTTGATCTTGGATTTGTAAGCAGCTATGACCCGCTCTTCCAATTTACTATTCTTGAGAACATTGCTCTCGGACGCGAGTTCGATCCGCAGCGCCTCGACACGCTTCTACAAGGGCTAAAGATTAAAGAATTCGCCGGCGATCTCTCAATGTGCCTTGGGCAGCGAGATAGTCATCTTTCGGCCGGCCAAGAAAGTCGAATCAAGCTTGCACGGGGATTACTTGTGCCGAAAAAACTTTTTCTCTTCGATGAACCATTTAATGGCATCGATACCGCGACACGAAGTTCGATAATTGCGTTTCTGAAAGACTTTCTGCGTGACTCCGCGCTCGTGATGGTAACTCATGATCAGATCGATCTTGGGTTAATCGATAAAAAATACCAGCTTCAAGACGGAAAGCTTGAGCTTTCGTAATACCACATCCACTCGCCATTATTGTCCTATGCCAACTAGCTACTCTTTGACCTCCGCGCCTCTGTGGTTTTTTAATTTATTTAAACCACAGAGACGCAGCGCGGCGTAGCCGCAACCAAAATGTCGAAGGGGCGCCGTTCCGGCACGCGCGAGGAAGGGCGCGTGCCTGCACTGGGCCGCGCTGCGTCTCCTGTGTCGTCCCTCCGGGGGGTTTCGGCTCCGCCGAAACAGCATTACTATCCATCAGAAAATCTTCCCAAAATTAGAAAATTCTGACGGATAGCAATGCAGAGATCACGAAGTTGGGAAAAGAATACCCGGGTCAATAAGTAATTACCTGCGAGACACCTTAACCACCTGACACTACTGAAACAATTGCTACCTTAAGCCTCTCGGTTGGCTAAAGCTGCGCTATTATTGTGACGAAAAACAATATGAGCGTTTAATCCTGTTTTTTCAGTTCATAACATTTCGGCGCGAGCTTTAAAGACAATGAAAGCGACTGAACTCAGCATAAAAAGGGCGCGTGCCATACAGGGCGGCACTCTCGTGCAAGTCGCGTTATTTGTAGCGATTTTAATGGGCGGTATCATTTTGCCGGTCTATAGCTTGTCAGTGCTCTTTTATCGCAAAGTGGTAATGCAATTCGTGGCAGCCCAGGTCGCGCGCTCCGTAAATCTCGGAACCATCAACTACAGCGGCAGCGGAATAAATTCTGCCGCGCTGACTCAAAACGAAATTCGGAGCTCGATAATCTCCAAAGCTCAAACATTCGGCGTCTCGCTACAAAACAATAATATCAGTATCTGTGACAAGCTGCTTGGTCCCAATAATTGCGCCACACAGTGCACCACGCAACCAGTCGGCGCCTGCAACGAAGGTTATAGACCGATTGCCGGTGACGGCGTTGACGGACGTTACATTATAAAGCTTTCCCTCGACCAGAACACTTTCTTTGGACAAAGACGTTTGCGCGCTCAAGCTATTGGTAGGAAGGAATAATCGTGGAGAGTTCGACGCGCACAAAAGCATGGTCGAAAGACAATGGCGCCGCGATAGTCGAATTCGCTTTGGCCGCTCCCGTACTGGTTATCATACTTATTGCTGGTGTGGAGCTTTGCCGTTACTTTTTAATTTCGTTGTCGCTTTCGACCATTGCCAACGAGGCCGCAAAACTTTCCGCGGGGCGTTGCGCCGATCAGAGAGACATCTCCTGCGTAAACGGAGTGCTTGCGAGCCTTTCCCAATCGACCCAAGACTTTCCGGGGCAGGTCGAAATAATAATGTCGCTTTACGCGTTTAACCCGACGCCAACGCAGCATGCAGATCTGGTCGGATCGACAAATCTGAGCAGTGCAATTACACCTCCAAGGACGCCACTTGCCGTGAGCAGTCGGCTGAACGCTACTGCAGCGACGATAAGATTTGTCACTACTCCTGCCCCGCATCCAGTGACTTCAGCCCCCGGGGTCCAGATTCTCTCTTCGACGAAACCAACTATCGTACTAGCCGAAGTTTTCTATATCCACAGCACAATTTTCGGAATGTTGTCGTGGCTATTTAGCGGGTCCAAAGGAGCAGTGTATGAAGCGGCGATATATTAGCTGTTTCGTCAAGGCTTCGCCCCCGCACAGCACGCGAATAGGCACACTGTGAATTTTGCACCTGTCAATAAAGACCGGGCACGAGCGCAGAGCTATAAGCGCGAAAGCGGTTTCTCGATTCTTTGGATTAGCATCCTACTTACCTTGGTCATCGCACTATTCGGTATTGCGATGGATAGCGCTAATCTTTACCGCGCAAAAATGCGTCTTCAACGTGCTGTCGACGCGGGGGTAGTCACCGCGACTACAACACTTCGCTTCCCCAATGGAAACGTCACCGCGGCAGCAATGGCCGAACAGATCGCCCTCGAGAATCTCGTAATTAATGGCGAAGACACGAGCCGTCTCGCCTCGCTGAGTGCCACATCGCCGGTTGCCGGAGACCCAAATCGAGTCAGCCTTCAGGGAACTCTCAATGTTGCCAATCTTTTCTTAAATATGCTCCCGCAAGGTCCGCGCATAGCGCGAGTAGCCTCCTCCGCGTCAGCGGTTGCGCGGCCAACTATCGTAAGCATGGTAATTGACGTTACTGGTTCGATGGACCTGATAGTTTCCAAAACCCCCGATCCACTGGCGAGCGCCGCTGAGCAGGCACAGTGCTTGTCCTATAGCGGCTACTGCCAAGACTATCCCTTCTCAGAGTGGGCAAATTATACAACGTCAGGAGCGCTGGTAGATCCCGCGCATGCCGGCGAAGCTGCCGGCGGCCACAATGGCTATAATACCCAAAGATTTTGTAGTCAGTCGGTTTGCGACAAGGGAAGCGCCATGAGCGGCGGGGTCGGGAGTTTTCCCTGCACCTACGTTATTGCGCCGACATGCACAGTCAAAACCGGTTTTATGTATGTACGCGAGGCGGCCAAATCGTTTATTTCGTCGCTCGCTGAAGGGCGTGATGCCATCGGACTAGTACCCTTTTCAAAGGTCGCCGGCGTTTCGCCTTATTCAGGGAGCCTCAATCCGTCGGGCAGCAGCGCAATCGGCGCCCATAATCACCCAGGAATGCATCGGGCAATGAATTCTGGAACGATGACGGCGCAATGGCCCTTGCCTTCGTGGTATCCCACTGCGTACGCAGATTCTGTTTGGGATGCTGATAGCTGGGTGCCGCAGCAAAATATCCCGAGGCCAATCACTCTTGCGTTTAAGACGACACTCATTTCTAACCCATACTACCAAGTGTCACCAGTTCCCGCCGCCGATCCGTTGGAGCCGGCACAGCTTACCGGTTACGGAGCTATAATCGATCAGCTTACGACTCGCCCTACAACCAACGCGTTTGCCGGATTACAGCTCGGCTACAACCAGATCTTAACCTTCATAAATGATCCGGCGAATGTTTCATTTAGAAGTGCCCGGAAAATTATCTTGTTTCTGACCGACGGAATGCCGAACTCCGGCGGCGGAAACCAAGATGGCATAGCCTGCGTTCCGGGAACCGGCACCGCCGCGCCAACCTGCTCGCTCACTGATGCCGCATGCGCAGGAGACTCCCCCAAGGCCAGCGCAATATTTCAGGCAGACCTCGCCCGAGCTTTGGGCATAGAAGTGTGGGCAGTCGGAATCAACATTCCGGAAGCCGAAGGTCTGCTAAGACGAATAGCGAACGCCGCACCCCGAGGCGGGGTGGCCGAACCGACCTACTGTAATGTCTCGAGCTTCGCAAGCTACAATACTGGCAGCGCATACGGAGTAACATTCCCAACACCTCCACCGATTGGACTTTACGGCGATGCGACCAATCCGCAAGATCTTCAGTCTATCCTTAATGCTCTCGCCAAAAATGTACGTGGCCAGTTGGTGCAATAAAGGCGATCAGACTTTATTCTGGAGACTGCTGCGACGATACGCTACTTAGAAGCCAACCATCATTCGCGGCCAGACATAGAAAGGAATGCTAAACGCCGCGGCCATAAAAATAATCATCACCAAATTCGGCATCCACGACGACTGCAGAAGAGTGGTACTCCTGGCGATCATGCGAACTCGAATTGAGGGCCCACGAGTCGCATAACCGCCTTCGCTGGCAACGGCATCTTCACTATCCGATTCGAGCTCCGCTTCGGCGACCGCTGCGACATTCGATACAAGATCATCGAGCCTGTCACTCATTGAATCAGACTTCAGGTTTTGATCGAGCTGCTTGTCAGGAGCTGTATCACCAATGACCACTGCCCCTCGCTCGAACATACTGAGCAACGCGTCTTGAAAATGGAATCGACTGAGCAATGCGCGAGCGCGCAACTGCCCTAGCGAACGAGGCACAAGAAGAGCTTCGTAAATTGCCTTTTCCTCTTCGGAGAGCGCCCCGGGAACATCACCGCGAGAAATTGTCTGACCACCATCAAAAGTCGCTTTAAATCTATCGGCATCGGTCTGTAGCGCTACAAAATCAAGCAGTAGCTGCCCCGCGGATACCGCAGGTGAAAAACTTTTATCTCCTTCGACCATCTGTACGCGGAAGCTGTAGTAGGCTCCCTTGGTGAGATCAAGTGAGTAGAGCTTCTCAAGAACAAAATGGCGCACAACTCGCCGGAAAAAGTCCTCATCAACGACGGTAAAATTATTTAGTTCGCGAAAAAGCTCCGAATAGTTCTGCGCCTGCGGCTCTGCGTTGGCCGGAAGGAATTCGGCTGCCTTAAGAAGTGCTACAATCTCGGCGCACGGAGCAATCGTCGAAAGTGACGCGTCAACAACTTTTCCCTTATTAAAGTGCAACGACATCACATAGTCGGGATACGTAATTTCCAACACTCCGTTTCGCCGACGCTGCGAAAGATTTCGAAGTAGCCCCGAGAGGTTTTCTTCGTTTATTACACCAGTCTCCACTTATGCGTCCTCCCCAAGGTAACAGCCGCCAATACTGAACCCCGCCGCAAGCAACAGCACGAGCCAACCATAATAAGGGATAAACGGCGTAATTCCATCAATCGAGAATGTACTTTGCGCAGGCCAGCCAAGCATTGGAAACGCCATTAAGATCAACGTGCTCATAATCAGCATTGCTGTTATCGGCCGTCCGGCAACAACCCAAGCCCCACCGGGAATCATTCGCATGACGTTAATGAGCGCACGTGAAGGGAAGTAGTCAATGAAGTATGCCTGCGCGCGACGAAGTCTATGCGCGCTGGCCGCAGGAATCATGAGAAAGAGAAAAAGAAGCGCTCCGGTAAGCTGCATGCCGACGGGGGTAAATCCCGGCATAACTGATTTCGAGATCTGATCACATTTTTCCTGAAGCCCCGGCTGCCCATTGAAAGCCGACCGAACCAACAAATAGGCCGGAAGCCGAATCTCAGCCAACGTTTCAATACCATTAAGCCCAGGTTGATCTGCAAGCGTCTCAAACTCTTTAACTTTCGCACTATCTTTCTGACTCGCGCGAGTGAAGTAATTGCGACTCCCTTCGATATCAAGGAGTTCGAACTTCAACCGCGAAAAGTTAAAAAGGAACTCAGGCGTGGCAAGGTCAGCTTTTTCGGCTCTTTCAAAAAACTCCTCAGCCCTTTTGAACTCTCCAGTGCCATACGCGGTGAGTCCGCGTTGCGCCAATGTCCAGGGCTGAGCGCCGAGAAGCCCCTCTGCCTGCTCGAACGCCTTGTCGGCTGCGCTATGCTCACGTCTGCGCTTCAGCTCTTGACCAAGTATAAAATACGCAACACCGTCAGTCTTTCGGTCGTTGACAAACGACATCAGAAGCTGCTTTTTTGTTTCGGCGAACTTGAAATCACCAGCATTCGAGGCAAGCAGCGCTTGGGCCCTTGCATCTTCAAGCCAGACCGAGAGACTCTCTTTGAGCGGAATTACCGCGCCCCACAGCATCAGCACCGAACCACCAAGAATTGGAGCCCAACGCTTATTAACAAGAAAGAGCGCCGAGAAAACAGTCCAACAAACAATACTCCAAAGCGGCCCCCCGAAGCACGGGAGTGAAAGACCAAGAACCGCGATTATTGGACCGACCATGCCGCGCACGACTCCCGGAGCAAACTTGGAAAAGCCACGAAGCTGTTGCTGAATGCGGTACGCCGAATTGAGCACAAGCACTATATACAGCGCGAAGGTAAGCGCCCAAAGAAATGGATATGCAACAACCTCAAGCCCTCGGATAAGTACAAAGGGACTTCGCCAGCTGTAGCGAAGCGCCGAAATAATCTGCCCTACTACCGGAGCGACCCCTGTTTCTTTTACGAGCCAAAGCGATCGGAGAAGCACTTCAGGCGCACGCGGCGAAAGCTCAAGGGCCTTTCGCGCAAAAAAAGCCGCGCTATCAATGTCGCCGACAGAGAGTCGATCGAGCCCTTCCTGTATGAGGTAAAGGCTGTATTCCTGCAGCGACTCAAAACCGCCGAGTCGACGCAGCCTGTTCAATTCATTCAATTGGTCCGTAGCAAGATCGAGCCGACGAAACCTAATAGCTTTCTGAATTTCGGCCCACGTCATGCGAATCGCAGCGAGATTAGCCTCGTTTGAGAACTCAAGAATCGGAGCCTGCTGCTCTTCCGCTGCAGGAGCTTCAATCGGTACCGCCGATTCGGCAAAGGAAACGCGCGACATAGTCGCTATGCAAATAGTAAGCAGCAGCAGGGGCAAACGCAGCGTCATAAGCGGTCTATAACTACTGTTAATTCATTCACTTAGCCGGGGATAAGTATTCCCGCCAATAACTTAAGATGAGACCTACCGTTCCAGAGGTCCATAAATTGCAAGTGCTGTGCCCACTCCCCCACGGGCAGTTTTAAGACACCCTTGCAAGGAACTCATTGAAATAAGTCGTCTATATTTCCCTTTGATGGCTCAGCGCTTCTACCATTATCGGTACGATCAGAATCTTCGCGCAGCACCTCTGCGAAGGGGGCACTTATATACACCGCCATAATCGAAAAATACTCCCTCTCGCCAGGGGTAAAGCTCGGATGTGTGCTGAGCGCAACCGAAAGTCTATCAATTGCTTTCACAAGCTCACTTAGATCTTCTCCGGAGTCTCGTATTTCCGCAAAAAGCTCAGAGAGTAGCGCAATAACTGCCGCATGCGGCTCTCTTTGTTTTGTTTTTTTATGGGGTGTTGGCGTCGGCACAACCTCCGCATCAACTTCCTCCATGCTTTTCTCGACGTCGCTGTGCTCTGGATCGGCTTCCTTCTTTTTTGGCTTCTTCCTCTGCACCGGCAGCTTACATGCCGCAGCAAAAGTGCTTATCAAAGGACGGCATGAGCTACATTCTTCATTTCGTGCCGAAAGCGAGAGAAGCATCTCATACAGTTTTTCTCGGCGAAGATCCTCCCCGATCACTTCACAAACCGAAACAAACTGTTTCTTAAACCGTCCAAAATTAGGTAGACGAATTTTTGGCATGGGCACGATAATATTTGAAGCCTCGGCATGCTCGCCGTGATGATGCTCTTCAACTTCGGCAACAAGACAATTCGCCCTTACATAGAACAGAAAAGCAAGAAATATAAAAATACGTTCTAACTTCAATCCGCATCTCACTCAAACTTACACTTTCCCTTAACCTGAACTTCTCACAGGTTTCTACTGCTCCCGGGGCCACGGCTAGAAATGTCCACGCAGTCCAAGAATATTACTAGTTACTAACAACATACGTAATAGGTCGTCTGAGCATCATAATTACACAGAAGCCGAAACCCAAAACTACCATGTCATTAAAGAAGATAAACGAAAAGCGCTATTCAACTCCGACCCGGCTTATCTATGGCCGCTCCAAGGCGAAAGAGTGGAACTACGATTTCCATGTACTTCCACCCGTCACCGCTACCAGTACATTTCGTTTGGGTTCGGCACAGCGCGGTGCCGAAGGGTTCGGAGCTATCGGACAGGGAGTCAACGAGGAGGGAGAAGAAACTCCAATTTACGTATACGATCGGATGGGAAACCCAAACACCGACATGCTTCAACATGCTTTGGCGGTGTCAGAAGGAACCGATTGCGCAGTGGTATTCGCGTCAGGAATGGCCGCCGTGCATGCCGGCTCGACATTCCTCCTCCGCGAAAGCTCGGAGATTATTTCACACAACACTATCTACGGCTGCTCCTACAGCCTCTTTAGCGGCTGGATGCCACGCTTCGGAATCAAGGTGCATTTCTGTGATCTGACGAAACCGGATTCCTTTCTTCAATACGTTACTCCTCGAACTCGAGTTCTTTATCTCGAGTCACCGGTGAATCCTAATCTTGAACTTCTCGACCTTGATGCAATTGCGCACGAAGTTAAGAAGGTCAATCGGAAGAGGAAGTCGTCAGAGAAAATTGTTACGGTCATTGATAACACCTTTGCAACACCTTACTGTCAGCGGCCAATTAGCCATGGCATTGACGTCGTGATACATAGCCTTACCAAGGGTATTAGCGGATTTGGCGAACATCTTGGCGGAGCAGTGGTGACGCGAAAGGAATTTGAGGAAGAGCTAATTCTCTTTCGTAAAGACTTCGGTGGAATGATGGCGCCTATGACCGCTTGGGGCATTCTGGTCCATGGCGTTTCGACGATGGCTCTTCGCATCCCAAAGCAGCAGGCGAATGCGCAGCGCGTCGCGGCGTTTTTGGAATCGCATCCGAAAATCGATAAAGTGCGTTATCCGGGCCTCACTTCGTTTCCACAGCATGAGATAGCGTTGCGAATGCTTCGCGATTACAATGACAATTTCGCGCCCGGGTTTATGGTCTACTTTAACCTTCGAGGGAAAAATGCCGAAGACTCGAAACGGCGCGGCGAAAGAATGATGGATTTTATCGCACGCAACGCCTACTGTGTAACTCTTGCCGTAAGCCTCGGGCAGCTTAGGACGCTCATCGAGCATCCGGGCTCGATGACTCACGCGGCCTACCCCGCTAAGCAGCAGGAGAAGCTCGGAATAGATCCCGGCGGTATAAGGTTAGCAGTGGGAGTTGAAGACCCGGACGATATTATTCGCGATCTCGACGCAGCGCTTCGAGCTCTCTAAAATCGCTGTAACATCGCCATTCTAGCCAAGGTTACGAATTTTCAATTGCCTGCTATAACTATCAACAGGAGTCCATGAAAAGGGTTATCGTTTTCCTCGGTTTAGTGTGTTTCTTCGGAGCTGTTTTCGGCGCCGGGCGCTGCTTCGCCCAATCTGTGCGCTACCAGGACGAATCTGGAAACATTTTCTTTGTCGACACTATCTCACAGGTCCCCGAGCGCTATCGTAGCCAGGTGATCCCACCAACCACTCTTCCGCCGATGAACAGCAAACAGTGGAAGATATACCAACGGAATTTACAAAAGCAGAAGCAGCTTGAAGAGCGCCAGCTGAAAATTGAAGAGCGCCGGAAAGCTAAAGAGGAGAAGCTCGCGGCGAAACAGAAGGGCACGGACGAAAAGTTAAAAGGGGCATCGAAACCTAAGCAGGTACTCACGATCATGGTATTTGTTGGTCCAAATTGCGCCGAATGTTCCAAGCTTGAGAGAACGCTACGCGAGCACAAACTTCGCTATAAAAAATTGGACATCACAAAGAGTAGAGAAGCTTTCGTCGAATTTGACCGAATGGGTGTGGGTACAGCTTTGCCGGTAACAAAAATAGGCTCACGTCTCATTAAGGGCAATCAACCTCAAGCTATTCTAGAAGCCGCCGGGCTTGTCGGCAACGCAGCTTCAAAGGGCGGGGCGACCGACGAGCTTTGAAGTCCCCCACCGGGGCAAGCCCAAGTTTCGTATTATTGCGCAATCGCTCGAGTCAGGAGATACTATTGTGGTCGGCAGTTGCCGGCGTCTTTCACAAAAACCTTGTAGTAAGGAAAAAATACAGAATGAGTCTAAAATCTAACATATTAATCATCTGCGCGTTCGCGATTGTGGGTCAGGTCTTTCCGGGAGTCGGTCAGGCACAGAATTCAACGGTTATTGTGCAAACCACTCGCTCCTCTGGACAGGCTGCCAGACGGGTTGTACGCGCAAAATCGTCCCTTGCAAAGCAGTGTCCAAAAATTAAGCCAGTGAACTTCCTGATTAAAGCCGACACCTCGAATCATATTCCAGGCGGCGACTCGCGACGCGGCTCGTATTCAATAATAGGTAGTGGCTCGAATTGCTCGCCCTGTCCAAGTGGGCGCTGCAATATCCTGTATAGCGATGGCTCGGTTGCCGGCTCTGTGGGTTACTATGCACAATGGTCTCGCAGTCACGGCGGCAATGGATGTGCACGCTACTACGGCGGTGCGGGTGGCGCTGCCGCGCACTCAGCAAATTCAATTATTTCGACCGCTCGCCGCAAGGGAAGGAAGCTTTACCTTGATGCTGGCTCAACCTGCTATGAGTGGAGCTCTGAGTCACGAAGAGTTGGTGGGGTCTAGCCTAGGCGGCCGGACTTAGTCGCACTCTATAATTTCTAACGCGAAGAGGCTGTGTTAGAAGTCAAGTGGCTGATTGCAAATCAGCCTGGAA
>CAZEAC010000057.1:0-26456 GCA_964510065.1 uncultured Bdellovibrionales bacterium | reverse complement strand
CTCTGCCTATCAAACTTCGTAGTCGGCTACTTACTGCCTTTGCAATTCTCAGAAGTGTGAAACAACAACGGCTATAGGGTCGGCACAATCCAACATTGTAGCTACTAAGAATACGGCGACCAAACCACAATCTCTCAATCATCGGATGCCCGGGATCTGCCCCTGAGTCCATCCATGCAAGCCCGCTCTTATCAAGGACATAGCGCAAGTTCTCATAGGCACCAATCACGCCGGGCGAACAGTGCCCGTAGGCTTCATCAAAGGCAATCTTATATGAAAAAGCTCCATCTCCGGCGTGCAGGTTGCATTGCATACTGACTGCTTTCCCATTGAGCCGTAGCATCAACATACTCAACGCGTTTCTTGCGTGCGCGGCGCGAGCGATCTGAAAGAAGTATTCCTTCTCGGACTGCCTCATTGCAATGGCCGTACCGTGAGCGCCCTTCCAACCTTTGGCCTCAAGCTCAAGAAAATCCGTGAGCCATTTTTCGGTCTCTTCAATAGGCGCTCCCGGTTCGAGGACCAGCCGCTCCAAAGTCCCCTGCTCCTCAAGTCGACGTTGAATTCGCTTTAACTCCTTTAGGCGCTTTCGTGAGTGCCTTGCCATGTACCGATCGAAGGGCTCCTTCACTTCTAAATAGGCCCGTTTTTGCGAAATATTATGCATCCAAGGGCGTTTCGTTTCATCGGCAAATGAAATGAGTGCGTTCACGAAAGGGCCTTCGCCGATAATATTTCCGAAGTTAATGAACATTACCGGCGGATTATATTGTTCTGCCCACTTGAAGAGCGCTTTGAGGCACGCTGTCTCACTTCCCGCGCGTACGAGGGGTGCCGAAAGCAAACCATGATAGTGCCGCCATAGAGCGAAGTGCGGAATTGGTAAACCCGAGTAGCTAGTTTTTCGTAGCAGCGGGAAAAAGCCAACTGCTCTCACTCCCCGTCCCTCGCCGACATCATCACGAACGATTACTGAGAGCACATTTTCGTGCGCGGCTCTCAAGTGGCGCAGCGCAGGACAATGCGTCCACCATTCATACGACACATTGGTTTCAATCGCGTTACGGGCAAGATCTTCCAGCTCAGAAACATGTTCTTCAAACTCGTCCGCCGAGGTCAGAATAAGAATGTTGGACCGAGAAGTATCTAACATTTGCAAATCGCCATCTTCAATTAATAGGCTCTACAAGTTCCATTGTCTATCCGCCACTCCCGCCTTCTTGCGATTTCTCCGGAGACTTGGCCCACTTTCCAAGCACGCGATAGAGCACTGCGGTGTCAAATGGCTTTGCCAGATAGTCATCCATCCCGGCGGCGAAGCAGCGCTCCCGGTCACCAGACATTGCATGCGCGGTCATTGCGATTATTGGAACGTGCCGTCCGGTTGTTTTCTCGTATTCACGAATCTGTCTGGTCGCATCATAGCCACTTAAGACCGGCATCTCACAGTCCATCAAGACTAGGTCAAATCGAATTTCATTTTGTACTATCTGATGCACGGCAAGCGCGCCGTTCGAGACAGCTACCACGTGATGGCCCTTTTTACCCAATAACTTCGACGCAAGTTTTTGGTTGACTGGGTTGTCCTCGACCAAGAGCACCTTGAGCACCGAAAGGGGCTCCTGCCTCTCTGGGATTTCAGGGACTACTACTGACTCCGGCATGCTATCAAGGACTCTTAATGGCATGGTAAAAATAAAAGCCGAACCAATACCAGGACGGCTCTTAACTTCGATAATCCCCCCCATTATCTCAACAAGCTGCCTGCTGATAGTAAGACCAAGACCAGTACCTCCAAACTTCCGCGTCGTCGAGCCATCTGCTTGAGCAAACGCTTCGAACACATGGACTAAGCGGTCGGAGGCAATTCCAATTCCGGAGTCACTGACCGCAAACGAGATCAGCGCACACATTTCAGACTGTGACTCGAGATGCGCCTGAATTGATATGGCCCCCTCCTGCGGAGTAAACTTAATTGCGTTTCCGACCAAGTTCATCAGCACTTGCGAAATTCGCACATCATCGCCTAGAAGTATCGGAGGAATCTTTGAATCAACACTACAAAGCAAAGTAATCTGTTTTTCAAGTGCCTTAGGTTCAAAAAGTGAGGTGACTCTCTTCACTAAGCTTTCGACATTGATCGGTATTGGGTTGATATCAATCTTACCAGCTTCTATTTTTGAAAAATCGAGAATGTCATTAATAATGGTAAGTAACGAAGCAGAGGAAGACTTTACGGTCTCCAAGTACTCACGTTGTTCAGCGTTTAGTGAAGTTTGAAGCGCGAGTTCGGTCATGCCAATAATGCCATTCATCGGCGTGCGAATTTCGTGACTCATGTTAGCGAGGAACTCCGACTTGAGTTTTGAAGCGCTCTCCGCTGTTTCGCGGGCATGCTCAAGTTCGATGTTAGTGCATTGTAACTCACGAGTGCGTATATCGACTTTGTTCTCGAGATCGGCATTGGTTGCATTGAGCTGCTTAAGCACCGAGGATAGCCGCGTAAACACCACGGTCACAAGAATCAGCAACAGTATCGCCACAAGGTAGAGCACGAAACGAGATTGCTTCGTAGCTCGAGTCACTCGAACCGACTCAGCTTTAAAGCTATCCATATAACGCTGCACTGCTTGGGCAATTGAAACTGCCTGCGCCGAGAATAATGCTTGATCGGCAAGATGCTGGCGCTCAAGCACCGTGCGAGCAAGCCGGAGCAGATCCTCGCTCTTATTATTCTTTGCCGCGGTGGCAATCTCCGACAAAGCGTTAAGTGCCTGTTCAAACTTTTTTACATCATTGAAGCCTCCAGGAAATAACACGTTAGAGAGCGCGACTTCCTTCACGTCATGAATGAAATGGACTTCCTGCGAATCAAGCCCGTAATGCTCATGTGGCGTACCGTATGGCGTCGAAAAAAGCTGCTGCAATGAGTCTCGAAGCACTGGATTGTTGGTCTTCATGACTTCGGTGAACGCTTCCTTCTTAAGAATCCGAGCGTCCATTTCGGCGAGAAGTGTCTCAAGTGGTTCCCGCGATGGATGCGGAAGGTACTGAATTTGCGATTGCAATTCCTGGACTCCCATCTTTAACGCACTGAAGCTTGCGACAAGTGAGTCATAGCTGGTGATATGTCCAAGCCGAACTTTAAGGGAATCGCGATCAATATCAGCCTCTGCCTGTATCATTCGCGAGGCCAGGCTATCTGAACGGTAGTAAGGCACAATTTCCGAACTGCTATTCTTGTTAAAAAGTGCTGTGAGCATGGCCGCACCAAAAAGAAAGAATAACACTGGATATATGAGGTGGCGCGATTTCATCGCGGTGATGCTCCACGACGAGTGAATCGCTCGAGAAAAGAAACTGGGTGCCGGGCAAATTTACGCATTTGTAACTAATGAATATTTGAGATTATTCCCCTAGCCTGGACTTCTCACAGGTTTCGTCACGAGGAGGCATAGGATGGCGAATGACGAGGCTTTTCGACGGAATTGGCGCGGAAGCAGCCTTGCAGGCTGTTGAGCACCAATTCCTAGAAAAACGAAGTCAGTCGACATCTTATGCCTCCGCAGTAGAAAGCTGTGAGAAGTCCAGGCTAGTCCGCTGCTTGAGACGGTAATGTAGGGATCGGTAGGCTCGCACTATGAGTAAAGCGAAAAAAGTAGCCCTTTATCGCTCTAAACTATCGAACTCTCTTGCAAAATTGGCTATACTTAGACAGCATCTACCGTGTACGGTTACGCAATAATGGATGGCGCCTTTATGCTCAAAAAAATCTTTACATTGTTTCTCTTTGTCATTGCTGTGCTCATCGCCCTGATAATAGGTCAGCCCGACGAATTTCGCGTAACTCGCTCGACAATGATCGCCGCGCCGATGCCATTAGTGTTTGAGAAGATCAACAACTTGCATAACTGGGAGACCTGGTCACCCTGGGCCAAACTGGATCCAAAAGCCAAAACTGGTTACAACGGGCCGGCTGCTGGTCTGGGTGCTTCATTCCAATGGGCTGGAAATTCAAAGGTCGGCGTAGGACGTATGACCATTACTGAAAGTATTCCAAGTTCACTAATTCTTTTTAGACTTGATTTTCAAGAACCCTTCGCGAGCACGAGCTCAGCGGAATTCAACCTTGTAGAAATCGAGGGCAAAACTAAGGTACGGTGGAGTATGTTTGGTAAAAACAATCTTATTGGCAAGGCGATTAGTCTATTCATGGACTGCGACAAAATGGTTGGTGACCAATTTGAGAAGGGTCTCGGCGATTTGAAATCCCAGGCCGAGCAGGCCGCGGCAAGTTGATTCTCTTCTCAAAGGCGATTATTGCAAAGATGAGGTGGCGGAATCGCAAACTTACGCCGTGCGAGACTTGCACTAACCTGCACCGTAAATTCACTTTCTTAGCGAGTCACCACTTCGAGCTTGGTCGGGGCCTGAGGAATGTCGCCAGCAAGGGGTACGGTTAGACGAAAGTAGCGGGCCTGTGCTGGTATAATTGGTTTAGTCGTCATCGACTGAAGATTGGGCACAAAGGTCAGATTCTCAGTCGAAATGGGTGGCCAACGTAGTTCGCCAAAGTACGCTGGTTTCGCTGAACGAAATAGCGAGGCAGGAATCGTGGCAGTATTTAGCGCTTCGGATGAAGGAACGCCGTCGGGCACAAGGTAATTAGCCCGCTTTATACTTGTAGCTTCAACATCAAGATCAAGCTCCTGAAATCCGGAATCGCCCTTTGTATATTGATTATTAAGCCACGCCGGCCAATCACTCCACCAAATTCCTGCTGACGGCTTGGCAACGCCCGACCAAGCGCTATTTCCCACATTCGGCCAACCCAAAGAATAACTGCCATCGATAATTCCATTAAGTCCGAGCACATTTCCAATCAGCGAATAATTTCGCGAAAAGCGGCAAAGGTTGAGAATATAGCGTCCTGCTTCCATCACCGTGGGATCGGTAGCTTTCGGCATGGTACCATGAAGCCAATTGCGAAATAAGATTCCATGTGACCCACTGCCATGATAGCCGTCGTCTTGGAAGTTCGCAGAAATATTTCCCTCGTAAAGATTATAACTATTGTGTGGCGCGTGATTGCCTTTCAATGCGGCACCCCAAACTCCAGCCAATCGCGGATCAAAAAGAAAATTGTAGGCGAATACATTTCCGCTCGAGCCCGCATTAATCTGTATGTGAGAAGAAGTCTGCGTGATAATATTATCCTCGACTAAACAATTGGTATTTTCGTCGAATATTATCCCAGATCCTCCCGGGCCGGTGGCGCGCCGCTTGTGAATTTCGACTTCCCTAATTTCACTTTGAATTGAGTATGCAATTCGCATGTGATAGTCGAGGGCATTGACTACCTTAATACCTTTGAACCAAGATCCAAAAGCTTGGCGCATACGTACAGGATGATCTCCACCGCTATTACTTAAATCGATCTGAAGATCCTCGACACCTATGAAATTGGCGACGTAGGGTATTCGCGCACCCTTTGGTTCTAGCCGCAGTGGCATGTCAAATAATATTGGTGGAAACACCGATACCGATGTTGCGGACTTTCCGACAACTCGTGTCTTAAAAGTCCTCGAATTAGCATATGGGCCGCTTCTGTGGATCCAAAAATTACTTGGATCTGAGCTCTCTCTAACAGCGATGTGAAAAATATCTCCTTCCTTGAAACTTGTTGTGTCGGAAAGCGGAATTTCTGATTGGCTGCGAGCCAGTGCTGGAAGTATAATTGATGGATTCAAGAACGCGTTATACCCATCCCCGCCTCCGATCTCTATGGCAATCCCGCTTGGCTTGAGAATAGTAGAGTAGCCAGCTCCGCGAATAGTGCGGTTACTCATGTAGTGAGCGCCAAACGTCGTGGTAATCGGGGCGTCAAGCTTGTAGGTGCCCGAGGGAAGAAAGATTACATCATTTTCAGCCGAGGTGGAGATTGCATTATTTATGACGCTTGAGGAGTCAGTGAGCCCCGAGTTATCGGCATTAAACGGAGCTTTCGTGACGTCAATGAGATGGATCCGCTGCTTTGTGCCACCTGGCAAGAATTGATCTATACCACCAGGAACTCCCACGTTTTGACCGACTCTCCAGTCTACCAGTCGGTCAGCTGGCACCACTTCAGTAATGTCGCCCAGCGCAGATGAAGACATCAATAGGACTAACACGCTTGCGATTCGAAGGCCGCTTCTTGCGAGCCGCGAATTCCAAGACTGAATGGCGAGACCCACTTTCTTACTCCAACGTTCCATTATAACTTTCAGAAATTATCGAGCGTCACTTAGCGCCAACTAATCAAAGTACGCCAGCTTCATTTTAGAACTGTCCGCATTATAGTACCTTTGACTTAAATGCCAAGACAAACCCCGGCACATTTCTCCCAGGCGAGACTACATTAAGGGGCCAACTCAATAGACCTGCAAAGGCAACCTCGAATAGCTACCAACTCCCTCTACGAATATGCTACCAATTATACGTAATGAGATATCTACTTTGTTTCGCATTATTCCTCGCCACTTTGAATGCCAAGGCACAAGATCTTACTGTTGGAGTACTCGCGTGCCTCACCGGCCCTTGCGCGGTCGATGGAATCGCTACGCAGCGCGGACTAAAGCTTGCCGCCGATGAATTAAATGCAGAAGGCGGAATACTTGGTCAAAAAATTACTTTTGTTACTGAAGATTCTGAAGAGGCAGTTACCGCGGCGAAAGCAGTCACCGCCTATCGGCGCTTGCGACTTAATAAGCAGATCCGCTTAATCATCGGCCCGAATTGGACTCCTGCGTCTTTGGCGCTTGCTCCGATTATTGCTAAAGAAAAGGGCCTGCTTGTTATTACTCCATCATCGGGTGCATCTGCTTTCCACAAAGCAGCCCCGCATATTCTCAATGTCCGCGGTGTTGACGAGACTAGTGCACGCTCGGTTGCGAGGCTGGCATTATCTCATGGGCATCGATCTGCAGCAGTCTTCAGTAGTAAGCAGCCGTGGGAAGAAGAGCAGGGTCAATTTTTCGACGAAGAGTTTAACAAGGGCGGTGGCCGTATAACGACGCGAATAGAACCGCTTCCAAGTGAGCTGTCGCTTGCGAGTCCAGCCAAGGTGATTATGGCCGGGCATCCCGACGCAATTTTCTTTTCCAGCTATACTCAGCTCGGACTGGCAGCCCGTGAAATTGAAAAGCTGGGATTTAATGGCGCTAAGTATTTGGCCTACACCGACGCGCAGCGATTAGGTGAATCGGGTACCGCCCTTGAAGGCGCGATCTTTCCTCAGCTTATCTCCGAAAGTGAGGAGTTTTTTAAAAAATACCAGGATCGATTTCATGAAGCGCCTGCGTCGATTGCAGCTTCAACGTCTTATGACGCACTCAAAATGTATGCGCAGGTTGTAACTGACCTAAAGTCTTTTGAGCAAGGTGCAATCATTTCGAGTCTGCGTTCGATGAACCGGGAAGGAGCGTCAGGTAACTTTCATCTTGACGCAGAAGGTTGTGCGGTTCGTACTCCGGTATTCAAGCAGGTCAAGAACGGTATAATCCAGGCTTATAAGTCAGATCTGTAAGGACTACCGATAAGCGGAAAAATGCCATGGCAGATGAAAAAACAGAGTCCCGACTCACTGAGCTAGAGATAAAGATATCGTTTCAAGACTCCACAATTGAAGCGCTGAATTCAGTCGTAAGCACTCAGCAAAATCAAATTGACCTCTTACGGCGCGAGATCGCGGAGCTAAAAGCACAGCTTACAAGTGCCGATCAGGTAGAAAAGGAACGGGTAAAACCACCACACTATTGAGGCAACGCAAATTTGACAGCGCCAGTGCCCCGTGCTCAGATCTCGAGATGGCACTGTTACCAAAAGGCTCTAGCAAAACTGCATTCGCCACCACGCTTTCTGCGGGCGCGCTCGTGATGTATGAGAATGACAGCGATCCAATTTTGGCGATTGTCATCCAATTTCGCAAAAACCGTTACGCAATCTTTAATGATCGCGGTCGCGAACTTGAAATTGATCCGGTGCGAATACATGAACTTCCCGGCAGAGCTCCGGCAAATTTAGCCTCGGCTCAGGATCGCGTTCAATTCCTTACTCAGCTTATGAGCACTGCACGCGCAAAAGCATCGGAGGTCTCGCTCTCTGAATTATGGGAGTTTGTAAAAGACGATCCCAGAAACTATCTTACCGCAGATCTTGCGAAGCTATACTTGGGTGACGATTCGCTTCCTCAGCATCTCGCTCTGAGGCTTGCGCTGCTTCAAGCTCAGACCTATTTCAAACGGCAGCGTGAATATTTCGTACCACGCTCTGCCGAACAGGTCGAGGAACTCACACGAGTGGCGCGTGCCGCCGATGAACGCCGCCGTAAAGAAAAAGTCACTATAGAGTTTTTTAAGCTGCGTCTTCACGATCCCGCGCTTCCCATTCCAGACGAAGCTCGCGACACCCTCCGCCTGCTCGAAGATATTGCCGTCGACGCGGCTCATCTCGATAATTCGCGGCAAAAGGAGGTTAAGGAACTTCTCGATCAGTCCGCTTCTATTCTCGGACTTCAGCCTCAGGGCCGCGCTCCGGAACGCGCTTTTTCAATTTTGCTTAAAATTGCTCACTTTTGCCCCGACCAGAATTTGGCGCTTCTTCGTCATCGTCCACCAATTCAATTTTCCGAGAAAACTCGCGAAAATGCTTCGCAAATAGATCTTTTTGCCGCACGTGGCGACAAATCAAGAAGAGACCTTACCACGCTCGCGTGTGTCACCATTGATGATGATTCAACAAAGGACATGGACGACGCGCTTTCATTGGAGAAAAGCAAAGACGGCTATACCTTGGGTATTCATATTAGCGATGTGGCGGCGCTCGTCGCTCCTGAAACCGCCGTCGAAGAGGAAGCCAAACGTCGAGCCACGTCTATCTATCTTCCCGATCGAACTATCCACATGCTTCCCGAAGTGCTCTCAGAGGATCGTGCAAGCCTTCGCGCCGGCGAGATTCGTCCGACTTTAAGCTGTATCATAAGACTCACTCAGCAGCTTGAAATTGAGAACTTCGAAATAGTTCCTTCAATTATTAAGGTACATACCCGTTTAAATTACGTTGGAGTTGATGACCATTTAGAGCAGCGCGTGGCTGTCGACTCTCCGGTCTCGCTTGACCTGCTTTTTCAAATAGCGATGAATCAACAAACCTACCGCATATCGCGCGGCGCCTCGATGATGCAAAAGAAGGAGGTTATTCCTGTCGTTAATGCGCGCGGTGAAGCTCGCTTCGACGAAATTGACGAAGAAAGCCCCGCTCGTTCTCTTATCGCCGAGATGATGGTGCTTGCTAACCGCCTCTGCGCAGAGTTTGCAGCTTCTCATGGGCTCCCGCTCATATTCCGCGGGCAGGAACCGCCCGATGCCGGCTACGATGAAGTTCAAGATATGCCTGAAGGCACGCCTCGGGACTATGCGCTTCGTGCACGGCTTAAGCGTTCCGTTTCCGGAACCAAACCTATGCCGCATTCAACGCTCGGGCTTTCGGCGTATGCCCAAGTAACTTCACCGATTCGCCGTTACTCCGATCTTTGCAACCAACGGCAGTTGATTAGCTTTCTCAAAGACGGCAAGGGCTACTATAGCCATGCCATGCTTAGCGAGATTCTTAAAGGTCTTGAAGAGCCTCTTGCAACAGCGATGGCAGTTTCCAAGGAAACTCGCCGCTATTGGTTGCTAAAATTTCTGGCTCTCCGCAGTCAAACGGATCCACTCATCGAGGGTACGGTTGTTCGGATAGATCTTAAAAATCCGCTCGTTGAGTTGGATCATCTTTATTCCCCATTTTTCGTAAAATGCGAGGAAACGCCACGCCTCGGGAGTCGAATCAAGGCACGAATAATCGCTGTGCATCCGCACTCCGATTATGTTCGCCTGGAAAGGGTTGCTTAATTGATTGCTGATTCTGGTTTGTCAGTGTCGAATCGTAGTTGAGGATTTGGAAGTTTGCTTGATACGGTTGCTATAAGATCAAATGCGCGGGCAAGAGTCTCGATATCATTGATCGCAAGCTCGATAATTTCACAAGCTTCGGTCTTGACCTCTTCGGTATTCTTCTCTTTCTTTTGCATGCTCTCCTCGCCTTTACGTGTTACTGGCAGTGACTCTGCCAAGACTCAAGGGCAATTCGCGGGCCAAATGAAATAGTCGACTTAGCTACGGTCAAGCTTTAACAAATTCACGTAAGCAATTAACAACACTCATCTTATCCAGAGCTCTAAAACCTGGGATTTTGTTGGAAATTTGACGGATCGGCGCTTTTTGCCGGGGTATTGGCGGAAAAGGTTCAGACTCGGGCTAATGTGCTTTGCCGAATGCGGAAACGGAATACGCGGAAAGGTACGAAAGGTGCTACGGGGCCGGCTTGACCTCGATTGCCAAGATCACTCCGCTCTCATCGCTATGATCTGTGCCGGTTAACATGCTCTCACCCGGATCAAAATGCATCCGAGTATCAAGAACTTCCATACCATTGGCATCTTTCCACTTGAGCCACATGCTAATTCTGTCCGGCGAAACAAGGAGCGGTCGTAGAATTAGATTATCGCCATTTATCAGCGCGAGCTTACCTTTCTTCATGAGAGGCACGACTTGAGTCTGCGATGAGAGCAAGCGAAAACTTTTGAAGTGGAGCTTTCGAAGTTTCTCACCAATATCCGAGAGGCGCGGATCAATTTTCGGCGCAATCGATTGCGCTACGGGACTACCGCCACCTAAAGCTTCTACTGTGCGTACGAGTACCCAAGCCGAGGGGACATTCTCCGCCACGGCTTTCGCATCTTCAGCGCGAGCGTGGAAAGGAAGTAGCAGCGAAAGCGCAAAAGCTAACACAATATCGCCTCGCAATTCAGATTTCAGAAATTCTATCAATGGCCACGGATTCATCGGTGACTACTTACAAACACATCATCGATTACTCACCGGAATGCTATCCGGTATCCGATCGTTAAGAACTTGAATTGGTGCTACATCAAGGGGAGTCACACTTTGTCCCAATCTACTCTCTCCCAATCTTCTCTGCTCATACCTGCTAAGCGTACTTCCATTAAACGGCTGCCTCTTCTTAACCCAAATAAGCGCCGAACGATCTTGCGGTTGGTGCAACAGACGTACACGTCCATCACTCCGCATCCAATCTACCTCTACAACATGCGGCCCTTCGTCATCGTACGCAAGATCAGAAGACGCAGTATCACTGACAGGACGCACGACCGCGACCGGTGCCAAATTTCCCTCTTGACTACCGTGCGACAAACCCACCATCTGAGTCACCGGAGCAGGGCCTCGAAGCATGACAAATGTCGCGCACGCGGCAACAAGCCCTCCCCCTAGGCTCCACACAAATCGGCCGAGCATTTCAGCGACCTTTGAAGGCTCTTCCCGAGCAGGCAGCGCCGCTCGGTTATGGCTCGAGAAACGTTCACGTCCATAAAAAACCGCAATACGCTCCTCTTCACTGATACGCTGATCAATCTTCGACCAAAGATCGACCGGCTTTGGATTGGTCTTTAATATTCCCGCCTGCTCACCCCGCGAGATCTCACGAATTACTCCAAGAAGCCCCAAAAACTGTTCCACTGACTCGGATTTACGCCACTTCAAAGAGCGAACCAGAAGCCCATCAAGCAATGAGGTCTCGCTATCAAAATAGCGCGTCAAAAGCTGCTCCTCCGCCTCGCTCAACTCAGGCAAAGCGGAACTCCGCTTATGTTCGGCACACTTTCCTTCTCTCTTATCCTGAATCATGGCTTTCTCCTCGAGATCCTCAATTCATTACACTCGCCTGTCGGCGCCTCACTTGAAGCTTCGCTATGTTGATACAACCGAACCGTCGCGAAGCGCCTTCTGCAGACTCTTTCGCGCATAGTGTAAGCGGCTCATTACCGTTCCTTTTGATACGCCAACGACTTTTGCAATTTCGTCATAGCTCATACCCTCGACTTCGCGCAAAATAACCACCGCTCGATGCTCATCTGAAATTTCGTCGAGCGCTTTACGCAGCATTGAAACCTTTTCCTTATCTAAGACCAGCTCAAACGGCCCGCGTACCACCGAAGCGCTTGGAATTTCACCTACTTGGACGGCGTTTTTCTCATCAAATTCAACTGGAGCCCCACCTTTTCTAAGGGCGCTGCGCCTGAAATCGAGGGCCATGTTGTAGGCAATGCGGTAAATCCATGTAAAGAAAGAAGATTCGCCCTTAAATCCCTTCAGCGACAGGTACGCCTTTACAAAGGCTTCTTGTGCAACATCTTCGGCATCTTCCTTCCTTTTGACGATTTCATAGGCAATTGCAAAAATCCTGCCTTGGTAACGCTCAACGAGAACACGATAGGCATCACGATTGCCTTCGCGCGCAAGATTCACGAGAGCGCCATCGTCACTGCCCTGGAGTTCTTCAAACTTCAAGCGTGCGCCTCCTGCCAAGTTCGGCCATTACCGACCTCGACTTTCAAGGGAACACTCAATGCCAAGGCCTGCTCCATCTCGCAACGTAATACTACCTCAATCTGCGGAACAAATGACTGCTCACATTCAAAGAGCAGCTCATCATGAATCTGTAGCAACATTGTCGCCGGCGCTTTCTCAGATCGTAGTCTCTCTTCGACTCGGATCATTGCGATCTTAATCAGGTCCGCGGCAGTTCCCTGTATCGGGGCGTTGATAGCCGCACGCAGCACAAATCCCTGATCGCGCCCTGCGGTATCAAGCTCACTCAGAATTCGCTTTCTGCCAAAGAGCGTCGAAACAACGCCACGGCTCATCGCCTCCTCTTCTACCTTTTTGAAAAAGGCCTGCACACCCGGGTAGCGCGCAAAATAATCGTCGATATAACGGGTGGCGATGTTCACAGGAATCTCCAGCTCTTTGGCAAGCCGGAAGGGGCCCATACCGTAAATGACGCCGAAATTAATTGTCTTGCCAATGCGCCGCTGTTCAGCAGTCACTTGCGCGGGATCAGTAATTCCCAGCAGCTCCTGCGCGGTCCGAGTATGTACATCGACGCCATCTCGGAAGGTCTGAATCAGCGTCGGGTCGCCACTCATATGCGCAAGCAGACGCAGCTCGATCTGCGAATAATCCGCCGAGACAAGTGATTTCCCCTCTTCCGCAATAAAGGCACCCCGAATTCGCCGCCCCTCTTCGGTCTGCACGGGAATATTCTGTAAATTCGGCTCGGAGCTCGAAAGTCTCCCGGTCCCGGTGCCCGTCTGATTAAACTTTGTGTGCAGTCGCCCATCTCTTGTCGAAACTTCGGCCGGCAAGGTATCGACGTAGGTGCTCTTCAGTTTAAAGAGCATGCGGTACTGCAGTATAAGCTCGGCAAGCGGGTGCTCTTTTGCCAATTTTTCGAGCACGCTGGAATCGGTCGAGATTCCTGTTTTTGTTTTCTTAATTCCCTTAGTGGGAATCTTCAACTTATTAAAAAGTATGTCCGCGAGCTGCTTGGGCGAATTAATGTTAAACTCGCCTCCTGCCAACTCGAAAAGCTTGATCTTGATCGCCTCGAGCTTTACGCCAAGTTCTTCGGACATTTTATTCAGCAGCTTGATATCGAGAAGTATTCCACGCCGCTCCATCGCCGCGAGGATCGGCACGAGCGGCATTTCGATCTCGTAAAAGACTCGCTCAAGTTCCTGGGCCTTAATCTTGGGTTCGAGATGTTTTACAAGAAGCCACGCAAAATGGGCGTCCTGACAGGCGTATTTCGTGGCCGAAGCAAGGTCGACCTCGCCAAACGTGGCATTTTCACCGACCACGTCATCAAATTCAATTACCGAACGGCCTAAGAACTCATTCGAAAGGGTCGTCAGATTGTAGGATCCTCGATCGGGATTCAATACATACGCGGCCACCATCGTGTCGAAGGCGATCGCTCGAAGCAAGATGCCGAGCCGAGCGAAGACACTGCTGTCATATTTTAAATTCTGGCCATACTTCTTTACCGCAGCATTTTCGAGAATCGGCTTTAGTGCGGCGACAAATTCTGCCTCTTTCACAAGGCCCGCCACATCTTTCGCGCGAAGCGGCACATACCAAGCCTTTTCATCGGACCAGCAAAAGGAGACTCCCACCAGCTCTGCTTCAAGCACATCAAGCGAAGTAGTCTCGGTATCGATCGCAAATTCCTCTTGCGCCTTCAGCTCCGACAGAAAAGCATCAAAATCGGCTGCAAGCACCGTACAATACTTCTCGTGTGCGCTGCTCTGTGCGACTTCGTTTGGATCTTTTATGTTTTGAAAAAGCGAGGAGAACTCGAACTTCTCACCGAGGGTCTTCAGCGTGGAATAGTCCGGGGTGCCTCGGGAGAGCGCCGCATAGACCTTGTCATCTGACATTTCTGAGAGACTCACCTCTTTCCCTTCCAAGGCAAGCAAAACCGGAGCATTCTTATCGATCTCCACTAGCCGCCTACTTAGACGAGCCTCGGCGGCCTGAAATTCAACCTGCTCGGCTATTTTTTTGCGATTTCGTATCTCGGGGTCAGCTTTTATGGCCTCTGCGGAACTTAGTATAGTCTCAACATCTCCAAACTTTTCAATAAGTTGAACAGCAGTTTTCGGTCCAACCCCACTTAGGCCGGGAATGTTATCGGAGCTGTCTCCAGTGAGCCCAAGGAACTCGACAACTTTCTCTGGTGGAACGCCAAACTTTTCTTTTACCCCCTGCGGGTCGTACCACTTATCTTTCATCGTATCCCAGATTACGAGCTTTCCTCCGACCAGCTGCATCAGGTCTTTGTCGCCGGTAACGACCACAACCTCATGCCCAGCTGCAGTGAGTCTCGAGCTCAGGGTGCCGATGACATCATCAGCTTCAAAACCGGCGAGTTCGTATACAGGAAGGCCAAGCGCCCTTGAAATTGTACGAAAATGCGGAAATTGTTCGCCGAGATCATCGGGGCACTCTTTTCGGTTTGCTTTGTATTCGGGGTAGAGCTCATTACGGAAAGTTTTCTGTCCAGCGTCAAACACCACCACGACATGCTGGGTATCTGCCCCGGCAAGAAGCTTGGTCAGCATCTTGGTGTAACCAAAAAGGGCGTTCGTAGGAAATCCGTCGCGAGTAGAAAGCGGAGGCACGGCATAATACGCGCGAAAAATGTAGCCGGACCCGTCGACGATAAAGACTTTGCCCATGTGCGTTACGTTAGCGCAAGGCGCGAGAATTATCTATGGTAGGTAGGGCGCCGGAATGTTCACAACAACATGCTGAGACAACTCAATTTATTTTTTCACCACAAAGGACGCTAAGGACGCAAAGAAATACTCAAAAAAGCCCCGATTTATATGGATTTTCGTTCGTGTCCTTTGCGTCCTTTGTGGTGAAATATTCCGATGCCCTATATGGTAGGCTCAAGACTTGAGCTGAATCGTATACGCGCGTTATTACCAACTGTGGATTGATGGTCCCGATGGCTGCAATTTAATAATTTCGGCCTCTCGATCAAGCAGGTCAGCAAAGCGTTCTCGTGCCTGCTCCTCTCCTTTGACCATTCCTGCTACCTCAACAAAGACATGATAGTGACCATGTTCGGAAGACCACAGCGATCGATATAGTTTTGCGAGATCCTCGTCCTTGCACATTCTTGAGAGAATCTCAAATCGCTCGCATGACCGCGCTTCAATCAGAGCCGAGATAAGCACGCGATCAACCAGTTCATCGGGCCCCTTCCCCAAACGCACAAGCTCATGGAGTTTTCGTGCGTAGCTGCTTGTATGCGCTCGGCTCATCGCACCACCTCGGGCCTCAAGCCGCTTCACTACGGTTGCGAGATGGCTCACTTCGTCGCGTGCTACAGAGGTCATCACCCGTACCCATCGCCGAGGAGGCTCGCGCTGCGGCCAACGCGGAAGAAGGTCAAGGGCATTAGTAGCCGCTTTTTTTTCGAGATGGGCATGATCATTTAAAAGTTTCAGTGGATCGGCAAGCGCCCGCTCGGCCCAGCTATCGGGCGTGCGTTGGCGCAGGGGAAGCTCTCTGGTTGCTGCAGTTGTCACGAGAGATTGAATAGACAATGCTCCACTACAAATCAAGCGAGCACCGCAATTTGATTGCGTCTTGAGATTTCGGGAAACTTTCTCTCGATTTCGACGATAAATGCAGCAGTGAAAGCACCATATTTTCTGTTGGCTGGTTAGGAGGGTACATAGACCGCTTCATACGACTGCACATAGCTTAAGCAGAGCCACATGACGCGCGAGTCCCGAGACGCCGAAGGAAACCGTATTCTCCCACGGAGAAAACACCAAACTCCGCCCCGCGCCCGGAACCGTCGACGTGTCCCCAATCCCCCACTTTTTAAAAAAGGTAGCTGCTACCTATGCCTTGAGGAATTTAAAGTGGCAGCGATATTCCAAGGCGCCTATTAAGTCCTTCACGCAATCGCTTACGCACATTCTCAGTGACAGGCTTTTCAGGCAAAGCTCGGGCAAGCGCAATTACCTCACGATAGCGCTTCTCTCCTTCGTCGCATTTCGGGCAGAGCCGAATATGTTGATGAATACGATCACGGAGACTGGCTGAGAGCTCATTATCAACATAGTCACCAAGCAAGGTGTTGACATCCGCGCAGACTATCGCCGGTTTCTCTAAAATTCGAAGCTCTCTTTCTGACATTTTTTTCATGGTACGAAGTCCCGTTATACTTTGACGTCTATTTGGTTGCAGGCAAGCGAACCGCTCGAAAACCAAATACAAGAACCATCATTAAATTGGGACAAAACCTAAGGCGTAAAGACAGCTGCGCGCCTCTTTAGTATTGGATTCACTCCATACAAAAAAGGTGCAATTTTGCGACAAAATTTTTACAAATCAAAACAACCTTGTGATTCTAGGTAGTTAGACACTCAATTACCACGCCCGTTCGCACCCTTCCCTGCAAATCCGTAAATTTGAATAGGCGTCGTGAACTGATATACTGCACGCTTCATTCAATAGCGCTCCTTATTTATTACTTATCGAGTAGAAGCAGTTACCATCCGCTCCTTCGGGAATTCCGGAAGGAACGGGTGGGCCAAATTACAGGTTCTTTGTAATTCGAGCCTTGCTCAAAGTTTTGTCCCTAGTTCACACACACACAAAAAAAAAAATGAAAAAAACATTGGATATCTTGTGTCTCAACGACTTCGGCGAAGACGTCGACGATCCGGTGTCGATTGTCTTCGCAAAAGGGCTGCAGGACCAATCCTTTCTTCGGCTCCGAGGTGTCATTTGCGGTACCGATCCGACGGACTATCGAACCGAGATTGGACGTGGAATGTTGGATCGGTTGAATCTTCGTGACCTGCCGCTTGTGGCGGGGCGCGGAAGGGCCGACGAGTTCTGGTTCAGAAGAACCCCGTGGTGCAGCGCTTCAAGGCCGCTCGCGAAAGCAGAGCAGCTGCTGGCGGCGCTCTTTGAACAGGCGACAGACAAGTCCTTGACGATCGTGCTCATGGCGCCGCTCGGGGACTTGGCCGCGTTCATTGCCAGCGAGAGGGATCTGTTTGTGCAGAAAACTGCACACGTGATTCTGATGGGTGGGATTGAGATGCAAGGCGACCTTCCCGTCCGCGACGAGAAACAGAGACTTCTCCCTGACACGGCGAAAAATTTGTACTTCAACAAGCCCGCGGGTGACTATGTCTTCCGCGAACTTCAAACACTGGGAGTCCCGCTCACAGTGGTGACCCGGTTCGCCGCATACGCGGCCTCGATGCCGCTTCAGCAGTTTCGCCAACTGGGAAGCCTTGGCCACGAGGTTGGCAATTGGCTCGTCGATGGAATCGACGGACATTTTGACGAATTCTGGGTCAATTGCAACCTTCCGCTGGACCATATCGTCCGGCTCGAACGAAAAATGCCGGAGCGTCAGACCGCCGATTGGTTTCGCAAATTCATCTTGAAAGGAAAGGGTGCCGATCGCACTGTTTCCGACAAGATCCACGACCTTGTGGATGCCGTGCCGATTTACGACGCGCTTGCAATTGCCGCGGCGGTTCCTGAGTTGCGCGATAAGTACTTCGATATCACGCCGTTCGAGTCCGTTAACGGCACTGTTGATCTGATTGGCCTCGGTCAGCAGTGCTCTGGTGTCAAGAACGGCCCAGGTTTGTGCGATTACATCCTTGAGACAATGACTGCGGCACTTCGCCAAAGTCTTGTCTTGGCACCGTTTTGCGCGCCGATTCCTCGGAGCCAGGCGGTTTGCCTCGCATAAGGAGAGAAATCAAGGGCGGCTTGCCTTCATTGGCAAGCCGCCTTCTCATTTACACGGTTAATTGGCCCACCCGTTGTCCGACCCACGCTGAGTCCTCGGCGACACTCGCCAAGACCGCAACGCACTAGCTCGGCACCACTCAATAGTACGGGCACCAAAAAAATATTCTATTATTCTAAGCTACGAACTTATACCCAACACCGTGCACGGTCAGAATGTGCCGCGGGCTATCGACATTGTCCTCTATTTTCTGGCGCAGCCGGGCAATATGGTTATCAACAGTACGAGTAGAAGGATACGAATTATATCCCCACACTTCATCAAGAAGCTCATCGCGGGTGACCACCGCACCCTTTTTTGCAACCAAATAACGAAGAAGTCGATACTCGCGCGCCGAAAGCTCAAGCGGCGTATTATTTCGCTCAGCACGGTAAGCTTTGAAATCAATAATCACATCGTCAAAATCAACCCTGTCGACTTCTTGGGTCGTCTGCGTGCGACGTAGAAGCGCTCGTACTCTTGCAACAAGCTCACGCATACCGAAAGGCTTCGCGAGGTAGTCATCGGCACCAAGATCAAGCCCCAAAACCCTATCAACTTCAGCACTACGAGCAGTCAGAAGAATGAGTGGAGTAGAAACGCCTGAATTGCGAAGCTCCTTGCAGGCCTGCAAGCCATCTTTGACAGGCATCATTACATCAAGAATTATTAGATCAGGGTTTTTATTCTTAACGAGGTCAACTCCAGCCTCGCCATTCGGCGCGGTAATGACCTGGTAGCCCTCCAACTCGAGATTAAGCACGAGGCTTCGAGACACGCTCTCATCGTCATCAATAACAGCAACAACAAATGGAGTGGCACTTCCTGACATGTCTGCAAGCTCAAAAGGCAAAAAATCAACACCGGCCAAAATCCCCCCTAGGCTTGGGGAATTTTAGCTAACTTATTGGATAGTGTAGCAGAAGTCGAAAAGTTAGGCAGCCTCGAAAAAATACTTTTTCGGTGCCCCGACTTGATTTTACCCCCCTTTACAGATACACTGCCGCGCCTAAGAAGAGCTTCTTGTAAGCAGTATTTTCAGTAACTTAAGGCTTTTTCAAGTGCCCTTTCCAGAGTTTTTTGGAGGGCCTAGGTGTGTGCGCGCATGGAAAAAAATGGTGAAATTAGCTACGCAGTAATCCGTACCGGCGGTAAGCAGTACCGCGTGTCCGCGGGTGAGAGAATTGCCGTAGAAAAATTGGTCGGTGAAGTTGGCTCAGCGGTGCTTTTTAGCGATGTGCTGCTCATGAAAGACGGCGATACCGTTAAGGTAGGGCGTCCCTTGATCGAGGGAGCCGAGGTGAAGGGCAAAATTGTTGCGCACGAGCGTGCAAAGAAAGTGGTTATCTACAAGAAGCGCCGTCGCAAGGGCTACACCAAGAAACAGGGTCATCGTCAGGAGCAAACCCGCGTGCTTATCGAGAGCATCGGCTAGGACATAACGATTACGTTTCAAATTTTAAGCAGGAGATCTCGACAATGGCACATAAGAAAGCAGGAGGTAGTTCCCGTAACGGCCGCGACAGCAAGGGCAAGCGCTTAGGGATAAAGCGTTTTGGTGGTGAGACCGTCAAAGCGGGAAACATCTTAGTGCGGCAACGTGGCAGTAGCTTTTATGCTGGCTACAATGTTGGAACAGGTTCCGACTTCACGCTCTTCGCGCTGGTCGATGGCGTGGTCAAGTTCAGAAAGGGTGAAAGAACATTGATAGATGTTGTCGCAGCGTAAGCGACAACTAGGTTCCCTAACTTGTATCAGTAGCGGCCCTTATACGGGCCGCTTTGTTTTAGCCCCTACAGTGCGTGCTCTATCGCCATCGCGACGGGGCGCGAGGAGTAAATTTGGCCTTAAAGGCCTGTAGTGTATGAAGTTCATCGACGAAGCGACTATAGCGGTCCGCGCCGGCCATGGTGGTTCCGGCTGTAAGAGCTTTCGTCGCGAAAAGTATGTCCCATACGGCGGGCCGGATGGTGGCGACGGCGGCGATGGCGGCGATGTCGTGCTCGTTGCCGACCTGAATACCCTCACCCTTCTCGATTTCAAGTTTCAACCACGCTGGGAAGCAAAGGACGGCTCGCCCGGCCAGGGAAGCAATAAGGCCGGAAAAGATGGCGACGATCTTATCATTCGTCTCCCCGTCGGTACGCAGGTTCTGCGCAGCGAAGACGGTGAGCTGGTCTGCGACCTCGATAGCGACCAGTCGCGATTCGTATTGGCAAAAGGCGGACGAGGCGGCAAGGGCAATACCTTTTTCAAAAGCGCCACACATCAATTTCCCGAGCACTACCAGCCTGGAGAAGTAGGGCAAGAAGGCGACTACACCCTCTCGTTAAAGCTGGTAGCCGATGTGGGGCTCATCGGTTTTCCGAATGCCGGAAAATCGACCCTTATTTCAGTGATTTCGGCGGCACGCCCGAAAATCGCGGACTATCCCTTTACTACCCTGACCCCTAATCTAGGCGTCGTCCGTGCAAAACGTCGAAATTTTGTAGTTGCCGACATCCCCGGATTGATTCCCGGTGCGCACGAAGGCAAGGGATTGGGCATCAAGTTCCTCAAGCACGTCGAGCGCACAAAATTGCTTGTGCATCTAATCGATCCAAATCAGTACGAAAGCGATGGTGCGGAGATAGACCCAATTGATGCATACGAAAAGATAAATTTTGAGCTGGCTGAGTTCTCTGCCGACCTAGCGACGAGGACACAGATAGTAGTAATAACAAAAATTGATACTATTACTGAAGACGGTCGGCTTGATTCAATTCAGGACCGATTTCGCAAACGCGGGATCGAGTGTTATGCGATTTCAAGCGCAACAGGCAAAGGGGTCGAAGCCTTGGTAAATCGGCTCGCCGATAGGCTAGAAACAATATAAGAGGCTCCCCTTCCCCACTTTATACTCTCCCCAAGCGTTACCCGTGCGCATCGAGCCGAATTGCAGGCTCCACGCGACTAAGTTATTCTTCTCAAATATGCGCCGATTATTATTCTTAGCTCTGACCGCCCTCGCCCCGGCGCTCCCCGCTACTTCTCAAATTCAGACCGATTGCGATGCCGACGGAATTTCCGATATTACCTTTACCGCCACTTCAGGGAGTGAGTTCGCCTGGAGCTGTCTCGGATCGACAAGCGGCAATGACGACATAGCAACAACTTTTGGCCTGACGACTGATTCACCTGCCCCGGCGAAATGGCTGGATCCAGAACTAATGTCACTCGCCGTTATCCGACAAAGCGGCCAAGGGCTGCTTTGGAAGCTGCTTGAGGGTGAAGGATCAGTTCTTCAAAAGAAGTTTGGCAAAGCCGGTGACAATACGCTCTCCGGGGCGGACTTTAATGGTGACGGCATCAGCGACGCGGCGGTAGTTCGTTTTGAGGGATCCAAAATCCGCTGGCAAATTAAGCCCAATCTTTTCTCTAACCCTCGTCCAGTACTTTCGTTTGTACTTGGCAGCTCGGGAGATCGAGTCTTCTATCTTAATCCGAACGGGCTTCGCGATTGCGCTGCCGCTTTTGGCGAAGGTAGTGGTAGCCGTCCGCGACTTACCTTCCGGGACACAAAAACTAAAAAAGTGCGGAGCTTTACGCGATTCCCGGCGGCTCTTGGCGTCGAACCAAGGCCTCGGCCATTTCCCGTGAACAATGCTGAAGGTACCGACAATGTAGGATTCATTTCCGAAGATGACTCCGACACTACTATCCGAGTATTTACGGTTCGTGGTCGCAAAGTCGGCCGCCATACCTTTCCTGGCAAGGGGGCGTTCGCAGTCGGGGATTTTGATCCTGACCTCGAAGGCGAAGAGATCGCGCTACAGACGACCTCGTCCCTATATATTTACAACCCTTCCTCGGGCGATGTGGTCACAGACACTGCTCCAAGTGGAACCATTCTCGACGAGATTAATGTCAGCGTCGTCGGGGCCATCGAAGCATCGCCAACTCCGACAGCAACTCCCGAAGAGGGCCAATAACGCATTCCCCGGCGCTAAAAGGGAATCGTCATTCGGAAAGACTACATCTTAAAGATATCTCTGTTGCTGAGATCGCGGGTCTTTGGTAAAATAGAAGCAGTTGGGTACGTATTAAGGAGTTCACAAACTACGTCTAAACCGTTAAAAATACAGCTTTTCCCTCTTGGCGTTGCCCCATTTCTTACCCTTCTTGCTGCCTTTAAATTAACAATAATGAGCTTATACGAAATGCACGTAGAGCTTGCGTTTTCTTGCTTTAGCAGATTGCGCGCACAGCCGATCTTTCTTTCAGGTGGCAAGAACACTAGAAACCGCAGCTATCGGGGAGGAAAAATAGCCTGATACGTCGATATCTTCATAGCGTCCGATTCAAATTCGCGAAGCCCAATGCATATTGCACACGACATTTTCCCTGGCCAGTGACGACGCAAATTTCAAAGTCAGTTCTATCTCGTTGTACACTCAAAACAAAAAAAATGGAGGAATACTGCCAAGTATGAAAGGAAACTTAGCTCGCGCGTCCCAGGTATGGTCCGAATCAATGGATATCGGTTACGACATAGTAAACGCATGTAACGACGCTAAGGCAAAGGATGTGGCAGTCCTCGATGTTTCAAAACTAATTGATCTTACCGACCTGTTTATTGTTGCAAGCGGACGCTCCGACCGACAGGTCCAAGGTATTGCAAATCGCGTAATAGATGCGCTCGCTGCGCGCGGCATCGAACCGGAGTCAGTCGAAGGGCTTGAAGTTGGGCACTGGGTCGTAATCGACTGCGGAGAGATCATAGTGCATGTCTTTTATGAACCGCTGCGTTCCCATTACGACATTGAGGGGCTCTGGGTGCGCGCCGGAAGGCTAACTCTTAAGAAGCCCTCGCGTCGTAAAGGATCGGTTCGACGAGACGAGCACTCGCTGCAATTGGCGTAGCTGATCAAAGACTTTACAATTCAATCCTGCAACGGCTACCATAGTCGTATTATGATCACGCGTATTAACAGGCTGGTCAGTGTACTTGTCATCGTCGGCATCGCGCTTTACTTGGTTATTCAAAACCGCGAGACGATGACGGTACATCTCGGTGGCTCGACGAGCTATTCGGGAAACGCTGGAGTAATTCTGATTGCGACTTTCGTGGTTGGGTTTCTCGTGGCGACCCTGATCGCATCGATGTATGGGATTCGCGGCTACTTCCGCGAGCGACGCCTCAAAATTAGAGACAGAGATCGCGAGCTTTTCTATGAAGGAGTAATGCTCGCCCGCGCAGCTCAGGCTTCGAAGGAGTTCGCACGCGCGCGGGAGCTGTGGTCGCGAATAATTAACAAAGATCCGACCAATATCATTGCGCGGGTTGAGCTCTCGAAAGTGCTGGAGAATGCCGGTGAGGTTCGGGAAGCCTTAAGAGCCGTCGACGAAGCCCGCACGGCCGTCCCAAACAGCATAGAGGTACTATTTCGCGCGGCCGAGTTAAATCTCGCGCTTAATAACAAGACAGCCGCGCTCGATAACTTGGCACTTATTCTCTACAATCATCCGAACCGCCATGCCGCGCTTTTAGCTCGAGACTTATCGGAGGAGCTGAACCGCATCGAAGACGCACTCGAATATCAGAAGCAGTTTGAGGCAGTCGGTCCGATTGATGAAGTTGAGCGCGAACAGGTCTTGGCGCGGCTTCGACTTAAGCAGACCGTGCGCGATGGCACGAATGGAGTCCGAGAGAATATCTCAGCGTTTTTGAAGCGCCACCCAGATTTTCCGCCGGCGCTCGAGCTGCTTGCCGACGAGGAGGTAAAACAGGGAAATAGCGGTGCTGCAGCCGAGCTTCTCGCACGGGCGGCACGGAACTCCGGAACTACGGCTTTTTGGCAAAAGCTCACGCGGCTTTGGCTTTCAGAAAAAAATCCTCAAAAGGCCCTCGCGTCAGCAAAGGCGGCGCTGCAAGAGGCAAAAGGCAGCTCACGTCTCGTTGCCGAACTCGAGATTGTCCGGCTGCTGTTGAATGTAGACCTTATCGAAGAGGCGGAAACAATACTGAATGGCTTTAAGTCCTCGGCAAAGAATGAGGCGGTGACTCCCTCCGATGATCTGCTACGTCAGTGGGCACTGCTTAAGTCGCTTGCACACCTTAAGCGCGGCGAGACCAAAGCGGCCTCGGAGATACTCTTTAAGCTTTGCGATGATTCGCTCAAGATAAATGTTCCCGAACCGAAGCCGGGAAAGCTCCTCTCAGCCGAAGCACCGGCGCCCCGTCTTACCCGCGCTTGATTTCGCCGGCGATCCGTTTAAGTGACACCGCGCGCCAACCGCAGCTCCTACACGAGCTTACACAAGTCTCTCAAGTGCTGTGGAGCGGGGAGAGTCGCGGCAAGATTCCGGCCGATAAGTTGCCCCCTCACTTTTTATATGTCATCCTTGCGCCGCAGTGGAACTCCATAGAAGTCCGGGCTAGTTAAACTATTCGAGATATTATGGGAACTAAGAAAACGACTCTTATCTGCATCCTCGACGGCTTCGGCTTAAATCCAAACCCGAAAGCAAACGCTATCGCGATGGCAAAAAAGCCCACATTCGATAAGATATACGCCGAGTGCCCGGCAACCACTCTTACCACCCATGGAGAGCGCGTCGGACTTCCCGATGGGCAGATGGGCAATTCCGAAGTTGGTCACCTAAATATTGGCGCGGGTCGAATAGTTGAGCAGTGGCTACTCCGCATTAGCAATGCGCTTAAGAAAAATGTGCTCGCCACGATCCCCTCATACCAAAAATTTCTCGCTGCTACAAAAGATGCGCCGACCATTCATCTCATCGGCCTCTATAGTGATGGAGGAGTGCATTCTCATAGCGAACATGCGCACCTTTTGCTGCAGCGAATTCGCGCTGACTATAAGGGGAAGATCGCGATTCATCTTATCACCGACGGCCGCGATACTTCGCCGCAGCGCGCCGCACAGCAGCTTCCCGAGCTTCTCGCACTGATTGAGAAGATGCCAAATGTTGCGATTGCCACGGTAAGCGGCCGTTTTTACGCGATGGACCGCGACAAGAGATGGGAACGCGTCGAAAAAGCGTACCGCGCAATTGCCGAAGCTTCGGCACCGAAGGCAGCAGATCCGCTAAGCTGGGTACAGCAGTGTTATGAAAGCAAGATCACCGATGAGTTTATCGATCCGGCAGTCATCACTCCAACTCCGATTGGGCCGCAAGACGGTGTAGTTTTTTGGAATTTCCGCGAAGACCGAATGCGCGAAATTGTGAAAGCGCTCTGCATAAAAGAATTCAGTGATATTTCAAGAACCTCTCCGGTGTTCGATGCTTCTCGGGTTTTAGGCTTTACAGATTACGATCATACCTATCACCTGCCTTTTTTATTCGAGCAGCTCGACATTCAAAACCATCTGGGTGAAGTAATCTCCAAACGTGGAATGACTCAGCTGAGGGTTGCCGAAACTGAAAAGTATCCTCATGTCACGTACTTTTTTAATGGCGGCATCGAAAAGGAGTATCCCGGTGAATCACGAACAATGCTGCCATCACCGCGCGATGTGAAGACCTATGATCTTAAACCGGAGATGAGTGCAGCCGCTGTCGCCGATACCGTTGAAAAGGCGCTTCTTGCCGGCGATTACGATCTCATCGTGGTCAATTTCGCAAATTGCGATATGGTCGGACACACTGGTGTGGTCGAAGCAGCTACAAAAGCGGTCGAAACTGTCGATGGCTGCCTTGGAAAACTACTCGCCGCGCTCAAGAAAAATGGCGGCACCGCGCTCATTTTCGCGGACCATGGCAATGCCGAGCAGATGCAAAACTACGAAGACGGCACCCCTCACACCGCACACACGAAATATCCGGTGCCCTTTGTAATTGTTGGCGCACAACAGAAACTTACGTTGCATAAAGACGGCGCGCTCTGCGACATCGCGCCTACGGTACTTAAGCTTATGAATATCCCGCAACCAGCGGAGATGACTGGCGCTCCTCTTTTCTAACGCGTCGCTTTAAGAACCGAGCTTTAGGGCTTCGGAGTGTTTCCCGTAAACTATAAAAATTTCAGCATTTTTGTTTCAACGCGAAGGATTCTTTAATACCTTCGCGTACTTCGCGCCCATCGCGTTACAATTTTTGATGCGAACACGCCGATGCCCCAGGGCATCGGAGTGTTCTCGCTAACGTATTGTGACGGCTCGATTTATTTTTTC
>CAZEAC010000056.1:0-27144 GCA_964510065.1 uncultured Bdellovibrionales bacterium | reverse complement strand
TCTCCTAGTGTGCACCACGGAAACTGCCTGAAAAAGAACTTACAAGGCACAGGGAGCACCGAGTTAGAACCGAGAGGAAGGATAAGTTATTTTGTTTGCAATGTACTAGATATGTCTCCGCGGCTCGTGTGTAACAAAAATTCAGACAAGAGCCGCGGAGTGCGAAATTTAGCAAAAATTCAATGAATCATCATCGCCAGGCGCATCGGTATTCGTCGAAATGGACTGCAGAATCGCGCGCGCGTCATCGCGGATCATTGCCGAGAGCCCATTAATAAGATTTACATGCCGTGAAACTTCGTCCCAATTGCCCTGGCTGATAAACTGACAGAGCTCTTGGGCGAGCCCTTTCTGCTTGGCCAGAATTCCATCATACGAATTAAGCCTGGCGATTACGGCGCTCGGAACAGACTCCTTTTGCGAAAGGGTCTTCTTTGCGCTTTGAATCGCGCCTTCAAGTTCGGTAAAAGAGGCAAAAAGTCTATCGATGATATTGTCACTATGCATGAGTCACTCTCCCAATTTCCTTCGAGTCATTAATGGTTATTACGTTCCTTCTGCGAAGTGTTGCCTGTCCTAAATTACAAACAACAATAAGTGACAATCCCTTGTCAGGCCTCGGTTTTTTTCGTCCTTGGGCTATGCCACGAAGGACTTGTGAGGCCCGGCGCGTCCTGCGCTCTAGTTACTCTGTAGTTACACAGTGGTTAAACAGTTAAGCAAGTTCTTTGCCAAAGTGTAACCAACGGAAATTTCACATCTAAATTGTAAGAAAGCTTGCGTCAGTGCACAATCTGAATTTGCTCACTATCAAAATTATAGAGCACATTCAGCTAATTAGGACTGTTCCATTTGTGACACTCGATGACTCGCTTGGCAGCAGTAGATAAATCGGCAATTCTCCTACCTGCACTATGCGCATGTTGCTCTTCCTCACTTCTATTAATATTCTCAATTATCTTGATCGCTACCTCGTCCCAGCGCTTCTGCCGCTCATACAGATCGATTTCATGCTGAATAAGGAGCAGAGCGGTCGGTTAGTTTCGGCATTTGTGCTTGGCTATGTCGTTTTTTCCCCAATCTTCGGGTATCTAGGCGATCGGATGAATCGCCCGTTGCTAATGGCAATTGGTGTTGGCGTGTGGAGTTTGGCAACGATGGCGAGTGCCTATGTTGCCACGCTCGTCGCGTTTTTCCTTGCGCGCGCAATGATTGGGATTGGTGAAGCAAGCTTTGGTACTATCGCTCCCGGCTATATAAAGGATCGCGGTGGAGGGGATACCGTCGCGGTAAATAATGCGCTTTCAATCTTTTTTTGTGCGGTGCCAGCTGGCGCGGCGCTTGGCTATTTTCTGGGTGGAACTATCGCCGCCGCATCGAGTTGGCGCAACGCACTCCTCATTTGCGGATTTCCTGGAATAGCACTCGCCGCAGCACTTTGCTTTTTGAAAGAAGCTCCAAAGAATAATGTGAATTTGGATGTTTCTCTGCTTCGCGGTGTCAAAGAGGTGCTCTCCCTGCGCGTGATTCGGCTGGCTATTTTGGGATATATTTTAAATTCATTTGCGTTAAATGGAATCGCCGCCTTTGTTACCACGCATGGTGTTGATCTAGGTTTCAGTATTGATGCAATAACGCAGCTTTTTGGCGGAGTTCTCGTGGTGACAGGCCTCTTGGGAACGTTTGTTGGAGGAAGAATTGCTTCAGCGCTATCGAAAGATAGTGCGGATCCACTCTCAGTCATGAGCCGATTTTGCGCGATAGTCTCTATTTTGGCCGCACCACCGCTCGCCGCAGCATTTCTTGTAGAAAGCAAAGCTCTCTTTCTGGTATTTGCGTTTTTTGCGGAGCTTCTTGTGTTTGCCTCGGTGGGGCCTATCAATTCAGTATTGGTGCTTGGTGCGCCAAAGGGACTTGTTACGCTTACGCAGGGGGTAACCATATTCGCAATTAACCTTTTCGGCGCAGCCACCGCGCCAGTGCTGATCGGGGCTTTGGCTGATCGCAGTTCGCTTGCGATAGCGATGCAGCTTTCGACTATCGGCATTCTCGTTTCAGCCGCGTTTTGGTGGCGCGGAGGGGCTAACGCCGCCCCTTTGATCCGCGCTTCTTAGTTTGCAAGAGCGAGAGTACGATCTTGCCCTGATTGTTGGCCTGCGCAAGAAGCGCCGTGCCGGCGTTGGAGAGAATCTTATTTCGCACAAGGTCCGCCGACTCCTCCGCAACATCAATATCGGTTATTCGCGACGCCGCTTCTTTGCTGTGCGAATGGGCAGCATCAAGTGCAGACAGCGCCACTTCGAATCGTGACTGCCCAGCGCCCAAGGCACCGCGCTCTTTGGTGATACGATTTTCGACTGTATTCATCGTCGCAAGCGCCCGCCGCGCGCCATCTTGGTCCAGAAGATAGAGATAGCCGAGCCTGGTAGACTGCGTCGTGTTTGCCTGATAGTAGGCGCCGCTCGAATTCGTCTGTGCGAAGTCGTTGACGCCGTCTTCGTTAAAGTCGGCGATTACTAAGCCGACACCGTTTTCACTGGCAGTGGCTGATGTTGTTGCACTACTGAAGGTGCCGTTGCCATTTCCGGCAAAAAGGTATGCTAAACCTGTGCCGAAGCTTGTAAAAATAATGTCGTCAAATCCGTCACCAGTAAGATCGCCTACCCCAATTTCTTCGGTGACTACACCTGTAGTGGCCGCGAGTGTCTGCGGAGTCGAAAAAGTCCCATTCGAGTTAGCGACGTAAATGTTGATGCGGTTGTCGCTGTAGATGACTATGTCGTCATAGCCGTCCCGATTGACATCGGATACGGCAGTGCCAGTATCACCCGCGGTTATACTGAGGGTTTGAGAGTTGGTAAAGGTCCCGCCTTGATTTAGGAAGACCGTCGGCGAGGAGTTCGATCGATCCGCTATGATATCGACCCTTCCATCGCCATTGAAGTCACCCGTCGCAATCGACCCGGAAGTTGCTCCCAGCGCTGCAGCGAGGTCTGTTTTTACGGAGAATTGGCCATTTGAAGTCGCGAGATTGAATGAAACTGACCCGTCTGCCACTGTCGCCACATCATCTTTGCCATCGCCGTTAAAGTCGGCAACAGTCACTCCGTAGACTGAGGCGTTTGTCGCGAGCGTGTTTGAAACCGTTATCCCGGCACGAAATGTGCCGTTACCGTTTCCGAGTGAAACGTGGCCGGTTACCCCGCTTATCATCATTATGTCCTGGTATCCGTCGCCGTTGAAGTCTCCACCCGCTACGTTGCTAATCGCCGCGGCGAGAGCTATATTCGAAGTTGCGAGAAAGGTACCATCGCCGTTTCCGAACTGTATTTTTGCTCCAACTCCAGTCATAACTGTGACAATGTCGAAGTGACCATCGCCATTAAAATCAAGCTGCTGTTGCGCAATTGCGGTATCAGCTGTACTTGCCGGTCCAGTATTCGTAAATGTTCCCGCAGAATTTATGCCGTGTGAAAGTCCGCTGCCGAACGAAGCGGTAAGCTGCCCAGTCGTGCCGTAGCCGGCCTGTACAGTGAGCTGAGGATTGCTAAGATCAAGCAAGGTCCGATTGTTGAATTTAACACTCGAAATAATACGGTTGAATTCATCGACGAGCGCATCGGCCTCGCTCTGGAAGGCTTTTCTTTGAGTAAGCACATAGCTTCCAGTTGCTGATTGTTGAGCCAACTCTTCTAAGCGCTTGCTGATTGATGAAAGTTCGTCGACTGCGCTATCGGCGATGTTGAGCGCGCTGATGCCATCATTTAGATTTCTTATGCCTTGAGAAAACACCTGTGTGTCGACGCGCAGCGCGGACGACATCGCGAGGCCAGCGGGATCGTCTTTTGCGCTATTGATTCTTAAACCGGAAGAGAGGCGTGAAAAATTGTCGGAGAGCTTTGCGATGGCGTCGTTAGAATGCCGAATCGTCGTCTCGGCAATGCCTGACCCTTTGTAGCTAATGATAGCCATTCACGTTCCTTGTGAGCTCTGAATCCTTGGATCTTTCGACCCGGAGTAGAAGAACGGTTGTCGGCGCCGGGAAGCTTAGATTCTGGGGCTAAATTTGAGAAGAGGAGGAATTGGCGGGCAGCGGAATTTCCCGGTGGAATAGCTATTTGAGGATGTAGTGTAATTACTCATTAACCCCGGGTATTCTTTCCCTCACTCTGTGACCTCTGTGTCTCTGTGGTTTATAATGCATTTAAACCACAGAGACACAGAGGTCACAGAGTGTGAGGAGAATGCTACCTACAACCCAGTGAGTAGTGACGTAGTGAGCAAGGGCTATGCGAGTTTTTCTTAGCAAGCGTCCACGAATCGGTCTCTTTTGCTCAACTTCGGTAGATCTCTTCATAGGCACGACACATCTTTTCGAGAGAGTATTCCTCTCGGACCCATTCGGCTCTCGCCTTAAGCTGGTTGGCGGTAGAAGCAGTCGGTGATTCCGCCTGTTCGATAAGTGACGATAACTTTCGTGCTCCCACTTGCGGATTGTCGAGGGGATAAAATTCAGCGCGACTAGAAAGGAATCGATGGCCGATAATATCGGAGAGAAGCATTGGCAGCCCATGCGCGATAGCCTCGAGCGGGCCGAGCGGAAGTCCCTCGAATTCGGAACATGATAACGCGACGTCGGCGGCATCGTACCAGAGCTTAGGCTTCGTTGTGCCGCCGAGGACGAAAATTCTATCTGGGGATGGACAGGTTCTTACAAGCTCTAATAGTTTGGCCATTTCACCGGCAAAAGCTTCGGGACCAACAATAAGGAGCGCCGCGCGCGAATGCAGGGCGCTCGGAAGCTCGCTCCAGAGTTTGAGCGCCTGCAGCTGTCCTTTTACCGGGTGGATTCGTGCGATGTAGAGAAGCCAGACTGCGTTTCGCATGGAGTCAAGGCGGCTCTTGAGCGGTTCAGTGATTTCGCTACTACCCAAAAGCTCTTCACGGTTTTGTAAGCGTATGCTGCGCTGGAGAGTTGGAGCTGCAGGAACTGCGATACCATTGTGAACCACACTGAGTGGCGCCTTGCCCACGCCAATCTCGCGGTAGAGCCGTGCCGTTTCATCCGATACGGTCACCATCTGATCGACGAAGCGAGCAAAAACGCGCTGATACAGACGATTGCGCCACCGTTCGGCAAGATTTACGAGGCTATGCTGGGTGTGCACCAGGCGTACCTTCCCCAGTAGCACAATTTTGGCCATCGCAGCGTACAGCAGCGCGCCAAGATCGTGTGAGTGGATTATGCTAAGTCGTTCCTTCTTCACCAGCCGAGCAATCTGAAACACAGTTGAAAGTGAGAAACCGACAGGTTTGTGCAAGGTATGGACTACGATTCCGCAGCTCCTCAGATCGGCGACGAAATTCTGCCGCGAATCCTCGGCAGGCTGCTCGTAGGCACAGACTTGAAGCTGGATCTTACCGCTGATGTTAAGCTCGCGCGAAAGATCGCGAACCATCTTTTCAAGGCCGCCGATATATAAAGTCTGGACGAGTATCAGAATTCGCAACTGCTCAGATGTCGACCGCGCATCCGCAAGAGGCTCTGCCGTGGGTATTTCTGCCGATGGTGGCGCGGGCTTTGTAGAAGCAGTCGGCATAGGAAGCGCTCAAGAAAAAGGGAGTATACCATGGGATTGTCACCATGCAAGTGCGGTAGGGGATATTGCCAGTGCGCACCGACTCCCTGTAGTCTCTATGCACAATTATTAGCCCATATGGCACTCAAACATTGGCCACTTACAATCATGACCACGCTGACGAACATTCTTCAGCTGTTCATGCCGCTTGTGTTGGTGCGCATTTTCTCCGCGGAAGACATGGGCGCGTACAAAATATTTTTTCTGTATGTGCAGCTTTTCCCGCTGCTCGCGTTGACTGCCGGATTTATACATGGCGTCTCATTTTGGAGCGGCGATCCAAAGAAGCGTACTGCGATGCTTTCGCAGGCGTGGACAATACTGCTGACTTTGAATTTTTCACTATGCATAGTGGTCGTTGCCGCGCTCCCCTGGGCCAAGAGTCTGTTTTTCGGCTCGGCATGGATTGCGCTTTATTTCGTTCTGTCCGGGGCTTTTTTTATTATCGTCGGCTTCTATGAAGAAGTTTGGGTTGCGAACGGTAAAGTTTGGCGCACGGCAATATTTCGAAGTGGCACTGAAGTGCTCCGTTCCGGACTTTGTATCGTAGTGGCTTGGTACTACAAGCGGATCGATTTGGTCATGCTTACCCACACGCTGATGATGCTATTGCGATTTGTAGTCGCCACGATGATCTTTAGGCGCGACGGCTTAATGAGTTTCGCATGGGAGCGTTTGCGCGTGCGTGAAATTTGGCGCTATGCACTACCTGTTTCGATCGCGGGAATACTTTATGCAGTCTCAAATTCGGCTGATCAGATTCTGCTTTCGCGTCTGCTTCCGCTTGAAGATTTTGCGCTGTTTTCTTTAGGCTGCATCATGGTTCCGCCACTGTTTGCGATGGAGCAGTCGGTAAACCAGGTGCTCGTGGCTAAAGTCGCCCAGCTTAGCGCATCCAATGAACGAGAGAGAGCGCAGCCGCTCATTGCGTTTGGTATTAAGGAGCTGGCAGGCTTCATGATTCCATCCTGTGTAGGGCTAATAGTATTCGCTGAGCCCATAATCCGCATTATTTATACGGATGCATACCTGGGATCGGTGCCCATTTTGCGGGTATTTGCCTTTCGTTACATCCTGAGTGCGTTCCCGTACGATGTTGGTCCGAAAGCAACCGGCGATGGGCGCTGGGGCTTGCGAGTATTCATCAAAAAAACTTTGATCTCGTTGGTACTCACACCGCTCTTGACTCTTTACGGCGGCCCGCGCGGAGCTATCATTGGTGTCTTAGTATCCGATCTGTTCTTGCGGGTGTCGGGACTTTGGTTTTATGTGCAACGATTTGGCTGGCGACTTACGGACTTCGTTCCTTTTAGAGACCTGGGTGCGCAAGTGATTATCGCCGCAGTTTTAGGGCTGCTTTGCTGGGAAGTTCGCGGACTGTTTAATGATTCAAGGGTATGGCTGCTTTGTGCAGGAAGCCTGTTTTCCGTGGTATACGGGGGCCTTGTGTTACTTCCGATCTTCCGAAGCCGCAAGTCGCTTCAATGAGCGAATAATTTTTTCGCGCAGTAGTCTCTTAAGGTAACCGCCGAAGATGCGGAGTCGCATCAATATATAGGGCGCATATCTTCGATACACCCATATTTTCATGTTTGTACGGATCTGGTTGGCAAATTGGTATTTGTAGCCTTCCTCCCCGACAGTGAAATCAAATTCGTGGAAGCCTCGCTGGTGGCTATCGAGTAGCATTTCGGTGAGCATCACCTGTCCAGGTGACTTTGTTGCAAGCGACGTGTCAAATGTGGGTTTGTAGTAGAGAAACGTGTTGTTGTATTCAAAGCCAAGATGACAGGCTATCGCACGACCGTTCCAAAGAAGCAAAGAGAATCTTAATAATCCGGCCGGAAAAAGCACCTCAATCATGTTCTTGTAAAACGCTCGGTCAGCTTCGTTATTGAAGAGGCTTACGTCGCCTGCTGCGGCGCGGCGCTCGATATGTTGCCGAAAAAAAATACTTAAATTTTCGCGGATTTCTTGAAGTGTCGTGCAGTGACGCAATTCTAAAGCGCCTTTCTTTCGAAAGTAGCTGGTATTTCTCTTAATGCTCTTCCTATCGAGAAGCTTTTCTACGGTCTGCTCGGGGCGCATATCGAGTGCCGGGGCCTCAGCGTATTTGAGTTCGATGACTCGTGGGTTCAGTTGGCGCAGTGTATCGACTAACGTGGTATAGTGAGGTGAGCTCCGAGGTACATTGAGCAATTCCATGTAGCTCCAATCGCTACCACGTTCGAACGTTGAGCGAAGAAGAAACTGTAATATATCAAGTCGATCACGCGGCACTATGAGATCGCAATAGTCCGAGGCGTAGTTTTGGCCACCGATAAAACTAAGTACGCTTTCGCTGAACCCCTGGACAAAGTCGTGATAGATGAAGAAAGGCGCGATGCCCACGAGCTCTTTGCCTTCACGCGCGCAAAGAATGTATGGCGTGCCTCGCATAACGTAGCTTTCAAGCCATACTGCGTGCCAAAGATGGGTTTGAAAGAGGGTGTTGGTAGCCGCATGTGGCAACAGCGCCTCCCACTCCGCTTTGAGTGTCATGAAATTCTGTAAATCTTTAACGATTTGAAGCTGCATTGGTGCCGTTGCTATGCTGTATCAATAATGCCTCGACAAGCGTACCCTTAGAATCGCCTTGCCGCCAGTGCTTTCGCCAGCCTAGAGTGGGAACAAATGGATGTAGTAGTCCTAGAATCAGCAGATGAGATCGCCCGGTATTCCGAGGACCTCGAGGACCTTGCGAACTGTAGCGTTTCCGAGAATGTTTTCTTCGAGTGGTGGATGCTATGCCCAGCTCTTCAGTTTTTGCGAAAACCAGAGGAGCGGATAATAGTTGCACTTGTTTGGGACAAAGATATTGCCAAGCTCGTCGGATTATTTCCACTGGCACGCAATTCGAAGTATTCCTGCTTGCCGCTTCCGCACTTTGCTTTGTGGAGGCATTTCCAGCTTCTTTTAGGTGATCCGTTGGTGCGAAGGGGGGCAGAAAAGAGATGTTTTGATCTGTTTTTTCGTTGGGCAGAATCGGTGGCGCCTCCAGCCTATTTGATAAATTTCGGAAGTATCGCGGGACAGGGAGGCTTCGCGGAAGCGCTCTTTGAGTATTGCCGCATGCATGGCCGGGCTGCAAATGTAGTTTCTCGCCAGCAGCGAGCGTTTCTTACAACTGAGGAAGGATACGGGGATTACTTAAAAAAGCTTCCAAAGAAGCGAAGGAAGGAGCTGGGGCGATTAGAACGGCGCTTGGGCGAGCTTGGTGTGGTGGAGAAGAGTATTCTTAAACCGGGCGATTCCACTGCTGAACTGGATTGCTGGCTTGAGCAGTTTCTGCAGCTGGAGGGTGGAGGTTGGAAAGGGCGTGAAGGTACCTCGCTTGATAGCAAGTCAGGAGAAACCAAATATTTTTACGCGATTACCCGCGAAGCACATCGACGTGGCATGTTAAGTATGGTGAGGCTTTCGCTTGGAAGCGAGGCAGTGGCGATGCAGTGCAATATTCATGACCGAAGGGGATCTTATTCCTATAAGATCGCCTATGACGAACGATTTGGCCAATGTTCGCCAGGGATACTCGTGGCCAACGAAAATCTTCGTTTCGTCCTCGAAGAAAGCGGGCTCGAATCGATGGACTCAGGGGCCGATCCCGATCACCCCATGATCAACCGGCTATGGCACGAAAGGCGAGAAATTCTCAGTATAAATATCGGCTTTTTCAAACTCTCGGGACGGATAGCCTATGCTACTGTCGTAGTGCTTCGAAAGATGTTTAAAATGACGCGAGAGTTACGCAAAATGCGCGCCGCAAAATCAAAGAACGGGCGTGATTCGGCTGAAAACGGAGGAAGTGATGAACAAGATATTGAACATTGATGAACAGCTTTTTTCAAAAGAGTTCCCGACGCGCCCCTTTCTTATAAAGCACAACTTGATGGAACATGCGCTTTTTCAGCTCCCACGCTTGATGGAGCTTTGCCGGACGCTGCCTGAGAAGCTTGTGGAGTATAATGCGGGTTCGGTGCCTGTTGGGCTCGATCCGACACTTACCCCGCGCACAGGGCTTTCCCCAGAGGAGACCATTAAGCGGATCGCTGAGTGCAAGTCTTGGCTTGTGCTTAAACATGTTGAGCGCGATCCGGAGTATGCGGCCTTGCTAAATTCCTGTCTCGATGAAGTGATGCCTTTAGCGCGCAAGAGTCTTCCAGAGACCTTTATGCGTGAGGGCTTTGTCTTTATCTCTTCGCCGGGCTCGGTCACACCGTATCATATCGATCATGAGCATAATTTCCTTTTACAGGTGCGCGGGCTCAAAACAATGCATGTGTTTGACGGTACGGATCGATCAATATTGAGTGAAGAGCAAATTGAGAACTTCTACACCGGTGCCCATCGGAACTTGCCCTTTAGCGATGAGGTGCAAAAGCGTGCGCAGACTTTTACTCTAAATCCAGGAGTTGGATTGCATGTTCCAATTAATTTTCCACACTGGGTACAGAATGGTCCGGAGGTGTCGATTTCTTTTAGTATTACATTCCATTCGCGATTTTCTGAAAGGCGCTCGCGAATTTACGTAGTAAATGCGCACTTGCGAAAGATCGGCATCTCGCCGAAGCCATTCGGTAAGAACGACATCGTTGACTCGACCAAGTATTTCGTGGAGCGCGTCGTCAGGCGAGTCGGGACGCTCTTTTCGAAGGGCGACGATCAGCGCGTGGGATACTAGCCTGGACTTCGCGCAACTTTCTGCTGCGGAAGCGTAATTTTCGAATGGCTTCGTTTTTCTAGGAATTTGTCCTCGATAGCCTGATACGGTGAGATGCCCTCAGCAAGAACGGTCGTAGCTTGAATTATTCGTGGCGCAGGCTCCTAACCAGAAGCGATGTCGTCCTTGGTGAGCGTTGTTAAAACCTCGTCGGAATATGGCATTGAAGCTCCGGCGATTCTATCGGCCTGGCGCTGCAAGGACTTCTCGAAAAGATTGCGCACGTAGCGCGCGTTACCGAAACTCGGATCCTTCGCGGCGAGAGCCTGCGAAAGGATACTTTTGAGCAGAGCTTTTGCCTCGACGTGCAATTTATAGGTTGAATCGAGCGCGAATTTCTCAAAGATAAGGCACAGCTCATCGCAGCTGTAATTCGGGAACTGAAGCGTACGAGTAAAGCGCGAACGAACGCCGGGATTGGCGTCCAGGAATCTCTGCATCGGACCCTCATAGCCGGCAACAACCACGACAAGCCGTCCGCGTTCATCCTCCATGCGTTTCATAAGCACATCAATTGCTTCCTTTCCGTAGTCCCACTGTTCTCCCTCAGGAACTAGGGCGTACGCCTCATCGATAAAGAGCATTCCATCGAGAGCTGAGGTCACCACCTCGTCAACTTTCTTGCTGGTTTGCCCCATGTAGGCGCCGATCAGGCCCGCTCTGTCGACTTCAACCAGATGGCCTTTTTTAAGGAAACCGAGCTCGCGTAGTATCCCGGCATAGAGTCTTGCGACCGAAGTCTTACCGGTGCCGGGCGGACCAACAAAAACCGCATGCAGCGTAAGATCGTTTGTTGGAAGCCCCCGTTCCCTTCGCTCTTTCTGGACTTTCAAAAAGTTTACCAGCGAAGAAACTTCCTTTTTTACGGACGCCAGTCCGACAAGCGTCTCGAGCTTGAAAAGAAGCTGCTCAAGATTCTCTGGCTTTGGGGTTAGTTCGAGCTGCGCCGGCGTGGGCCCGTGGAGGAGCTCCCAGATCTGCTTTAGTATCTGCTCTTCTGCTTCTGAGACCGGCGCTCTGCTCTTGGCGACAAGCTGCGCAAAACGGTATATCCCTGCGGCGTAACTTTCGAACAGGGCCGGGTCCTTCAATTCTTCGGAAAGCGCACGGACCTGAGCTGGAGTATCCAAGTTTTGTAGGGAGAGATGACTTATCTGCGAAACCAGACTGTGGGCCAAGTTGACTATCTGTGTTCGAGTAAGTGGATCGAGCAACTCCCAGTCAGCAAACTCTTTGCGCTCAACGGGACTCAACTGTGGGTAGCGAACAAAAATTGAGAGTGTGAGACACTCCTCCGGCGAGAGCTCACCGTCAGCTTTGGCGAGGGCCACTGCAATTCGCGCAAGATCGTAAGCGAGGTCTTTCGCAAAGGCTTCTCTGAGATCACTATCGACATTCGCGAGAAATCCAAAAATTTTATAAAACCGCTCGGCCTCTCTTAAAGCTGTAGAGCTCATGGCTAAAATCCTAACAGCCCTTCAAGTCCCTTGCCTTTTTTGCCGAGGGCCTTTTCGAGAAGTTTTCCAGCGCTTTTCTCAAGTGCTTGTTTTGCCCCGGTCTCGGCAAGTTTCTTCATGTTAGGATAAAAAAGTATTTTAGGCGGTTTCCCTTGTAAGGTAAGCGGTATAATTAATCGGCCCTGTCCATCGAGCAGAACTGCTACGTTTTTATTCCTTTCCACCATACGCTTCGAAAATTCTTGGCTAAAACGCATCGTCGCATGAAGATCAAGCTCTGAGTCGAATCCGACGTTGCCATCGGCGTCGAGCCCGAAGAGATCACTTTCGAGCACTAGGTTAGGTGTCTGCAGAGTGCTTTCACCGATAGTAAAATTGGCGCTTAGCGAGCGAATCACCGTGTCGGGCGATTCAATTGCGGATCGCTCTTTTGCGGGCACTGATGCCAAAAGGTCGCCAGTCAAGAACGGTAAGCCGTTTACCGCCCTCAATACCGAACCGGCGAGGTTGACTCCTTTAAGAGTGCCATCTTTTAGTGCAATATTTCCCTTTCCTGAAAGCGCGCTGAGGAGACTTGCTCCAAGAGTGCCTCTCAGATCAACTTTGCATTGGCTAAGTGTCCCAGAAACCGAGAGCCCGCTATCAGGCTTCAGCGCTTTCATCGCCCGTTCGAGATTTAGCGATGAAATGTCGACGATGGCATCAAATTTCTTGCTATCGATCGCGAGGTTCGATTGTACGGTTACATCGCCAGCAAAGGCCTTAACAAAAAATTTCGAAAGGCGCACAATCGAATTCGCATGAGCTACCTCAAGGTCCGCGGCAACTGCCTCAGGACCGATCTTTAGGGCAATGTTATTACTGGAAGTTTTTTGCTGTTGCGGATCCGCGCTTACCATAAGTGATCCGGTGAGCGATGAAACGAGTATTGCCCCGGCCTTTGCGCTAATGTTCGCGAGGTCGATCTTGCCATTTGCGGAATAAGAATTTTCGAGCAATGTAGCCTGGATTGTAGGAATTACTGAACCGCTCAGGCCAAATTCGCTAATCTTCGGCACAAACTCTTCAAGCGCGCTTAGCGACGCAAGTGCGAGCCCGGTTTTGGTTCCCAGAGTAATGCTTCCGTTCTTAGAAAGAACCTCGTAATTACCCGAAAGATCTATCGTGTTCCCAAGCAGCACAGCTTCAAATTTCGGGAGCGCAGCCTTACCGCTTTTTGAGTCAAAACTGATTGATTGGCCGGTTGCTTTGAGAGGTATCTTATTCATAAGGAGCGCGGTGAGAGTAAGCTCCGGTACTTCAATAAGCGAGCCTTTCAGAACTACCTTCGACTCCAGCGTGGCTTTGTCGACGCTGTAGCGCTTCGATGTGATACTGTCTTCAAATACAATTCGGGCATCGGCAATCTTCAGTCTCTCAAGACTTACGGCCAACCCGCCTGGAACTGCGGCCGCATCTGAAGTAGCAGGCGGCGTGGTCTCCGATGGTTTCTCGACGCGCGATTGCTGAGGTTGCTTCTTGGGCAATCCAACAATCTGTATTCCATCGCTATCCTTACGCAAGGTAATTTCCGGCTCGACAAGAGAGAGCTCCTGAATCGTAAGCGAACCACCAAGAAGCGGCATAAGTTTAAGCGCGAGTGCTAAATTCTTCAGGGTAAGTCCTGCGTTCTTTTCATCTGCGCCGACACTGAATTGAGCAGCGTGAATCGCGGGAGAGGGGAACAGCGACGCTTCAAGTTTTCCTAACTTTACTGGCGTATCGAGCGCCTTGCTGGCAATTTTTTCAAGCTCGGGGCGATATTTCTCTGCAAGGCTGTTTGCATTCATCACCGCCCAGGTGAGTACTCCGATGACGATGAGTGCAATAACCGCAAGGGCGATAAGTAGTTTTTTCATATGACTGATAACATTTTTAATGCGAGGTAGCCGCGAACGCAAGGGTCACTCCCATAGCCTGAACTTCTCACAGCTTTCGTCGCGAGGAGTCGTCGCATGGCGAATGGCGCCGGTCTAGACGTGAAGCTGCGGCCGCTGTCCGGTGCCAGGTCTGCCGGAGCCTTGGCGCAGGCGCAAGGCTTTACAAGGAAATTGGTGCATTACGACTCCTCAGCAGAAGGCTGCGGGACGACCAGGCTTTATGGTTTGCTTACCGAGTAAGCGCATGTATAGTAGCTCAACAGACGCGTACGGAGTGTTATGGCAGAACATAAGAATGTTTTAGCGTATGGCGAGATACTTTGGGATCTTCTCCCGAGCGGTAAGGTACTAGGCGGGGCGCCGGCGAATTTTGCGTTTCGGCTGAGTTCGTTCGGAGTGAATGTGTCAATGTTGAGCCGGGTAGGTGACGATGCGCTCGGCCGCGAGGTTATCGCAGAGCTTCAAAAACGCGGGGTCTCCACTGATACAATCCAGATCGATCCAAAAAATCCGACTGGGACCGTTGAGGTCACTCTCTCTGCGAAGGGTGCTCCAAGCTATGTGATCAATAAGGGGGTAGCTTATGATTTCATTGAGTTCACCCCCGAGCTTCGTACTTTGGCCGCCGAGGCATCGGTAATTTGTTACGGCACTTTGGTGCAACGCGAGAAACAGAGTCGCGAGACGCTGTATAAACTTCTTGAGGCGGCACCTGAGGCGACGAAGCTCCTTGATATCAACCTACGAAAAGATTGTTTCTCCCCTGAAACCGTGAGCAGGTCTCTCGAGTATGCGGACATTCTCAAGTTGAATGACGAAGAAGTGCGCCCGGTCGCTGAGCTCTTGGGGATTGTTGTGACTGGTCCGGAAGATTTTTCAAAGAAGATCATTCAAAAATTTAATATTTCTATCTGTCTTATTACTAAAGGTGAAAGGGGTGTGTACGCCCGTGATAGCCGAGGCTCCCAGATAAATATTCCAGGCATCGCAGTGAGTGTGGTGGATACGATTGGATCGGGAGATGCCTTTACTGCGGGGTTCCTGTATTGCTACCTCGATGGCGCGCCGATCGAACGTTGCTGCTCATTTGGAAATAGTGTCGGTGCGGCTGTGGCCACTACTAAAGGTGGAATGACGGCGTTGACTCTGGAAGAAATTAGAAATTTTCATGTCCCCTGAAGCTCCGAAGCATCGCTCGGAATTCGAGCATCGCGCGAACGGGGCATCTTTAGTAGATGAGTGTTTAATTCAAGAAATCAAATTCGACTTTTGATTCTCTTGGCGGCACGCGTTAAGATAAAGAGGTAAATAGAGAACTGGGGAGAAGCCTATGATTTACGAAGTAACGGGGGATATACTTTTGAGTAAGTGCCGCGCGATTGTCCACGGAGTAGGCGTCGACGATGATTTCAAGTCGGAGCTTGCGTTAGCGTTGCGAAAGGAATGGCCGGCGCTCGCCAAGGATTTTCGACACTACTGCAAAATTGAACATCCTAAGCCCGGCACCCTATGGGTATGGCAGGGCGCTGGCGGAAAGCAAATTATCAATTTGATCACGCAGGAGCCTCCGCGTAGCACGGGGCAGCACCCTGGACCGGCGCATGTTGAGTACGTGCACCAGGCGCTCCGAGATCTACGAAAACTTGTGATCGAGGCGAAGATTGAGTCGATTGCGCTTCCGCGGCTTGCGACTGGAGTGGGGGGGCTGGAATGGAAAGATGTGCAGCCGCTTATTAAGAAGCATCTTGAAGATATTGAGAATTGTCGTGTGGTTGTTTATTCAACATATCGACGTGGGGTCGAGGCAAAAGAGCAGTAGAAGAGGAAGGGATCGCAATGAAAACGACTTTAATGGTAAGCGACTTCATGACTGCGCAACCTATCGTACTCACCGCGGAGATGCCCCTTCATTCGGCAGCTGCGATGTTTCTTAAACATAGAATTAGTGGCGCGCCCGTGGTGGATGCCCAAGGGATTTTAATAGGTGTGCTTTCGCAGGTGGATCTTGCGCGTGAGGCATTTCGTGGCCCCTTTGCGGATTTTTCAGAGGGAACCTTCTTCGTGGGGTTGCCATTTGTCGAAGGCGAATTTGGCGCGCCCTCCGATACTGGGATCCTTAACAAGACTGTTGAGGACGCGATGTGCCAGGGGGCAATTGCCGTGGCGGCGGATGATACAATTGTCAGCGCTGCACGACGAATGGTCGAGCACAAAGTACACCGCGTTGTGGTTGTCGACGGGCAAAGCACGCGAAAAGTGGTTGGAATACTTTCGACGCTCGATCTGCTCAAAGCGATTACTTAGGGAACCTCTGTGCGCTCTGTGGTTTTTAATTTAAACCACAGAGGTCACCGAGATCGGGAAAAAGCTACTCACCTTTAATGTAGTTACCTGTTAAGTTTGCGTTAGTCATTGAAATAATTGAGAAAAATCGAGTTCCTTGAAATACTCAAAGAGCTTCGCTACGATGAGGGCCCAGTGTTCCTTCGCTGATTCTACATTTACAATTCTATTCCTGTGTTGAACGTGTGTCCCTACTAGAGAGATGCTGAGGCATGAATGCAAACTCGCAAAATCTAAGTGGCCCGCCTGAGCGGCAGGAGCTCCGTGGATTTAGCAAAGAGGAATTCACTAGTCTTCGTGTCCGTGTTACCGAGCAAATTGTTGCCGCTGCCTCTTATCACGTGGCGATCCGGCTTTACTGCCGTGCCATCGCCGAGTGGGCCTCCACCCCTCGTTATGCATCGGCAAACATTAATTCGGAACGAAAATTATCGGTGGAAGTCATAAACGCAATTGCGAATAACTGCATCTCCGGTACGACCTTTGATCCTTACTTTGCGCTCCTGCGTTCGTCGATTCAGCCACACCTTGTTCGTGTGGTGAAATCGGGAAGCGATGTATTGAGCGAACTCCTTAGTGTAGCGGGTATTAATTTGCCGAGAATTGCTTTGGAGCGAGGCAGCGAGATTCGAAAGGAGCGGATTATGGACAGCTTCCAGATCGCCCATAATTACCTTAGTGGAGCTTTGCTCGCCGATGTTGATATGCCGGGATTGAATGAAAAACAATCCGAAGCACGCCTGCTTGTAAAGCGCAGCGTAGATGAATTTGTTGCCAGGACTGAAGATTCGATCATTCAGGTGTGGCGCAGTGTGCTTCAAAGATGTGCAAGTCATGAGGCACCACTTCGTGACAATATGGAAGCTGCGCTATCGGAGCTACGCCGCCCTATTCACATCGCAAAAGGTGAATTGCGAGAGGCACTCCATTCCGCGCGAATTTCAGAGCAGAACTTGGAAGCGCTTGAAGAGATCCGAGTCCGATTGCAGCAGGATCGAGAACAGCGGGTTGGCGAAGAGCGCCGTCTCGCAGCTTTTAATTAGGGAACCTCTGAAAAACTATGCGTTTTGGATTTGCTGGAATTTTGGATGAGATTTGCGAGAAAATATGCCGGGAAAAACGCAGGAATAGCAGGGCTATTTCGAGTATTTTCCCGGCATGTTTTCTCGCAAAGATCGCCGAAAGGCCAGCGAAGACGAAATGCATAGTTTTTCAGAGGTTCCTTAGTCCGGAGGATAGACATGGGAGTTCCAGTTGCCGTTACGCCTGCACATGAATTTAAAGTCAGCGTTCCCCAGGATGTCGCGAGTGAGTTTGTGCCGTTTGTGTCCGCACTATCTCAACTTCGAGGCTTCCATGGTGAAGCCAGCTTCAATCAGTATTGCAAGGCTGTAATTCGGGCCTGGCATACGCATGTCGGTGCAGATAAGTACGGCTGTCCTCTGCTCCGCGAGACGCTTGCGAAGATTGGCGAGCATAATCCGGTCACTTCATCTGGTGGAAGCATTGTCACGTCGTGGGGCGGGGTGCTGATTCGCGATCGCGAGCCGATTCGGCTTGCTCCCGGGCACGTACCGAAACCTTACCGAGGTGAGCTCGTACACAAGTGGCTTGCGGTTAAGGATGGTGGATACCTGGCTTTGGAGAGGCACCGATACAAGGAAGAAACGCTCGTCGTAGAACAGGGGGCTGGGTTTATACTCGCTCCGGGCGCAAACGCAGGCGAGCTTCGAGGATCTATTCTCCTCCCGGGAAATCAAAAAGGAACCTTGAGTCGGATTGAGTTAAATCCGGTCGCAAAGAATGATTTCGGGCCGTGGCACTGTGTAGTAGGTTTTGGAATTCTGCTGTTCGAGACAAGCAGCGACCACCTTGGAATGGACGGAGATCTTCATTTCCAATTTGTGCCGGTATAGGTGTGGTGCTCGAGAGGGTGTGCGTCAGCCTCGCGTTGATATTACCGCGGTTGAGCAGAGTCTGCTTCGATTTGCGCTTGGACATGAAGACGAATTTTGTTTTACGAAAGAGCAGCTTCGCGAGGCAATATCGAGAGGAAGCGTGGAGATCCCAGGGAAGGGGACGCTGAGCCGCGAGAGTGCATTACTGGATATCTTGGAGGTAAAAGAGCGAGCTATCGGGACAAGTACTGCCAGTGAGAGTGCATTTGCAAGGAAGCTCTGCGAAAAATTTTTGCGCTCCGCAACCATTCGGCGATTAAAACAAGCGTATCCGCTGGCACGATAGCCGCTATCTTGCTTTAATCCCGGAAGCTCAGGCTGTTTTGCGAATTAATTAGTTTCTGTCCACTTGATAAAAAATGGCAGAGACTAATTAGAGATGCATGGCGCGTCCCCCGAGTTGAACAGCCCGCCGCGATTGTCTAATTTCGGGTATTCGACAATAAGTTCGTGCAGCATTGATATTCTGTCATCTGCCAACACCGGCCGGCTATCTGGACGTTGGCCAATTAGCACCTGATCAAAGCTTCGCACAATAATGATCTGCACCGCTTCGGGGCCTGTTCGATACGTGCGCTCGGCACCTTCCCTCTGCGTCCCTTCACGGCGCTTCCAATTCGCGGCCACTGTTTTTTCGATGCTGCGAGTGAGCTTTGTGACGGCCGTCGCGAATTCATCATCGCTTGCGTCTTGTCGCACCGGTGGTCGAATCACCACGACTGGAATACCAGCGGCCGCGGCCGAAAATACGTCATTCGCTGAATCGCCAAACATAACTGTCTGCCGCGGATGCGCCGATCGAGGAGTCTCTGGATCCTCCGACGCGTAGCGGACGCTGGTCTTACGGCGTGCATTATCGACATCTCGGCCGCGGTAGTCATGCCGGCTGTCAGCGCGTTTTATCGCTGAGTACTGAAATCTTTCTGGCGGAATGTAGTGGTGCAAGCCAAAATGGCTCGCCACGTAATCTACAACGTGTGCGCCACTCGCAGTGCATGCGGCAATAGTTACATTTGCTGCGTCTATCCGCCCGAGAAGATCCTTTACAAAAGGAACGAGCTCGATCTCTTTAAGTTTTCTTTCGCGAATCTCTTCATTCGCAAAATAGTTTTTAAGACGCAGCGCAAGGTCCTGAGCGCGGACCTGCACGTTCTGTTGAAGTGAATTGCTAATTTTTGCCGAGAGTTTATCGGCGAGCTCAGTGCAGATTGCTAATTCCGATTTCCCGGCGAGACTGCCCATGTATTCCTCGCCGTGCCATTCATCGTCGCTAATCCTAGGGTCATTTCCGGTATGATGCTTATATTCCTCACGATAGATGAAACTAAATCGACCATCGGGACCATCATGCAGTTTATGTCCAGTGTTCGCGACAAGGGTCTCATCGACATCGAAAATTGCCGCGATGATATTATGGAGCGTGATACGTTCAGAGTCTTTCGATAATACCCGCAGCTGCGGCGATAGCGGTGCATGCCGTGATGTACGCTGTTCAAGTGAGTGCGGCGCGCTTACCGTACGAAAAACTACGGATTCGCTGGCGTATTCCTGGCGCGCCCGGTTCTCGGGAAAAGTGGCAGTGCTTAGAGCTGCACTCCGGCCAAATGTTGATCGAATGCGCGATGCTAGTAACGAGCGCGGATTAGATGTGCCAAATGGGAGAGCGGACGAATGCGGGTCATTCAAAATGCTGTTAGACATAAGGGCAACAAGCTCCCCTCCGAGTAGAAACCCAGAGCGAAGGAAAAAACAGTAGTAATTAATAATCAAATTCGATACTTCGCGTGATGCTCTTCCAAGGCAAACTGACTATTGCTGCCAGTACAACCTTCAAGCACCTATCCCTGTTAAGCGGGGGCGAATGTATCTATGAAACTAACAACAAAAGTAGAGCTTTTATTCCCTGCAACCCAAAAAGGGGCTGCAATCAATTGCTCAAAGCGCGAGTCCTACATCGTCAAAACAGCTGACCAATTTTTTCTTAACTCGACGAGGGGAAAGCTAGCACAGATGTTTAACTCCACCAAGAGGCTACCATTTATAGCTGAATCCTTCCGAATTAGTATTCTAATAAATGTTGATAGGTTGAACTAAAAAGGCGCATTTCCTTCAAGAAAATTGCTAATCTCGAATTTAAGTAGTATCTGTGAGGGAGTTTTTGATAGATTTTCATCTTCTGTTTTATTTTATTGAATATGCCAGATCTAGAATTGAAATTTTCCTCGAGTGCGTTAGCCGGGTCGCAGCGCGAACTAAGCAATAAATTGGTATTTCGGGAGCGTGGAGAGCGTGTTGCCGCAGCACTCGCAAGTATCGAGAAAAATTATCCTGATTTCTCGAGACTATGTGCGGCGCTCGCGGCACAATTTGAGAAAGCCGCAGGGGCACGTGGGGAAAATGCGACTGCGTGCAGCTCGATTGATAACTTAGAAGTTGAATCGGTATCTTCGGCATTGCAAGATGCGGTCCACAGAAAAAAGTTTGCTTTGCAGGGTTTTCTTCATGCCGCGTGTGACGCGCTTCTGGCATTTGCCAAGGGAGGAGCGCATTGCGAACACGCGCTGCGGTATGCTTCGGCACTTGTGTGTGGCGCGGAAGCAGTACAGAAGGTAGTTGATATCGAGCTTCACCCTTATAACTTTACAGCGCAGGCAATTGCTCTTCGTTCATTTAAGGCGCTCGTTGATTGGAGCGTGCTGACGAATATACATCAGATTGATAAATCAACGCGCAAGGCTTTTGGTGTTCCAATCAATGGTTTCATTGCGAGGCTTAACGCAGAGCTTGGGAGTTTCGATCGTGTACCGCTGGTCGAGTCGCTTCGCTCCGATCTTGAACAGCTTCGACGGCGCTACTGGAGCCCCGAAAGCGCACCACTTGCGGAGCTAGGTTTTGGAAAATCGGCTCATTTAGCCGGGCTGGTTCGCGCATCGAGAAAACTTTGGATACTTACCGAAGAGTGCCGAGATTGGTCCGCGCCGAAGCAGTGCTCGGTAAAAGATTAAAGTAAACATGCGTTTCTCTCTCTTGGTCATAGGATTTTTCTTATTCGCTCAATCCACGTTCGCTGACATCGTTCAGTATGTTGATAGCTCGGGAAAAGTGCATTACGTGAACGATCCTTCGAAAGTACCGGAAGAATATCGTGACCAGCTTGAAAAAAATCCTGTGTTGCCGCCAATAACACGTTACGAACACCGAGAATCTAAGGGAGACCACGAGGCGCGGCGAACGTTGGCGTACGGCGCTGCAAGAAAGGTCGAAGTCTTTGTCACTTCGTGGTGTGGAATTTGTAAAGGCCTTGAGCGATATCTCGGCCAAAAGGGAGTTCGCTATACCCGGTACGACATCGAGAAGAATGGAGCGGCCTACAAAACGTACCAACAGCTGGGTGGCCGCGGTGTGCCACTTGTGAAGATAGGTTCGGCAGTTATTCGAGGATTTGACGCAAGTGCGATAGACGCGGCACTGCGGCGATAACTGAATGTACCTAATTTGACCGATAACGTTACTTATCGGTCATTTTGTCGGACGTTGTGGCAAGCGATATTGGGTCATATGGCTCGCTTATTCTCAGGTAAAAGCCAAATGGATCGACAACACGAAAATCGTTAACACCCCACGCGCGTAGTTTTGGAGGGCTTGCCACTTGGGCTTTTGCCTGTAGTCGCAAAAAGAGCGCGTCTATTTCGTTAAAAAAAAGCACGATCTCCACCCCGAATCCGCGCGGAGTGTGTGTGGGGAATTTGCCGAAGTGGCTGTGCTGCGCTATTACGTGAGAACCGCCGTACAAATTCAAAATGTTAGCGCCGCTTTTTATTACTCGATAACACGGTTCTTCGCGGACCACCTGAAATCCCAGAAGTGTATAAAAAGAGAGTGCCTGGTCAAAGTCAGGAACGTGTAGTTCAATTAAATTCTTCATGATAATAAGGTAGCCTTAATCTATGCTTCGAAGGAAGTTCTCGCTCGCGTTGCTCAGTTTGTGCTTGGTATTAGCGGCAGGCCTGGCGATATATTGGCAGCTCGCGCGTAAGGCGCCTCGTTATAACATCGTGTTAATCTCTATCGACACGCTGCGTTCGGATAGACTTGGAATATACGGTTATGGGCGACCGACGTCTCCGGTCATAGACCGAATCGGATCGCGTGGAACTGTTTTCAAGAATGTTGTTGCCGAATCAAGCTGGACCCTTCCGTCGCATGTCTCAATGCTTAGTGGTCTGCATCCAGTGAGTCACGGGGTCCACGATAAAACGCAGAGAATTCCGAAAAGCACCCGGCTTCTTCAGGAGCATCTTCAAACTAATGGCTATCGGACTATTGGTTTTGCCGATGGTGGCTACGTGGCAAAGCACTTTGGCTTTGAGCGTGGGTTTGACACTTTCAATAGTAATCGCAAAGGGTTTGTGCAGCGGATCGGCAAAGCAATCGAAGCGCTGGAGGGTGTTCCTGCTGAACAACCTTTCTTTCTCTTTCTTCACACCTACGATGTGCATTGCCCGTATGTTCCGCCGGAGCCTTACTTCTCGATGTTTCATAGCCCCGATGCCGTGCAGATTGACACCAGAGGTTGTGGCGGTGGGAAATTGGGTAAGCGTAAGCTTTCCGCTGGTGAGGTGCGCTATACTTCGGATCGCTATGATGGCGGAATTCGCCACACCGACGCAAACTTAGAACAGTTATTACGCTATCTCGAAAATCGATCGCTTCTAGAAAAGACGATTCTTGTGATTACTTCAGACCATGGAGAGGCATTCTACGAACATAATCGGCTGGGCCATCAAGGCACGCTTTTTCGCGAGGTGCTTTTTGTTCCGCTCATCATTTCAGGTCCAGGCGTTGTTCCTCAGATGCGAAGCGATCCAGTAAATCTCTCCGATATAACCCCCACCCTTTTGCAGCTTGCTGGAGTAGCCGCGACTCCTCTGCTTGATGGGAGATCGCTGAGCGCCCGCTTGGCGGGCGACGAGGGTGAGCAGTCTCTCGAGCAGAGTATGATATCGGTGCTTCGGCGAAAACGTGAGATTAGCTCGCTGATATCATTTCCTTTTCATCTGATTGTGCAGGAGCATAACCGCAAAGCGCAGCTGTTTGATATCGTGAGAGACCCCGAGGAGCGACACAACTTGATAGAAAAGCATCCTGAGCTTCTTGCTGAGCTCAGCAGCAAGTTGGAATTAAAGTTGCGTAGCTTCCGGCGTGGCGAAGTGACTGAATCTTCCGATATGGACGATGAGAAATTAGAGGATCTTAAATCGCTTGGGTATCTAGGGTAATCAATTGACGGAGGTGGGATTTTTGATGCCACGAATACTAATCGCGTTTGGGCTGCTTCTCGTTGTTGGTGGATTTGTTGTGCCGATGGCGACTCAGTTTGGCAGTCTTAAGATTCCAGGCCTTCAAGATCCCACTTCTGAGGCATTGTGCCGGCCGGGTGAGCGCCTTGAAAAGAGCACTGGCGGCAGTCATCGCCTTCTCGGTACAAATTCCTACGCCTCTTCAGTCCTTTTTGAGTGTGTCGATGCGCGAGGAGCACGTCGCGAAGTGACTGGCGAATTTGTGAGCGGCCTTGGAGGAGAAGCCGCGGGTTTTGTAAAGAATATTTTCGGAACCGTACTGATTTCAACGGTACTTCCGATGATCGGTACTCTACTTCTGATTTGCGGTATAATTATGGCAGTTCGTCGCGGGATCGGGTCTGGAAAGCTACGCGTGGTTACCCCAGTCTACGCCGATGTGACGGAACACTATAAGCAAGTGGTCGCTGGCAAGCCCGCCAGCCCAGCCATTCGGCCTGATGCTTCAGCTAAATCCGCAGATTGCTCCTCGCGCCTGCAGCAGCTTGAATCGATGTACCGTTCAAAACTTATTTCCGAAGAAGAGTATCAGACTAAGCGAAATGAGATATTACAACAGCTCTAGCCCGAAGAGCTTAAGGCGCTCAGAAAGTTTTTCCGAAAGTCTCTTCTTTTGGACACCCACACTCGGTTCGAGGCTTTATCTAATAGTTTAAGATGGTTATGTGCTTCGTGAGTTTGGGTGTCCAGATCTTTCCTCCAGATCTTTCCGGGTTTTGGTGTGCGGCTTTTCCTTTGCCGAGGCTGGAATTGTGGCTATAGTGGGCCCGTATTTGAAGTATGTTAGAGTCGTCGCCTGCCCCGTCGGATCCGTCGCCACGTTTCGCTGCACCGCTTTCAAAGCGGGTCGAGCGGGAAATATCTGAACATTACATTAAGAAGTTCGATCGGGATGTCGCGAGCCTAATTCATACCATGGTGTATCGTCTGGTCCGAGTTCAGATCGAATGCGCGCCATATTCAGCTCGAGTTACAGGCCAGCCCCTGCGAGAGAAATTCGAATCGGTATCGAAGGCAATGCGACAGCATATCGAAGATATGACGCATATAAAAATGCGGATTGCCGAAACAGATGAGCCTGACGCGAAATGTAAGCTTTTTGCCGGCACGATTCAACCCTTCCTTGCGGGGCTTCAAGAAACCGCCAATCTTGGATTTATGTTGAATCGGCAGATGATTCAAGAAGTCGAGAACCTGCTTAATAAACAACTAAGTTGTGATCGTGCGAATCTCCCGAATGGCCTTCGGCACTTTCAAGTGATTATGAGAGGGCTTGCTTACCACAGTCATCGGCAAAATGAAGAAGTTGATATAAACCGTCTTGTCTTCGAATTTCGAAATCGCGCTGACGTTTTTGAACCCTCCAGCACCCAGCCGCATGCAAATGTAGTCGAGCACGACCTGCGCTTTGCGTTTGAAAGATTCTTTGAGCTTTTACATTGGCACAGAATCGCCGCGCTTAAAGATGCTTTCAGTGATGCCGCGAGAGATAATCGTCTCTTTCGAGAGCTGGACGAAGACCTTGTCGATAGCCCGGCGCGCCAACTTATCGATAGTGCTCGAAGTATTGCCGATAGCGGAACTCTTACTGTTCAATCCGACGGCACTATTACCTACCTTTTAAAAGTTGCAGCGCTGCACGCTCCTCATATCGAGAAAGTCATGCCGGCTTTTAAGCGTGCACTTGAGCCGGTAGAAGAGCTCCTTGCGTCGCAGTATGTGCAAGCGAAGTTAGATTATTCAGCGCAGAATAAAAGCCTTTCATTTGAAGTCTCACCATTGAGCCTCTCGCAAGGTAACGCAATGAAATGGCGCGACTTTGAAAATGAAGTCGAGCAGGCGCGCTCTCGAAGAGAAGTCCCATTCGCGATGCAATACTTCGCACTCCTTCGTGAGGTTTCGCTCCCCAATGGTACAAAATGTCTCTACGAAGTAACGCTTCCAGGTGCCGCATTTCTTTCTGAGCGAGCCTGGGGCCATGTGCATGCTAACCTCAAAAATGTCGACAGTTTCATAGCTTCTTGTCCCCTGTTCGGAGCTGTTTATTTGCATCGCTCGGGTGGCGAGGAAGATGTTGTCCAGAGCTTTCATAGCGGCAATTATGAGATTGAGCTCTTCGCCCGATCGCCGTATTCGATTTATTTACCGCGCCATGAGCAAGATGCGCAGGATGCTTGGGATCTGACCCTGCCCTGGCAGAAGCAAGCACCCCATCCCCTCGATATTCGCGCAGGAGCAATCGAACAAGAATTTGCTAAGTTTAGTAAGAGCGGAATTGTGCAGGTTTCGTTCTCGAGCGCCAGTTTTGAAATGGCGCCAATTCGTCTCGCTGCGGCACGCGTTTGTGCGTTGGCAGCGCCTCGGCAGTTTTCTGTGTTTCACGATCAAGAAGCTCAGATTCGAGGTACGGAAGTGGCGCTCAACCCTTTTACACGGAAAATGCTAATTGATCTCGAGCGGGTACTTGGCGAACAGAAGCAGCGCAGCCCAAATGAGGCGTTGTCGTTTATGTTAATAAATAACGTAGCTATATGGAACGAAGACATTGGGAGAAGTGACAAAGTCTACGAACTCCGAATCTTTGATAGCACGCACCAAGAGATCGCGTCGGCTGAGTTCCTCCGATCGACCGAGCAGTTCATGGTCCGAGAGTATGATCTACCCTTGGAGAAAGTCGGAATTCCACGCATTATGAGTGTTCTTGAGCAGTTTAGGCAGTATAAGCATGTGAACATGGAGCAGTTGGAGGATGCACTTCTCTCTGCGAAAATCTATATTCCGCCAAGCACGCTTCGTGCTCTCGCGGATGCTTTAAGCACAATTTCTACGCAAGGCTTTTTCGGCCCGGCGAATCCTTATGGTATTGTCGCGAGTCTTTTTCGAAGGGCTGATATGCAGGTGCGTGTAGAGGGCGACACGCTTAAGTTCCGACGTAGAGCTTGAAAGAGGTGGCAGGCACGTGAAGCTTGTTTCTTTTGTAGAGTAGTGTCCGACAGCCTCATGCGATGTGCTGTCTTCTTTAGTTACGTTTGCCGTCAATGTTGGGTGTTACTGCTAAAAGGGGCGAAAACCGCCACAGAATTTCCTGATTCCTTGGCTATTTCAACCACTTAACCTCGAAACGACCCTACCATTTTGGCTTTTTGAGGTACTTTAGAATTTTATCTTCTCAATCTCGCTCATAGCAATATTTTCCTTCCTCCTATCATAAAGCTTGGTTGTACTAGGGGACTCATCGGCAGCAATGAATTGTGCATGCTCAAGCTCGCCTTGATTTTCAAGATATACAGTGCCTCGGTGAAGCGGCCGGGACGTGAGCTCCTAAAATAGTACCAGCTGAAATTAGAGGTTTACCTGTTATAAAGGAGGACCATGAAGAAAAGATATAGCGAAGAGCAGATCGTCGGGATTATGGGCGAAGCAGCGAAGGGCAATGTTGCAGAGGTATGCCGGAAGTATGGCATCAGCGATGCGACGTACTACAACTGGAAAAAGAAGTACGAGGGTATGGAGGTAGCGGATGTGCGTTGTCTTCGGATGCTTGAAGAGGAGAACCGCAAGCTTAAGCGGCTACTTGCCGACAAAGAGCTCGATATCGATGCGTTGAAGACGCGGCTCGAAAAATACGGCGGCGCCCCGATGAGCGGAGAGCTGTAGTAGCGTTTCTCCGAAAGGAGAAACGCTACTCTGAGCGTCGGGCGGCAGCGTT
>CAZEAC010000055.1:4833-28687 GCA_964510065.1 uncultured Bdellovibrionales bacterium | reverse complement strand
ACTTTCAAAAAACCACAGAGGCACGGAGAGCACAGAGATGAGAAGAGTCGGAAAACTTATGTTACCGTGTACTAGTGGCAGAGAAGCCCCTTGGCAGGGAGGAGTAGGAATTGATATTCTTGAGCCAGTATATGGCTTTTACATCGCCTTTTATTGTCTACCGAATGAATACTGCATCAGTACTTGAAGAGGCTTTTCATACCGAAGAGCTTAAAAAGGCTAAGTATTGGCTGCAATATATCGCTGTGCCGGGAGATGTGCTCTGCCGGACCCCAGCGCACCCTAAGTATGGTGGGCAGGGAGGCGCCGCGGAATATTGGCAGCATAAGGACGCCAAAGGCAAGCTCGCGCTTAACTTTGATGATTGGAAAAAGTGGGCGACTTCAAAAGGATTTACCGGTGTGTTTCCTGCGGAGCAGCTGAAAACTTCGACGGAATAGCGTCACGAAAATACTGGTGCCACTCGTCATCGCTTTGGTTGATTTTCATAAAATAGTCTTCGCGTACCTTGAACTCCGGTACGAAGATCCCGTGTCTGTTCAAAATAAAGAACGATAACATACGAGAGGTTCGTCCACAGCCATCGCTTAAGGGGTGATCGCGTCCATTTAGCTGCTGTTCAATCCAGGCGGCCATGCGGATTGCGGTGTCTGGACAGCAAAGTGCTTCAGGCAGGCGCCGAGAGAACTCTGTGCAGAACCTATCAAAGACTTGAGGAATATCTTCGGGGGGCGGGTGATGTGGGACTAAGGTTCTCCAAAATCGAAAATGTGGCACGCCCTCCTGTTGCAGGCCGGCGTTTACCGAAGCAGCAACAGCAAGGATAAATCTGCGGCTACTTTCAAGCGTTGCGAGAATAGGCGTTCCGCAGCTCTCGAGTTCGGCAGCAGTGCGCCTAAAGTTAAACCGAACCTTGCGCTGCAAAGCACGGCCGGTGAACTTAAGTGGAACCTTAAGATTGCTGGATTCAGTGTTCGACTCTCCCTTGAAAGTTCTCGAAATACCATTGAGCACTCGCAGCAAATGCTCCACGCGCGCAGCAAATTCTGAATTACTGCTCCAGCGTGGCCGCGCAATTTTCGCCTGTGAAAAGGGGATCTGTGATTGCTTTGCTTTCGCGAAACGTCGCTGCTGCATCAGTTATAGTGTAGCACATGGAGCGCAGCTAGTTGTGTCGCCTGAACGGCTATAACCTATCGGAAAGATTAAGGTTATTGCTGGCGCTTTGTTCCAGAACTTGAAGTAACTCAACGTCGCTTATGGCGCTGCCAAGCTCGCCAAAGAGGTCCTCGACCACCTGAGCGCTATCCGCGGCGCGCGCTATTTCGATGGTCAGTTCATAATCCCAAGGGCCGAGGCAGCTTGAGAGATTGACTACGTTTGGGTGGCGCAGTGAAAAATCGGAGATCCTTTCGCGAAAGCCGCGCTGAATTCCTCGACCGTAGATTAGGACCCGGTAGACTAGGTAGCCGAGTCTTGCGGCGCTTACATGGTACACCGAGCGGAGAATTACCCCTTCAGCACGAAGCGCCCGAAGACGTTGGTCGATGGTTGCACGCGGTGCTCCAAGATAGCGTGCGAGGTCGCGCTGTGATGAAAGCTCGCGGCGCGAGAGTGCGGAGATAATTTTGTAGTCTAGTGTATCGAGCGTAATCTTCGGTCTGCCTTTCGTCATCGTGATCGAATCTTTAGACTTACGTTGCTCAGCCGGTACCAGGTACTTTTTTCGGAAGACTGTAAACATCGTGTCTAAAATCAGGGCCTTTTTTAAGAAAACACTGCCAAATCTTTCGGCGATTGATTCAAGAAAATCGGCGCACTCCGTGCCTGATCGAACATACATTGCAATTGCATATTGAAAACTTCCGCTCAACGTTGCCCACCACACCACGCGACCGTCTTCTTTCATTGCGCCAAGAATCTTTTCACGCTGTGGTCGTTTATCGGCGGCAAGAGAGAAGAAGATTCGATATTGCTCAAATCCTAAGCGCTGATAATCAAGCAGTGCCCAGGGACGAATCACATTGTCTTTGCGCATCTGATGCAAAGTGTAATGCACCACATGGCTTGGGAGTTTGAGTGCTTTTGCGAGTTCCGTAACCGCGAGGTCGGCCTCGAACTGTGCCTGGTATAGTACTGAAGCATCGCGGTGGCTAAGTGTTTTTCCCATACTGGCCTACATAGAAGGAATATATATAGCCATAATTACACAAAATACATTTGTATCATAGATATGGCGATACTCTATCTATGAATACACAATCAACGGCTCTTTCAGGCACTCCATATAATCCGAAAACTCTGACGCATCGCCAGCCGCCAATCCGGCTTGACCGAGAGCACATCGGTGAGCTTTCTGCGGCAATTACAGTGTTCGCCGACCCTTTGGTGAAAAGCGCGCGGCGCTCGGCTCACGAAGAATTTGTGGAGAAAACTCGCAAAGTTCCAAAAGACTCTGGACTTGTAAAGCTCCCCTATGTGGTACACCTCGAAGAGGTTGCTAGCTTACTCTTTGAAAACCGGTTTGGGGCCGAGGTAATTGCCGCGGGGTATCTGCATGACCATTGGGAAGATCTGAAACCGAGAGGTTGGACAATAGAGCGCATTGCCGACGAATTCGGAGCGCGCGTGGCCGAATTGGTATCTTGGGTTACTCAACTTGACAAAGGACAATCGTGGGAAGAGCGCAATTTGGCGTACGCTGAGCGGCTTAAATTGGCTCCCGACGATGCGGTGGCGATATCTATTGCTGACAAGATATCGAATATTGGCTCATGTGTTCGCTATCTGCGAATGGGCTATGCGGTGTCGCGGCAGCTATCGCGAGGTTGGAAAAAGAATTCGGAAAAGTTCCATGAGCTCGATTCGATTTTTGAGGGCAGAGTACCGGAGAGAATGCTTCGGCAATTTCGTCGGCTACTGGCCGAGTTCGATCGACTGGGGAGTGCGCTAGAGGAGGTGGCCTAGTCCTCTGTAAACTAAGTTTTCCTCCTCTTTCTTTTCTCTGTGCTCTCTGTGACTCTGTGGTTTTTTTAAGAAAAACAAACCACAGAGTCACAGAGAGCACAGAGATGGAGGCGAGGGAGGGAAAGGCTATTAAGTTATCAGATTACTAGATTCCTTTACTTTAAATTTTATCGGAGTTTCCTTAATGCGCCCAAGCCAGATACTATCGCGCACATGCATGCGTGCTCTATAAAAAGTCATCGGGTAGGAACGCCGAGTCTGCCTAAGTCGTCCTATAGGGATCTTGTAGCGCTTATTAAGGCAATCCAGTTATTTGAGCCTGAGCGAGTCCACGGTGACTTGAATTGGAAATTCTACCTTAAGCTTGGGACATGTTGGTGTATTTTTAGTGCCAAACTTTACCAAGATACTTGGTATTTTAGCATTCTCAAGAATAAAGAATTTAATAATTTTGTTTCGTTTGAGTTTTTACTGAGCTCGATGCAACATCGTGGCGCGAAGCAGTGCGACGTAGCATCGGTGAGTGCGCTTACCCGGGAGATCGGTGTGGTGTACAAGCACCTGAGGCAAGATGTGCTCGGTTATCATGCCAAGCTCCTTACCGCACTGCCTCCCACGATGCGGTACGGAGTCTTATCGCGAAGCTTGGTGCAGGCACTTTTGCCCGACTGGCTGCGTTTTGATCGCGACCTGGCGCACTCCGAGCTACGAGCGCTGGTGAGGCTCCTTGATCGGCCCGATCCACCTTCACTGCCAACGATGACTGCAGGTACCTATTTCAGGTATGTAAAATGCGCGTATCTCGCTAATGTAGCGAGCTTTGTCAATCAACCCAGGCCTTTCGAACCTGGCGCTTCGGGTCGCGAACTTTATTGCACCTGGGCCGATGGTCGAGACGGTGGATTACGAGACGTTGAGCTTGAATCCGAACAGGCCTTTGAAAAATGGTATAACTCCAAGGCTCACATCGGTAACCATCCCTTTGAAATATTTCGCGGCGGAAATTCATCTCATATTGATCTCTATGTCAGCCGCAACGATGGAAAGAATGAAAATGGCTGGCGAATTGCGCTAAGTGCATTCTCTTCAACTAGGCTTGTTGAGACCTGTCGCGCGGCTCTTGCAATGGAAAAGGAGAAACTGCCCTGTGCGATAGAACACCGCGAGTCATATCGGCTTCGGCTCCTTGGTGAGGATGCTGTCGGCATCGTTCCAGTAGGATCTGGTCTCACCTATGCGTGGCACCAATTTCCGCGAGAGTTGAAGGTTGCTGATTGTATTGATTTTAGTTGGTTTCGCTCTCCGGGAACTGGGCTTCAGCTTCGCCCTTGGCGCGAGATTTCGAGGCTCGTCACCTGGTTGCCGATTCGGCCGTTACGAATTGCCTGAAGAAGGCTCCTGCGCGCTCTCACTCTTTCTTCTTCGCACAGTAACCCGGAAATCTTCCCGTATTGCCTGCATTAAGAACCCATTGCCAGCCTGGTGGTAGATCAAAGCGGGTCTCGAACTGTTTGCTTCCGCCTTCGACTGGGAGCGAAAACGTCTGGCTCCATGCTTTTCTCTCTCTCGCGGCGCTTCCGACACGGCCAGTAAGTTTTATCACTACCTCCACCTTGCCATTTCCGGTGACATGGCCGGTAAGCTTGTACGAGTCGCCCATTCCACCTCGCGAGGTAAGGCGTTCCGCATTTGATTCGACATTTGGCTCGGGAGCCTTATCAACCCAAGTTTCACCCTCAGCGCATCGCGAGGTCTTTGCTGGTTTCGGAGTAGCACTTACTTCGGGCGCGGAATCTCCTTCACCTTCCTCGGAGCCAGTCTCGGGAGCCCCGGAATTATTATCCCAGCTCAATTCAGGAAGATCGTTCTGGTCCTGCGCGGCGTGTTCCGCGCCTTCTGCCCCATCGGAAGCTCCCGCACTTCCACCCTCACCTGCACCTTCGCCCTCGAAGCCCTCTGAAGATTCGTCGCAGGGCTTATTTGTCCAAGTTCCGTTACACTTATACGATTCGGCGAAAACGGGCAAAGAATGAGCAAGTGCGAAAAAGCACAGGGCGAGGGCAGTTCTATTCATAGATCACATTAATAAGTTATGCAGTTCGAACGAATAAAATCTACCCGCTTTATGATAAGTCGACAAGCCGGCCGCTTTAATCAAAGCATGCTTTCGACAGCAACAACGTCGATAAGTTCTCGGGGTACCGCTTTATCAAGGGTAGCAGGAAGCCAAGCGTTGCCACGAACTTAGCGATAATGCTCGCCCGCGCTCAGTCATGAGCGCAGAGGTTCCTTAGGAAAGAGGAGGGCGGAATTTTAAGGGCCGTAAGTCTTCAAAAGAAACCTTACAAGCTTGTCCGCTCCTCAACTTGGTTCTTGTTTATCGAATCTGATTGCCGCGAGAGCAACTGTGATTAGAAGAACAACACCTACAAGCGAAGATGGTTTAGGACGCTCGCCGAATACGACGATGCCCGCAACGATTCCGGAAGGGAGCTCCAAGACCAGGATGTAGGCTGCCTCTAATGGCGAAATCCCCGATTGACCCTGGGTGTAAAGCACGAACGGAATCGCCGTGCTGACACTAACTACGAGAACCCAGATCCACTGTGTTGTGGTCAAGCTCAGCAGCTCTTGAGAACTTACAAACGGGGCCGCGGCTAGCGCGCCGAAGACGAACCCGATAAGCATGCTCGACGAATTACTCTTCGCGTCGGGGAGTGCCTTACTTAAGACCATAACTGCCGACCAAGAGATGCCGCACGCAAGCGCGCAGAGGTCGCCGATTCCGAGGTGGTTGAACTCAGTCGGCCACTTTTCGGTAATTAGCAAGACCGCTACAGTCGCGACGATGGTAAGCACAATTTCGTGCCGGTGCGGGCGTCGTCGATTCCAGAGTGCTTGAAAGACGAGAGTCCATGCTGGGTAGATGAACACTAGTGAAATCGCCCGCGAAACGTCAGTAAGCGTTACCGCGATACTGAAGCCCGCCGTGGCGAAAGCCGCCAAAATGGCAATGGGAATCTGAAATCGCAGAAATGCGAAGCTCAGATGTCGGAGATAGAGCAAGAGAAATAAAAAGAATATTCCTCCGGCCAAAAACCGCAATTCGACAGTCAGCGATGGGCTTGCACCCACGAGCTTGATGAAAGGTCCTCCGAGACCCCACCCGACCGCCGCGCCTGACATCATCAGGCGAGCTGAGAACTTTGTCATGATGAGAGGGCAAACCTTGAACTTACGTCTCAAAATCCGCCCGAAACGAATGCAATACACTGCATTCCTATCGGACGTGATGAGAGTCGATTTCTACCGCTGATATATTTTGAAAGAAGCAGAGCCGGATAGTATAGCCGACCTTTGTGAACTAAGGAGCCTCTTAAAAACTATGCATGTCGTCTTGGCTAGCCTTTCCGCAAATCTCATAAAAAATTCCAGCAGATTCGAAACGTCTAGTTTTTCAGAGGCTCCCTAATAAAATCTAAGAAAAAATCGATTGTTAGCTAATTGCGCGGCAGGCCCGGGCAAAATGTTCTGAGAGCAGCATTCGAGAGCCTGTGTGCTTATAGCCTTTTGTGCATACCAGAAAATAATTATCGAAGTTTTCGGCCGCGACTCTCTGCCGTTTCGTATCAAAGACATGATAACCGTACTCTTTTGCTGAAAGCAGAACTACTGTTTCGACTGTCAGACCGAAGTGATTCCGCTGGCCCTCAGTCCAGGAGCGTAATGCTGTATTCACATCAGACTCTCTGATTACTCCAAGCTCCTTTCTCCAGTACAGCCCAGCCGGCAACTGCTTGCCCAATCGAAGCTCGTAACGATCTTGGTTTTCGCGGCGTCGCTTCTGATATGCTTTTAGATCAGTAATTAAATAGTGTTGCCCTGTTAGATCCATATTTTGCTCATTATATTGCGCTAATAATACTTAGTCTACTTCGCGTAATGTTTCGATTAGCCTTTTCGTGCAGGGGCATTATTATGAAGCTTCTCTGCACTCTAGCCTCATTTGAGTAAGTTTTCGGGCTGTATTATGTTTGTAGTCCGAGATCCTTTTGCGGCGCGTATTTGCGGGAAAGGGAGTTTCATGAGGAGAGAGCGATGATGAACCTTCAAGGCCAACCTGTGTCGAAAGCTAGCCGCCCGGAAGATTCGCTAGCGAGCCCGGCTTCGCCTGCGCCCGCGGCAGTTTCTGAAAGTATGAGGGTATTTCAAAATTACAGATACTTTACTGAAAATCCAGCTAAGTTTGAAGAATGGCATGCCGCCAAATCAAAAGGATGGGATGCGGATAGACAACTTTATTGGGAAGCGATCTTTGAAGCAGCAAATATGTTCGCCGAACGCATGACTCTTGAATTAGCGAGTGCTGGGCAGGGCGCCAAGATCGGTGCTGCCCTTGTCGATCGGCATTTTGCGGGCGTCTCTCAGGCCTATCAGCTTTCGGCAACTATGGATAATTCTGTGGCATGGTTGGTCGTGCGTCACTGGGCTCGTGGCGCGGAGGTTGCCGAGATTTTGAAGTCTGGTGAATCGCAGTACTTTGATGCGATCTATGCCCAGACAAATTTTCATGTATAGCAGCAGAAGCGCTCACTTGGGACTGAGCTTACACCCTTCGGTACCGCTTTAGTCGATGCGAAAAGTTTCTTAGCCGATCACTTCGACCGACGAATTAATCTCATGTGGCGTATCTGCTACCGCAGCGTTAGAGAGGTTCCTTAACTCTTTATTTTGTGGGAACCGCCGTCGGAGCCGGCTTCGGCGCCTCCGGCGGCAGTACCACTAATGCTGAGGTTACGGAGTTATTAGTTCGATTCGTTTCCTTGGCAACACGCCGTTGCGCGTCCGCGGTAACCGAGATCTGATTGGTACCCACAGCGAGGTACGAAGTGTTAAATATCGGCGAAGTAAACGTGAGATGTTGAGTCGCCCCCGGTGCGATCTCATAGACCGCAGTACCCGCAGAAATTGTTCCGATCCTCCAAGACATCGAAAAACGAGTAGCGCTCAGCTGTCCAATGTTAGAAAGATCCACAGATAGGGAGAATGGTACACCATACTTCATGCTGAATCCGCTCTCGGTCGCAATCGCTGGTGCATTCACCACAAGGTTACTTACCGCGAGATCCGGTACAGGGAGCTCGTAGTTGAGGCCAGTTAGTCGGGGAAGCTGCCCTGCGCGAGCTGTCCATACATTCACATAGTCGAATGTATTGAGCGGAGCAGCGCCATAGTCGACAAAAGCTTCGATACCCGGCACCAATACGCACCCCTCGTTGCCCTCGCGCACCGCATTGAGCTGGCCCGCGGTATTAAGCCCGATCATTGTCGCATGACAATGCTTAGCCGCTCTGTCGTCAGGACGGGGCACCCAGCGAAAATTCTGAACTGTTACCGCGGGGAAAAAATCAATTATTCCCACGGCACCGTAGGAATAGCCAAGCTCAAGCAATAATAGATTCGCTGAAGATAGCGCATCTTGAATTTGAACTCCTCCGGCGTTTCCAATTAATCCACCATTACGTTTGAGCGCAGTAACGTTTCCATCAGAATACGCCTGACGCACTCTTGTATCATTTGCGGTACCAATCAAACCTCCAGCTCTCCCACACTGCGGAATCCAACCAGGGCGCGAAGGTATCATTTCAAAGGTAGGGCCGCGGGCAATGATAGACGCATTAGTATGCACCGCCGAGATGTCCGCATAGGCACTTCGCCCTGCCAATCCCCCGGCGTTACATCGCGCGTCAACAGTCCCCGAAGAGAAATTCTTATTAAAATTCTGGTAGGTGTAGTTGTAGCCACTAAAGCTCCCTACGATTCCACCAGCCGATCCCCCTACAGAGGTAACTGCCGACTCAAGCACGGTTGACCCTTGAATAAGAGTTCCAACGCTCTCACCAGCAATAGCGCCGACGTTGATCGCCAACGGGTTTGCGCCACCAGTTGCCGCGGCGGTTGACCTGATGTCACCGGCCATTACCGATACGTCAATAATGCTGCCGAACTTGGCGTAGCCCGCAACAGCCCCAAGAGCGGTCGAGTCGGTTGAGTGTTCTGTTGTCGAGACACGTGGCGAAAGGAGCTTGAGCCCCTGAATCTGGGCGCCTTCGATCATGCGAAATAGGCCGGTGGGACGAACGTTCGAGCGAAATACCGTAAATACAGGGGCATTCGCGCCATCGTTAATCAACAGGTTCGAGATGGTATGGCCTCTGCCGTCGAACACTCCACGGAAAGACTGACCTGCCAATCCAATTGGCGAAAAACCTTGTCCTTGGTTCCAATCCTTAAGATCGATGTCGACGCCAAGAAAATACTGGCTAGAGAGGTTCTCTCGTACCTGATTAAGTTGTGCTGCGTTGCAGATCAGGTAGGAGCTGCTTCCGTCAATCACTATATTATCGAAGAGGCTTCGCCCAGCTCCGGAGGTCTCGGTTGTGCAGGTCAAACCGACTGCCGCGGAAGCGTCTGTAGCCGTGACCAGCATCGCGGCTGCCGCGAGGACTGATGTAATAGTTACCTTACGTGAAATGTCTTTTATACGCATACCGTTCATCTGAAAAGCAAGAACACAACGCAGCGGTGAACACGATGTGCACCAGCCACTAGCTAAAGAAGATTATACCAGCTGATTCTCACGGGATCATCACAAGAACCTAACAATAACAAGAAATCTCAGGGAGAGCTGCAGAAATTGAGATTAGAGGAGAAACAGCGCAGGCAAAAAATGGTAAAGGCTCGAAAGTTGCCTTTCGAGCCTTCGATGTCGCGTCACAACCGTGAGCGGTAGTGTTTGCAGTGTTCGGCGGAGATTGAATACGCGTCGATGGGTTGCTTGATTAGATCCGCGATCTGATCAAGATAATCCATCTGTGCGCCATCTCCGTTTCGGCACCAGCCGGGCTGGTTGATGTAGTGCGCGGTAACTTGCCGTAGCAGATTGGACCGTTCGGTGAGCCGCGCTTTGTCGAACTCAAGAATCATTGGCTCGCCATCTTGAAAATAGCGACTGTCCGCGTTGTTATAACGATCGGCGATCTTAATCTCGGGAAGGCCTGTGAGCCTATCGAGGTTAGTAATCGCGAGCGTATCAACGCGCTCAACGACTCTCAGTGCATAGCGCGCAGCTACCGCATCAAACCATCCAAGCCTGAAGCTTCCCTGCCAGACGTTAGCCTGGTTATGACAAGGGGCGATGCTGGACGACGTGTCTTCTGTCACAAACGGGCCGGCACCATGGCGGGTACCGTAAGCGCGGAGTAAACCGACTCGCTGCGTATTGCCCCCGAACTTCGCCTCGTGAAGAAGTGTATCGGCATTCCGGAAAGTACAGTTCGACCGAGTGCAGTACGGATAGAATCCGTGCACCTGGTCAAGCAGCACGCCCTGAGCACCTTCAAACACCACATCGTTCTCGCGAATGATCGTTGCGATCTCCTCATCCGGAACAATTCGCACCCGACAAGCAACGTGGCGGAAGAGCTGAGCATAGTAGCCTAGGTCAATTCCTTCCAGTTTCTCGAAGAGATGTGCATTGTCTTCCGTGACAAACGGCCGAGCTTCGTCAAGCCGCCGCTCCCACAGGGTAAAGAGCTTCTTTTGAAGCTTCGCGTCGCTCAGGTCACGCGCATACAGCGCCTTACTTCCAAGCGTTTCGACATCATTTTGCGTAATGCCGATTCCGTAGCCGCAGCTACCGTGACGCGAAGCGCCACGCTTAATCTCCTGAATATGGTTCAGCAGACGATTGCAGGGAGTAATAATCGGAGCGTTCTCGCTTACGATCATGCCGTCAAGCGGCTTGGCAACTCCCTTTCTCTCAAGTGCCTTCGCTTCATTTAGAAGCTGCTCCGGCTCTACCAACATAAACCGTGAAAGACAGGTTTCAGCTCCTGCCGTAAACGATCCTGATCCGAACTGCTGGAAGGCATGAGTAACACCTCCCGGAGTTACGACATGGTGCGAAGCCTGAGCGCCGCCGTTGAAGCGCACGACATACTTGATGTCATGCTTTCGAACGAGATGGTCAACCCAGGATCCCTTACCCTCGTCGCCGTAACCCATACCAACTACAATAAAGGCCTGGTTCATAATTCGTTACTGTTGCCGACATGGTGATCGATTAAGTCCCGGCGCTACCGTGAGGTAACGCCGGGGAGCTTGATCGATAGCGATAATCAGGTGAACGCGGTTGCGTCCACCTCGGTAAAGACACCCTGATTGGCAAAGCCTTTCAGTGCGGTGTGCACGTCGTCGCGCCGATCGGCTGCGACTTTGCGTTCCTTCATGTTCTTGATGAACTGATCCAGCGTGATCTTGCCGGATTGAAGTGCCATCGCCCCGATCATTACTTCGACCGAGGAGGCGGCATCCTGCACGCGCAGAATCTGCGGCTCGCCGATATAACGGGCCCAGTCTGTGAGGATCAGCTCGTCGCGGTACGCTTCAAGCTCTTCGCTGCGTTCACGGTTTTTGCCGGGCTTGTACACGAATTCGAACGCCTGGTAGCGTTGGTGGCATTGATTTCTCTTCGCGACTCCTTCGAAACTTTGAATTTCACCGGCGACATCCAACTCAACTTTGAACGGGACGTCGTTTGGAGCTTCGTGATGTCGAAAGAGCTCAACCCACACTTTATATTTGCCCGCAAGTGCACTGCCTTTTTTCCAGCGGATATTCTCCACCGGCTTCGGTTCCTCGCCGTGAACATTCTTGTCCACGTCGAGATTTCCGCCGCAACCCGCCATCTTGGCTCCGTAGTAGATGTGCTCTCCGCTTGGCGTCTGACAGTGCAGGTCGAGATCGTCTCGATTCTGCCAGATTAGCGACGCGCGGATATCCACCTCTTTGAACTGGCCGTTGAAACGCAGCAAACGTTGGCGAATCTCGGTATCGATCGCCGCCTTCCGTTCGTCTGCGTTGCTGCGTGGGAAGATCAAGAAGGTATGGAATTTCTTGCCAAGTTTCTTGAATACCTCCTCGGTGGAGATGTCGCTGCGAAGGCTGTCTCCGATGTGTTCTTTGACGAAGGCTTTGGAGAGTTCCGCATAAGGACGCTCATCACCGAGAAAGAAGGCAAAGCCCTTCTTCCCCCGTTTCAAACAATCCAGCTTGGTCTTCTCAGCGAGTGCGTAGGCCGGGAGCTCATAAGTTTCCTGGCCTGTGCCGCCGCCGCCTTCCTCCATCCAGATGTGTCCAAGCTGTTCGTCAATGCGACGATCGGACTCAAACTGTCCCATCTGGAGGGGCGCGCGATCGGTGTTGGCATCGCCGCAAGCGAGCCACATAATTTGCGGATCGGGAACGACCTGGCTCACCTGCAAAGTTCCGAGCAAGCTCGGAACCTGTGCATAGATCGCTTTTGCGTCCTTACCGCGTGAACTGGTCACATCCATGACTACCGCAATTGGTGTTGTCGCTGGATGTTCCTGGCTGTCACAACACTCGCGAATCATTCCACGAATGTCGAGCGCGGGGTGCACCTTACTGACTTCACCCCGTTCTGCGCTTTGATGGTACTGAAACGCGCGATCGCTCGCGCGGGTCGTGCTGATTGCCTCGCGGGCACTCTGCACATCGTAATGGTAGCTTCCACCACCCATAAGTTTTGGTTCTTTCTTGGTTGATTTTTTCTAACGTTCAACAGTACCGGCGTCGAAATGCAGGAACTTACGTTTCCAGAGGCTATCTTTGATACGCTTCTGCTCTTCGTAGAGGACCCACGCGTCGTCCGGTCTTTTCTGATGATCCTCCTTCACTAAGGTGAGGAGGAAGTCTGCAAGGGGCGTCTTCACGCCTTGAGGAATCTCGTTTCTTTCAGGATCCCCGCCGAGAACCCAGATCATAATCTTTCCCACGGAGTAAATGTCACTCCACGGTCCAATCTGACCCCGTTCTCTTACTTCGGGAGCTGTGTAGATATCCGAGAAAATCCCAATTTTCGCGCGACTTACCGCGGGCCGGTGCACCGCACCTTCCCAGCCGATAAGGTACGCGTTATGGGTGAGGGACTGGAGAATGACGTTGTCGGGAGTGAGGTTGCCATGCACCACGCCTTGGCGGTGTGCGTAGCCTATTCCACTCAAGACTCGATCAAGCATCCAGACCATGTGCCTTTGATCAACGCCTCGTTCGTGGGCCGGAACTTTGCGAGCGTCGCTGATGCTGATACCCGGAATTTTCCTAAACACGCAGCCTGCGCGATCGCCTGCTTGAAACCGATCCAACACCAGTGGGAGATGTTTCCATTGAGGAACGTCCCTCTCGTGAAGGATGTCCAGGATACGCACCTCGTTGGCGATAAACGAATTATCACTCGGCGTATTGGCGAGCTTTATCTCCGTTTCGCCTAGAATACGGCCGTTATCTTCGAGGAATCCGCGATACCACGTGCTGTGAGGCGTCGTAGTAATCTTTGATCCAACGAAGTAACGCCTCGTTCCGACGACGAAGGATTTCGTAGCTGAAGACGGCCGCAGTTTCCCGCGGCCGTCTAATCCGTAGAGGTGGCACGCGATTCGACGTTTCGCTTCTTCGTACAGACGACCAAGCTTTTCGTAAGCCTCGCGCGCCGCCTCGAAATCTTCCGGGAGTGTGTACTTACTGGGATCGGTCAACGCTTTAAGCGGACGGTATTCCTTCCCGAGAAACTCAGCGAGCTGTCTCGGAGGTAGCACCGTGCTTTCGGCGCCGAAGAGATCCTCGGGCTCAACTGCCGCGTTGATGCGTTGGCAGACCTGCTCAAGATCAGCGTCCATAGTAGTCCTTTCCGGAAAGCCGCGGTGAGCAATCACCGCGGCGTTTCCGTTCGAATTACTGCCGCTCGTAGCGGTCCTCGCCACGATTGTTACGGCGCGCCGGGGCTTCGAGCCGATTCCACGGAATCTGCGTTCCGAGCGTCAGCAGCGAAGTGATGTAAGCCAGCTCCGAATCGCCGGTGATCTTTGGGAACTCCATCACGCCGAGCGTGTACTTAGCGAGGCTCCGCTCGAGGCGCACATAATCAGCGTCAACGTTGACACCGATCATTTTGAGCATCTCTTCGCGGTTGGCCGCGCCGATGTGCACGTTCAAGTTCGGCGTTTCGAGCACCTTTTTGATCGTCTGCGCGTCGAGCGCCATCGCCATCGCAACCGGAATTCCAAGACCGGCGAACACGTCATTGATCTGATCATTGACGCCTTCGGCCGCAGTCTTAAGATCCGCAGTGTCAGGCGGAGCCATTACACCGGGAGGCATAACACCGCCCCGTCCTCCGGCGATCATTGCAATCGCGCTCATCATCGCGGCAGGATTCCCGAAGGTCTGCTGCCACGAATCGCTCCAACCTTTGAGGGTCTGTTGGAAGCGGAAGAGCGCGGTCCAGAGCTTCTGGTCAAGCTTGATCACAAAGGCGTTTTTACGCGCCTGTGTCGCGAAGCTGCCGCCGCCTTCAATGTCGAGTGCTTCGAACACTTCGGCATAGTTTCGGCGGGTAAGCAGCTTACGCAGCTTGAAAAACTCCGGCGCAACCGGATCGCTGAGCGATTCGGCTTTGCGTTCCATCAGCTCAGTGAGCTTGGCGGGAATGTCGAAGAGTCCGGTACGGGCTGCAAGCGCCGCTCGGATTCCCGTGATCACCGTGGTCTTATCGACTTTAAGCTCTCCGCCCACTTTGAGTGCGGCGAGCCACGTTTCGTCGTCAGGCACGGCAGGCAGCGTATCGAGCGCCGGCGCGGCGAAGGTCGGAGTCGGCGTTGGCGCCGGCTGAGCCTTCACGCGCAGGTGCTGAGCCACTGCCTTTTTCAGTTTGGCCGCGGGAACATCAGCTCCGACGGCTGTCTTGATCTCATCGAGCGAGACATACTCCTCGCTTTTGAGCGTTTCGATAGCGTCATTGCCGGGGTCGCCGACAATCGGTTTGAACGCCTCGGTGATCTGCTCTACGCTTTTGCCGATCGCTTTCGCGAAAGGCTCGAGGTAGCTCTGCCACTCTGCGGGCAAAGTCGCGCTGGCCGTGGTAGCGGCTTGATTCTGTTCAGGCATAGGTTTTGTTCTGGTGAGGTTTGTTTGTGTGATCACTGAGAGACGGAAATCTCAGCAGTGATAGTGACACGTTCGTTCGTAGCCACCGCTCTTCGCACTACAGGGAATACGGAGAAATGGTGGCTCGAACACTGCTTCTACCGTAACCAAACTGTAAAAGAGCAAAACCTTAGCGATATGCGTGGTGTAACGCGGTGGTATAGTGTGCTGCCAAGCAGTATAAAAATTAACAGAAGTGAGTGAAGAGAATAATAATATCGAGAAGGTAACTTAAGAATGTATTAGATTAGACGTCATTTCGCGGTGAGGCTGTGTTTGTTGATTTGAAACTAAGACTAGTACTTTGTTAACGAGATAACTAGTCCTTTCCCTCGGTTCTAACTCGGTGCCTCTGTGGTTTATTTTACTTTCAAAGAACCACAGAGGCACGAAGAGCACAGAGATGAGAAGCGTCGGAAAACTTCGTTAACAGTGCACTAGTCTATCTTAAGGACTTATTCCAACTCAACGCGCAGACTAATTCACAGTCGGTGAACTCTCTCGAAGATAGTGCCAAAAGGTTCTACTAACTCTTATTTTCGGCCCCCGCGACTATATGTAACGCGGCCTTTATTAAATCTATTACTTCTCCTTTTGGGAAGTTTTTAATTTGACCGATGATCCGTCCGCTTCGGACAACTTTATAGTTCCCAAAATTCTCGTGGTCGGAGTGAGAACTCTGATTGATAATTTGAAACTTCGGCTCTGGGACTCCCCAGCGATCAGGATTTTCTTGAAACGTCGCGGAGGTGAGGTTAGCAACAGCGTGAGCGGCTTCTGCAAAAGAAGCCGTACCAATGGAGGCTAGTCTAGCGTCTTTAGCAATCCCGAGGCCGCCCTTCGGAAGTATCGTTGCATTCACATCCCAGGCCGAGCCACGCTTTTCGAGCTGTATCTCAATCATACTTCACTACAAAAACGTCAACTGCATTGAGTAATTAACCCTTCAGGGTAAATACTCATTAAGCGCGGGTTCGCCCCTTCGCCCCGGTTCTGGTCCATTTATTGATGGCTAGGACCAGGGCTAAGATTGTTACCCGAAACTAATGCGCAGTTACTCCTGATCCTTACTACGCCTGGTTGTTCGCTCTGCAGCTAGTTTTTTGTTACGCCCCCTGTAGCGAAACACCTGAAAGCCTCCGAAGAGAAGGGTCTTGCCTGGAGTCAATCCGGCGCTTTCGGCGGACTCCTCTTTCGGAGTAAGTACCGCTTTTATCTCAATGGGCACACAAAAATTATAGCGGTCGACGTTGGAACCAACCGTACCGACCACTATCGCAGGATGTGATGTCGTCTCACTGCGAGCTGTCGCTACAACCATGTCACCAGGCGAGAGTTCATCTTTACGCCAGTTTCCAATAAACTCTAATCCCGGCAAATCGAGCTGGGCGAGGTTTCGCCAATGCCACGCATGTTCTGGCGCCGCGAGCCTACCTTTCAACACTGAGGCCAGAGTATTTGCTACTTTTGAAGTTGAGGGCATAATGTTGTGTTTATTAGTTCGCGTTATTGTCGCACGCTTGGCCGGCCTATTCAACGTGAATCTCGTTCATCGCGTAAAGCGATCTTCGATGCATGCCTTGATCTCGCGAACGGTTCGGTCGAGATCGTATTTTGATCTAAATTCCAATAATTCGTCCGATGCAATTTGAAAGCGGTTTCCAACAAATTCGTCATCCATGGTGTGGAGGAATACTGGCATTCTAAAATTCTCTTTGCGCAAGTTGAGCGCGAATAGATCGCCATAGGTGGCTCCGACAAGCCTACGATCAGTTAAGATAATGTCCGGCAGGCGGAGCTGCGCAGTGCGCTGCTTTTCCAAATAGCGAAAAGCTGAATCGGTACATGGGAAAACCTTGACGGCAAATCCTTCTTTTCGAAACCTTACACTTAATTGTAGCCGCTGCCTTTTATCGTCTTCGCAAATGAGGATCAAAGGCTTCGCCTGCGCAGCCGAGGGTAAGAGTACCCCGAATAAAAGTTGTACTGAGCGCGTCTTTAATCGGGGACGTGCATCGTACGATTCGTATTTGCTCATTTGATAAACGTGCCATGTATTTAGTAGCTAATCAAAAGTAGGGTCTCGCTTGGATTGCTCCCAGTGTACTGCTGCTAAGCCGTAACGTGCCGTCTGACTTGGTTTTTCTAGAGATTGGTGCCTCCGCGCCGCTATAGGTCGACAAGCCGGCCTGGAGCTCGCGCAACGCGCAGCGCGTTTATTACTGCGAAAAGGTCGATGAGTTCCTGGCATACTGCCCCAGCCACGGGTGGCAGGTAGCCCATCGCTGCGACGAACATACCGATAACGCTTGCGAGCATTCCTCCCACCGCGCTCTGCAGCGCGATTCGACGCATGCGGCTAGAGATATGGAAGAATTCGTCGACTTTCTCAAGCGAAGTATCCATTATTACCGCCCCAGCCGCCTCGCTGGTGATATCGCTTTGATGGCCAAATGCGAGGCCTACCGTTGCCTCCATGAGCGCTGGTGCGTCGTTAATGCCGTCACCGATAAAGAGAGTTGGCGCCAGTGCTTTTTCGGCGCGCACGATTTCAAGCTTCTCTTCCGGACTCTTTTGGCTATAGATTAAGGTGATGCCCACCTGCTCGGCGAGGTAACGCACCTCGCTTTCGCGATCTCCGGATACTATCATCACTTTGTTGAAGTCGTGTTTCGGACCAAGATGTCGGATAAATGAATGTGACTCGGCACGTGCCGCGTCTTTAAAACGGTAGAGCGCGGCAAGAACGCCATCGATGACAATTATGCATTCGAGGCCGCTCTGTTCCGGTGGGAGTTTCTCCTTGCCATGAATGTCGAGAGTCGCCAGGATCTTTCTACTGGTAATAAGGAGCTCACGCCCGTTAACAGTCCCGCGAAGGCCGATACCAGGCTGGCTCTGTATTTCAAAAGCTTGTGTGGCGGGCAAGCCAGACTGCTCAGCTGCGCGGCAAATTGCCATGGCGAGCGGATGTTTTGAATACTGTTCGGTACTCGCCGTGAGCAGAAGCACTTCTTCTCGCGATTGTGCCCCCACAATGAGCTGTTCGGTGAGGATCGGCACTCCTTGGGTAAGCGTGCCGGTTTTGTCGAGGATTATTGTTCGGCAGGTACTTGCATGTTCAAGTACGGCGGGATCACGAATGATGATGCCGCGCATTGCGGCGAGAGAAATTGAGCCAATCACCGCAACCGGAATGGCGATAAGAAGCGGGCAGGGGGTGGCGATTACCAGCACTGCCAAGAATCGAAGTGGGTCTCCGCTCAGATACCAGGCCGCCGCTGCAATTAACAGCGCTATCGGCGTATAGAGCGCGCCGAGTTTATCACCCAGCCGGCGAAGCTGTAACTTTTTGTGTTGTGTCTCTTTGAGTACCTGGGCTATTCGTGCGTAGCGCGATTGGCTGGCATGTCGGATCGCCTTGATAGTAAGAGCGTGCTCGCCATTAAGCGCTCCGGAGATTACTTCCGCGCCTGGCGCTTTTGAAATTCTAAACGGTTCACCAGTAAGAAAAGCCTCATCCATTGAGCCGTGGCCACTCACCACGACGCCGTCAACCGGGGTGATCTCTTGCGGAAAGATCACAAGCAGGTCCCCAATCTGAATATCATCGACAGGTATATCGACCAATGACTCGCCATCTTTTCGATGTGCAATTTGCGGTGTTCGTTCCGCAAGCGCTCGAAGGATACTTGAGGCACGCCCCGCCGCGAACCTTTCAAGTGCTTCACCGCCTGAGAGCATCAGCACGACAAAGGCTCCGGCAAGCGGTTGGTTAAGTGCGATTGCCGTAACGATTGATAAGCCCGCTAAAAGGTCCGAGCCAAAATCAAGACGCAGCGCCTTTTTTATCAATTCATAAAGAAGTGGCGCACCGCCGCCAATCAACGCAAGGTAAAGCGGTACTACGCCGAGTACCTCATCTGGTGCGCCAAGAAAGTAGAAAACTCCATGCAGCGTAATTCCAGCGAGCGCCAAAACGGCGATAGCTCCTTCGCGCGAGGTAAAAAGCTGCTTAATCACCTGCTGAGGATAAAGTCTAAATAGGTGATCGGCAATATTGTTTGAAGCATCAAAAATTTAAGCGAGCGCTCTCCCTGGCGTTGGCTGGAGTGTGCCTCACTAGTTTATTCGGCAGAAGAACACTATCTATGGAATGAGGAAGGAAAAAGCAATGTCGGCAGCTGTAACCGTACCATTTACGGCAATATTTGCAGTATATATTCCCCATTCTGAAGAGGTACAACCAAAGACTCCGGCATAGAGGCTTTTTACCTGAGCAATATGGTAACTGCCCGTTCCCTCGTCTTGATCGGCGCTTACAATTGGCATGACACTCGATGGCGAAAGAGAGCCCGCGGAAATGCAGTAAGCTCCCGTGCTTACCTTGCGTGCGGCGATGTTTGAGGAACTAAGTGCAGTATTAACGTTGCCGGCTGATGAGACAAATCCGTAAGCGCGAGCCGTTCCATTAGCGCCCGCCGCACCCTGTTCTCCCTGAGCTCCGGCGATGGTTGGAATATAGGCCTGGCCAGATGGGCAGCTTGTTCCCGCCGTGTTCTTCACGACGAGCCTCCCATTTTTGATTTTAATACAAAATCCCTCGGCGCGAATGCCGTGCAGCGGGAAAAGAACAAACACCGCCAAGAGCAAGCCGGCAAAATAAGGCGAGCGTAAGCCAGGGTAAATCATTCTCATGTAGTAAATCATAGATTGTGTTCTGTATTCTGACGATAAGAAGTTCTCACGAGAGATCGACAGAAAAGTGACACCATTTATCTGTAAATTCGATTGTTGCGCCATAGGTAATCCTGAAAGGTACGCAAACTCTATCAGAACCTGAATTGTCGCGTACGTGTGAAGGAGCAGTAAGACTCCTTTGTGTGCAAAGGAATTCCAGCTAGCTGGGCACCGACTTCTAGAGCCGCGTCCGAAAATAGCGAACTTCGTCAGGCTCCCAAATTGTTAATGGGTATCGTGTATTTTGGCCATCGAACATCGACGGGCCAAAGTACTCCTGCCAATCACGCATGTTCGGTGAAATCTCTAAGATTACGGGTTGTCCCTCATCGGTCAAAGTCTGATGCCAGACCTCAAAGGTGTTTTCCGCAGCTGCGACAACGTGCACTGAAAACTTTGGCTTTTCGGTGTCTATCGATGCGATTATCCACGGTCCGCCAAAGAGTGAAAAATACAGTACGCTTCCGACTTTCTCGATCGCGTGAATTCCACAGGTGTGATACCTGAAATCACCTCCTCCTTGTGCTTTCCACCATTTTTCAAAGGTTATGATCTCGCGAGTGGCGAGCATGCATAATATTGAACCTTCGCGATTCAGTGAGTAGCCACCGGCGAGACCGGCCTGTTCAGAAATCGTGAGCAGCGCCGAACTTCCAAACTCTTCGGTCGCCTCAGCTGCGATTTCATTGTTGAGCCAAAGCGTAGCTCGTCGATTGGAGCTCATTCCAATAGCTCCCACGGCGACTACATTGGTGTTGAAGCGCGCCGCATCCATAAGGAACGACGAGTCGCCGCGCGCGGGCAGCGAGTAAGCCACTCCGTTGGTGTCGATACGCCAAGGGATCGAGCGTTGGCTGTTTCGTGCGAAGCCATACAGCTCACCATTGACTTCGGCCCACGGCCGTACCTGCGAGTAAGAACCAATAGCGTTAAGATCAATAACACGTGGGCTCATCGCACTACCGTGCCAAAGAACCCCCTCTTCGGTGCGTTCAGTGCCGCCCGATTTGTAACGATGGCCAAGTATGTAGGGGCCGTCAGGACGCTCGTAGATTCTATTGAATACGACCCGTTCAGGCCAGTTATTTGTAAATCCGGCGATCTCTTCGATTGCACCATTGGTGACAGTAACGAGCGATGTTCTCGTGCCTCGCACTGAATAGTAGGTACCATGTTCCGAGATTGCGCCGGAGGGCAGGGGCAGTCCACTTATGTCAGAAGCTTGATCTAGCTCGCCGTAATAGGACTCTGGAATGTTTTGCGAGTGTATCGCCCCGGCAGAGTTAATATCATGAACGACAGCATGACGACCTGCCGGTAGTATATTGACCGTCCGTACTTCCGTTCCAACGTTGGCCAAGTAAAGCGCCAACCCGTCTATCGCACTAATTTTTGGTGCCGCAGCGAATGCAGTGGAGAGCAGCGACAGAATCACCAACATGTAAGCAAACAATTTTCTCATGTGCTTTTTAGTTTCTTCGAGGCGCCTGTATCCTCAATGAATATGCGTGACAGACAAGGCAGGTCTGCCAGCGCTAACCTTACGTAAAACCTTTGATAGAGTTAGCGCAGATCTACCCCAAGGAAGATCTGCGCCTATTCTTTGTTCTTCTACCGTGCGGGAAGTGAAAGAGCTCGGGGACGTTTCCACGCTGCGAGTAAAATAGCAATGTAGGGAGCATCCTCTGGGAGCAATTGTGGCGTTCGTGGAGATATGATTCGGTTGTTCACTATAAACAGGGCGCAACGCGCCGTAATTTCTTCATAGCCAATTCACGCTGCGTTTGTTGCAAGGAGGTATCAAGCATGTAAAGTGAGAAAATTGCATGGCTTATCCCTCAAGCAGCTGCAGTGCTCGTGCACTTGAAACGTTGGCTTGCGCAAGGACGGCGGTGGAGCTTTCGGTGAGAATTTTAGCACTGGTAAGGCGCGCAGTTTCATCAGCAACGTCAGCGTCGCGAATAGTACTCTCCGCGCCTTTAAAATTCTGTACCATGGTGCCGACGAAATGCATCGCGGTTTCAAATCGGCTCTCGATTGCACCGAGGCTCCCGCGGAGCCGAGCGATGGTGCCGAGCGCTGCTTTGAATCTGTCGAGCGCGTCGCGCGCGTTAGTGCTTTGGATCAGATCTATATTGAGGAGATTGAGGGCCGCGCTGCTCGTTTCACGCATCTGCATCGACATCACGTTAGCGCCATGAAGTCCGACTTGAAAAGTAAAGGTGCCATCATCGGTGTTGATAGTTGGAAAGGACTCGGCAAAGCCGGTAAGTGGATCATTTGTGAGATTCACGATGTCAGGAATAACTGATGTCGCCGAACGGACGGCGCCACCATCGGCGTCGGCACCGCCGATAGCGCCGGTGTCAACATTTACTAGCTGCACGGCCTCAAGACTTAGAATATATGCCGCGCCATTGCCGCCGGTCTTGAAATCTGCATATAAAGCGGCAAGACCGCCGCCATACGAACCGTTAGTAATATTTATTAGCGCATCATCAAGATCGTCACTCTGGTTAGTAGTAAGATAGGTCATTATATCAATGATGCCGTTACCGCCAGCAGTTACTATGCGGTCGTGGAGGTAGCGAACTGCGGCGTAGCCCGAGGAATATTGAAGGCTAGAGCCTGTCCACGCGAGATCAATCTGATTCGCCACGGCCGCCGCTCCTACTCCGCCTAAGCCGCCATTTGAGAAAACGTCAGAGTAGAGCCTTTCATCAGCGCCATGAATGAATTCTGCGGTGCCTTCGATGAACCATGTGGGAAGCGCTCCGAAATTCATTGTGCGACCCATCACGGCGTGCACCATTTCGTGAGCGATGATGCGGTCGTCATAAAAGGGAGCATTGCCACCATTAGGCAGAGTCGCGGGAACAAAATCACTGATGTCGATATTAAGCTGCTGATTAACAACTTTGCCCGCACCGTTGAGGTTTCCGGAAACCGAGGCAAGGTAGGCCGGGATATTGTCTTGCAGCACGACCTGAAGAGGCGCGCCGTCGCCGGTGAGGCCGTAGTAGGTGCTAATAAGCTGCTCGCTCTGTTCGAGCCATGACGACATTAATCCGGTGAGGATATCTTGCTGCGAACCCGTGGAAGATAAGAATCCGTAGAGAAGCTGCCGGTCATTAAATGTAGTGGTACGAGAAATGCGATCGATCTCCTCGATAAGCGCCACTGCTTCGTTTTGCAGCGCTTGCTTCTGCTCAGTAGAGTATACTCCGTTCGCTGCTTGTTGCGCGAGCTCAGCACCACGGGTGGCGATGGCGCTAATCTGCGAAAGCGCGCCATCGGCGATTGCGACCATCGAGACTCCATCGCCCATGTTGCGAATAGCCTGTGTAAGTATATGGTGATTGACTTTCAACGTCTCAGCGATCGCGAGCCCGGCGGCGTCGTCGCCAGCGTGATTAATCCGAAGGCCTGTTGCAAGCCTCTCGGAGGCGCGATTCAAGTCGGCCTGGTTCGCGTCAAATTGGCGAATCGTGGCCCTCGCGTTCAGATTAGTATTGATGCTCTAAGTCATCTAACTAGTTGTAAAAACTGGATAAATACACTTCTAGATCTACCCAGTGATAAAGATCGGCTCGCTACGAAAATTTCTTAAGAAAAATTCGTAGGAAAATTTCGTACTGGACCTCTTAGCCCGAATTTATTATAGGTTTCGCTACGTTACGACTCAGCAGCAGGAAGCAGTGAGAAGTCGATGGTAGTGTGGGGCTGACTGCAGCTGCTGAATCTCTTCTCGGCTACTTTCGAAACTACTGACGTGAGGACTTTTAAAATGCCTCCCCGGGATACACTGAAACTTCCGATCCATCGACCAAAAAATATGACGACGGCGGGTCAGCGAGCACTTTGTGAAATAGCCCGCCTTCGAACTTTGAAAGATTCAAATTGATAGAAAGCTGGGCTGATTCCCAGGCGCGCCAGCGAGTGTGTTCAACCCGATATTCGATGCTCTTGCCATCCTCACGAGCGCTGTAGCCCCAGTAATGCTCGGTGATAAACTCTTCGAGCGATCCACCTTGCAGATCCTGTGGATAACCATGTGCTTTACAGCTGAGCGCATTTTGCT
>CAZEAC010000055.1:0-4823 GCA_964510065.1 uncultured Bdellovibrionales bacterium | reverse complement strand
CCCAGTAGTATTCAACAGAGACACTGCCCGGAATCTCGTGAAGGTTGTGTCTCATCGGTACTGCTTTGTAATTTTCATTGTAGATCTGATTGGCAATCGCAGCGATCCAGAATCGTGGCACATATTCCTTGATGAAGACTACGCCGCGCCGGAAATCGTCATTAATTCTTCGCTTTACATAGAAACGAAGGTTTACCTCAACAAAATTTCGATGCCACGGGATCGGAAAGCCGAGAACGCGGGTATCGATAAATCGGAATGCAATCAGGCTTAGATAGAAAATGCCATGGAAACTATCAAGCTCGGTTCCGGCAGGAATGTATTTCTTGAGCAGCCCGGGAGGAACCGCCCAATTAAGCATGAGCAGATGGCGCCACTCGGCGCGAAGAAAGGGAGTGGATTGCGAAGTGGACATTGAATCTAAGTACCTTCTCTCAGGGAACGCCATGAAATGCAATATCATTAGAAATTTTGGTAATTGCTCATTAACCCCGGGTATTTTTTCCCTCACTCTGTAACCTCTGAGTCTCTGTGGTTTAGACACTTAAAAAAACCACAGAGACACAGAGGTCACAGAGTAGCGAAAAAAGCCACCCACACTTAATGAGTAGTTACGAATTCTGCTCGTAACATACTGATAGCCATAGGCTTTTAGGCGAGAGTTAGAATTGAATCCGCAGTATAATAAACGAATTGTCTTTCACATTATTATCAGGGAAGTAGGCCTTACTTGCATCGCAGACCGGGGGATCTTGCACCCGCGGGCTGCGGTGGCACTGTAATCAATTTCGGTTGTGAAAGTTTATTATGAATAACCTAACTCCTGATGGGCAGATTATCCGCCATAAGAACACGCATATCGTGCGTGGCATGGGGAGGCATCTCGCGAGGCTTCCTGGAGTAATCTGTGAAAACCCGCGAGCATCGATTGACGAGCGCATCTACAGAAAAGTATTTCGCCGAAAGAGGATCTTCGTCGAAGGTGAAATCAAGAAAGCAAGGCGCGCCGTCTTCAAAGGCGTCGACGTAGTCTTCGGTCTTACCGGCTACAGCAAAATCGGCGCGAGAAACTGCGCTGAGTGGGGAGTCACCGAGGAGGCGTATCTTGCCGCCTGTGATGACCTGCTCATGGGCATGTTAATCGAACACGCGCGCGAATTTCCGAATTTAAAGCTCGGAATCGCTGATGGCGCGTCGACTGACCTTGGTGTCGATAAAGTGGCGATTCAGATCGCTCGGCGTAACAACATTCCGCACCTCGGGCATTCCTGTCCGATGTACATGTTTTACGTTGCCGATGACGACGATCCGGTCTATGTCGGACGTAATAACGATAGCTACGGGGACGCATTCGTGCAGTCTCTCGATATCCTGCTGTCGGTCGGCGGACGGCTGCAGGCGTTGAAGCACGACATCTACGCGTCGGTGCTTTACAACAAGCAGCTCCTGCTGCTTAACGTTTTGCGGACCATCTGCAAAAACGGCAGCGGTCCTCCGGCGCGCGACAGGCATGGGAAGATTGTGGATGCAACCGCCGCTTTTGAGGCGAGCATCCATCAGCAGCTCGTATTTACGAGCCGCTCGGCAGACGGCTACGCCGATCTGCGTGCGTTTGCCTTGGAAACGGCAAAGAGCATCACCAGGAAGCTCGTCGGGAGCAAAGCCTTTCGCAAGCTGCAGCTTCAAAGTGCTGCAGCGTAAAACACGCCGCGGGGTGCTGTAACTAATATGGTTTTTGTAGGTTACAGTGCCCCGTGGCATCCTTTCCCCAAGCAAATCAAAGAAGGCTGCTTATCTGGAGTGAGAGCTCGATTCTTCTAATCCTAACTACCATTGTGAAGTTCCCCAAGAGAATCAATGGGAGATTCAATGCAGAAAAGAATAGGCGTTTTTAGATGGTAAATTATTTGTAGGTCCAAAATGACTTTGCGGCTATGATCAGGTCGGTATTGAAGAGTTATGGATATCGACAAAATTTTTAGTGTCGTAAGCGCGCGACGAGAGGCTCTTGGCTCACTACGAGCCGCTGCTCCAAGCGAAGAGAACACCGCGCTTTTTCGGCTAAAAACTTCGGCTGCTTTTGAAGGGGTTTGGGAGGGGCTCGATCTTATAGGCCGGCGTGCACATGAAGCTTCGGGATGGGACTCGCTCTCAATCGCGCTACGCCAGGCCTTTTCAATTGCCTTTGCGTTTCGGCAGGGATATCTAAGAGAAAGCGGCGCCCGAGCTCTTGATAGAATCGATTCAGCCGCACGCACCCTGTTCTCCGCCGAAGCGGCGCTTGCGAGCTGTAGCGCGAAAGCGACCGATCCAGCAGATCGATCTATGCTTACGATCACTCAGGATATTATTGAGCATTTATGGTTTGCGTTGAGGCTTGCACCAAAATTGCAGCAGCAGTTTGCCAATCGAAATAAGGATTCCCTTCCGCTGGAAAAGGCGTTTGCGATGGTCGCTCCCGCGGAAGCCGAATCGCACTTGGAGCGTGCATGTTGGCTTGCGCTTTCGCTCTCTGAGGAATTTGTACAAAGGCTTAAAGCGACTAAAGCGCCGCCCGTTGGGCTGGCAGAAGCTCTGCCAGAGCGGAGTTAACTTGCAGTCCACTCGCCGGAGCTGAGCCGCGGTGGGATCCGCAGGTGAGATTCTCAGCATTAGATTCTTCGTCCTTTCTCAAGTTCTATGCTAGCCTGGACTCCTCACAGGTTTCGTAATGAGCATGACACGTGAATTTTTGGGTTGGGATCGGCCGTTTTTACAGAAGTGCGCCGAGTATCTTCTCGGCACACAGTTTTCTACTAGTGCGCCGGGCGATCTTTCATCGATTGTAGCTGTCCTTCCGGTTTCCCGTGCGGCGCGCCGTCTTCTTGAACTCCTTGCAGAAGAGGCGGGGAGAAAGAAGCTCCTACTTGTTCCACCCCAGATCATAACCGTGGGCCGACTCTCGGAGCTGTTGATCGAACCGCCGCTTCCAATAGCAAATGAGATTGAAATTTTGCTTGCACTGACGCAGACGCTCTCCGATACGCCAAAGGATGAGCTTTCAGCGCTCGTCGTCGATATCCCAAGGCACGATGACTTTCGTGGATGGTGCGGGCTCGCCAAGCGTCTGCATACCTTGTGGCGCGAACTTGTAGGCGCAGGTATCGATTATAATGCCGTGCCTGCTGCTCTTGAGAAGCTCGATGCTGAGCGCGAGTTCTCGCGCTGGCAGGTCTTGACCAGGATTTTCGAACGATTTGATCAAAAGCTTCAAAAGGCCGGACGTGTCGACCCGGAGCGTGCCAAGCTTTTAGCAATTGGTAATCCTCAGCATCGGAGCGCGCTACAATCGCCAATAGTCCTTGTCGGTACCTGTGATCTTCCCGCGGTGACGTCACGGTTATTGGCGTCATATCCGCATGAAGTTCGCGCCCTTATATGCGCACCACAATCGAAGTCCGAGGGGTTCGGCGAGTGTGGCGAAGTGCGCCAGCAGTTCTGGCTTGCAGAAGAGCGAGAGATTCCCGAGGGGCTGATACATGTTTTTAGCGATCGACAAACTCAGAACAACGCGCTTCTTTCACGGCTGGAAGAACTTGGAAAGCAGCACAGCGTCGATGAAATCGTGATTGCTGCGTGTGACGAGAAAAATGCCGGGGCAATAGCAGCGGAAATAGGGCATTGTGGTCAAAAGGCGTTGCCTGCCTCGGGAGTAGCACTTGATCAGACCAGCGCGGGAAAGTTCGTTGCGGCGCTTCTTGATTTTATAGCCGCGCCGACTTTCAGAAACTTAGGCACTTTGGCACGACATCCTCTGGTCGAATGTTGGCTCGAAAAGAACACGCATGACAAGACGTTGCTTGTTGCCCTCGATCGATATCAAGCGCGGCATCTACAAGAGAGCGTTCGCGCGTCTCTGCCGAGCGACGCAACCTGGGGCGGGGCCGTTGAGAGCATTCGAAGCGCGTTGCTTGAGCTTTGCCGGCCTTTGAGCACTGGTACAAAAAGTATTCGGGCATGGCACCATGAGTTTGGCACACTGCTTTCCCGCCTGGCTGAGGCAGCAGTGAGTTTTTCGAGCGACTCCCAGTTCTACTCATTTCGAAAGCTTATTGAACTTCATTCCGATCTGACTTCACAATTGGAGAATGTATCCACTTCACTCGAAATTGAGGTGCAACCAGCTAACTATCTCAGCGTACTTGCCGAGCGGGTTCGTGAGGAGATGTTGAATTCACTCGAAGAGCAACCGGTTCTTGAAATTCTTGGATGGTTGGAGCTTGCACTCGATGACGCGCCGATCGTGCTGCTTTCGGATTTTAACGAGGGCGTCATTCCCTCGGTGGTTACCGCTGATGAATTCCTTCCGAACGGACTTCGCCATGAGCTGGGCATGCCGGATAACGATTGGAGGTTCGCGCGTGACAGCTATCTTTTACAGCTCATGCTTAAGAGCCGAAAAGTGGCCTTCATCGGCGCAAGCTGCAAGGATTCTCGTGGAGATCCGCTTCTTCCAAGCCGTTTACTGTACCATGCAGATTCGAAATCCCTTGCTCGTCAGGCGCTCAATATCTTCGGCGCTGCAGAAGGACAGGATGAGACCGGCATGGCAGTGCTGCCCTTCGCCACCGCCAAAACGACTTCAATCCAAATTCCACCAAAGCCGCTGCCCTTAAAGAAACCTATCGAGACAATTTCGGTGAGCGCCTTTTCTGATTACCTTGCCTGTCCCTATCTTTACTACGTGCGGCGGGTAGTGAAGCTTACCGCGTCTCATGATCAGCAGCGTGAAATGGAGGCCGATCTTTTTGCGCGGACCTTCGAGACCAAAGATCATACGGAAG
>CAZEAC010000054.1:0-28720 GCA_964510065.1 uncultured Bdellovibrionales bacterium | reverse complement strand
CACGGCACGAAGGCCTTTCCCCTCGAACGCGCGCACGATTTCCACCAGCCGCTGCTCGCTCCCTTTCACGTAGGGACAGTGATTACAAGAAAAAACCACAAGAGCAGCTTTACCTGCACGCAGGAACTCAGTTCCTAATGTTTGGCCATCCACGTTGCGCAAAGAAAAGACCGGAAGTTCCGAACCTATCGGAAATTTTTCACTTACCGTACCACGCTCCATAGATTCTCTCCTTAATGAAAGGAACGCCTATACTGCAAACGCTTTGGCATGTTGCTTGAGGAATTTTTCGATCTCCGAGGCAAACCAATCCGGATGCTCAATCATTGGCGCATGCCCACAATTCTTCATCGAAACCAACTTGGAGTTCGGAATATTCTTATGAAACGTTTCGGCGACCTGCATCGTGGTGACCTGATCGTCCTCGCCCCAAAGCAATAATGTCGGAACCTTTATGTGCTTCAAAACCTCAAGGAGATTGTCCTTTTTTGCACTTCGCGCCGCATGTATCAAGTTCAGCACGTTGGAGCGCTGACTTAATATTTGATGGATCTCTGAAACAGCTTCATCGGTAATAAACTTATTGTTGTAAAATACGCGAGCCATATGCTCACGAATGAACTTTTGCCCCGGACGGACAGGAAGGCTATCGACGGAGTGTTCATACAGACCGGAGGCGCCGGAAAGAATTAAACATTCGACAAGCTCGGGCGCAGCCAAACAGAGCCGGAGCGCAACATGGCCACCGAGTGAATTACCACAAAGCGTCACTGGCTCAAGAGAGCGGCTCCGAATAAAAAACTCGGTGAAGGCAGCCAATGCTTTCACCTTGACCTCGGATCGGTGCCCACTAAGAATCGGCAGCTCGAGCGCTATTGGCTTAGAGAATTTCTCTAGGCACGGAAACACAGAGTCCCAGTTTGAGACCGCCCCCAAAAGACCATGAAGGAGAAGAATCTCTCGCCCGTTCCTCGCAGCTGGCTGTCCGGCTCTCGCGCCGGAACCCTCTACAGTGGTTATTACTGGGGAAGACTTACTTTTAAGCCAGCGTGGGTCGCAATTACCCATTTTCACTGCAGTCTTCTGAACATCCTCAAGGATGCTCGCTACACTCTTTGCCATTTACAACACACGCTCACCGAAAACCGTAAATCACGGCTCCCCACCAATAAAAACAAACATTTACCCATGAACTAATAGACTATGAACACGGAGCTTGTAAATACAGGACAGGCGACCTTCGTAATCGAGAAAAAGCACATAACCACCTTAAACAAATAGCTTATTAGGGCTTTTACCGATATACGTGAAAGTGCCTGAAGCTAATTTATAAGCGAGATCTATAAAATGGTGAATTGGACGGGCCAAAAGCTGCACAACCTCGCGAATTACACGTCTAGTTCGAGCCTATGAGCGTTTTCCTGTATCATTTTATAGCGCTCGCCGGTCTCTTTGCCGAGAAGATGTTCGAATGTAGCAACAGTCTGCCCCTCATCGTCGATGGTTACTCGAAGCAGACTCCTTGTTTTTGGATTTAGGGTGGTATCCCAGAGCGATTCTGGGTTCATCTCGCCCAAGCCTTTAAATCGAGTAATTTGCGGTTGAGTTCGTTTTCCCAACTCCTTAAGCACTTTCTCTTTCTCCTCATCAGAGAATACCCAGCGAAGCTCTTCCTTCGCGCCCGATCCGATTTTTATTCGGTAAAGCGGCGATAGTCCCAGGTAAAGGTGACCAGCTTGCACCAACGGCTTCATGAATCGGAAAAAAAACGCCATGAGCAGTGAGCCGATATGCATACCATCGGCGTCCGCATCAGTAAGGATAATAACTTTATCGTAGCGAAGCTTCTCAAGGCGCATCTGCTCCCCAAAGCCACAGCCAAGTGCCGAGACGAGATCCAAGAGCTCGCGATTCTCTTTCAGCTTCGCGTCAGAAGCAGAAACTGAATTCAAAATCTTCCCGCGCAACGGAAGGACCGCCTGAATATTCCGGTCACGCCCTTGCTTGGCGCTTCCACCTGCCGAGTCTCCTTCTACGATGAAAAGTTCGGACTTCTCCGGGTTGGTCGATGAGCAGTCGGCAAGCTTTCCCGGAAGGTTAAGTCTATGGCTGATACCCACTTTGCGCGAAACACTCTCCGACGCCGTGCGCGCCGCCTGCCGCGCGCGAGCCGCCAACGTTATTCGCTCGATCAGCGTCGATGCCAGCTTCGGGTTTGAATTAAGTGTATTTTCAAAGCTTCGTACCAGCGCCTCCACCGGGGCGGTAATCTCTGGGTTGTTGAGCTTGTCCTTAGTTTGTCCCTGAAATTGAAGTTGACTCACCGCGCCAGGAATATTGACTGAAAGCACCGCGGTGAGCCCTTCACGCATGTCGTCACCACCGACCTTGACCCCTTTAGGCACAAGCTCATGCACCGACATATAGTTTCGAAGTGCCTTAGAAAGACCGCCGCGAAATCCATCTTCATGGCTTCCACCCTGCGCGGTGTGAATTCCATTTACATACGAAAGCATCTTTTCTTGCGTCGCTTCGGTCCAAGCAAACGCGGCTTCTATCTTAATTCCGTTGGCTCGCTCGAGATAAAATATTTCTCCGCCAAGAGCCGTCTGTGTAGACTTTTCAAGCATGTTCACAAGATACGAACGAATACCATCTTCGTAGCAAAACTGCTTTACGACACCGCTTCCTTGATCGAGAAACGTCAAGCGCAGCCCACGATTAAGGAAGGCTTTCTCCTGCACCATTTTCTCGATGCGATCAGCACTAAAGCGAATGGAGCGAAATATTTCGGTGTCCGGGCGAAAGAATATCTTCGTGCCGTGCTTTTTTACCTTTTCACCTTTTTTAAGTTTGCACTGAGTCTTTCCACGGCAGTAGTTCTGGCTCCATTCGTAGCCGTCACGCCATACTGTTGCCTCTAATTGTTCGGAGAGCGCGTTCACCACCGAGGCGCCGACTCCGTGCAACCCACCTGCTGACGAATAATTGGAGTCCGAAAATTTTCCACCCGCGTGTAATGTCGTAAGTACTAATTCGATCGCCGGCTTCTTGAATTTAGGATGAACATCAACCGGAATACCTCGGCCGTTGTCTTCGACCGAGACGCTCTCGCCGTCTTTATGCAAAATGACATTGATCGAGTCGGCATGACCGTTCATTGCTTCGTCAACGGAGTTGTCGAGGATCTCCTTTACAAGGTGGTGAAGCCCCTGCGGCCCCTCGGTTCCACCAATATACATACCAGGACGCTTCCGTACCGGCTCAAGTCCCTCAAGAACTTCGATATCTGTGGCTTTATACTCACTCTTCGCCATAACCCTTTAAGCCTCATCCACCGAAGTAATATCATCGCGTGGAAACACTTTTGTACCTTTGAGGGCGCGGTGCCCGTGCGTAAGTTCTTTCGTTTCCACTTCTTTTACCTTGCCTGAGCCAACCGTCACCGCGAGCTTTATCTCACCATTGTAAGAGAGCGCCGCGACAAGTTTGTCGTCATCGCGCACTCCCATAAGGGTAAGCCCCACGACCGGCCCCTCTTTGAGCTGCAGCTCCGAGCCCTCGATTACGAGCGCTGAACCTGCGCCGGTGAACATCGCCAGTTTCTTCTTTAAGTGGCATACCGCGGACAGCGCATCGCCATCACGAACTTTCATCACACGCTTGCCGTTTCGCTTAAGGCCCAACAACTCACTTACTACCCACGAAAATCCCATGCCACGCTCGGAAAGCATCGCAATCTTATCGCCGTCTTTCAGAAGTGCACCTTTAAGTGCCGGCGGCGACCCGTCAGCGAGCGAAAGCTGCGCTTCCGGTGCCGACTTTATCGCAAAGCTTTCGACTATTCTTTCGCCATCTCGAAACTTCAAGATTTTTTGAATCGGTTCGCCATATCCGCCGGACGCAGGAAAATCCGCTACGCGAAGCGAATAAAGCTGGCCAATGCTCGTGAAAAACGCCATGGAATCGACTGTCGAAAGTGGAAATGCACGCAAAATTGCGTCGCCTTCGCGGAGTCTGGTTGTGCCAAGTTCGTTATTTTGACGAATCCGCTTAACCCAACCATCTCGAGTAACGATAGCGTAAACATCTTCATGAACAACGTAGGCTTCCTCGTTATATTCAATCTCGACCTCGTCCCTCACAAGCTGCGAGCGGCGCTTATCGCCATACGTCTCAGCGATCTGCTCAAGATCTTTTCTCACAATCGCCGTTATTTTGGCTTCACTCTTCAATATCGAATCGATCTCCTTGACTCGTCTCGACTTCTCCTCCATCTCGGCGCGGACCTCTTCAATATTAGTTTTCGAGAGCTGATAAATCCGCATGTCGACAACGGCATACGCCTGAATTTCGCTTAGCTTAAAGTGCGCCTGAAGCTTGCTCGCCGCGTCACTTCTGCCTTCGCTCTTTCGTACAATCTTAATCGCCACGTCAAGATCGTCGAAGATAGCGATTAATCCTTCAAGAATGTGAATTCTTTCCAGAAGTTTCTTTCGCTCGAATACCAGTTTTTTCCTGGTTACTTCGCGTCGAAAACGTACAAAATGCGTAAGGCATGCTTTTAGTGAAAGAAGCTCAGGCTTGCACGCACGATCGCTCACCGGCACAAGCGCTGTTAAATTTACCGGGAAATTGCTTTCCAGCGGCGTATTCTTAAAAAGAAATGCAATTGCTGCTTCCGGGTCGGCGTTCGCGCTTAGCTCCAATACGATTCGTACCTCACTTGTCGACTCATCACGAACATCGGAAAGCTGCGGAAGCTTTTTATCAATAATTGCAGAAGCAATTTTCTCAACAAGATCGGACTTGTTTACTGCATAAGGAATCGACGTCACAACAATGTAGCGTTTTCCACGATTGCCTTCTTCAATTTTCCACTCGCCGCGCATGCGAATCGCGCCGCGCCCAGTCTTATAAATATCCGTGAGTTCGCGTTTTGTATTTAATATCTGGCAGCCAGTTGGAAAGTCGGGCCCTTTTATTGCGGTCGCAAGCTTTGCCTCGGATATTTCCGGTTCGTCGATTAATTCAATCAACGCCTTGACTGTGTCGCGAAGGTTATGCGGCGGAATACTTGTGGCCATTCCCACCGCAATGCCGCTTGCACCATTAATAAGAAAATTAGGTACTCGACTTGGAAATACAATCGGTTCAACAACAGTGCCGTCAAAATTGTCGCGAAATTCTACTGTTTCCTCAAAAATCTCACCGATCACCTCAAGCGCTAATGGTCGTAGTTTTGCTTCGGTATAACGATACGCAGCGGCCCCATCACCATCGAGCGAGCCAAAGTTACCCTGCCCCTCAACAAGCGGGTAACGAAGCGAAAAATCTTGCGCCATTCGCACCATCGCTTCGTAACAGGCAATGTCACCGTGTGGGTGAAAACGTGCCAGCACTTCTCCGACAACCGCCGCTGATTTTCGAAAACTCTTATCAGGAGTGAGGTTAAGATTGTTTAACATCGCGAAAAGTATTCGCCGCTGTACAGGCTTCAAACCATCGCGAACATCGGGCAGCGCTCGCCCCGAAACTACGCTAAGTGCGTAGGTAAGATACCTATCGCGAGACTCCTTCTGCAGAGTAGTGTCAATTACTGGCATGATTAGGTGAAAAATAATAAGTAAATATGGCTCTTTATCTAACCCACAAAGAGTAGCGTAGTGTTCTCTCTTGGTAAAGAGATGAACTACGCGGCAGATGGATCAAAGCATCAGCAAGTATCGATAACCATTAAGAAGTTTTACAGACAAGCAATGTTATTTCGTGTCCATCTAATTTTATTTCTCACGCTACTGTTGGCTTTGTGCAACGTCGCCTTGGCGTGCGATCCAGTTGTAGCTTCGTGGCGAGAAAGCGAAAAAACCGCGCTACGTCAAGCACCGGTTGCTTTTTATGGGACAGTGACAAAAATTACTGAAGAGCCCGACGCCCAAGTCCTCACAATTCGAATCGCCCCGGGAAGCAATCGTGGGATAAAGGGTTCGCGAGCTATAGTTCGCTACTCTCTTGACGGGGGAAGCGCTGCTTGCAATTTTGACAAGCAGCTCTCTATTCAAGTTGGTGACCGCTTCGGCTATCTCGGATCTCAAGACGTAAGCGTATTCTCTTCCCGAAGCCCGTCAACACGTATATTGGAAGCAGAGCAGCAAAGCTCGGTTTGGCTGCTTTATTTCGATTATTTTTATATCTTCCCTCGAGAGTGCTCCTCCGATCCGACACACTGCAAACTTCTGAAGCACGCTCGTCGCGCGCTTTTACGAAGGCTTCGAGCTATTAACCAATAAGGCAATCTTCATAATAATATTCTCTAGTTTAGACTGCACCGAGAACTCACTCGTGATTTTCCTTAGCCTTCGCAAACATGATAGTCTGCTTAGACGACGATGTTCAAAATTGAATTTAAAGAAGACGCGCTGACCACTGACGAGCGCAGGATTCTGTCGGAGGGATTTGCCCGTCACTCAGAGAAGCACTCGGTGCCGGCGTTCATAAAGCAGCCGCTAAAATGGCTCGCGTACGATGCACATCAGAAGATTCTTGGGATAGCTACGGCGCATGCCTTATGGGACTGGATCTATATTGAAGATCTTTGGGTCGATGAAAACGTTCGCGGCACGGGGCTTGGCACGGGCCTTGTAAGACAGATTGAGCACTACGCTGGTGCCAAGAATTTCGTCGGAGTGTGGCTTTGGACACAAAGCTGGCAAGCGCCCGAATTTTATCGACGAATCGGCTATCAAGAGTTCTCCCGGCTTGACGATTTCCCAAAAGGCCACGCAAGGATCGGTTTTCGAAAGCTACTTGGGACTATACAGTGAATCAATCAGCTTCACACATCCGGGCACAGGTCTCCTACCGCCCAGCCGACACCGTGGCCGATCGCGAGTTCGGACAGATGCTTCATCACAGCGCGTACCGAGATGTGGTAGTTAAGCAGTTTGGCGAATGGGACGAGTATCGCCAAAATCAATTTTTCATAGAAGGTTGGAATCGAGCCCCGCACCAGATAATCCAATTTGATTCTCGCGACGTCGGGATAGTGAGCTCCGCGCAGCACAGCGATCATCTCTTTTTGAGCGAACTACAGATTCTTCCTGAATTTCAAAGCAGAGGGATTGGCACAATGGTAATTCACGAGCACATGGAGCGCTCTAGACGCATGGGCGTTCCACTCCGACTACAGGTACTGAAGGAGAATAGGGCCAAAGATCTTTATCTTCGCCAGGGTTTTACGATAACGACGACAACAGCAACCCATGTAATAATGGAGTGGACAGGAAAGCAGGTGGCGGCTTAGCTTTTCAGCACCAGCACCGCTACTATTGCCGCAACGATAAGCACAATCGCAATTCCTGCTACCGCAAAACTTTTCTTTTCGTCTTTCGGGACTTCGAACGCAGCACTCGAAGAAACCTTATGCTCGACTCTTTCAAGCTTTTTAAGATCGGTGATTACCTCTTCGGCGCTTTGATAACGCGAGATAAGCGCCACGTTCATTGCTTTGGCAATAATACCTCGAATTTCCACAGAGACTTTCGGTGCAAGCACTGCCAAGTCCTGAGCAATAGTAGTTTTAAAACGCTCCGCCATCATCTCTTGCAAACGCGTTGCCTTAAAAGGCGAATGCCCGGTTAAAAGCTCATATCCCAACACACCGAGCGCATAGATATCACCTCGGGCGTCGCACTCGCCTGTTTCTATATACTCCGGAGCGAAGTACTTTGCCGTTCCGACGAGACGCCCCTGTTGCGTAAGTGTCGATGTACCGCCGAGACCGGCAACGCCAAAATCACCAATTTTCAATTCACCTTCATTCGACACAAAAATATTTTCAGGCTTCAAGTCGCGATGAATAACTCCCTGCGCGTGAACCGCTGCAAGTCCCTGCGCAAGCTGAAGCAAAAGGGCGACAACCTCAGACTCACTAAACCTCGTTGACTGCATATAGTCGGCCAGGGTCTGTCCTTCGAGGTACTCCATCGCCAGAGCCTGGTACTCCTGCATGTCGATATACTCAATGGCACGGATAATATTGGGGTGGTGCACTCTAAAAAGCGCGCTTACTTCATTTTTAAAGCGCTCGCGAGCTCCGGGCACTCGAAGCAGCGCTGGCGAAATCTCCTTAAGCGCGATCATTTCGCCACTGTTGGTATCTTCGGCTAAAAAAACCGCGCCCATACTGCCCGAGCCAAGGCCGCGGACAATTCGGAAGTGTCCGACGGTCCGCCCTTCTGATGGATCTGAAATCATTGGATCCTTTGAGCACCCAGGCCAAAGCCTTCGGGGCAATTTGCGAAACTTCCGCAGAGAGGATAGATATAGAAATCGTGAATCAAGCTGACAAAAATCATACGCGCAGTGATGAAAAATACAAGCGATGAGAAATACAAGGTGCTCAACTCACTTCTCGATGAGGAGTATATTTTAGTTCACCTTAGCACATGCGCCAAGGGAGTGGTTATTCCCGAGTATTTGCAGTCGGAACCGAGTGTTACATTACGATTGAGTCGAAGATTTGTCGGTAAGATGACCGTGGACAAAGATCTTATTAGCGCAGACCTCCTCTTTAATGGAGAGTATTTCACCTGCCAAATTCCGATTGATGCGCTCTGGGGAATATCCACCCCGAAGGGAATGGGAAGAATCTGGACGGAATCCATTCCGGCCGGGGTCAGTGCGCCGCTTGGAACTATTGAACCAAACCCCGCCGAAGAGGCAAAACCGGTGACAAAAGGCCGGCCCGCTTTAAAACGCGTAAAGTAAAAAAACCCGTGACGGTCCCACATGTCCCTACTTTCAGAAAGTAGGGACATGTGGGACCGTCACGGGTTTTTCCGCTAACATCGCGTAATAACGAGGCAATTCCCGCAAAAAAATAGCGTACTCGTAAAATAACCAAATAGGATGAAGCAGTTAGCCCTGCTTGGTGGACTAGTAAGTAGCCATGAAGCCACTTCAGAATGGTGAAATCCAACTACTTCAGCCTGGTGCCCTCTTTGGGCCGTACCGTATCTTACGCCTGCTTGGCGAAGGCAGTCTTGGCGCATGTTATCTCTGCGAACATACCCAAAATCAAGATAACCGTTTCGCTGTGCGAGTACTCTCGCTTAAGAAACTCAGCAGCATTGATTCAACTACCCGGTTCATGCATCAGGTATATGTGTCACAGCATGTCGATCACAAGAATATTTTGCGAATCTACGACTCCGTTGAAACAAAAAATTTAATTGCCTGCACAATGGAGTACGTGGAGGGTGGCGATCTCGCGCGCTGGATTTCGCAGCGCCCTTCAATTGAACTGCGTCCATCCTTGAAGATTCTCGTTGATATCTGCGAAGGCATTCGCGCGCTTCACGCAAACGGCATGGCTCATCACGCACTTCTCTCCAAAAATGTGCTGATGACCGGCGACGGCGAGCCACGGCTCACTCACTTTGGAATTCCGAGCAACCTCGAACGTGGTCAGCGCAGCGATATCTGCGCGATAGGTGCCCTTGCTTACGAGCTAATTACCGGCATCGCTCCTTTCCCCGGTCAAAACGTGTACGAGCTATTCGAACATCTTCAACGCAAGATGCCGGAAACTCCGCACAAGGTGAGCCAGGCCTGCCCACGTCCAGTAAGTGCAATTATCATGCGCGCGCTCAATCCGTCGACACAAGCGGGATATTCGAGTATTAGTGAGCTTGAAGAGGATTTTAGATCGTTTCTCGATATCACTCTGCCTTCTGAGGAAACTTTCCTCAAAGAATCGCGACTGCTGCGTGAAATTAAGATCAGCACTGGCGAATCAATCGATACCTCGCGCACACCAAAGGATAGAGCCACCCCGAAGAAACAGTCTCCGGAACAGGAGCCCACCGCGGTACTCCCCGGGGGAGTAAAAGGAAAACTGGACAAAGAGTTACTTCCCGAGACCGAAGTTTTTACCGAGGGGAGGATTTCCTTGGCGCGCGTAGGCTATGCCGCCGTGGCGGGACCAATACTTGGAATAGTGCTCGTTGCCGTAATTTCTTATTTGGCAAGTAGTGACGGCAAGACCAGCGCCAATACCACTCCAATTGCCGCATCTTCCCAAACCATCGTTGCGCTTAACCAGAGAACCCCAGATCGGATCGCTGCTGATATCGCGGCACCTAAAGAAGAACAGCCAGCGCCCAGTCCACACGAAGCGCTAGAAATACCGACCAAAATCGAAACCGTTCAAATTCCCGCTGCTGAGAGCAGCATACACGACGGTGTTCCGGCGGAGTCGGTGGCAGCACCAGAGATTCCAACGAATCCAGCTTCGGCAGAAACAGATGGCAATCAGACTGCAGCAGCCGAGGTTACCGCGGAAGAGGATTTAGCCCGAGCTAAGCTCGCGCTTACAGCGGAAGCCACTCGCACGGCAATTACCGAAGATCCCGATGCCGATGCAGCGCCGCCGCAGCAACCAGCTGTTTCTCCTCAAGAAGAGAGCCAGCCACAGATTATCAAGGACGATCCGATTGCGCTCGCAAACGAACAGGCGCCGGATGTCGCCACCGAAACCGTTGAAGCAGAAAATACAGTTGATACAGCTTCACTCGCCGCTACACCTATAGTGACACCAAGCCCTATTATTCTTTCAAAGCCAATAGTAAGAATCGAGCGAATTTCGCGAGCGGTCCCGAATGCTCCAAAAGCACATCGTGCCACACCTTCTCGTGAGCAGCATGAGGACTCCGTGGTAGACAGCGCTAAGAAGACAGCGCTGCTCTTTTATTTCTCCGATTATGTGCGATGGCCAAATCTTTCTTCGGCAAATGCGCCGCTTCGAATTTGCGTGCTTAACGATCCAGCAACTACTCGGACACTCTCCGAAGAAAGTCCAACAATCGGCGCTCGGCTTCGGCGAACTTTCTCAATCGCTTCACTTCGTAGCCTTAATGTGACTTCAGTAGTTTCAACCTGCAACATTCTCTATCTAGGCAGCAACGAGATCTCGCCCTTCGAGAGAGCGAATCTCTACTCGCAACCTGTGCTTACGGTAAGCGACGGCACCGGCGCAGGGATTATCAATCTTACTTCTCGCGATGGACAGCTTGCAATTCGTCTCGATGGACAACGCGCATCCAGCGCTGGGCTCTCAATTTCCCTTGCACTTTTACAACTTGTCGGAACTCGCCAACATTAACCCTCGGCGACAGGAGTCGCCTCTGGCGTCGGCGTCGCAGCTTCGACCGGCATATTCCATTCACCAAAATGCCGCGGATCAAAGTCCGAAAGCGTGAGTCCCGGTGGAAATCGATTGCAAAACGCGATGCGACTTACGTCAAAGATCGCTGGCTCTGAACTTCGGAAATCATCAACCACGGAGAAGGCCGAATACACACCGATAATGCCATTAGCTTGGTTAAACATACCAAGACCTGAAATTATGGTTTTCCAGGGTTTACCGGCTCTATCGAAGACAAACTTATATACCGGCGCGCCTGAAACGGCGTCGAGATAGAGAATTTGTCTGCCATAAAGAGAATATGGGTCGCGCGACTCTAGCTCGTAACGATAGAGCCGCCTCGGCACTGCAACCACATCAAGCGGCAGCCATCCCGCTGCGCGCGGAACCCGTCGCCCTCCAAAATTCCAATGCACGGCGTCGTCGCTTTCGCCCTCACCCTCGACTCCCGCATCACGCGAAAGGGCGCGGCAGTCGCCATTATTTTGCAGCGCATGGCTTTTCGCATCAAGAAAAATGACAAACGCTTCAACTTCGCTTGAGCTTTCTTTGGCGACGAGCGCCGACTTAGAAGACCAACCAAAGATATCGTTCGGCGAAAGACTGGTGCGGAGCATACCGTCACTTCGGTTGGACCCGGTTAACTCCCTGCCCTTGTTATTCGCGGGCGAGAAAAGCCAAAGCAGATCCGGATCTTCACCTGAAAAACGAAAGGTAAGCCATGTAAAGCCGGCTATTGAAGTCGGCACAGTAAATCGAATAATTTCGCGAAAACTTTGGCTAGTTCTATCTTGAGGATTGAGCGCTTTTGGGTTCACACGAACGAGACGGCCCGCAAACTGGCGCACCATGGTCGCTTCTTTTAGGGAATATAGCCTAAAATCAAGATCTACCAGCCCACTCTCCAGCAGCGCGTGAGCATTGTGATTGAGTGCATTTTCCTCGCTCAGCCCAATCACCGCGCTCGGCTCATCGTCGAGTTTTCGAAGTGCATAGAGCTCTAAAGTTCCCGAACGCAAAGCCTGATACAGCTCCGGGACGATCAAGGAGCGAAACTCCTGTGCATTAGTCAGATCAATTCGCGCCGGAGCTCCGCTCGATGCTTCGGGAAGAAGGCTTATCGGACTTTCCGTATCACGATTTTGTGCGTACGTGGACGCTACAAACAAAAAGAATATGACGAATGCGGAGGAATTGCTCAGTAAGCGCCAGACACTTTTCACTGCAGCGGTCTTCGTTCTAGATCCTGAATCTTCTGCATGTGGCGCTTAAACATCTCTACCGGACCTATCTCTTCAAGTTCGCGTGAGCGCCGCATAAGAGTCTCTTTGTCCTCAATAAAGGCACGCGGGTCTGGCGGGTAAACTTCAGGATGAATTCCAGTATCCATGCGAATTGCATCTACCGGGCATGCTTCTACGCAATACCCACAGTAAATACAAAGCAGAGTATCGATTTCGTAACGATGAGGAAACTTCTCTACATTCGGGCTATCGTGCGCCGCTGCTTCAATATAAATACAACGCGCGGGACATGCGGTCGCACAAAGAAAGCAGGCAGTGCAACGGACGTCGCCATTTTGGTGAAGGGTCAAACGATGCCTTCCACGGAAGCGGGGTGGATAGGGACGGAACTCATTCGGGTACTGGATGCTGGCCGCAGCGGCAACATCTTTCTTCATGCCGAAACAATGCAGTAGGTGCAGCGAGAAATTGCGAAGAAGCCGCATGGTGGTAAGAATTGTTCCACGCACGACCTCGACTACATAGATCCGCTCAAGAAATGTTAGCTCCTCTCTTCTTCGCATGTCCCTCCAACGAACTAAATCTAAGGCAAACGTGCGCCTATGTCACTATGGACCTCAGCGATTGCGCCAATTTTAACGCTAGGTGCGGAGCCCCTCCGCTAATAACGTGGAAGCCGCACACCAGCTCTCTGGTTTCCAAAGCTAACTCCAATGCGTGATCAATCGAAAACTGAGAAAGATCTTCATCACCCTTAGAATTCAACACATTGGTGAGCGCTTCCGGAAGTTTAATTCCAGGTATCGCATTCACCGCGAGCGCCGATTTGGCAGACTTGTAAGGCATTAAGCCGATAAATATCGGCACCCCAACCTCCTTAGCCTGGAGCAGAAACTCCTTTGCCCCTTTTGGGTCAAACACAGGTTGACTAAGCGCATAACGGGCACCGGCATCACCCTTTCTCTTCAGCCGCTTAATTTCAGCGCCAATATTCTTTACATTTGGATTTACAACGGCTCCGGGAAAATACTCAGTCTTACCCTTCAGAGGGTGCCCAGCCATATCGCTTCCACGATTAAGCGCAGCCAGAAGATTAAGAAGTCCTACAGAATTTATCTCAAATACGCCTTTTCTCTCTGGAGTATCACCAATAGTCATCGCATCCCCAGTAAGCGCCACAACCGAGCGAATCCCAGTAACCCATCCGGCAAGCAGATCGCCCTCAAGCGCGACCAAGTTTCGATCGCGACAAGAGATATTAACTACAACCTCTTTTCCATAGCGCTGTTTTAAAATCGCGCCAAAAGGAAGCGCGGCAAGCTTCATTCGGGCCAGTGCGCTATCGGTGACATTGAGCAGATCGACATTATCAAGCTGTCCATCGAGACGAGCAAAAACCGCCGAAAGATCAGTGCCGCGAGGAGGATTAACCTCAAGGCAAATAAGGCGCCTGCCAGTGCCGGATGCAATATGGCTAAATGGGTTGTTCACAGGTCAAAACTAGCCATTAATACGGTTCTTGGGTCAAATTGCCATAGGCAATCGATCGAAATCTTCAAATAGTACCTGTAATACCTATACTTTTTGAGTTCGTGCTTGCAAATGGCCCTATTTCCGTTTAGTTTAGGCCTATATTCTCGTTGAGAGTAACTTCAGGCTCTTCGTGACCGATTTAGTGGCATGATTTTAGGCGCCCCTTGAGGCGCCTTTTTTGGGCCTGTTATGTTGCCTTGATATTTTTGAGTGAATTTTTCTGATAATTTCTTGAAAGGCTGAATTATGGCTTTAAATATTGAAGTTTACTATTCATTTCAGAGTCCCTATTCATACCTCGCGCTCGAGTCAATTTACGCCCTCGAGGAAAACTATGATATTGAGCTCCTGTGGCAGCCCTTCTCAGCAAAGGCATCGGGACAACAGGTTCAGGCCGCTCCGATAATTCCGGACAAACTTTCCTACCTCTTTGAAGACACAAAGCGATTTGCCGATGATCATGGCATCCCGCTTAAATTCCCTGAGGGCTGGCCAGAGAACGAATTTGATCCAGGTCGTGTGACCAGGGGAGCTCTTGTTGCCGGTGATATGGACGTACTTAAAGAGTACAACTACAAGGTTTTCCACAAGTGGTGGGGACTTGGCGAAAATCCAAACGATGAGAACTTTACCACCGAACTTTGCGAAGAGCTCGATATCGATCTTGGCGAATTCTTAAGCAAGGTCTCCTCGTCAGATACACGCGAACGGGTAAAAGGCGTTTACAAACGCGGCAGAAAATTAAGCGTATTCGATACGCCCTCGTTCGTAATCGATACTGAGAGGTTTGTCGGCATGGACAAGATAGGCCAACTTGAAGGCCGTTTGATAAAGCTCGGCCTTAAGAAAAAACGCGCTAGTTAGTGGAAAGCCCACTCCTCATTACCGCGTGGCGCACGAACGACGAGTTTTCTTTAAAGCAGCGCAAGCACTAATAGCCGATCTTCATTCCGAAGTAGCCCAGCCGGAAATTCTTCTCGACGAGGGGAGTTCGCGGCATTTATTAAGGGTGCTTCGGCTAGAACCGGGTGATCCATTGGTCGCCGTTCACGAGGAGAGCAATACCGAATGCGAAGCAATTATCGCTTCACATGTCACCCCGTGCGCTATAAAACTTCTCAAAGTTTTGAAGAGCCAAGTTAAAGTTCCTACCGAGGTAAAGAGCTTGATCTTTGCGTTAGGCCGTCCTCAAGCAAATGACCTCGTCTGCGAAAAGGCCACTGAGCTCGGGGTAGAACAGATAATTTTTTGGAACGCCGCGCGAAGCTTGCAAAGTAAGTCTCAGCTTAAAGACCTGCAATCAAAGCTGCCGCGCTGGGAAAAGATCGCGCGCTCAGCAAGTGAACAGTCAGGCCGGGCAGCGCTCCCTACCGTACACGTCTGCAATGGCATTCAAGAGCTGTTTGGCTACCTCGATAACATAGCGAAACCACAAGAACGATTTCTTTGTTGTGCCCTTTCAGCAAGGGCGCAACCGGCCAAAAAATTACGCCGTTTAACCACGCCGGTGCATCTATTAATTGGGCCAGCAGGTGATTTAACCGAAGGGGAGCTTCTTGCGTTAGAGGGGCGCGGATTCGAGCTGCTTTCTCTCGGTTCATGCCGCTTACGGTCGGAAACGGCCGCAATCGCCGCAATTGCCATGGTCCAAGCCGTTATCGAATTAGCCCCTCACAACTAGTTGGCCCCCGGATTCTAAGTACTATGCGTTGCCCCGGATGCAATTTTGTCTGCTCCGATCTTCGAGATCTCTGCCCGAAGTGTTTTCTCGATTTACGCCCCCACAAAAAAGTTCTCGGACTGCAAATCTCAAAACCTGACGCAAGCTACGACGAACTTCTTGGGAAAAGTCCTAAGAAGAAGGAAACGCCGAAAAAGGCAAAGCTCCCAGCAAAGCCTAAACCTGAAAGCAAAACCATTTCGGCAGCATCTCACGAGGTCGAAAGCACTCAGACTGCAGGTACCCCAACACCTGAGAAGAAATCTGGCTCACTTTTCGGATCACTTTTTAAGAAGTTCGGCGCCCGCAGCGCCAAGAAATCTCCTTCGAGCGAACCAACGCCCGAGCTGAAGGAGGACGCAGTTGAAGCGAAAATCACTGCGCCTCCGCCCCCAACAGAAATGCCGACTCAGCCAATGGCTTCGCTGAAGACCGAAGTGCCCAAAATGGAAGAAGCTCCGCGCAGCACACACGAGCCGCTTAGGGCTGAGTCGAACCCAAAACCTGAGGTAATGGACCTAAGTAGTGGCGGCAATATCGATGCGCTTCTCGACAGTATTATGGGAGGCGCCGGGATTACTATCGAGGCTGAAACTCCAAAAGCCCCGCCTGAAGCGATCGAACAGATCGATCTTATATTCGAAGACTCTCACCCTGCCGAGGAACCTGCCAAAGACATGAATTCGGTTGCCGAGAGCCAGGCTAAAGATACCACACTGACCGAAGACTTTGTTCCTGCACAGGTTTCGCCCTCCGAAGTGCCTGATTCTATAGCCGTAGATTCGATTCTCGATTCGTTCAGTCACGACATCGCCATAAATGCCGAGGCACAAAGCACACCTGACAATGCACAAGAGCAGCTTTCAGATATTACTCGCTTGAGCGCCGCTGACTCCGGACTTCAAGAGATCATACCTGAACCGATCCAGAATGTACCTGCTATTTCAATGCAGGAACTTTTCCAAGAAATTGCATCAAGCGATCCCGAGCCGGAAGAAGAGATATCCGCCGAGCCATCACCGCTCGAACCACCGATGGCACTACTAACTGATGAAGGCAAAGTCAATTTTACAATGGTTGAAGTGCCCATTTCTCCTGAAAGTCTCCCAACAGTTCTTCCCCCTTCCGGGCTTCCGGTACCTATTGTCCACAAAGTCACCGAACAGACACGGAGCGAACCTGAGGTACTCGAAGTTCAAGAGCCTGCTAATTCAACCGAACCGGAGCCGACCATTCAATCCGGCTACGCTGGATTGCTTAATGAGGTTCTTGAATCTGTAGCGCAGATCCCAAAATTGGAAGTGGCCTCGGAACTTGCGGGCGAGACACCTCAAGAGAAAGCGGATCCGGAAACAGAGACCGCTCTTCCCGAGGAGCCTGCCAGCATTACCTTTTTCGAAGAGAACGCGGAATCTACTAGCGAAGACGTTCAAACAAGCGAAGCGACAAAGACTGCGTCAACTGGAGAACAAGAGGGAGTATCGTTCTCCGAGCTTATGCAGAATCTGATACAGGACTTAGATACAAAAGTAACGACGGCTCCGTCCGTGGAGGCTGAGTCTTTCGAAGCTGCAACCGGAGCTGAGGAAATAGTCTCTCCAGAGCAGGAATTAGCAACTGAGATGCCGCAGCTGCTGGAAGATGAGGCGCCTGCGGATGAAGTGTCAGTCGAAGTAATCGCTCACCAAGAGCAGCCGATAGAAGTTCAGGAAGAGATCACGGAAGCAGCTGAAGGCGAGAACCTAATAGACGGAAGCCAAGAGCCGCCGGAGCAAGCTGAGATTCAGGTACAAGCTACCGGGGATCGAGAAGAGCGAGACCGATTCGAGGAGCAAGTGCAGGTTCAAGTTTTAGGAGAGCCTGAAGAGCAACACGCGGAAATGACCTTTAACCCTGACAAGGAAGCGTATTCTGCTCTTGAAGTACAAGAGCTCTTCGATGCATGTACTGCGCAACTGGGGAGCATGGCACCTGACGTCTTTGAGCTAGGGAGTGCCAACCTTACTTCGGCGACTCACGATGAACACACCGAGCTACTCTTTAATCTTGCCTACGAAAGTTTCGAGGATCCTGCGGCTAATTCAGTATTTGAAGAGAAGATTGTTACCTCGGATCAACGCCACATCGAAGCCACCGAGCTTGAAAAACAGCTCGAACGAGTCAATAAGATCACCGAGATTACACCATTTACTCTTAAGGAAGGCAGCTTCGAAACTAGTAAGAAATCACTTGAAGAGGTTATTCCCGATCGCTTCCGCAATGTTACTTTCTCGGAACGAGCAACGGTCATTTTTATGGATGGGCTAAGCATTCTTGCGCTGAGCGTCGTCAATACACTCTTTGTCACGGCGACCTGGGATCTCCCTCTGTGGCAATCTCTCAAGGCAGCCACTCCTTTCGAATTTATTGATTTCGTTCTTCCTTGTGGCGTACTCGCTGCCGGATTTATTCTCTTCTCGGTCGTATATCCCCTCCTTACTTATCTCTTCATCGGGGCCACCTTCGGCATGGCACAAAAAAATCTCAGTATTCGCACCGAAGACGGCGCAATTCCGCATAGTTCACAGCTGATTGTGCGCGCGTTCTCGATGCCTCTCTCCAGCGCAATTGGTGGCGCATTGCCGATACTGATTGGCCGAGCGACGCTTCATGATCGGCTTACCGGCACTTATCTTCGAGCCCTCATTGAGGAAGATAGTGATAAAGCCTCGCCCGCAGGAGTAAAAGACACAAAAATATAGCCCCGAAAGGCGTGCCATAATGCCCGGCCTTGTAATCACGCGTAGGGGTATGGTAATCACTCAGTGCTCGTTTTTTGCCCAGGTAGCTCAGTCGGTAGAGCAGTAGACTGAAAATCTACGTGTCGCTGGTTCGATTCCGGCCCTGGGCAATTCGCTTCTAAAGCGGCGATTCGTTTTAGCCTGTTTGCTTTCGCCGCTTCGATTTTGCTGTTTTCATTTCGCTGTTTTCATTTCGCTGTTTTCATTTCTCTTCCGCTTCCCGTGCCCCGTCTGCTATTATGGTAGCTATGTCAGGTGAAAGGCTGGGATACCATCGCGCAAAGGAGATTCTCGCCGAGAAATGCGCGCCCGCATCATTACTTATAATCGCCCCCGATCTTTTAAGGAAAGAGCGCCTTCTTAAGAATCTCGCCCAGAACTTTTTCGGCGGAAAAGATCAGGCCCCTCTACGGCGGCTTAAAGGTGGCGCACTAAACAGCCGCGATCTCGCGTTTCTCGATGAAGAGTCTCACTCCCTTTCCCTTTTTAGCGCGAACCGCTACGTCGTTATTGATGATATCGAAGAGATCAAAGCTGAAACGGCAAAGCAGCTGGCACATATACTGGAAAACTCGCCCGCGGCAGGACTGAGCATTTTCTTATTAGCGAAAGAGCTTCCCGCGGCAAACGTTCTCTATAAGTTTCATGCAAAGATTGCACTGCTCATCAAACTTGAAAGCCTAAAGGATGCCGAGCTTTCAATGTGGGCTGCGAAAGAGATCGAGTCTCAGGGAATCAACTCATGCGCTCCGGAAGCGCGTGAGTCATTACTCGCGCTCGCAGAAGGAAGCCTCGATAAGCTTGCGCAGTATATCAGCCACGCCGCGCTCTTCTCTACGGATGGAAATCTTGACGAAAAAACGGTCGACATGCTCTTTCCGGAAAAGGTCGCTGCCAACGAGTACGAAATTTTTGATTATCTTTCGCAGAACAACAGCTCGCGCGCCGAACTTCAACTTGCAATGCTGCTTCGCTCGGGCAAGAATCCTTTCCTCCTGCTCTCACTCGTTTCCCGCACTTATTTAAGCTACTACTCGATACGCGCCTGCCTCGATCAGGGCATGAGCGTTCCGCAGGTCTCGGAGAAACTTAAAATTCCGCCGTGGCTTCTTCATAAACATATCACTGCGATGGGGAAGCGCACACGCAAACGACTCTCGCGAGACATACGATCAATCCTGAAGACCGATAGCCGGCTAAAAAACCGTTCAGTCGGCCCAGATGCCGTGCTAAGTGGGCTTATCTCAGAACTCGCGCATCACTCATGAAGTTCAAAGCGCTTAGATCATTGGCAGCTCTCTTTTTGTTAATGTGCGCGACCAGCGCACAGCTTTACAGCGACGCTCCGCGAAAATCCTCACAAAAGGTAAAGGCGGCGACAAAACCGATGCGAGTAAGAACGCAAAACCCACTCACCGTAGGGTCGTCTTATCGGGGATGGGATTACATCGTCGAAAAACTTAGAGCCGATGACGTTCCCCAAAAGGAGATCGATAAAGTATATAAAAGCAAGCGCATGCCGGAGTTTACCTACGTCCCTTTTTCGCTTGAACCGCGAGAAGGCCACTATATGTACTCAGGCTTCCTTAAAGAGGAGAAGCTGAACCTCGGCACGCGCTTCCTCAAAGAAAACAAACAGTCGCTTTCTAACGCCGAAAATGCATTCGCAGTGAGCCGTTACGTGGTCACTGCGATACTCCTTGTCGAGACGCAGCTTGGGAAACGCACCGGCGAGCAGCAGATTATCTACCGCCTATCTCGGGTAGCGTCGGTAAAGGATCCTCGGAATATCGAAAATAATCTTAACGAACTGAGAAAAACCGACCCCAGTGTCACGTATGAGCAGGTACTGAAGCGCGCCGACTATCTTGAAAGGACTTTTTATCCGGAGGTGCCCGCACTCTTGGAGATAGCGCGAACTCGTAAAGTTGACGTCTTAGGAATTAAGGGCTCTTTTGCTGGCGCCTTTGGGCTGCCGCAATTTTTGCCCTCTTCGTATTTACGATTCGCGGTTGATGGAAATAGCGATGGTACGATTTCGCTCTATGATCGCTATGACGCAATTCACTCCACGGCGCACTATCTCAATAACTTCGGGTGGCAGGAGCAGTCAGCTATCGAGGCGCAGCGCAAGGTAATCTGGGCCTACAATCGAAGCGATGCCTACATCGATGCAGTACTCACGATTGCCGATATCCTCAGAAATCGTGAGCTCATGCCCGGCTCCACTCCCAAAAAAGTTCGGAACTATCGTGACGAAATCCATAGTTTTTCAGAGGCTCCTTAGCTCCTGGAAAAGACTATGATAATTGAGAATTTGCCAAATTGCTGCTATACAATCTACGAAATGGAGAGCATGCATGGCCGATTCTAGCTCAAATAGCAAAGCACACAGAGTAGTTTTGGTGGTTGAAGATGACCCCGATAGCCGCGCCGCGCTTTGCACCATGCTTGAAGCCCTTGGCTACCGTCATCTTAGTTTTGGCTCTGCAAAAGAGGCCATCAAAGGTATGCACGGACAGAAAATTGATGTGGCACTATTAGATATTATGATGCCTGAGATCAATGGCTATGAACTTCTCAAGAAGATCCGCGAGATGCCTGAATTTAAGGCCCTTCCGGTAATAATGGTTACCGCAAAAGACGGTGAGTCTGAGATTATCGAGGGCTATCAATATGGCGCCGACTACTACATTACAAAGCCATTTACCTCGAAACAGCTGGAGTACGGAATAAAGATATTTCTGCCGTAGGTCGTATATGCGCGTGAATCTTGATAAGAAACCAAGCTCCACGCCAAAAGGATTTATCGTTATCGAGGGCGCTAACGGAGGCGGGAAAAGCACACTTCAACGCGCGCTCGCTGCCTATCTTGAAGCGAAAGGAAAGAAGGTACTGCTTACGCGTGAACCGGGCGCGACTAAACTTGGAGTGGAGCTTCGCTCTATACTGCTCGAGGGAAAAGTCGGCAAACTTACACCGCGTGCCGAGCTTCTGCTTTTTGCCGCAGACCGCGCCGAGCATGTCGAAACCGTAATCCGGCCGGCAGTCAACGCTGGTAGCCTTGTAATCTCCGACCGCTACTTCTACTCAACTTCAGCTTTCCAGGGTAACGGCCGGGGCCTTGATAAAGCTACGATTGAAATCTTGAACGAACTTGCAGTTGCCTCTATGCTGCCCGATTTAGTGATTCTTCTCGATCTAGACGCAGCAATAGGGCTCGCAAGAATCAGAGAGCGTGGCGGCGATAGTTTCGAGAAAGAAGATCTGGCGTTTCACCGACGAATACGCGATGGCTTTTTGGCGCTCGCCGATACACGCCCCGAGCCATTCTTAGTTATTGACGCGACCCAAAGCGCTGCGCAGGTACTCGCTACAGCGAAAGCGGCGCTCGACAAATTGTGGGGACTGTAGTGTCAAAAGTTGTGGGCCATAGCGCGCAGCGTGAAGCGCTGGCAAAGCTCGCGCAGCGTCAGCGTCTTCCCTCAGCATTGCTTTTTGTTGGGCCAGCCGGAGTCGGAAAGCGGCTTATCGCGCTGGAAGTCGCAAAGCAAATCTTTTGTGACGATCCAACGCATCCCCAGGCGGGCTGCGGAAAGTGCAAAAGCTGCTCGATCTTCGAGGCCGGTAATAACCCCGATCTACATCTGCTCCACTGTAGCGCAAAAGAGCAGTCAGGAACTGATAGTGTACGTGAGCTTCTCTCCGCACTCGCGCTCAAGCCTTATTTTGGGAAAGCGCGCGTGGTACTGCTCAACGATGCCGAAGATCTGCATCTCGCCTCGGCAAATATTCTTCTCAAATCCCTCGAAGAGCCACGCCCTGGCACTCACTTTATCTTAATAAGCGCAAATCCGCGAAAGCTTCCTCCAACCGTGGCTTCAAGATGTCAAAGCTGGTTTTTCCCGAGACTTACCGAACATGAGGTAAATCAGTATCTGGTTTCACGCTTTGGAGCAGAGGCCGTCGAAAGGAAAAGTATCGCTCTTCTCGCAGAGGGGTCGCTTGAGCAGATCGATACTCTATGCGAAGCCTCGGATGATTGGTCTACACTTTGGAACTCTCTCGATCGCATCGCCGAAGGCGATACAGTGCGCGGCGCCGAACTCGCGGCGCAGATCACTAAGGAAAAAGATAAGATTGGACACACCTTGCGGCTACTTCGTTCGATTACGAGAACAAAGCTGATTCAATCAAAAGAGAAGGCTCGCTGGGCGTTGGCGCTGCAAAACGTGCTCTATGCCGAGCGTTTAATTAATGAGAGAAACCTCGCGCCAGGCACGGTTTTAGCGCTAGTAATGCTCTCTATTGCTGAAGCAGCTCCGTTTACCAGCTGGCCCAATAGTGATACACTGCTCAGCCGAATTGCCTTGTAGCGCATTGTAAATGATTACCTATGGACACGACACAGCCTCCCCCACCTTCACAGCCACCATCTTCACAGGCGCCCTCTCATCAGAATGCACAGGTAGCATCTGTAGCTGCCAACACGTGCGTCGTTGAGCCGCCCGTTTCCGACCTCGTCGATATCGAGCATTTCGCTAAGGTAAAGCTCCGTGTTGGACGAATCGAAGCCGCCGAGGCCGTGCCAAAATCAAAGAAACTGCTTAAGCTGCAAGTTGATCTTGGGCCACTTGGAAAACGTCAGATCCTCTCAGGTATCTCTCAGTTCTACGCTCCTGACGTTCTCATCGGAAAGAAAATTATCGTTGTTGCCAATCTTAAGCCAGCAATGATGATGGGCCAGGAGAGTCAAGGGATGTTACTTGCTGGTTCGAGTGCCGATGGAACCATTCTGCGTATTCTTGAGCCTTCGGCGGATCTGGCCGAAGGCAGCGAAGTTCGCTAACGAACTAATTTGCATAGACAATGCTGCTTAACCTCGTCGATAGCCATGTACACCTCGATGCTCCCGAGTTCAACGAGGATAGAGATCTTGTCATCGCGCGAGCTCTCGAAGCGGGGGTGAGTCGATTCATAACCATCGGCGCCGCCGACGGCTTTGAATCCGCAAAGCGCGCGATAGCACTTGCCGAGCGGCATCCATTTATATGGGCATCGGTCGGAATTCATCCACATGATGGGCGAACCGACTTCGACGTGGATAAGTTGAGAAAACTTGCCTCACATCCCCGTGTGGTGGCTATCGGTGAGACCGGCCTGGATTTCTTTCGTGACTGGTGCCCGGCAAATCTACAAGAGCATTGGTTTCGAGCGCAGGTCGAACTGGCGAAAGAGCTTAAAAAGCCTATTGTGATCCACTCTCGCGACGCCGGAGCGCAGTGTTACCAAACGCTTTATGAAATGGGAGCATCTGAGGTCGGAGGTGTCTTCCATTGTTATGCTGAAGATGCCGATTTTGCCTTCAAATTGGCCAAGATCAACTTCTTAGTCTCATTTCCCGGCGTTCTGACTTTCAAGAAGTCCGAAGGTATGCGGGAAATTGCAAAAAAAATTCCGCTTTCACAGATTATGCTCGAAACAGATGCGCCATTTATGGCTCCCGAACCAGTACGCGGGAAACGCTGCGAGAGTGCTTTCATGGCGCACACAGCGAAAACGCTTGCCACAGTAAAAGGCGTATCGGTCGAAGAGATTGCGCTGCAGACGACAAATAACGCAAAAAAGCTATTTAAGATTAGCTAAGATCCTACGCCTTGCACTACCTTCGGCCAGCACACTCCAACTCCAGGGCAAAAGCTGTCTCCGCCAATGCAAGCGGTGAGGCATGGTAAATAAACTCACTCGCATCAGGACTTAGAAAAACTTCCGATATCTTATGAACGTGGCGCACTTTATTAAGGTCTCTTGATCTAATTAATTGGCGAAGTGAATCCGCGGCAATCTTCAAAGGATCGGTCATCGTAAGCTCAGTCACCGCGACTCCCAATTTTCCAATATTGAACTCAATCGAGTTTCCAAGTCGCTTGGCAAACGCCAAGCGCTCCGAGATTATCCCCAGCAAGGTATCGGGTGGCTTGGATTGAACCGAGAATGGGAGTATTTCGTAAAGATTTCGCTGTTGGCTCTTCTCGCTTCCGTAGAGCACAAGCTGCGGCTGCTCATCACCAACAGATCCAAAAAGATTTACAAGAAATGGGTGATTTCCCGAGGGAACCCAGGTGCGGCTCGATGACTCGAATAACACGCCAGCTATAGCCATCATGGCAAGATGAATTTCCACAAGCTGCGAAAGCGGGCCTTTCGCATCGGCAAGCGAGCCGAACGTCACCCCGCTCTGAAGCCCTGCATTCCACAAATTCATCAGGCTCCAAAGCGCGCGTGCGCCAGCTTTCTGCACCTCGGAATCAGACAGGAGCTTTTGAAGAATTTCTGTATCAAATATAGAGAACGCACGGCGCAGCCGCGCAAACACCTCAACAGGTTCGAGAGTAAGATGGTGAAGAACATACTCCACTGCGAGATAATAGCTCTCTGCTGGAAGCGACAGCTCTTTTAGCTCAATATAATCCAGGAACGACTCGAGCTGCAGAATCGGCTGGTGCTGCCCTACTGAGGCAAGTAATAATTGATAAAGCTCTCGCGCATAAGCTTGTTTGAGTTGCAGATGCTCCTTTTGTTCGTTTGTATCGAGGATCTGAGAAAGCGCGCCGAGGAACTCCACCTGTTCAAGTCGGCGCAGGTTCACCTTGCTCGATGCTTCCTGCGGTGGATGTTTTTCTAGATCGTGATAAAAGAATCGCAGCTCCTCAGCCAGCGCCTTTTTTACGGCGGACTCAGCGAGGAGGCTACGCCCCTGCGGAAGCCGCGCCAACTCGGCGATCTCACTCAGCGCAGTATCTTCGCGGTGAATTCCTTCAATAATTGCGCGTTCACATTGACGTCTAAACTCGGGGCGTCGCACCACAGCACGAAGCTCTCGGAGATTTTTCATTCTCTGATCAAAAGAGCTTTCGAGGGATCGCTTTCTTCGAATATACGCCTGCAGCCTATCAAGAACCGGACGCTCACAATCCTCGTGAAGCAACCGCTTGAGAGGGGCAAGCTCATCCTTAAACCTACTACCGGTCTCAGCAGAGACCAGCTCCTGAAGCTGCCTGCGTAAAGTTACCACCGGCTCGTCGTCGGCTTTAAAGGTATCTACGAGATCACAAAGCGCGAGAGCGTCCATACGGTCATGCAGCTTTCGAGGGAGATGCGGCGCAATAGTGGAGTTTGCTAACTTTCGTGAGACCTTCTTACGATCGGGAAGTGAGAGCGAGGAAAATACCTCCTTGGCGCTTTGCAGCCGTTCATAATATTTAGCAAAGGCTTCGGGAGCAGGCTGCTCAGCGCCACTCCAAAGAATGCTTTTCGCTTCAGAGCAGAGAAGCCTGTTGCGAATCTTATTGGTTACGTTTTTTACTTCGTTATTTGGCACAACTAAGCCAGAGTTTCTACTGCCCACCATATATCTTTCTCGTGCTCTATTCCAGCACTGTTTTGGTCAAGGAACGTCAACACTAAAATCTGTAAAACGCGCACGACCAGAGAATGAGAGCTGTCGCGTATGTTATGCCCAAGGAGACAAATAAGTTCGGCTATTACTCACGTCTTAAAGTGGATGCATGTCGCTCAAGCAGGATGTGACGGAGACTCTTTAGTAGTGCATAGCGCCAAGGCCCTTGGTAAAGTCTAAAGCAAAGTCGCCCGAAATCATCAATTAGAACAATATAGGAAAGGCAATTAGTAAGATGAATAACGTGCTAGTAAGCATTCAGGATAAAGTCGCTACTCTCGCGATAAACCGTGCCGAAGCACGGAACGCACTGAATGCCGCGACGCTGACTGAGCTTATTGAATCCTTACGGGAGCTTAAGAAGTGCGACGCGCATGCGCTAGTCTTTCGCGGCGTCGGCGATCAGGCTTTCTGCGCAGGTGCCGATTTGAAAGAGCTGATTTCCCTGAAACCTAAGAAGCGCGGCGAGTTTTTTAAGGATATCGCCAAAGTGGTTACCCTTATGCGCGAGCTTCCGCTTCCAATAATCGCGCAGGTACACGGATTTGCGCTTGCCGGCGGCATGGGACTTGTTGCTGCCTCTGACATCGCAGTCGCCACCGATGACGCGAAATTCGGACTTCCCGAAATAGCTATCGGGCTTGTACCAATGATTGTTTCGATTCCTCTCGAACGTACTATCGGTCTTCGGGCACTGTCCGAACTTATGCTGAGCGGTGAGTTCATAGACGCGAATAGGGCTCGTGAGATCGGATTAATTACGCGCGTCGTCACGAAAGAAGCAATTAATAACGAAGTCGCTCAGATTACATCGAAGCTTGCCGCGCGAAGCCGTAAGGCAATTATCGGCGCAAAAAAAGCACTCCGTGACGTTACCGAAAAAAATTTCGGTGTTCTTATGCGCGAGTTTTCGAAGCATGTTGCCGCTCTAAGCGCCGGCAAAGATTTCGAAGTCTGCGTCAATCGTTTCCTGGAAAAACAAGGGAAAAAGTGAGAATCGGCGGTTACGAAGTGAGCACGGTTATACTGAGCCGCTTTCGGCTCGATGGTGGTTCGATGTTCGGCTCCGTACCTAAGAATCTTTGGGAACGCAGAATCGCAGCTGACTCGGAAAACTGTATCCCACTGGCAGCGCGCTCGCTGCTGCTTAGAAGCGCCACACGATTGATATTGGTTGACAGCGGGATTGGGGAGAAGTGGAGTGACAAAGAGCGCAAGATATTCGCGATTCAGAATACCGCTTGCTCGGCGCTTCCTTTTAAGAATGATGAGGTCACCGACCTTATTTTGACGCATCTACACTTTGATCATGCCGGAGGTGCAACGCTTTGCGATAGCAAGGGCACCTTGCGACCGGCGTTCCCACAAGCGAAGGTCTATCTTCAGAAACGTAATCTTGAAAACGCCAAAAACCCCACGCTTAAAGAGCGCGCAAGCTATCGGCTCGAAAACTATCAGGCCCTTGAGGGCACTAATCTTACCCTGGTCGACGGAAACAAAGAGATCCTCCCTGGAGTTTTCTCCCATCAAGTAGACGGTCATACCGTGGGTCAGCAGCTACTTGAGATATCGGATGAAAAAACGACGCTACTTTTTGCTTCCGATCTTCTTCCAACCTCGCATCACGTACCGCTTGCCTATCATATGGGGTACGATACCTGCGCAACGACGGTCCTTAAAGAAAAAGAGCTGTTCCTTGAGAAAGCTGTTGCAAAGAATGCAATCGTTGTTTTTCAGCATGACCCCGTCGTTGAGGCGGCTAGGATTGTAAAAAAGGGACCAGGAGATTTTGAACTCAGGAACGTAGTTACGATTTAAAGAGACGATAGCGAGCCTCGCGACGAACCCTGGTGAGATTTGCGGGCTAGGCGCCAACGCCACCAATTATTCAAGCTACGACAGGTAGTAGAGGTGAAGGCTTCGGACCCTACGGATTGTGCGCGCCCCTAATTCGTGGCGCTCATTCCTAGGTTCTGGACAGTAATGGAATTGCCTGACTATACTAACGTCCTGAGGAGATATTTATGGCGCCACACATCGATGGCCCGGGTTTCTTATATACCACTTTAGAATCAGCCCTAGGCTGGTCGCGAAAATATTCGCTTTTCCCCTACCCGTTCGTAACCGCCTGTTGCGGAATGGAATTTATGGCGGTGAGCTGTTCGCATTACGATACCGATCGATTCGGTGCCGCGCTTCCGCGATTCACCCCACGGCAAGCTGATCTTCTTTTTGTTGTAGGGACGATTACGCATAAGCTTGCACCAGTATTGCTTCGAATTTACGAACAGATGGCGGAGCCCAAATGGGTCGTTGCCTTCGGTGCCTGCGCTTCATCGGGAGGGTTCTACGATAATTACACAACGGTTGCAGGCATCGACAAGATCATCCCGGTGGACATGTACATTCCCGGGTGCCCGCCCCGTCCAGAGACCGTTATCGATGCCTTGATGCATCTTCAGAAGAATATCCACCGTTCGAAACAGCCGCTTGCGGGCGAGCATGGCGGGCGCCAGATTCATCCAGACCTTCCCGAACTTCTTGGGGAACCAATCGATACAAGGGTGAGCCGGCCAAATTAGGCATCTCTAAATATTTCGCCGACATCGTCCGGACGCACGTGTTCTGAGTCTTTCCTCAAAGAGCCGAGAATATCTTGCGTTCTCAGCAATGCGAATGCCACCCTTTTAATTTCAATTGGTTACCGCATGCCTGGAAAATGAGCACCACCTACCCGCCTAGGGTATCGGAATGTTTCACCACAAGGACGCTAAGGAC
>CAZEAC010000053.1:0-29015 GCA_964510065.1 uncultured Bdellovibrionales bacterium | reverse complement strand
TATAGCTCGCCGCAGTAGCGCCAGCGATATTGGTGCCATTTTTTCTCCACTGATACGAGAGAGTGCCCGAACCCGAGGCGACAACACTAAACTGAGCGGTCTGTCCAAGATCCACGGTACGGTTCGCCGGCTGAGTGGAGATAATAGGAGCAGGGACTGAGTTAGTAATCGATAGTGCAAGCGGATTTGGCTGCAAAAGAATATCGGCCCCGTTGCTGATGACGTTACAGTCTGTGGCACTTCCTGACGTATAGTCAAAGCTTACCGAAGTGGCGGAAGTTGTGGCAGCGATCGCCTGGAAAGTTACTCGCGCCAATCTCTGCGCAGCACTATTTGCAAATCCTGGGAGCGGAGGATCATTCAGCGGCAGACTTTCGGCGAACCAGATAGTACCAGCAGTATTGTCGGCTTGATTTCGAAGGTACGTAGATTGAACGTCCAGCAAATGGAAGCCTTGAATCTGGATATTGCTCGCGACAGTATCTGAATCAACGACCTGGAGGATACTGGGGTCGAATCGGAGGTAGCGAATACCAACCGTGCCCACAAGTTGGTTCGAAGTGTTAAGGTTAATATCGACGGTAAAGGTATCTCCGACTCTAATGCTGGTGGTCGAAGGAGTCAGCGTTAATGTGGCTTGAGCCGAAGCGATAAGCGGCAGTAATAATATCGCCGTCACGCTTGCTACAAGCTTAGTATAAATTGATTTCAAACTCATGACACACTCCTCATTCCCTAAATTTGTTTAACGGACCTGTCCGCTTTTAAAGTAGTTAGCGCGCACGATGTCGTACTCGATGTCAGTGACTACGTTGTCACCATCGAGGTCGAGATTTGCGTTAGTGGTGAAATAGGCAGCACGTATATTGTCGTAGTCCACGTCGGTGACGGTGTCGTCGTTGTCATAATCCCCGCCAAGGAGCGGAAGCATGGACGCGGTAGAGGCGGCGGTGCGATTAGAGTCACGGAACGAGAGGAACTTAGGCGCGTCAATCTTAACGGCGAAGTTAGTGGGAAGCGCGCCACCGGCGGTGAGTGCAGCGGGAAGTTGGATAGTGCCGGCAGCTGCAGTGGTGTTTTTTGTGGCGACAGCGGAGGTTCCCCCCACTGCGTAGACGCTAATGGTAAAGCTCTTGCCGTTTACCGCACCGCTTTGCAGCGAGACTGAGAGCGGGTAGCTTGCGGTGCCGCCAACTTCGGTCGATTTCGCGCTGGTGCCAGCAGAATTTGAAGCTGCGACAGCGAAAAAATAATTCCCTGGAGCAAGAGATCCGGCGGGCAGGGTGTAGCTTAGCGATCCTGAGGTCGTATCCGTACCGCTTGCTGGGAAAGACCCCGCGGGTGTTCGAGAGAAGAAATAATGCGTTGTTGGAGTACCACCGCCGCCCGAGGCCCACGTGAAGCCTAATGCTCCCGTGCTCTGTGCGTGAGACCCAAAAACTGGGCCGAAAAACGCCAAAATGCAACCGACGACACCAAAGGAAACTGATTTCCAGGAAACAACAAGACCTCGCATGACACCTTTACCTCGCGAAGTTAAACCGGCGACACGGCTATTTATTTAGGCGTGTCACCATCACGAGGTGGGGAAGAGCAAGAAGTATGCCGGTAATTGAATTGCCCTACTATGTAGGTGGTTACCAATCGGAGTGGGGCTATAATCTGAGATTTTTGCTGAAGAGAAGTTCTTAGTACTGTGCAATGTTTGTGGGTAAACAGTTTCCTAGCTACTCTCCTGTATTACGCTCCTCTCAATAATACGATTTGTGAATAGCTAGTTTTCTTTAACTTGCTCCCTAATTCATTGGATCAGGGTAGCTGACGCCGCATCGTACCGGCACGAGCGAGGCAGGGGAAATTCCCGCCCCGCTCACGAGTATTATCGGCAGTGCGGGAACTTGAAGGGGCTTTGTCTCTCCATTGTTCCTCCGCCAGTCTCGGACATCTCTCCGGACTTCGGCGCTGGAATTTCAATCTTAGTCGCTGAGCGCTCACCCTCGTTCAAGAGGAGTGAATTACCGGCCTTATCAATCAGGTATAGATCACCTTTGCCACTCAGCGCCGCAAGTCCTTCTCCGTATTGTCCGTTGCCGAGGTCGAAATACGCACCCGAAGTTATTGCGGCAATCGTAAACGGCACTTTGAACTTTGCAACTGCGCCATTTCGACCACAATTAATTGTCGCGCCGCGCGATGCCACCTTTTCGTTTAAGAAACCGCAGAAATCGAGCACGCCGTCAGTATTGATATCTGCGACTGTAAATCCGCCACCGAGGTCACCAGTCTTAATACGGCGGAAGGACTTGTGGTCGCTGAGATGCATTACTGATCCGCGGTTTACAACCTTACTTGCGCCGTCGCGAGTAACGGTTTCGTCATGACGGATGAATAACTCATCAATGCCATCGCCGTCGATGTCGAAGCAGCTAAGGCCACGAACCAGTCCGTACTTTCGTAAGTTGACTCTTGTCTTGGACCCGTCAACAGCGCGCTGGATCAGAAGCTTGCTATTTCTCAGCGAGAGAGAATCGGCAAGGTCATCATTATCAGCCAAGCAAGCGAGATTAATCGCGCCTTTTCGTCCAAATACGAAGCTCTTTGATGTCTTTCCAGCTTGGTTCAAAATCGCCCAGTCGAGCTTTTTACCATTGGGAGCTGATACAAGCGCAACATCGAGCTGACCAAGCACTGTGTCGCTTCGAATATCCAGATCCGCACCGAATTTTCCAAGCACTACTTCCGCGTCCTGGTCTTCTGTCGCTTGGTTGATGCCAAGAATCGGGGATTCCGCAGTGGTGCTTGTAACCGCCGCTGTTGGATCAATTACCGAAAGGAGGCCATCTCGTACTACCGGGATAACCGAATAGTTGCCGGCTTTCGAACAACGCTTCGCGCCTTTCGCTTCGCAAACATCGCCGATGCCGTTTTTGTTGCGATCGGCCTGGTCGGCGTTGGCAACCTTCGGGCAGTTGTCGGTCGCATCTGGAATGCCGTCTTTGTCTTCATCGGCATTCGGCGTCGAAGTCGGAACCGGCGTCGCGTTGGGCGGAAGGTTTGAAACCGTCACGTTTACCGCGATTGAAGTCGCTGAATTACCGGCTGCATCACGAGCAACAGCGGTTATTGAGTGAGCACCGTTTGCGACGAGCGAGCTGTTCCACACAACAGCATAGGGGGCCGCAGTATCTTCCGCGCCGACATTTGCACCATCGACCTTAAACTGCACGCCAACCACGCCGACAGCATCAGTCGCATTCGCAGAAAGATTAACGGCGATGCCGCTCACACTGCTGTTTGCAGCCGGAGCGCTAATCGAAACGGTTGGAGCGACAGTGTCGGGATTATTCACTGTGATAGTTCGTGCCGCTGAAGTCGTCGAATTACCGGCAGCATCACGAGCAACTGCAGTTATCGAGTGTGTGCCATTCGCTATTGTAGTGCTGTTCCAGCTGATGCTGTAGGGCGACGTCGTATCTTCCGCGCCAACATTGGCCCCATCGACTCTGAACTGAACACCCGATACCGAGACATTATCCGAAGCCGTGGCGCTCAGGGTAACCGCAGTGCCCATCACTGTTGCATTGGCTGCAGGGGCGGAAATCGACACCGTAGGAGCTGTGGTGTCGCCGTTGTTTACGGTAACCGTGCGCGTGACGGTTGAGCTAAGCCCCGCTGCATCACGGGCAATCGCGCTTAGCGTATAGCTACCGTTTGCGAGCGAAGTGGTATTCCAGGACACCTGATATGGCGCGACCATGTCTTCTGCGCCGATATTTGTTGTGCCGACTCGGAACTGTACACCGACCACGCCTACATTATCTGAAGCGCTTGCGGCGACATTGACGGCATTGCCTGTCACTGTTGCATTGGCCGCGGGGGCACTAAAGCTCACCGTGGGCTGAGCGATATCAGGGTTTACTGTGAGAGTCGCGGTACTCGAGACGATCGGGCCGCCGAACGCATTGGTAATTGTTACAGTATAGCTTCCGGCATTAGCTGATGTGGCCGGAGTAAAGCTAAGCGTTGGAGAATTTGTGCCGACATTGGTTGTGCCGCGCTTCCACTGATAGGTAAGAGGCGCAGTTCCATTCGCCACAACCGACATGCTTGCATTTAAGCCCGCAGTCACTGTTACATTTTGCGGCTGCTGTGAAATCGTCGGCGCGACACCCTGCGTATTGGAGGCAATCGAAAGATTGAGTGCGCTTGGCTGAACAAGAACATCGACACCGTTGCTAATCACGTTACAGTCAGTAGCGCTGCCAGCGGTAAAATCAAAGGCAAGTGGAGTGGTCGCTCCGGTTGCGGTGGCGGCGAGTGCCCTAAAAGTCACTCGGGCAAGGTTTTGCGCTGAATTATTGGCAAACCCTGGGAGCGGTGGATCGGCGAGCGGAAGGCTTTGTGCAAACCAGATCGTGCCCGTTGTAGCGTCGACCGTATTTCGAAGCTCGGTAGCACCGGCGTCAAGGAGAGGAAATCCCTGAATCTGAATTCCGGCCACACTTGTGTTGGCGTCCTGAACTTCGAGGAGATCCTTATTGTAACGAAGATAACGGATACCGACGGTTCCAACCAATGCGTTGGAAGTATTGAGTCTAATATCAACAGTGAAAGTGTCCCCGACTCTAATCGTAGTTGTCGAAGGGACCGCGCTTAATGTTGCTGCTGACGCAAATATCGGCAGAAGTAGCGTTGCTGCTACTGTGGTAATAACTTTATTTAATTTCGCAGTGATTTTCATGACACACTCCTCATTCCCTAAATTTGTTTAACGGACCTGTCCGCTTTTAAAGTAGTTAGCGCGCACGATGTCGTACTCGATGTCAGTGACTACGTTGTCACCATCGAGGTCGAGATTTGCGTTAGTGGTGAAATAGGCAGCACGTATATTGTCGTAGTCCACGTCGGTGACGGTGTCGTCGTTGTCATAATCCCCGCCAAGGAGCGGAAGCATGGACGCGGTAGAGGCGGCGGTGCGATTAGAGTCACGGAACGAGAGGAACTTAGGCGCGTCAATCTTAACGGCGAAGTTAGTGGGAAGCGCGCCACCGGCGGTGAGTGCAGCGGGAAGTTGGATAGTGCCGGCAGCTGCAGTGGTGTTTTTTGTGGCGACAGCGGAGGTTCCCCCCACTGCGTAGACGCTAATGGTAAAGCTCTTGCCGTTTACCGCACCGCTTTGCAGCGAGACTGAGAGCGGGTAGCTTGCGGTGCCGCCAACTTCGGTCGATTTCGCGCTGGTGCCAGATGCGTTCGAAGCGCTTACCGCAAAGAAGTAATTACCCGGGGTTAACGAACCAGCCGGGAGGGTGTAACTAAGTGCTGAAGAATTTGTGCTGATACCCGTCGCTGGAAATGAACCCGCAGGCGTTCTCGAAAAGAGGTAATGGGTCGTCGGTGCACCTCCGCCACCTGATGTCCAGGTGAAGTTTATGGGCCCGGTGCTTTGTGCTGTCGCGTTCCCAGCCAAGCTTACGAATAACGCGCAACCTATGATTACTAGCCAACGAACATTTCGCTTTAAAAATTCTTTGCTGAACATGATATTTTCCTTTTACTCCTAAGCACTCGAACTTGTTCAGAGAGTGCTCATTTTCAAACTCCGGAGACTAGAAAAGAGCAAAAAGCGTGCCGATGGGCGCGCGAGCGTTGGGCGGGTTCGTTACCAATTATGAAAATGCATTATTTGATTGATTTGATAGCCAAATTCGAATTTGGCGGAATGAGTTTGATAACCACGAAAATTCCGGAGGTGATGCCCGCGAATTCCGCACGATTTCTTCGTAGATTTCGTTTTTAGTTCCGCTATGCTACTTTCTTCGGCGCGCTATGGAAGGTGCTCTCGCAATCAATATTATTCGCTGGTCAGTCTGGGCGCCGGGGATCGAGACACGTGCTCGAATTCAGGAATGGGCCGCAGAAGACGGCCAGCTCCACTTCGAAGGGGCGCTTCCACGTGCCGACTATGTTCCGGCGATGCTGCGGCGCCGTTGTAGTAATGCGACGAGGATTGCGCTTGGAGTCGCTCGCGCGGTACTTGAAGAGAGCGACCTACCGACTATTCATACTGTTTTTAGCTCCCGACATGGCGAATCAGAGATTACGCTTTCTCTTTTAGAGAGTTTGGCGCGAGGCGAGCCGCTTTCACCGATGGGATTCAGTCTTTCAGTGCATAATTCGGCTTCTGGGCTATTTTCGATCGCCGCAAAGAACAAACATGCTGCAACGTCGCTTGCCTCGCGGACGACATCGTTTTCGAGCGGCCTGATTGAAGCGCTCGGTATCCTGAAAGAACAAACCAGATTTAATCAGGCAGGTAGAGTGCTTTATATCTGTTCCGATGATCAGCTCCCCGAAGTTTTTCGTGAAGAGCCCCTGGACCAGCTCCCGGCATGTGCGGTGGCAATGCTACTTGGAGTGGGCGGGCCAGGCATTGAGCTTAAAGTAACGGCGAAGGCTTCAGGTGAAGAGGCTCTTAATCCGCTTTCATTTTCTAAATTCTTGGTTAATTCTTCACGCGAGTTGATTCGATCGGACGAGGGCGGTTTACATCTTCAGCTTCGAAAGCTCAATTCTGATTATTGCAGTGTGCTTCGGGGGATCGCCGATGTGGGCACGCCTTAATTACTATTGGCGCGTCTGCGCCGTGCTGTTGGGCTACATGCTCTTTGCGATTGGTGTGGTTCTCTTTCGTGTCTTTATCATACCGCTGCTGATGGTACTTCCTACCCAGAGGAGAACTCGCTGGGCGCGCATGCTTATCAGCTACTCTTTGAAGTATTTTCTTTCCGTGCTTGAGCTTCTTGGGGTGTTGCGCGTTACAATTCAGGGAAGCTTCGTGGGGAATTGGCCGCGTTTAGTGGTAGTAGCGAATCACCCCTCGCTTCTTGACGCCTGTCTTTTGATGAGTGTCTTTCCAACTGCCGAGGTTATTTTTAAAGAGTCCCTGCGCAATGTGCCGTTACTGAAGGGAATTTTTAACGCGGCGAATTACTTATCGAACGGGTCTTCGCCAAGTTTGATTGACACCTGTGTAGCAAGACTGTTAAATGGGGGGTCGCTCATCGTATTTCCGGAGGGAACTCGTTCCGAAGGTTATCAGATGGGGCACTTTAAGGGTGGAGCCGTAATAATTGCGTTGCGGAGCCACGCGCAGCTGCTCCCGGTAGTGATGCGTTGTGAGCCGCCGATAATGCAGAAGGGGCAGCCCTGGTACAAGGTTTCGCCACGAAGATTTGAGCTCACGGCGTGCATAGGCGAACCTTTTCCGATGGGCGATGATCAGCTGAGTGAGTGCCGGCAGTATGACGAGCGAAGTCTCGGTCGGAAACTGACTGAGTCGCTCGAAAGATATTTTGAAGAGAGGTATGTCGAGGATCGAGTGGCGTATGAGTAATCAGTCAGTTTCCGAGTTGGAGCTTGAGATCAAAAATTTTATCGTTTCTACACTTCATCTCGAAGACGTGAGTGCAGAGACTATAAATAGTGAAAGTCCGCTTTTCGGTGATGGTCTTGGGCTCGACTCAGTAGATGCGCTTGAACTTGGTGTGGCCTTAAAAAAGACATATGGTATTACTGTCGATCCACGCGCAGAGAGCACACGTGAGGCGTTTTCTTCTGTCAAGAATCTTGCCGGTATGGTCGCCGCCAAACGGTCGAGCTTGGCTTCGTAGGGGAGGGGTAGTGAGCCATGATTGATAAGCAGCAGATTTTGATTCGCGTGCGTGAGATTTTTTGCGAGCGCTTTAAGCTAACTCCTGAGCGAGTCCACGAAGAGGCCAAGCTTGATGAAGATCTAGGCCTCGACAGCATCGACATGTTCGATCTTTTGACTGTATTCGAGAAGGAATCCGGGAAAATGTTGGGCTTGCATGAGTTTCGCACCGTAAAAACGGTAAAAGATCTTGTCGATTCGCTCTATTCGGATCTTACTTCACCTTCGACTCCTTCTTTGGAGTCCGAACATGCGCACAAGCAGGGGCAGTAGAGCCTATGGATAGCCTGCCCGACGTGCTCACGGTAGCGCCGAGGCATAGCGGTATCGAGATGGCGCTGTCTGTGCCGCAAAATGCTTGGTATTTTAAGGGTCATTTCCCCCAATTTCCCTTAGTGCCGGGTGTTCTTCTTCTGGGGTGGGCACGCATATTTGCCAGAAAATATCTGGCGATAGATGCGCCGTTACGCGGGGTAACGCGTCTCAAATTTTTAAAGCAGCTTGAGCCGGGAACAAGGATCACGTTGAATTTGGAGACGCAAAGACGTGAAGCGGATACCCTGGTTCGATTCGAATATCGCTCGAAAGAATATATCGCGTGCTCCGGTGTACTGCGGCTATGAGGTCAAGGCAGTGACAGATCGCGTGCATGCATCAGTTCGTGTTTGTGCTGTAGTTCCTTACTACAACCATCCTCAGCGGATTGAAGTCGTTGTCGCTGGTCTCGCTGCACATAATTTGCCAGTCATAGTTGTTGACGATGGAAGTAATGTGCCTTCGAAGGAAGCGCTGCAGCTTATAAAGCAAAAGTATCCTGACACTGTAGTAATTACTCTGGGCGAGAATCAGGGCAAAGGCGCGGCTGTCACCGCGGGCATCGTCGAAGCGGCAGCGCGAAAGTTCTCTCATGCGTTGCAGATAGATGCAGATGGACAGCATGATCTTGCGGATATTCCACGATTCGTCGAGGCTTGTCATCGAGATCCGCAAGCGCTGATATTGGGCTCCCCGCAATTTGATGAAAGCGCGCCTTTTGCGAGGCGCTACGGTCGAAAGATTTCACTTCCTTTTGTATGGCTTGAAACCGGTTCGTGCGCTATTGCCGATGCGCTATGCGGCTACCGAATCTATCCCGTAGCGATTACCAAGAAGCTTCTCGAGGATGTTCATATTGCTTCGCGCATGGCTTTTGATGTCGAAATATTGGTGCGTTTGTGTTGGCGCGGAGCGAACGTAGTAAATATTCCGACGCGAGTACATTATTTCTCGGACGCAAGCTCTCATTATAAATATTTGCGTGACAATGCGGCTTTTGTGAGACTTCACATCAAGCTCCTTCTCTCAAGAGCATTTGGCTTTCATCGCAGTGACTTTCATCGCAGTGGCGAGCGTGGCCGACACTGGGCGCGCATCGGAGAACGCGGCACACTTGCAGGGTTCCGATTTTTGGCGTGGCTTTTCCGTAGCTTAGGCGATGGACTTTCCAGAGCTTTGCTGTTGCCAGTAACTGGCTATTTCTATTGTACCGCACCGCGTGCGCGCCACGCCTCGCGAGAGTATTTGTGTAAGGTCTTAAGCCCATCACTTGTTTCGTCTTCCCTTGTATTCCGTCATTTTTTGGAATTTAGTAACGCGATTGTTGATAAGGTCATTAGTTGGTATGGCGCGATTCCGCTCAATCGATTTCGATGGTTTGGGCGAGACGCGTTCCGTGAGCTGGTACGCGGTGGTAAGGGTGCAGTATTAGTCAGTGCGCATTTTGGAAACGTTGAAGTTCTCCGGGCGCTTTCACATTCGCTGCCCTCGGTGCGTATTAATGCACTCATGTTTACGAGAAACTCAAAGCGTTTTGTAAAGATCTTAGAAGAAGCCAATCCTGATTCACATCTTCGGCTCATTCCCGTCGAAGACGTCACTCCGGAGAAACTCTTTGAGTTTCGTGAGCAAGTGGCTCAGGGAGAAGTAATTGCGCTTCTCGCGGATCGAGTTGTAGTCGGGTCGCCGGATCGAACGTTGCCTGTGGAATTTTTGGGGACGACTGCAAATTTTCCGGAGGGCCCTTGGGTTTTGGCGGCACTCCTCGAATGCCCAGTCTATCTGGTCTTTGCGATGCGCGGCGATGATGGGATTTATGATGTGCATTTCGAGCATTTCTCCGATGGTCTCTCGGTCCCGCGAGCCAATCGAGCCAAGGCCATGCGTGAACTAATCGAGCGCTATGCGAAGCGCCTTGAGTATTACTGCCGGCGCAGTCCTTTGCAGTGGTTCAACTTCTACGATTTCTGGCGCCAGGGCAGCAGTCAGGGATCGAGGTTTTAGATTTCCCGAATGAATACGGGCGTGGGGATTGAATCTTGCTGATCGCGAAGATCGATGAAATGCATCAATGGCAATTCTACATTCGATTCACGACTTTGCGCGCACAAGCGGCGAGCCGAGAAGAGTACCGATAATACCCCCGAATACAGTCGCGCCAAAGCCGAGAAGAATCGGAGAGCTGCTAAAAAGTAATAGTCCAAAAGCGAGTGCGTTAGAGAACGCCGAAAGCATCACCGCGAGCATCGTGGCGTCTCGCGGAAGCTCCTTCTCGGCAAAAAATATTCCGTAATCAACGCCGAGCCCCAACACGAGAAGCAACCCGAAAGAAGAAAAAAGATTGAGCGGAATATTTAATAACGCGAGGAATGCAAGTGCCGAAGTTGCGCCCAGAAGCGGTGGAATCATCACAAGCAAACCAAGACGCAGGCCATAGCGCACAAGCACCACGGCGATTACGACAAGATAACATCCCAGCGTCAGGTACGATGCGGCGCGCCGATAACGCCCTAAAAGATTTGAAGTGTCACGTATTTTGTCGACGAAGGTACAGCCTGGTAGGGTAGATTCCAGCTCTTGAAGTGGTGAGCTATCTTGAAAATCGCCAAGCCAAACCACTGAGGCAACGCCTCGGCCGCTTTCGCCTTGGAAGAGTGCTTTTAACAAGCCGCCGAGAGAGCTCGAGAGCAACTTACCTGGATCGAGTAAGTTCTTCTGATCAATTCGGCTCTTGAGAAGTTCGAAGCTTGATTCGGAAACGCCGGACTGCTCGATAAATCCTTTGAGCTGCGCGCTATTGTTGAAAACAGTGCTCTTGAGGAGGGCGAGATTTTCAATCTGCGTTTTCTTTGATGGAACAATCTGGCTCAAAGCACGTGCTCCGCTAAGAAGGCCGCGCTCTTGAAGCGGCAGAAGGCGCTGACGCAGCGTTTCTTCTCTCTGAAGCAGCTGCTCCAAGTCACTCCCTTCAACAATGAAAAACGAGCCACTTTCCTGAAGTTGAAGAAGTGATTGAATAAGTCTCTCATCGGTTACCAGATCGCCGGGTAGGGAATCGAGTGCTCGAATATCGTCCTGAACCTTTAATGTCGGGAGCGCGAGCGCGAGGAGTAGTACCACAAAAAGTAGCGCAATTCGATGCGCGCCTTTTCCGGCAATATTAAAAAATCGCAGCATGGCAGAAGCCAGCGGCTGAAGCGGTGAAGCTCGAGCGGGTATCGAAGCAGGCGAAAGATAGGGGTACCAGAGCATCACGGAAAGATAGGCGGCAAGTATGCCGATACTTGAGAAGAGTGCCATCTGAGTGAGTCCGGGAAATGGCGTAACTATGAGCCCTAGAAATGAGAGAAGGCTCGTAAACATGCCTAGTGTCACGCCTGGAAAAATCGCTTTTACAACTTCACGTCTGCTCTTTGAGCCGGATAGCTCGTGACAAAAATAATGTAGCGGATAATCCACGCAGACGCCGATAAGTGTCGTACCGAATCCGAGTGTAATGGCGTGAAGCGAGGGAAATAATAGAAATGATACAGCGCCTGCCACGACAAATGCGACGCTAAGCGCAATATAAGAAAGCACTATTGGGCGAAGGCTAAAGAACGCAAACAGTAACATCAGCGTCACGATAAGACTTGAGAGCGAGCTGATCATTGAAATATCTGCTCTGGTTGTTCGTGCAGAGCGCTCAGCGAACCAAATTATTCCTGAGCGGTGAACTTGCAACTCTGGAAACTCGCGAATCATTTCAGCCTCGATTGGAGCAAGCGCGTCAACAACCTCGCGCTGCACTGTGCTCGAAAAGGCGCTGCCGCTGATTTTCCCCTGAATGAGCGCATAGGCGAGCCCATTCGATTGTGCGATGAGCAAGCCGTCTCTAAATTCAGCCTTTGGCAGAAGTGCGAGCTGCTGCTGCATGAGAGCTGGAAACAAGAGGAGTGGGTCCTCTTTGACACGCGAGAGATCGGCAATTGGAGAATAATAATCGGCAAGAATAGCCTCAAAAAAGCTCGTGCTTCCTGCCTTTAAACGATCGCTTGTCTTATTGCTTATAAGAGCCTCGCGATACTCGAAGGCAAGTTTGCTGATTTGCTCTGGGCCTTCGTTGAAACTTGTCTCATTCATAGAAAGCTCGGGCATCGCCGAGAGTTTTTTACGCAGCCAACGGCCTGCATTGAGCGCAGTTTCTGGATCTTTATGTTCTAAGGCCAGGCTAAAACGCGAAGCGCTATCTTCGCCAAGTCGTGCTACTATTTTCTCAATCGTTGGATCACGTTCGGTTTCGGGAAGCAGTGCCAATAAGTTCGTTTCAACATTGAGCGTACCGCCATACAGACCGCGCCCTAGATACGCTGCAGAAAACAGTGCCACCACGAGCCAGCACCATGCCGCGCATGACGCCTTGCTCAAAGCCGCTCCTCGAGATTGTGCTGAGCGGTGTTGTCGGTAGTCTGCGCGGAAAAAGCAATTTTTGTGTGGTCACCCGATTGCTCTTTAAGCGCAATAACATTGACGTAGTCCGAACCTTCGAGGGTAAGCGTTGAAATAACTTTTGCCGCGAAGCTGTCTTTCGGTGTGAGTATAAGTTCCCAGCCGCCATTTTTGAGGAGGAATTTTGTAACGAAATTCGACTCGAGTGTTTCCTTGTTCGCGAGGAATAGCGAAAGGAACAGATTAGTAATTCTCTCAAGCGCGGGATTGTCGGCAACCGATATCGTCTCTTTCCCTTGAGAGGTCTGCCGAGAAATTCCATCCTTTGAGATCCAACAGAGCGAGCGAAAGGGCTTTTCGGTTTCCCAGCGAATTCCGTCATGCTGATCGTAGCGAAAGATTCCCTCGGAGCGAAGTGGCCGAGAGAGCGCTTGAACGGTCTTTTCCTGCACAAAATGCGCGCGAAGCGACGTTACGCTCTGTAGCCTTGCAAGGACGCGCTCATAGCTCCACGTTGTCTCGGCTTTTGCCGATACGGCAATTAGGATAAGGGTGATGAAAAACAATATACGCACCTGCCGATTCTACTCGAGAAAGGCAAGGACCTGCAATCTGTGAGAAGTCCAGGCTATGCAATGTGGTTGTGCGGCATCGTGAAGCTGCCATTAGTGAGCAGCCCCTTTCGCGAAATTTCCGGCCTTATAGCTGGCGGAATATCTCGTACATCGTTATGTAGCAGCACTTCTCCGCGAGCGGGGATATAGCCGCGAGCCGCTGCGAGACTATACACCTGCATAAAGTAGCCTCGGTCGGCAATTGAAAGCTCATTGTCGACGTCACCGCGTAAAGTCGCGATATTTTCGCGAAGCGAGTATTGCAAGAGACGCTGAAGCTCACGAAACGCGTTAAGCCTCTCCGATTCTTTTTGGGTAAAGTCACTCGCAACTTTCTCTAAAGCGACGATATTTTGCGGAAGCTCGCGCTGTGGCTGGTTAATAACGAGTGGGCCGGCATGTAAAAGCTCGCGCAAAGTTTCGTAAGTCGCGTGACGCATAGCATTGGCAAGTGCAATCTGAAGATCATATTTTGCCGTGGCGAAAACATGGCCGAGCTCTCGTTCGGTAAATTTTGCGCCGGCCATCATTCGCGCGCTATGCGCCAGCGCAAAGGGAAGCGAAAATCGATCGCGTTGTGGATCGTGCTGTTCAAAAGGGGTCGATGCTGCCGAAAAGTGCCGTAGCGGTTGATATCCGTGATGTTTGGTGGACCGACGGATCATGTGCCGTGTGCCCTGAAGATGCTCGCAGTTCTTAATGCAGTAGGCGATAAAGAGATCAAGGTCGGACGGATTTTCTAGATGTAGCTCGGCCCGATCATAGTGTCGCATCAGTTTCACATAAGTCTGCTCGGTTTCGGGTGTAAGAGTAACCTGCGACTGCTTGAGTGCCTCGGCGAGGCCCTCGTGGTTAACCTTTGATCCGGTTGTTATTCCGGCGAGAGCACGCGCCTTTTCTAGAACTTCGAAAAAGATCCGTGGATTCTTTTGCTCGACCGCAAAGCAGGCCAGCCGTAAGAATGTCCTAAAAATTCCGCGCTCGGTGCATACCTTATCTTCATCGCTAAGACCAGCTTGGGCGACTCTATTTGCAAGGGAATGTATCTCTCCTAATATTTCGCCGCAGTCGTGAAGCAACGCGCCTATTATCATTGCGCGGCGAAGCTCCTGAAGTGTCGAGCTGGAGAGATGTTCACTGCTGAGAAGCCCCGCCCTTCGAAATATTTCCACAACGAGAATTGCTGAATGGCAGGAATGAATACTGGAGTCCTCGCCGCGGATAAATTCAATAAAGACATCGCCCGAGAACCGGTTCGTCCTTGAAAGCCCGGTAAGGAGAAGTGCGATGACATCCTGCTCCTTCCTAGACAGGCCAATATCAATTTCGGAGTTGAGATAGCGGATTACCGGACGGTAGTCGACAATGCTCAGCTTTGAGGGCGCGAGTAGATCGGCCTGGCGGTTTTCGATACCGGTAAGAAGGAGCACACCCCGTACTACTTCAGGGTAGAAATTAGGCCGTATTTGAGCGCGGGAAAGACCTTCGTTTGAGCGAAGCGAGCGTAACTGGCGAACGATTTCGTGAGATTTTTCGAAGCCTTGAGTGAGCATACAACAACTCCATGAAGGGAGCGGCAGTCTAGCGCAGGGGCGAAACTCAAGCAAATACCGGCTAACACCATCGATAGTAACCCACCCCCACCCATCTCGATGCTTTAATAAGCCAAGAATTTGGTGTACCTTAGAAAGGCGTTTCGTTCTTTTTGTACTCACATATCGGGCAGATAGGGATAGCACGGTTTTTTTCGTACGGCTCGATGCTAAAGCGCCCCTTCGAATTGCTCATCGCGAGCAATCGAAGGGGTGCTTTGGATCGGCATTCTGGCGAATAAGACTCGGAACTACTTCGAGTCCTCGTCTAATTCAACTAAGGAAAAAATGATCACGAAGAAGGACGCGGGGGCGGCATTGCTGGCCCTTCGCAACGAGCGGGGATCTGCCGAAGATTCGGTGGGTCAGAACGATTTGGATGTCTGCCCCCTTGGTTTGGGGCAAGAATGTCCCAATCGTGACACCAACAGCTGCCTCTTCCACCGCAAGCGCGGTGGAGACTGCCCTCCAGCGACTGTAAAAGTCCCCGGGAACTCGGCGTAAACGAGCTCCAGGCGGGAAGTGCGGCGGGAAATAGCATCGCTCCTTAGTTGTTACCATTCGGTTTTTGGTACAACTTTGGCGTCCCTATCTCCCGTCCAATTTTTTGTTGGCTCGAGCCGGAATTCTCTGACGTCAAATACTATGCTGCCCTTCGTCCAAAGCTCAACACAAACGGCAACCGCGAACTCTTCAAATATAAATTCGCCGCGAAGCAGTCACGACTGTGCTCCGATAAGACATACAATTTCCCTCAATGTGACTCCCGAGCCCTCGGAATCGAAGCCGGATCCGGGCCGTGCAGAGGGGTACGGGAAGGCGATTCAAGCATGTGCGCAAACAGGAGAGGGATTTCGAATCGCCGCAACTCTTTGGCAGGCGCTTATCCGTGAGCATGAGCAGTCTGGAAACGACATTAAGGCATTACGAGCATGTGATAGCTGGGTCCGCTCACTTGAAAATCGTCGAGACCTCATGATTGATGACCTGCTTGTTGTCGCGAAGCTCGTTCAGGGATCCTTTCAGTTTAAAATAGAGAATTTCGCGCAAGCTCTCCGAGCATATCATCAGGCGTATACGCTTGCCGAGGCCGGGGCAGCCGGTGCTGCTGCGTGTGATAAGGCGAGAGTGGAATATGCTACACTCCTTTGCTATTTCGGAATGTTTGATGATGCCGCGCCGCTCTTAGAAGAATATTACCGCCCAACTGATCGCGCGTTATTGAGAAGTGAGGCCAGTCTATTAGCGCTCCGTGGTCTTTGCCAATTCGCGCGCGGTGGAGAACTCGATGAATCGCGCGGCGTAAAGCATCTTTGTGCGGCACTAAGACTTGAAAGTGGTGAAGACTCCTGCGCGTACACAGACAGGGGCGAAACAATGCGCTTGCTTTTTGCAATTCGCGATCACCTGCGAGAGATTGAAAAATCGGCTGAGCTCGACATTCTCATGCGCTTCATCTCGCCAAAAAGACGCAGTGCGCCGTAGCCGCAACTAATATGTGTTCCGCCTCGCGATTTGTCTTCCGTGGAATCCCTGCGTAGAGCTCAGGTTACAAGAGCATCTGCGATTCTTGGCGCTTAAGTCGAGCACGATACATCAGTCGAACCAGATATTCGGCTCCAAATGCACCCGCAATAATAAGGTAGCTCAGCGCGCCGTTATACCAAAGCCACATCTCCATTGAGGCTCCGAGCGCTGACCACGCGGCGAGGATCGTGTTGAGAATCAATACTACTCCCCAGTAGCGTGTGGCCCAACGGCAGTACCAGCGAATCTCAGGAGTGAGTGTGCCGCGATGCAGCTTTGCGAAGCGCTCAACCAGACTTATCTCCCCAAATAGCGACCCAATGAACGCGGCCGCAACCGCGGCACTCATCGCTGCGGGAAGAAGTGTCGCGATGGAATCGTGACCCATCCAAAGCCCGGCGACAAGCGGCAAGGCGAAGGAAAGAATTGGCGCCAATAATTTACTGATTTTTTTCATGAATCTCTGGGGAACCTCTAAAAAACTATGCATTTCGTCTTCGCTGGCCTTTCGGCGATCTTTGCGAGAAACCATGCCGGGAAAATACTCGAAATAGCTCTGCTATTCCTGCGTTTTTCCCGGCATGTTTTCTCGCAAATCTCATCCAAAATTCCAGCAAATCCCAAACGCCTAGTTTTTGAGAGGTTCCCTAGGCAACCCGTAATCTGAGATGTGTTCCTTCTCCGACAATAAGTCTCATCGCCAGACTCATAAGGCCCTGACTGTAAGGATCGTCAGGAGCAGTACCAGTAAGTATTCGGCCAAGATGACTTTCAAGGTATGGCGCGAAGTAACGTGCAGGGAAAGTACCACGCAAAGCTCGTCCGGCTCGAATCAACCCGAAAAGTCTTCCATCGTAGAAATAGTTGACGACGTTATGCCAGGATCTAAGTTGTCGCTGAACGGCGCTCTGATACGCATGGAAGGATCCCTTTGCGCTAAAGATATCTTCGGCTAAACGCTTTGCCGAGGTAAGCCCCACGAGCATTCCACTGGAAAAAATTGGGTCGATAAATCCTGCCGCGTCCCCTAAGAGTACCCAGCCCGGACCATACATTTTTTCCGAAACGAGCTGATAGTTAGAGTACTTCATGACCGCGGTGATTCGATTTGGATTTGGTGCGTAACGCTTCGCCACGGTCTCGCTGCGAATAAGCGCATCAAACTGCTCTTCGGCGCTTGTGCCGTGAGCGTCGGCATGCTCTTCAGGCACGACTAACCCGACGGAAACACGTCCGGGAAGTGGAATGCGCCATGACCAACCACGGCTAAGCCGATCCACGTGAATATGCCCAGGATAACTAATTGCGGTGTCAGCGAGATGGGCAAAAAGCGCACGATCCTTTCTCGCTCCTTCACGAAAGGGAAGTTCAAGAAGTTTGGCGATGGCGCGCGAGCGTCCGCTCGCATCAACGATAAGATCAGGAGGGGCGCCTACGATTTTTTGGTACTCCGCTTCGGACTGCTGATCAAGACAGACGGCACCTTCATCACGTTTCTGGAGTTTTACGGCGTGGAGCAACACGGAGACTCCCGACCTTCGAGCTTCGTCGAGCAAAGTCTGGTCGAAGCGATCGCGCGGAGTGTTGTAGGCGTACGTTGCGGCAGGGCGCCGCGCATTCGAAAATACAAAAGTAATCTCCTCGCCCGCACGCATTGAGAAAGTCGCGCCAGGTTTAAAAGTGCTGTAGGAGCTTACTTCACGCTCGACACCCAGCTCGCGGAGCAGCGGAACTACCGCGGGAACAAGCGATTCCCCAATAACAAGTTCAGGGCGCTTTTCATGCGTAAAAATAACAACCTTGATCCCTCGACGCGAAAGCAACGTGCCAAGGGCGGATCCAGCCGGACCACCACCTACTATCGCAACTGTGCGAATCTCCTTCATGCGGCTTTTGCTCCCTCGTGACGCAATACTTTTCCTGTGGGTGTCATTGAAATCGCAGTCACGAATTTAATTTCCTTTGGCACTTTGTACGAAGAAAGTCGGGAATAGCAGTAGCTCCGCAGATCATCCGGACGAATCTCTGCGCCCTCTCGCAGCACGAGCTCAGCACACACAATTTCTCCGGTAAGCGAATGTCGTTCGGCAAAAACCCGAGATATCTCGACATCGCAGTGCGAATTAAGTACCGCCTCAACTTCCTCGGGAAATACCTTGTTGCCGGCAATATTTATTAGAGACTTTTTTCTTCCCATTAACCGGAAATCGCCCTGCGTTGTACGCAGCGCGAAGTCACCAGTGGGGAAGAAGCCGTTCAGCATTGTAGACTCGCGCTTCGCAAAAGGTGTGAGGTACGCATCGAACATTCCCGGTCCGCGTACCGCGAGCTGGCCAACTTGGCCAGGTGGCAGCACCACACCCTGCTCATCCAGCACCACCACATCGCATCCAGCCACTGCGCGACCGAGTGAATCGGGGGTGTCTTCTGAAAAGTTTGCGAGGGGAAGTCCGATTTCTATCATGCCGTATACCTGGCAAGGGCGAACCCGAAAGCGCTCGAAAAATGCTTCAGCAACTTCCCTTGGGATTGGCGAAGATGTTGAGATCGCTCGACGGATTGATGGCATCGAGAGCGCGGACTGGTCAGCGCTTAAAACACGGTAGTGTGTCGGCGTGGCGTAGAGCACGCTGCACTTTTCGCGATTAATAGTACCAAGAATACTTTCAGAGAGCATGTCGTGACAGGTCACAAGACAGGCTCCGTAGCGCACATACAGAACGATCGACACGACGAAATGGTATGCCATCGGTAATACCCAGCACACTTTTTCGCCGGGTTGAAGTTCGAGTACATGTTGTGCCGCCTCGATTCTCTCCGCTACCGCGCGATGTGAGAGCACGACCCCCTTGGATCTGCCGGTGGTGCCGGAAGTAAAGCGCACAAACGCGGCATCCGGTATTTGGGGAACCAACGCCGCGACTGTGTTTCGCTGTGGGCTAATTCGTAGTGTGCCACCCCAAGATGTGGTGAAAACCGAGCCGACTCGCGATTGCAATACAGGCGAGGACTGATCATCGATAAGGAAGGCAAGACTTGTATTCTCAAGCACCGCGCTCAACTCCGGATCGCGAAGCTGATGCGAAATTGGCATGACTACCGCTTCGGCAGCAAGTGCAGCGAAGAGCGCAATCAAAAAATGCCGATTGTTTCTGGTAACGACGCCAATGCCCTGTCTCGAACGTACTCCGGCGTGCGCAAGCGAGGTTTTTAGCGAGCGGGCTTCGTGCAAAAGCTCAGCGAATGTAAGCGTGCCGAATTCATCGATTATCGCCGGTTGATCGGGCCAACGCGCCGCCGCACATTCTAGAATCCCAAAAGTATCCGATCGCTGTCCTGACAACATAGCTCCGTGGCCCGAACGTAAGTGCCTGCATCTTGGCGTATGCATCGCTGCGAAAGATGAGTGCTAGCTGCGACTTGCAGTAGCAATGTCTCGGTGGCACTCACCTTTCGCGCCCGGCCTACACCAAAAATAAGGCGCTTACGGATTTCAAGGACGCCGCTAATGCGGCGCTATCGCCCGAAACAATACACGCTGGTTCAAATCCTGGCAAACTTACGCTAGGCACTGTGATTTCCTGAGGTATTGAACGGTCGCCTCAAGAGGCTCGCGCTGAAGAGATGCCGCGGCCAGGTGGCCTGCGGCGTAGCCACTTGCAAGGCAGGTTCCGATTACTCGTGCCGAGGCAATGGCTTCTGCGCTCGCGCTGATACAGCGGCCGCCGGCGAAGAGATTCTCAAGGCATGAGGAGCGAAGCGCCCCGGCCGGGATTTCGTAATAATCATCGGCGGCAAAAAATCCCATTTCGGGTTCGCGTGCGTTGCCCCAGAACTCAATTGGCCAGGCGCCATTGGCAACGCCGCTTTTGCGCTTCCTCGCGCCACGAACATCTTCGGTGCAAAGCATCTCCCGGCCCTGTATCTGCCGGCCAGTTCGGACACCGAGCGCGGGCGCAATCTGCAAAACGGAGACGGCGCCGAGTTCTAACGCTTGTTCACGGAGCCGGGCGATTATTCTGTTGCACATTTCGCTAGCGTGTTCTTGAAGCTTTAGACCCCGATGCTCAGTAAGTCCAAGTTTACAAAGCGCCTTACCTCCATGCAGGCTTCCCGGGACTATTGAAAGTCTGAGTGCCTCTTCAGGTAGCGTGCCGTCTCGAACCGCGCGGGAAAGTTCGCGTTTCAGAAGGAATCCAAGCTGCTCCGGCTCACATTGTGGCAAGCCAGTAATTTCAAACACAAGCGCCGAAGTCTGCGCGGTATCGAAGTTATGAATAGGCGCGCCACTAAGCTCCGCGGCGATTGCGTCGCCGCTACAATCAATCACGGCGCGTGGAAAGATTGTGAAGGTTTTGTCGCCGGCATCAACATGCAGCGTGACTATTTTTGAGTCTTGCGTTGCAGCTTCTTTGAGCGTCGCATTACAAATAAGAGTGATGCCCCTGTTTACAATAATTTCTAACGCGAGATCGTTAAATGCGGCGATTTTGTAAGGAAGAACGTAGAGCCCTTCGAGAGCCAGTGTAGGTTCGCTTTCTGATCGCTCAGCAAGCGAATTCGCGAACTCACGGGCGAAGCCCCCAACGGCGAATCTTGCCGCGCCCGCGGGTGAGCGAAAATAGAGTCCACATACTGTGCCGACCATTGCCGATGTCGCTAAGCCACCGAGTGAAGCCCGTGATTCAATAAGCACCACCGAGCATCCGGCACTTGCGCCGGCTGCTGCCGCGGCAACTCCCGCGGCGCCGCCGCCTACAACACAGATGTCTACTTCGGGCCCGTTCATATGAATGCATCTTGATAGCATATGATCTGTAGAATAATCAGCACTTTAGAATTTTAATCTAAGGCTTAAGAATTTCTCCTATTACTCCGATACCTTGAGCTGGAAAGACTATTTAATTTGCCGGTGAAGCGATGAGAAGGGGATTCTTAACTGCCGTTGCAGCTCTATCTATTTTCATAAGTATGGGCGCCTTCGCCGCGCCCTGTTTTGTCGCTGAATATGGTGAGGCTGGTGGGCCGGGCAGGCAGTATGACTCTGTTGCTGATGAAACAACTTTCTTTTATACGGTCTCTGGAACGAGCAGCACCTGCGGCACTTTGAAATATTTTCTTGTTAAGACCGAGCACTGTAATTCCTCACTTAAGTTCGTGCGCGCGAATCCCTCTTATACTTCCTCAGAATGGATTGGGAAGAGTTGGCCGGTACAGTGGCAGAGAGATATGCCATGGCTGTATATGGATACAACCAATCCCAATGGCATGGATCCCGAGCTTCTCGAATATGGTGTGCGATTTTTCGGTTGGCATGGTGGAAGTGGTGGACCGCCGCCGCTGCTTGAACACAACAACTCGCGTGTTTTTTCGGTGACTTTTAAAGGCAACATTCCCGAGGGCAACTCGAAGGTAGTGATTAAACAATACACAAATGGTTGGTCTCAGTACAATCTTGCGCTGCCGGGACCTGACTGTACGGCTACCTGCCAGGGCCAGAAGGTAATTGATTTCGACAATCTGAATCCAGGAGCTTCAGTCACTAACCAGTACTCAGGGAGCAGCGTAATCTTCTCGTCTTCGCAGTTAGGAGGAGGTACCCTGCCACCGATCGCGTTCAATTCAAGTGCACCCGGCGGAACAACTGCGCTTGGAACTCCAAACAGCACTTTTGGAGGGCCTGGATTACCCACGTTAAACTTTACCACTGGTTCCGGCACAGGAAATTTCTTCCAGCTAAAAAATGTGTTGAGTATTCCACAATCTTCAGGCGGCCTCATTGGCGCGTCGTTGCAATCGGCCGGAAAGCTTTGCTCTTTTAAAGTTCTGAACTCTGCGACTAACGGCAATACAGTTAGAGTCTACAACAGTAGCAATCAGCAAATTCTCTCCGCGCCGATTGTTAACAAGGGGGTAAATTCGCTTCAAGTGGTCAATGTGTGTGGTCAAAATCAGGCTGGCGCAGCGAATGTGGTATTCGATCTGACCGGTCCGGCAGCGATTGATGACCTTGAATTCTGTATTCCAGGTAGTCCGCCGACCCCGACGCCAACGGCCACGCCCACAGCGACACCGACCTTAACGCCGACACCAACGGCCACGCCGACGATAACGCCGACAGCGACGCCTACGGAAACACCAACGGAAACTCCGACGAATACTCCGACTATGACACCGACGGCCACTCCGACAGAGACGCCAACCGCCACGCCGTCAGTGACGCCTACACCGGAAGTTGAGTGTATAGGGAAGAAGGACCAGTGCGGTGTTTGTAATGGCGACGGCTTAAGCTGCGTCGACTGCTGCGGTGTTCCGTACGGCGACGGCAGTAGCTGTATTGATTCATGTCAGTTCTTCGATCTGAAGATCGAGAAGAAAAAGACCAAGAAGAATATGAAGAAGCTTTTTGCGAGTGTAAAAAAATACAGCGCGCAGGAAGCCGAGTGCGCACCGGCGCGAAAGGTAAGGATCGAGAAGCGTTCTACCCTCGCCGCGGAGCTTACGACTGAGTTTACCAAGTTGATTGATGCAATGCCTGACAAGGTCAAATTCTGCGATACGCCTTTCTGCGCGAAGTCGAATAAGAAAGAAGAGATTGCGAAGATCCGAACTTTGGCGAAGAAGGTCTTTAAGCTCTCAAGGTCCTCGCAGTACGGAGCAGGAAAGGCCTGTAATACCGTGAAATCAGCCGACGGCAGTGGCCGACGCACCAGCCAGATTTACGGTAATAGCAATACAAGCATCCGAAAGCTGCCGGTATTGCAGTGTAAAAATTAACGCTCAGTAAACGCATTGGCCATTCCAGCAGTCGCACTTCCGGGCGAGGACGCTGATGTGAGCCCCTATCTGTAGGTTGCTTGGACAGCTCTGCTATCCACCGGCACTCTCTCGAGATTCCGGCATAGCAGTAGCGCCTCGCAGGTCTTCGCGAATCGATTCTTCGATAAGTCGAATTTCGCGAACATTAAAGCAATCATCAGCGTAGGGCAGCATTATGCTGAGTGCGCCGTTGAATCTTGAAAATACCGCGGTAATACCTGGCGGACAGATCTGTGGTGGATAGTGAATCGCATCTTGAACTCGAGTCCCGCAAAATTCCTGAATTTTCGAAAGTGAATCGCCGGTATCAGAGAAAAAGCAGCTGGCAACCGTACCACCCGCGGGTGCGCGAAGTAACTTTTCGTAAGTACTAAGCGGAATATTCTTCGCGAGTTCAAGAAAGGTAAGATTGGCGCGATGCAGCTCCCGTTCAATCATTACCTGCATATTCTGAACGAGATATTCAATTCCTGAAGATAGCGTACGAAGCTTGGCCGGTTCTATGCGAAAGTAGAGAAACGTCACCTGATTCGAGAGCGACATTACGCCTTTCTTGCTGCGGCGCATATCATGCGGCACGGGGATGTAGAGTGGTGCGCATTCACCTCGAGATTCTAGTACTGAGAAAATTGCACGGGCAACAACGCAAAGGTAAAAGCAGCTCTTGGTAAATGTCGCGTGTAGCGTGTCAGCTACTGCATCGATTTGCGCCGTCTCTTCTGGACTAAAATAGATCCTTCGATAACGCAAGTTTTCGTAAGAGCTCGAAGGAATCCGCACTGATTGATAACGCGGGGATGCGGCTGCAGCGAAGATCGCGCTTCTTGCCGCACGGGCCTGCTTGAACTTGCGCCCAATTGTTGATCCTTGTGGGTTGGGCGTGAACAACGCGATTGCATCGCCACGAGTTTCGCGCGCTCCCACCAACTCAAGCAGCATCTCGGCGCCATGCGCGTCGACGAGGGCATGGTGCCAAGAAAATAATAGCTTTCGTGATTCGGATTCTCCAAAAAGTCGAAAGCGGATCGGCGCGTCGTTTCGCGGGTCGATGCAATAGTCAAAAAGTCTCGTTGCCTCGAACTCCCACGTGGTCGTTTCTATTATCGGAGCTTCGGCATGGCGAGCAGCTTCCCAAAATGGCGCTGCGCCGTGCCAAGGAATGCGCAGGCGCAATGAGTTTAACCAGTGTAGTAGCGGCAAAGTCGCGACGCGGTCGCGAAATTTGCGTTCAAACCCATTGTCGGCCAAGTCCAGGAGCAGGTGGCAGGTGTTTCCATTTCCATACTCGCGTCGAGTATAGCGATCGAAGGCGAGCATTAAGTAATCGGCGCCATTAAGTGCAATGCGTGAAGGAAAACTCCCGCTCATTGGGAGAGTAGAGAATCAACGCAGGAACTAAGACTATCGATCGAGTGTAAGTTTTCGGATGTAAGCTTGCTGAGCGGAACTTTCACCGCGAAACGCTTCTCGATAAAAAGTAGAAGCTCCATGATTGCGAACGAATCAAGGCCGATATCACGAAGTGGGGTCGAGCTCTGGATAGGAGCCTCTTCGCCCTGAAGCTGTGAACGCAAAAATCCGGAAAGTTCTCGGGCGACTTCAATCTTTGTTACTTCAGGCATAGATCATCGAAATAAATATAGCTAACCTAAGGAACCTCTGAAAAACTATGCATTCCGTCTTCGCCGGCCTTTTCTCGCAAATTTCATCCAAAATTCCAGCAAATCAAAAACGCCCAGTTTTTCAGAGGTTCCCCAAGTTTAATGCCATGGCTGCCTTCATTTGTCACGAGATTCATCCCTAGTAAGCGATTCTAGACGCTCTTAGACTTTTTATGGTCATTTGTGGTACTTCAAGACGGCTGTAACTTCGAGGAGATAGACGTGCCCTGTTTGCGAGCGCTAGGAATGGTCAATATCTTAGGGAGCGACTGCGCGCGAATCTCTGAACGGCTTTTTAGCGGCGATCAAGGTGCCTTCTCAAAGCGCGACGATCTTATTCCCGAGCGTTCAGTGTATGTCGGTGAAGTAGTGGAGCCGCTGCCCAAAGTGCCCGAAGGCCTTCGGCGCTACCGTTCAAGAGTTTCCGCGCTCCTATTATCTTGCATTGAACAGGTTGAAAGTGAGCTACGCAATATCATCGGGGCATGTGGCGCTTCACGAGTCGGCGCAGTCATTGGTTCAAGTACCTCCGGCATCGAGGAGGGTGAGAAGTCAGTAAGTTCGATCCTTAGAACTGGAAAAAAACCGCAGGGCTATTTTTATTCGCAGCAGGAGATGGGCGCGGTTTCGGAGTTCGTAGCGAAGGCGCTTAATCTTGGCGGGCCCGCGTATACGGTATCCACCGCATGCTCTTCCAGCGCCAAAGTTTTTCGGTCCGCACGGGCGCTCCTTGATATGAATCTTTGTGACGCGGTGATTGTGGGCGGCGCGGATTCCCTGTGTATGCTCACGGTGAACGGCTTTTCTGCGCTCGAGCTGATAGCGCCGTCTCTCTGTAATCCGTTCAGCAAAAATCGAAATGGAATCACCATAGGGGAGGGCGCCGCGCTCTTTGTGATGACTCGTGAAAGCGGTGGTATTCAACTTCTTGGCGTGGGTGAGTCGTCTGACGCTTATCATATTTCGGCTCCCGATCCCGAAGCTACCGGCGCAATGATCGCGATTAACGATGCGCTTCGTGATAGCGCCTTAAGTGCCGGTGAGATCGCGTATGTAAATTTGCATGGCACCGGCACGCTGCATAATGACAGCATGGAGGCAAAGGCCGTTGCGTCGGTCTTTTCATCGAGTACCCGCTGTAGTTCGACTAAGCCGCTTGTTGGGCATATGTTGGGAGCGTCTGGGGCAACAGAGCTTGGGTTTTGTTGGCTATCTATGCGTGATCCGAAAGGTCGTCTTCCGCCGCATTGTTGGGACGGGCAACGCGATCCGGAGCTTCCGCCAATCCGCCTTGTAGATATTGGCGAGCAGCAGCTCTCTCCGCAGAAAGCATACCTTAGTAATTCGTTCGGCTTTGGTGGCAGCAACTGCGCGGTGGTGATCGGGAGTGGGCATGACGCTTGAGAACATACTTCCTCAAAAAGGCGAAATGTTGCTCGTCGACAGCGTGTTAACGCACGGTGAGAATTCAATTGAGTGCCTTTTTACGGCGACGAAGGCGCGAATTGATCATTGTAGCGACTCTGGAAAGCTTCCGCTGTGGTTAGTTTTTGAGAGCTTGGCGCAAGCTGCTGCGCTTATTGGAGCCTTAGCCGGCAGAGAGATCGAGCGCGGTTTTTTGTTGGGTGCTCGCGAACTTATATTCGAGAGCGAAGAGGTTGAGCCTGGCACCGAGATTCTGCTTAAAGCTGTACGAATTGCCGACAACGGCGCGGTAAGCACGTTCGAGGGAAGTGCGTTTGAAAAAAGCACTGGCGCGGCGCTGCTCAGCGCAAAATTTAGCGTAATTGAAGAAATTGGTCATTCATCGTTTGAGGAGCGGCAACCATATGAGTAGGGTATTGGTTACTGGGGCAAGTAGGGGAATTGGAAGGGCAATTGCGCTCGAACTTGCGGCGAAGGGGCACGAGATTACCGTGCACTGTCGTAAGGATCTTGATTCGGCCCGTGAAACTGAAAGCCAAATATTAGCGTTAGGGGCAAAGGCTTCGATAGTGAGTTTTGATGTAAGCGAACAGGCAGCGTGCCGTGAGCTTCTCACCAAAGACATCGCTGCTCATGGTCCGTATTGGGGTGTGGTACTAAACGCAGGCGTACATCACGATGCGCCGTTTCCCGCGCTGAAGCCCGAGGAGTGGACTGATGTTGTACGCACAAATCTCGACGGCTTTTACCACGTGCTCTCGCCGCTGGTGATGCCGATGATTCAGCTCCATTCCGGCGGAAGAATTGTTACGGTATCTTCGGTTGCGGCGCTGGCGGGAAATCGCGGTCAGGTTAATTATAGTGCCTCCAAGGCTGGGCTTATCGGCGCGACCAAATCGTTGGCGCTGGAACTTGCAAAACGTGAGATCACCGTGAATTGTGTGGCGCCGGGTTTTATTGAAACAGAGATGATTGAAGGGATTGCCGCGGAACAGATCACCAAGATCGTACCGATGCGCCGCGCGGGTAAACCTTCCGAAGTTGCCTCCTTGGTTGGATACTTATTCTCGGATGGTGCGGCCTATTTGACCGGCCAAGTAATCTCTCCAAATGGAGGAATCTATTAGCATGCGACGTGTTGTAGTAACTGGAGCCTCGGGAATTTCGCCTATTGGCTCAAATTGGGATGAAACTCGCGCCGCATTGCAGGCCGGAAAAAGCGGAGTCGAACCGGTTCCTGAATGGGATCAGTTTATTGGACTTCGCACCAAGCTTTCCGGCGCGGTGCGTGATTTTGCCGTGCCGCCCAATTTTGAAAGAAAACAGATTCGCGGCATGGGGCGAGTAGCGTTGTTGGCGACTGTCGCCGCCGAGAAAGCACTTATAGAGTCAGGGCTTCGCGATAATCCTTGTCTCCACGATGGTTCTACTGGTGTAGGCTTTGGTTCTTGCCTTGGCAGTAGCGACAGTTTGATGCTTATCGCCACGCAGTGTGCGGCGCGCGAGGTGCGTGGAATTCCGGCGAGCTCCTATGTTCAGGTGATGAGTCATTGCTGCGCAGCGAGCATCGCTATTTTTTTCAAGCTTCAGGGACGACTAATTCCGACCTGTAGCGCCTGTACTTCGGCGAGCCAGGCAATTGGTTATTCGTGTGAGGCAATTCGCGCGGGCACGCAGAAAGTCATGATTGCCGGGGGTGCCGAGGAACGTTGTGTGGCGCTTGCTGCCATGTTTGATTCAATGTTGGCAACGAGTACCAGCAATACTCCGCCGATTAAGGCTCCGCGTCCTTTTGATCGGTGTCGTGATGGATTAGTCGTAGCGGAGGGGGCCGGTGCGCTGATTGTAGAAGATCTTGATCATGCGCTTGCGCGTGGAGCGCCGATTTTGGCCGAGATTGCTGGTTTTGCTACCAATTGCGACGGGCACCATCTTACTAATCCTGAACCGAAAACCATGGAACAAGTAATGCGGAGCGCTATCGCTGACGCTGGGATTTCGGCGGAGATGATTGGTCTTGTCAGTGCGCATGCAACCGGCACCGAGCTTGGCGATATTGCGGAGTCGAAAGCGACCTACGCGATTTTTGGTGACATGCCTAAGATCACCGCGTTGAAGAGCTATGTTGGTCATACGCTTGGCGCGTGCGGTGCGCTTGAGTCCGGGGCTACGATTCGGATGATGCGAGAAGGTTGGTGTGCGCCGATATTACATCTTCAGGAGCCAGATGAACGTTGCGCGCCGCTAAGCTTCTGTAGAGATGCGGTACAGCCGCTTACCACCGATTATGTTATGGTCAATAATTTTGCATTTGGTGGTGTCAATACTTCGCTAATCTTTAAGCGTTGGGAGTAATTGGAGAATATTACCGTGCGAGCCTTTGCTGTACGGCAACTTCCTCAAAGCGCCGTCGCAGAGGAGGTGTCTCATTTCTTTTGTTTTTCATACTGTGCTTCTTCGAAGGACTTCGCCGAAAGTTGCGTAACAATCTTAAATTCTGGAAAAAACGACGCTTGAATTAAGCGATAGGTACCAAGAATTAAGTGACAGTCAGTTAATTCAGAGCTATCTAACTACTTAACTTCATTATTGAATATGTCGGCGGTGTTGAGTAACAAATGGATTATGAATAGAATGTTAATAGGTAATCCGACAAACATTTATCGGATAATCGCTGTTGAACCCGAGGCGCTGATCGCGCCGAATATTCCTTGAGAATTTTATTAATGAAGCCGGGACGAAAGAACCCGCGTGTCGCTGCGCTTATCGCCCCTTCGAGAAAGGGGCTACGCGAGTTCGCCCGTTGGGCGACTCTGTTTTTTATTTCATTGAAAGATTGGTGATGAGTTTAGCGAAAGTACTTCGCTGAAGAAGGCCATCAAGATCCTCCGGGCTCCGAACGATAAGAAATTTTGTGAAATAG
>CAZEAC010000052.1:0-29126 GCA_964510065.1 uncultured Bdellovibrionales bacterium | reverse complement strand
ACACAGAGGTCACAGAGTAGCGAAAAAAGCCACCCACACTTAATGAGTAGTTACGTGGTAAGCCAACCTTCACTACTCAGTTTCCCAACGTACGATAAAGCGTGACCCAACGTCTTTTTTGCTTTCAACGCTGATGCTGCCACGGGTTTCGTTTAGGATTGACTTGACCAAGTAAAGGCCGAGGCCCGTGCCAGGAATGCCTTCTGTCCCGCGACCACGATGATATCTTTCAAATATGCTTTCGCGCTCCGATTCTGGAATGAATGATCCTGAATTGAATATCTCGAGTATGATGCAGCGTTCTTCGCGTCGAGTGCGGACTTCAATCCTGCCGCCTTGAGGAGTGTAAATTGCCGCGTTACCGAAGAGGTTCGCGACTACTCGATCGACAAATACTCGATCGACGAGCAGTAAGAGCGGTGCTTTCTCCAGGCTTAGCGAAAGTGTCGGCGCGTCATGTTGTTCGCGCCATATCGAGTTTATCACTGAGCTCACCACAGTGTTAAGATCGATACGCTCCTTGGGCCGTTGCCGCGCCCCCGATTGTAGCTGCACCAACAGCTGATAGTTCCTGATAAGGTCAATAGAGCGGGTGGAGGTGCGGCGAATCTTCTCTAGTATCTCGCGCTGCTTCGGGCTAAGTGTCTTACCCAATTCTGTATCGAGACACACATCGGCGTAGCCGAAGATTGCGCTGAGAGGGTTTTTGAGATCGTGCGCGATACCTGCGAGAAACTCCTCACGCTCTCGTACCTTATCATCTGCGTTTGAGAGAACCGGCAATGCAATAAGAAAAATAAGCTCATCGGGGTCACCTGTCCCGACCTGCAATACAACAGCGCTCCGAATTTCAGAGGTGCGCTGAATTCGCACGTTGAAATTACCGGCATGGCTTGTACTGAGAACCAATCTTGCCGCTTCGATGCCGATAAGCGACGCGAGTGCGGGCTTTTCATCCGGCTTCACCTCGAAAAGCGCACGGGCGGATTGGTTGAGCCAGGACATTTCGCCCGAACCATGGTAGAGCAGCAGTGGATCCTCGGCAACCTCGAGAGCCGCGGCGACGCTGGTAAGTCTTTGAAGTGCCATGGAATTGCAGTTAGTCTAGGGCAATCGCCAGATTGAAATTTGTCGATCAATCATTTATTCTTGCCCTGGTTTTCTGTCCATAGTCCGTTAACTTAAGGGTTGAGGCAAGCCAGCCAAAACGAAATGTATAGTTTTTTAAACGGCTACTTAGAACGGGTGCATTCTCGTAAGAACTGTTGGAGGGGGAAATGGAGTTTGGAGAGCATGTGCTGGGGCACAGATGGGATTGGCTTGAGTCGGATCCGCTTGCCGAACTTGGTCAGCTAAGGACCGAGGTCGTTGCGGCGGGGCGCGAGCTTTTTGACCTCTCGATGATTAATCCGGATATCCCTCCGCCACGGGTCCTGGTGGACCGGCTCATGGAGGCGAGCCTCAAGCCTGACAATCACCGTTATCCTGTGTCGCGGGGAATTCGAAAGCTGCGTGACGCGTTTGCAGCGAAATATCGCGTGCGCTTCTCTACAATCCTTGATCCTGAGCGCGAGGTGTGTGTGTGCATGGGCACCAAAGACGCACTTGCTGCGGCACTTCGCGTTGCGCTCCCGCCCGGATCGCGCGTGCTTTTGGGAAAGCCAGCGTATCCGGCGTATGTCTCTGCGTTGCGATTGGCAGCAAGCGAAGTTTCGTATTTCGAGATGAGCAACGATGAAGATCGCATGGTAAGCGAAATAGAAACTCGAATCCGCAGCACTGAGTATCGCGCGGTCTTGCTCAACTTTCCTAATAATCCAACAGGAATGATGGTAACTTCGCGATTCTTTGAGCGGCTAGTCGCAATTGCCAAAGAACGTGGGGTGTTACTGATTAATGATTTTGTTTACGGCGAAATGGCGCACGGAAAAGACCAGCCGCCGAGCCTGCTCTCCGTCAAAGGGGCGATCGATGTGGCGATTGAGATTTATAGCCTCTCAAAAGCGTACGGTATTCCGGGCTGGCGTGTAGGCGCGGCGCTTGGCAATGGAAAAATAATTCAGTGCATGTCGAAGCTTAAGGCGCACCTTGATTATGGAATTTTTCTCCCGGCACAAATTGCTGCTGCCACGGTGCTTCAATCCAAGGAAAATCTCGTGAGCAATTGTCTCGATCATTATCGAGTGCGTGCACAGCTCTTTTTAAATGCGATCCGCCGGTCGGGATGGTCCGCGACAGAAGTCGCGGCAGGAATATGTGTGTGGGCGAAGGCTCCTGAACACGCGCGGCTAAGCGGGGCTGATCTTTCTCGTGAGCTTTTGCGTCGCCACGCGGTCTTAGCGATGCCTGGAACGCTTTTCGGCGATGAGTACAAGGATTGGTTGCGTTTTGCGATGGTGATTCCGGAGGGGAGAATTCGTGAAGTTACCGAACGGATAGATGATCTGGTACCACCTTGTAATTTGAAGTTGGCTGCGGCCGCAGGTATGGGATAGCGCATGCCCCGATATGTGCGTGCCGTCACGCTCCTTTTGTTTATATCCGTAGTACCAGCCGCGAGCAGCGTACTTGCCGAACAGGATTGCGTTAAGGCGTCTGAAAAATTCAAAGAGGCTGTTAAGCTTGGCGATTCTTCGGAGCGAGAGATAGCGCTCTATCGGGAGGCACTCGGGCTTTGTAAGGGGTTGGTTGAGGCTCGTCATAATTTAGGCGTCGTGTTGTTGCAGCAGGGGAAAATCGATCAGGCCATCGTAGAATTTACAACGGCGCTCTCAGCGAAAGACGATGCGCTTGTCCGAGTGAGTCGTGGTAGTGCGCTTCTTTCACAAGGCAAGATTTCGGACGCAGAGAAAGACTACGAGCGTGCCCTTGCGCTTGATGCGGTGAACGTAAAGGCGTTGCAGGGGCTCGCGGTGGTTCGTGAGCGTCAGAGTAGACTTGACGATGCGGCGGAGCTTCTCACTCGAGCGATCTCGGCGAAGCCTGACAACGCCTTAAGCTATTTCAATTTAGCGGCAGTTCGTGAGCGTCAGGGAATCGGCGATGAGGCACGAAAGGCTTACGAGAGGCTTCTTGCCCTTGACCCAAAGAACTTCGAGGGGCATCTTTATCTCGGTTTAGCATTTGTACGGGCCGGACAATATCAGGAAGCCGAAAAATCTCTGACTACCGCGGTGAGCTTACGAAGCGACAGTGCTGATGCACACAAAGCACTGGCAGAGCTTTATTTGCGTGATGGCGATCTTGATCGCGCAGAGCTTGCACTTAACAAGGCGCATCAACTCGCCCCCTCGGATGCCGCAGTAGTAACTAAATTGGGCACAGTGCTTATTGAAAAAAAACAGGAAGGATTGGCTGAAGAGTTGATGCTTCAGGCGGTTCTTAAAAGCCCGAGCGATGGGCAGCTACGAAATATTCTTGGTTGGGCGCAGATTGAGCTCGGAAAGTACCGCGAAGCCGAAAGCTCGCTTACTCAGGCGATGACCTTAATTCCAAAGGAGCCCTCGGTGTACAATAACTTGGGCGTGCTTTATCGAAGGCTTGGAAAAAGTGAGCAAGCGAAGAAAGCCTTTCATGACGCGCTTGCGCTCGATCCCGAGTTCGGCGCCGCGCGTGAAAATCTTCAAAAGTTTGGAGAGTAAGGATTCATTGGTTTGTTTTTCGAAAAAAACCACAGAGACACGGAGAGCATAGAGCTAGGAAAGTTAGGAAGTTTAAGTTGCAGAGTACTGTTCTCGCGGGTTCGTCACAAGGCGAGCGAGCGCTTACCTAGTGGGTCCTCTGAACATTTTCAAAAAGTAATGGCCGAGAGCGCCAAAACCGGCAACGGCGATAGTCGGTGGCAGCATTGTGGCGGCAGTTTTTAGTAAGGAAGCTGTCATTGAAAATCCGTACTCGCCCCACGCCGGACTAAATATCTTTGCGACCGAACTTGCAAACAGGCTCATGGCGCCGCCGCCCAGCCCAAGTCCAACTTCGGCTGCGGCAGTGAGCAGGCCCACCATCGCGACGCCTAAGCAGATATCGGAGACGGCGCACTTGAAAGCTGATTCTTGATCCAGTTCAGAAGCATTGACTATGCACACGGGAGAAGCTGAGGCTCGCAAGTCCGCGGATCGGAGGCGCTCTGGCGAACGACCTGGGGCAGCCTCAACAACAAACGGCCCTGCGCTCGCGATGCGCGGCTTACTAAGCGGCTGTGTGGGCTTGTTTTTTGCAGCTGCTGAGTTTCTATGCGAAAAGTTATACGGCCCCATAAATTCTATTAAGTATACTATCTGAATATAAGTAAGAAAAAAGCGGGCCCTGAAGCTTTTTCATTCAGGCGCCCGCCTAATGTACTAGCGAGGCTTCGCCTCAGACCATCGAGCCAAGTTCTAACAGCAGTGCCGCGAATCCTCGCTAGTCTGTGGTGTTTGGTTCGACTGCGGGCTCCTGCCCTCCTGGCCGGCTTACTTCTTTGGCCCCGCGCCCTGACTTGGCTGTGGGGGAACCTGAGGGCTTGGTTTTCCTCCGGCGGGCTTGGTGCTTTGTGGCTGCGAAATTGGCTTTCCTGGGTTTGCTGGACTTGTCATATATTTTTCCTCAAAACAAAAAGTTACAGGCCTTGAATTGTACGAATTATCAAAGCGAAAGGGGGATCGTAGCTGAGCAGAGGAGTAGCGGTAAAGGAAATAAAGGCAGCAAATCCGAAGTAGGATCAATAAGATAGTAAGAAAATAAAGAATTCGTGAGAGTTCAGCCAATTAGCCAATGGTCGAATGGTTACGACGTTCTAAGTGCGCCTAACTGGTTCAAAAGTCTACTGTAAGTTTGGCAGAGCGTATTTCGAAAAACCTCAAAAGTGAAGTTCTTGTCGGCCAGCTGCTTTGCTGCCATTCCCAGCGAAAGCCGCATCTCCGGGCGACTAAGTAGCTGACGAAGTGCATTTGCGAAGGCATTTTTTTCGGGCGGACATAGTAGCGCCACCGAATTGGTCAGTATTTGATTGTGCGTTTTCAGGTCTGTTGCGACGATCGCTTTTCCTGAATGCAGGTAGGAGTAGATCTTCATTGGGGTATTACTGCCCTTTATGCGCGGTGACACAAGTATATCGGCTTCACGGTAATAGCGATTAAGCGACTCCATTGGGCGCGAGCCGAGAAAGTGCACCCGTGTCTCAATACGAAGCTTACGCGCAATTAATTGATAACTTCGAATGTGCGGTCCACTTCCACCGACGACGACCAGGTGCGAGTCTCTCTGATCGTTTGTCAAAAGTTGAAAGCTTTCAAGCAGAAGATCGATGCCTTGGTAGCTTTCGAGATTGCCAATGTAGACGACAAGCTCGCTTGACTCGCGCAGGCCGAGTTCGCGGCGAAGCGGAGGATCGGTAATGACCTGCTGGTCGTTGAGCAATGAAATATCCCGGAGCACCGCGATTTCACGCGAACCGTAGTGCGCCGCAATTTCGGCCAGTGAATCGCACACCGGCACGACCGCAAGACTTTCCCGAACTGCAAGTCGTTCAAGCGGCTCAAAAAGAAAGCGCAGCGGTCGTAAAAGCTGCCACTTCTCGAGCAGCTGTTCCGTAAGCGAAGAGTCCATGTCATAGACATAGGGGATTTTGAAAACAAGTTTTAAGAATAGAGCAATAAACACCGACTCCTCGACAGCGTGCACTAGCGTGTACGGCGATTTTCGTGTTTTCCAGGCGAGCTTAAGCGCGCTGAAGAAAAAAAAGATGTCACATAAGAGCTTTTTCCACGAAATTCCGCTTCCGATGTTTGTAATAAACTTAAGATTTGGGATCCGAAAGTGGCGCACGCCCGGAATTGGTATCTCGGCGCCAAGATGATAGGTCAGCAGATCAATCTTGGGCTGGTTTTCAGACCCGGCAAGATTCGACGATCCTAGAACCTGAACCGCCAGTCGCACCGCAATAGGGGTTCCACGTTCGACAAAAAAAGGCTGCGGCGCGAGAAAAAGGATCTTCATTTGAGGACCGGACTATAGCGATTTTGCTAACGAAGGCCAATAAATGTTAGCCTACTTTTTATGAAGGCACTAGTTACCGGCGCAAGCGGTTTTGTGGGGGGGCACCTTGTCCGTGAGTTACTGAAACAGGGGGACCAGGTTCGAATCTTGCATCGTAGTGGTAGCAATCTTGAAAAATTCGCCGGGTTGGCGGTTGAGCCGTGTGCCGGGGATCTCTCTGACCGGGCGTCTTTGCTTCAGGCAATGCGTGGCGTGGACGTGGTATATCACTGCGCGGCGCTCTATCGTGAGGCAAAGTTTCCCGATTCGGCCTATTGGACTGTAAATTTTGAAGGCACCCGCAATGCTCTGGAGGCGGCCCGCGAATGTAATGTCGGCCGCTTTATTCACACGAGCACCACCGGAGTAATGGGGAGTATTGAGAATCCGCCTGCGTCCGAAGATCACCCCTACCTGCCTGGCGATGTATATCAAGAGAGCAAGACCGAAGCGGAGAAGCTGGCCTTAGAGTGGTTTCGCGGTGGCAAGATTGATGGCTGTGTTATTCGTCCGGCGATGATCTGGGGGCCAGAGGATCGAAGGTTATTTAAGCTTTTTAAGGGAGTGGCGTTTCGATCGCTCCCAATTATTGGTGATGGCCGCACGCTTAATCACTACATTTTGGTGCAAGATCTTGCGCGAGCCTACCGCCTTGCCGCGGAAGTACCGGGAGCTCGTGGACAGCTCTTTTTGATTGCGAATGAACGTTATGTAACGCTGGAATATACGCTGCAAGTAATCGCCAAGATCTATGGCGTTTCGCTCTTTCCCTTTAAAATTCCCGCGCTTCCGGTGCAGCTTCTTGGTTCGGTAGTCGAGAAAATTTGTAAACCCTTTGGATTGGAACCTCCGATTCACCGGCGTCGTGTTGATTTCTTTGTAAAGTCGCGAGCCTTCGATACCTCAAAAGCAGCGCGCGAGCTTGGCTTTAAGCCTAGCTTTACTTTTGAGAAAGAAACTGAAGTTGTTGCGAGGTGGTACGTGGAAAATGGCTGGATTCCCAAGGATCGAGTACGCTTAACGGCCCCGCGAGAGGCGCATCCCTCGCTTCACCAGGGCTATGTTGGGTAAAGATTGGCAGCAGTAGGCGGTTTTCCGAAACCCGCGTTCTGCCATCGGAGTCCGGCTCCTGGTATCTGTTTTCTGACCCCAGATATAGCCCGCAAATCTCACTATAGAGCGCCTTTGCGAATCCCAATCCGTTGCGCCGCGGTGTCCTTAGCCAAAGCCGCTTCGGGAACTAATCGCTTTTCGGCGAGCCAGCCATACATTTGTTCGGCAGCAATTCTATGGGCGATCTCATTTGGGTGAAAATCCTTCCCGGGCAAAACCTGCAAGCGATCAACCGGAATATTTCGATAGGCTTCAGTAATATCCAGCGCCGGAACTTTGAGCTCGTTCATAAGCTGTGCGATTTTTTGATGGATCGGCCAGAAGGGATACGAATCATCGACCGGAAGCCCAAAAAGAGGAAAAATTACAGCGATAACTGGAACTTTCTTTGATTCTGCGAGCTCCGCAATTTTCGCCCAGCTTTTTGAAAAATTCTCCCAGGTTCTGCGTTTATCAAAAAGATCGAAAAATTTCTTTATATAGTTTTTCCGAGTTGAATTATTGTGAAGGCGCGAAAGCACAAATACTGCTGACTTCCAGTGACGCAGCCATTCCGCGGGCTCGTAATCACCAAACTGATTGCGGTCGAGCAATAGCTGCTGCGGCGTGTAAGGCTTGAGCTCCGGATCGTTGAGCGTGATCTGAACGATGATCAGATTGGCACCGCCTTCGAGAGATTCCTTCACCACCGGCACTTCGTGGTTGGTCGAATATGCCGGCACGCCGAGATTGAGCACTTCGACTTTAGGTTGATGTTCATTCAAGTTGAGCCAGCGCTCAAGGCGCTTTGAGAAGGTATCGTCGAACTGCATGTATGGTGCGAAGGTGAAAGAATCGCCAATTACCGCGATTCGAAATGCGCCGGCTGGTTTCTGTGATGAGTAAAAATAATCCTGTGTCGTCGCGGCTTTCTCAGCGCTAAAATACAGTTGTGGCCGGTCTTGCCAGTTGCGCCCAGCTGATGAGGGAAGTAAGCGGTAGCCGATTTCAATGGCCACAAGCGTAGCAACAAGCGCGAGACCGGAGACAGTCAAAGACAGAAAGATATTTAATGCCGCGCTTCTTTTTATAGGGAGCGGACTCTCATGATCGCGCCGAAGCTCTTCGGGAACCTGCATGCGGAGTTCGCGAGCTCCTCGTGAACGTGGATCGTTGGCAATTTCTCGCGGAGCGCCTAAATCGTGTGCTGCCTTCATAGGGGATTGGTTCTAGCACAGATTGCGTGACGATTGAAATTGCATCGTTTCTATAAGAGACTGGTAGCGTAGTGAGTGAGAGTACATGAGCGTCTATTACGAAACTGCCGATATCCATTCCGCCTCTGATGAGTACGCAAATCGCTTCGCCGGAGAGGTGGGAGAGTACTTTCTTGAGACCCAGCGCGATGCGCTCTTTTCGCTATTGAGTCAGGGCACCGCGCGCAGCGTACTTGATGTCGGAGGTGGCCATGGGCAGGTCGCGGCTCCGCTTGCCAAGGCTGGCTATAGCGTCACCGTACTCGCGAGTGGCGAGGAGGGAACTCGGCAAATAGAGCGCCAGCCGCATCTCGGTATTGAGACCCGTATCGGTCAACTCCTCTCGATCCCATGTGAGGCAAAAACTTTTGACCTTGTCACCTGTTTTCGAATTGTACCGCACTGTGAGAAATGGCCGCAGCTTATTGCTGAGCTTTGTCGTGTTTCGAAGCGAAGCGTCGTGGTGGATTTCCCTGTTCGGGCGAGCGTTAATGCGCTTACGCCGCTCCTATTTGGTGTAAAAAAGCAGATCGAAACGAACACCCGGCCCTATCTACTTTTCTCCGAGCGTGAGATTATCGACGAGTTTGCGCGCCACGGCTTTCAAATATGTGGCGCCCGAAAACAATTTTTCTGGCCAATGGCACTTCATCGCGCGGTGAAGTCGGCTTGGCTCTCGCGCATCTTGGAAAGTGCGGCGCGAGTTGTTGGGCTGCAGCAGCTGTTCGGTTCACCTGTGATCGCGCGATTTGATTCTCTATCGTAGAGCGAAAATAGTATTTCTCGAATATCGCCGTGGTATTTTGCGAAGAGAACTTCGCAGTCACGCTGCGGTAAAGGAGTATTGAGGAGATTAAGCACCTTTGCGAGAAGCTGCACTGATGTGCGGCAATGAAAAAGCGTGGGAAGTGTGGTCTGGTGGTGGCTTGTCACGAGAATACCTTTGAAAAAGCGCGCACTGAAAATAAGCAGGTGAAAAACCCAGCGCGGAAGCTGCTCCGCGCCATCAATCACAAGAATGCAGCGAGGTGCGATGTTTTTCAGAAGTTGTACTACTTGCATGGTATTGCCAGCTGGGTTTTTGCTCCGTAAATTTGCGCGTGCTACTGGAATTCCGCGAGCCTCAAGCGCCAGGCAGAGAGAACGAAGGAGTGTGCTTTTCCCCGCGCCGTGTGCCCCAACAATCGCGCCGCGCCAGTGACATGCGCTTAGCTTTTCGATGATCTCTTCGCAAGAGCTACGCTCATGCAGAAACGGAAGTGCTGAGGTCCTTTGCGCCGAGAATGGATTTTCGCGAGCGCGAGTCATTCCGGTGCCGACCCAATCGTAATCTCTTTGCCGTTTGGAGACATCGTGAAATTGAAGCGCTCGGAGAGGTCGCCATCATTGACTAAAACTTCAATTGCCCAGAGCAGCGAAATAAGTTTTCCCGAGAAGCTAAAGGGAGTTGCTGGGAGAGTGAAGGAGAACTCCTTTTGACCGTTGGCGCCAGGCGTTGCGGCGCTTTCGGCAGCAAGGACTTCGACATCTTGCGTGCCGCGTCCTTCGGTGTACCAAAGCAGATGGATTTTAACAGATTCTGGCGCGGCACTAAGCGCCCAGCTCGCCTGTCCTGAAATTCTCTCTCCCGGCCGAAATTCTGTTTTTCGATCCTTTGATGAGAGCGCAAGCTTTCCCTGGAGTGCCATGTTCGTTATGCCTTTACTATTGCCGGAAGGATTTCAATTGCAAACTGCTCGGAGATATCTGGGGCTCGATCGATCTCTCCTTTTACCTCAATACGCCACACAATCTCATTGTTGCCCGACTTAAACGTGGGCACGCTTGCTGCCGGAAGTTCGAAATTCATCGAGCCCCGTGGGATCTCCACTGAATTTCGAGTTTCTTTGATAACCGCGCTAAAAAAAGTCTCGGTCGCCGTTTTTGTGTCGGTGCCCTGGCGATAGCGCGCGACCTCCTGGCCCTTAAGTGTAAAGCGAAGCGTCTTGATGCGCGTCGCTGATCCATGAAAACTCCATGAAATTGTTTCTTTGTCGCCTAAGCGCCAGGGAAGCGAATGTACCTCGAGCTGAATACGGGGATTGCGAAGGGCAATAAGCGAATGAAAAAAACCTGCAATAAGAGCCAGGCCAACTGCGACAAAAGGCAGAAGGAAAATAATCAGAAAGTATTCAATACTGCCCGTAAGCCAGCTTTTATACACCTGGTAAAGAAACACCGAGACAATTCCGTTCCAAAATATTGCGATAATGAGCAATCCAATAGCCCGGCCCGTCGGCGAAGTTTCGCTCTGCATAATCGCGCGTCCGCGCGGGTGCGTTGGCGCCACGATATCGTCATCAGGGTCACGTAAGTGTGGTTCTGATTTCGCGGAAAGTGCGGTGTCCAGCTTGTTCTTAGCCAGTGATCCCGCCTTGAAAAAAATAAGGCCGAAAAGGGTAAATACCAGCGGGATGTAGCCAACGAGATAGCCCAAGGAGAAATCTCGGCGAATTACCGAACGGCTCGGATCTTCTTGGTCGTAGTAACAAGGAATTGTGCTTCCCGCGACGTATTGATCGACGATGTCGCGTTTGGATTGATACCCACTTGAAGAGAAGTTGGTATGGTCGTATTTGCTGCCCCAGTACTGTGCGCCATCAACCATGTAGCCGTACTGAATGTCGATGCTGTAGGTGGAGCCGTCCGATCCTGAATGAGTTTTTACCTCACTACTTTTTACTGTACAGCTCGCTTCAGGCCAGGATTGCGACTGAAGCACTGAGATAGTTGGCCGGATGCCAGTAAAAAATGTAACCACCAATCCAATTAAGGCAAAAACAAGACCAAAGACACGAATGCAACCTGCGCCTTGAGTGGCTTTTCGATCTTTTCCGCTGAGTGACGAGCTTTTCATTACTGAAAAACATAGAAAAATTTTGAAAGTCCTGTAAGTAATTATTTAAGTAATCCTGCCTTGGGCATACGTGGCTTCAGGGCGAAACCTGATTTGCTGAAGGTTATCGTATGGTTATGTAAAGTCGGGATGACGATAGCTTCGGGGATTGCGAGGCCTTACCAGGCTACAAGGATTTCGTATCTTGCCATAACTACTAGCAGGGGCAAAAAGGCCCGTTTTTTGAGGTTCAGAGAATGGCGCCATTTGATCCGATTCAAAAAAATGGGCGGCAGGAGCATGCAGGTCTTAGGCGTGGCGGAGAAAATGAATCGTTTCGCCAGGCCAATGGTACTTCGCTCAGTGGTGAAACAAGAGAACTTACTCTTCAATATGAATCGCTCCGAAATCGTGGTTTGATCCCAGAAAAAATCCAGCAGTTTATCGCAATGGATCGCGAGGGCGAAACACTGCTGCAGAGCATCGTGGTAAAGCTGTATCAAAAAGCCCCCTTTACGTTTGTGCAGCGTGATCATGAAAAAATAGAGCGAGAATTTTTTGACGAAGCTACAAGGATCTCAGAGCAGGCGTTAAAAAGTCTAGGGTTAGACCAGCCAGCGCCGGGATCGCCAATGCAGGCCAATACTGCAACATTATCGTCGATTTCCATGGTCTTGGAGGGCTTAGGCAATCGCGAGGCGCAGATCGACCAGCTTATGCGCGATACCAGCGCATCTCTCGAGCGCCGAAACCGAGCTATTTCGGCAGGAGAAAGATTAACTACTACGAAGCCGGAAGCTGAAGCGGGTCCAACTATTTTGCCGATGACACCGAGGGATGCTTTCCCGTCAAGTAGCGCGGCGAGCGCAGCGCGGGACAGGGAGCTGGCCTCACTTCGTCGTGAAACTGGTCTGATATCTGAGGAGTTAAATCGCTTCGAGCGTGAGAGCGCTATTCGATTTATCGCAAGTTCGGTGGACGCGGCGCTTAGCCTTTCACCACAGCGGCTGCTCAGTCCGGCAACCTGGCTTGCCAAGGCCGAAGAAACACTCGCGCCGCTTGCTGCGCGCTTTCCAAGTAGCCCGCGGACGCATGCGCTTTCAGCCGGCGAGGTGAGCGCGCGCCATGAAGCTGAGTCACCCGCGCATGCTGAGGCAGCGCCGGAGCCGAGCGTCGAGACTGCACCGTCAAAGCCGAAAAGGAAGTTTATGTCAGTTTCAACCAAGAAGGGCGCTGAACTTTTGATGTTCAAACGAAAAGACTAGCATTAGAAGATGACGCCGCACACATCCGGCGTTATCGGCCCAGAACCTTGCGGCGCAGCCGCTCTTTTGTATCCCGTCTCCAGAAGCGAAATGCACGCCGTTTCTCATTTAACCAGAGCAGCCCATAGCCGCCATTTGAAAGGATAAAGCGTAACACCGTGCGCCGGTAGGCCGGAAGAAAGCAGAAGATATGCGTAAGCATATGAATCTCTGTCTTTACAAAATGTTTGAATGAATGGCGCGGTGTCTCCATTCGATATTCAGGAATCGACTTTCCCTGGCGCCTTTGCGTTTCTATCACACGAAAGGCGCGCCAGCGCTTCTCGTGTGACATTAATGTGTTGCAGGCAAGTGATTCACGCCGAGTAAGCCAGCGCGCATGAAGCTTTCCGCGCGCTTCCAGATCTTTGCAGAGCGCCAGTGCCTTTTCCGAACGCACAAGCGAATAGCTCCAGCCCTGGTAAAAATCAACATCATTTTCAGGGGGCGCCATCCAGGGATCTCCGACGGCGATATCGGCGAATTCTGCCGAAGCGTCGAAGCAGGTGAGGCAGCGTGCCGGAGTGTAGAGGCGGTAAAGAATATTTATCATTTCAATTGAGGTTGGGCGGTAGCCCTTCTTGTCACCGAAATACACCGGATAAAGCGAACCATCTGCAAGCTCGAGGTGTGGTGTTCCCGGGTGTTTGCCGATTCGCGAAATGAAACGTGTGGCGCCCTTTGTTTTGTCGCCGAGAGTTTCCCATATAACTTTAAACGCCTCATGCTCTATCGCTGCGTGGCAAAAGAGTCCGATCGTCAACACGACGCGCTCACGAATGCGTTGATCGAGACTCTTTGCTTTGACCACACCATGAATCTGGCAGGGAAGGCCGACTACCGCGTAGCGCCCAGGTGTATTTCGAATTTCAGAGAGTTCGATGTTGGTCGGGGAGATAGCATACTTTGATTTCATCGCCGATAAGATCTGTTCGGCGCTTCGCGCAAGTAAGGGTTTTCCTTTCCAGAGCGTCGATTCGTCGGATACGATTACCAACGCGCCATCAATCTCTTTTCTTTCCAGCAAATCGAGAAGCAGCGCCGTGACAAGCCCACCGCTTGTCGAGTGTTCCCGCACCCGCGAGTCAGTGGCATACGCAATCATTCCCTCTATAAACTGCCCATGCGTGGCGAAGGCGTCGCCCGGTGTCCCATGCACTGCTTGGTGCTGCTCATGAAAATTAAACTCATCGCCAGGGCACACCTTCATGCACAGATCGCAATCGGTACAGCTCGAAAGATTCTGCACCGTGGGGTAACCACTTTCATCGACTGCTAACACTCCGGTAGGGCAGATGCCGACACAGGAGCCGCAGCGATGGCACAGCCCGCCGTCGACGATCTTGGCAAGTCCGCGAAGTGCGCGCGGTTGAGCGTCGGTGGTTGGCCAACTCTGCGCAGCGAGAAAGGGACTTTCGCCGCGCAGCGCGCTGCGTTCGGGCAGCACACGGAGAAGCGTTGATTTGGCGGGCGGATTGGTTTGCAAAGCGGCGGTTGTCATGCGTTCTCGCAACGGTTGTGCTTTATGTGTTTCTCGTCTGTAACTAAGCGCCATGCTTTCAACAATGCGGATCGTAGTATATGCTGAATCGCAGAGTAATGGCTAGAAGGAGCCCGATTTAAGGCAACACGGTGAAAGCAATACGGGTCGGCGCAGCGGCGCTTAATCAGACTGCGCTCGATATAGAGTCGAACGTCAGGCGAATTCGAAAAGCTATCGAGCTTTCGAAACATCGCGGGATACAGATCTTGGTGCTGCCCGAGCTTTGTATTACAGGCTACGGCTGTGAGGATCGATTTCTTTCACGCGATCTCGCGGCGCTGGCGTTGCAAAAGCTTGAAGAGATAGCGCCGGCCGTAGAGTCGATGCTAGTGGTGGTGGGCCTACCGATATGGGTTGAGTCGCGTTGTATTGATGCGGCGGCAGTGCTCTATGCGGGGAAAATAGCGGGGATCGTTGGCAAGCAGAATCTCGCCAATGATGGAATTCACTATGAGAAGCGCTGGTTCTCGGAGTGGCCGCGCGGCAAAAGGGTTGAGCTTGAAATTGGTGCAGTGAAGGTTCCTTTTGGCGATCTCCTGTTCCGCCTTGATAATCTCCGTATCGCCTTTGAAATTTGTGAAGACGCCTGGGTAGAGGATCGTCCTGCACGGCGTTTCGCCGATGCGCACGTGCACCTTGTGCTTAATCCAAGCGCCAGCCATTTTCAGTTTAGAAAGCAGGAGATTCGAAAAAACCTTGTACGTGATGGCTCGAAGCTAATTTCTGGGGGCTATGTACTGGCGAATATCGTTGGTAATGAAGCAGGCCGGGCAATTTACGATGGCGGTTCGCTTATTGCTCAACACGGCGAGATTCGATCGGAAGCGAGACGGTTTAGCTTTGAAGAGATTGTGCTTTGTAGTGCTGACCTCGAGTTTTCGAATGATTCGAAGTTAGAATCGCGAGCTGACGAAGTTGAGCTTGCAGGCACTCTTGAAACGCCGAAAGATTTTTCCAAGACGGTTTCGCCGCTTCCCGATCCGTTCAGCAGCAAGGAAGAGGAGTTTTGTGGCGCGGTGACCCTTGGTCTCTTTGATTATATGCGCAAGAGTCGTAGTGCTGGATTTGTATTGTCCCTGAGCGGCGGTGCTGACTCGGCTGCCATCGCAGCATTGGTGCATATTATGGCGAAACGGGCGCTGCGTCAGCTTGGCTTTGACGGCGTCAAAGAAAGACTTTCTTATTGGAGTGCACTTCAGTCGCTTTCGGATCTGCCCTCGTTTATGAGGCTCTTACTAAGCTGTGTGTACCAGAAGACTGAGAATAGCTCGGAGATAACGCAGCAGGCCGCGCGGGCCGTGGCGCAAAGTGTGGGAGCAGAGTTTTTGGAGTGGGACATTTCGGAGCCGCTTGATTGGTACAGTCGACATATCGAAGCAGCTCTGGGACGGAAGCTTTCTTGGGAGCACGACAATATCGCGCTACAAAACATTCAGGCGCGGGTACGCTCGCCGGGAGTTTGGTTTCTTGCGAATGTAAAAGGAGCCTTGCTACTTGTCACAAGTAACCGCAGTGAAGCTTCGGTGGGGTATGCGACAATGGACGGGGATACCAGCGGTGGGCTCGCGCCGATTGCCGGGATTGATAAAGAGTACCTTCGGCAGTGGCTTGTATGGCTTGAAAAAGAGGGGCCGTTAGACATTGGGAAATTTGAGCCGATGCGGCTGGTGAATGTGCAGGCACCGACGGCCGAGCTAAAGCCGCCTTCAGAAAAACAGACTGACGAGAAAGATCTAATGCCCTACAAGGTGCTGAACGAAATTGAGAAGATCTATCTGCTTGAGCGGCGCGGCGTCGAAAATCTTCCGCGAATTCTCGCAGAGCGTCTCGGCAGTATGTACTCAAAAGATCAGCTTGCTACCTGGGCGCAGAAGTTTATAAAGCTCTGGCATCAAAGCCAGTGGAAGCGTGAACGTTTTGCGCCTTCGTTTCATTTAGACGATCGCAACGTCGATCCACGTTCATGGTGCCGATTTCCGATTTTGTCAAAAGGGTGACAGCACGCTTTCATTGCAAATGGTAATTACTCATTAACCCCCGGGTAATCTTGCCCTAACCCGGACTTCTCTGTGTCACTGTGGTTTTTAAGTATTTAAACCACAGAGACACAAAGGTCACAGAGTAGTGGAAAAAGTACCCCACACTTAATGAGTAGTTACTGCAAATGGCGATAACTCATTGAAAAGACTAGGTAGTTGTTTTTTGTCGACATAGTTTATAGTTTAGTATAAACTATAAACTATGAAGACTGATACAGCCAAACGCATACTTGAGCTGGTACGGGCTAATGGCGGGATGCGGCCGCACGAGCTTGTCCAGCAGCTCAATCTTTCACCGGTAGCAATTCACCGCCAGTTGAAAAAGCTTCTTCTCGCTCGGGCGATACAGCGACGGGGAACCCCGCCGCATGTCGTGTACATGGAAAGCGTCGTCACGACTGATGACGTCCAAGTGACATTTCCGCCTGAGATAGAGCAGAAGCTTGAAGAAGTTTACTGTTACTTTACCCCGAGTGGAGAGGAGCTTAATGGCACTGCAGGCTTTCTTGCGTTTCTTCGCCGCACGCAGCAGATGCGCGATCCGCTTGGAAGAGCTCGAGAGTTTCTCGATATTGTAAAAAAGGCCGAGGCGTTCAAAGCCGACAAGCTTATTGATGGGACTGAGAAAATAATAAATACCTTTGAGAAATGTTTTCTTTCTAAGCTCTACTACACTGATTTTTATAGTCTCCCCAAATACGGGAAGACAAGACTTGGTCAATACCTGCTCCACGGCAAAAGCGGTCAGAACATCGATCTTATTCGAGCGATCGCGGCATGTACTAAAGCCCAGGTAAAAGAGCTGCTCGCTAGACATGACATTCAAGCTGTCGCTTTTGTGCCCCATTCCATCCCAAGAAAGATTCCATTTCTTGGTGAATATAAAAGACTTCTTAACTTGTCGTTGCCAGAAATTACCCTGATAAAGGGTTTTGCGGGGACTGTCCCAATTGCACAGAAATCACTTAGTAAACTTTCCGAGAGAGCTGAGAATGCCCGCAATACTATTTTTGTAAAAGATTCCTCGATCTCCTATCAACGCATCCTTGTTGTTGATGATGCGGTCGGCAGTGGCGCAACGCTTAATGAAGTAGCAAAAAAAATGCTGCACAAGAGTCGTGACGCGAAGAGCTGTAAGATCTACGGCTACGCTACTGTGGGCTCTTACAAGGGTTTTGAAGTTATAAAAGAAGTCTGAGCTGGACGTCGCGATGTATAGAGATAAGGTTCGGGAATGTAGTGGCATTTCTGAACCTTACTGCCCACCGCCAAGAAGGGATTGGACCCTTCTTGGCGGGCGGATTGACGGGCTACTTACTCGTAGACCGTCTTGCCCACGCCAATAGGCGAGAGCAGCGCCTGGCCGACCGATTTACGACCGCCTCCGAAGAGGGTCAAGTCGTACTGGGTCGACTTGGCCTCCTGCAGGCGTCGGCGACCAACCCGTTGCGGAGCCGCGGTGTAGTACTGCGGCTGCTGCGGAGGCGCCGCATGGACCTGCGCCTTCGGCAACGCGGGGAGCCACTGCTGGGTTTGCGGTTGCGGCGCGGCCACCACCAGGGGGGGCGGCGCCGCGATCGACGTCACGGTGCTGCTGGACGTGGTGACCTCTTGTACCCACTGCCCGGAGGGCAGCTGGTACGTGTTGGTTACCGAGGTTTGTGCCGCAGCGGCGAACGTGAGCACCAGCGCGCTGAGAACTGACAGGATGATTTTCATAGTAGGATCCTTACCGTTCGTCTGGATTTAGCAATTTTCCAAACGGCCCTTTCTTGCGAGTGTTCCATCCACACGGACAGAATTAATGTTCAAAACCACTGCAAGCGGTACCCTCGCGCGCCGGTTTACAAGACACGCCAAGGTACCGCTTACAAAAACGTTTAATGCCACTACTTCCCGATATTTGATTAGCGAAAAGAACAGAGGCACAATCAAGGGTGACTGCTGCCTACTACATACTGTTATTGGTGATAACGCGCGGTTTGTTGCATCAATTTGGCATAAGTCATTGATTTTTAGCGAATTATTTTAGGTAACCGGGAACACATGCCGCGCCATAAAGAGGATGTAGGATTACTTACTACGGAAGGGTGTATATGGGAGCGGAGCTCACAAAAAGTCTTAGGCGCACGGGAGCAATTGCATTAACTGTCGGTCTTGGGCTCACGGCCTGTAAAAAAGAGGATCCTTCAGCGGCTGGCTCTGGCGCATCCGCAGGATCTACCAACGCAAGCCCTGCCGGCGTAACTTTGACGACGAATCCTCCGCCAACGCTTAACACAAACAGCGCCGCGACCAACGCACCGATTGTGGTCGATCTAAAAGATCCAACAACTTTTCGCTATTTCGCTGGACTTCGTCTTAGAGGATTAAATTCTAATGAGGCGTTTGTACAGATAGAAGCAGAGCGAACTCAGGGCGTCACCAATACCGTTGACTCACTTGCCCAAACTCCGCCACCAGCTCCGACAAATGCCGCGCCGCAAATTCCAGCAGCACCGCCGCAGCCTTCAACTCCTAAAACCGGCACGGCCTCTGCGTATCCCGCGGCTACGGTCGATGTGCAGCAGTTTGTAAATCTCGCCAAAGAGGTTGCGGCCGCGATCAAGGATCAAAATCCTGATCTCGCGAATCAGGCCCTCGCTGATCTTACCCATAGCATTAAGCTTTTGACCCCCGCGCAGCGTGATGAGCTGATGAATGCAGCTTCAACGGCGCATTCTCCAGTGATCCAAGCGCTCCATGATAAGTCGGCAACGCGAAAAGTTAGCGCTGACCTTTGTAATGCTCGAATCGCCGTACTCGATGCGGCCTATCCGGTGGCTTTTGCGCTTGTAAATGATGTCGCCGTGAGATTTGCAACTGAAGAGCGGCTTGCAGCTAATCGCGCGCAGCTGCAGGTCGATAATCTCCTGCAGTACCGTAGAGAGGCGGAGGCGAAGATTCAGCTTCCCGTGGGCACACCGCTAACTAGCAGCGATCCTGTAGCAGAAGTGGCGGCGCTCCAAGCCAAGACGTTTAGCGCGGTATGGAAGGCTATTTCTAAAGATGCATATATCGACGGCCGCTACGTCGACCTGCCTTCGCCGGGTGATTGGAATAAGCATATTGAGTCGCTGCGCGAGCGCAATCTTCGTCAGCGCCGGTCCGGGGCAAACTTCCGGTAAGCTTGGATCTTTAACAGCCGAGGTCGGGAAGAGGCGACTGTCTGTTTCTCAGCTGTAAAAAAGTTCAGCTGAGAAACAGCGCTGGATTGCGTAGGGTTACGCTCTAGGTTTCTCGAGATGTTCTCAACTCAAACTCGGTCCTAAGTCCCTAATCTATATCTATGAAAAAAATAATTAGTTGTGCGGTGGCGCTTGCCATGACGGGTCTCGTCGCCTTGCAAACGGGGTGCACAATTGGCGTGCACCACGGCGGCGCGAGGCACGGGTACTATGAGGACGGCTACGCCGTTCCTCATGGGTATTGTACGGCGTGCGGGTATGTAAAGTACCGAGTCTCACGGCACAAAGCCGTGTGCTCGAACCCGTACTGTGGACGGCGAACGGCGCTGTAAAGTCCGTTCGCGAGATCGCCCCCCAAGCCAAGCATGCTTGGGGGCGGGCCGATTGAGACTGTTAATCACGGTGTTTCATGCTTTCCAGTGACTGTTTCTCAACCTCTTACTCTTCATATATCTACATTCTCAGCAAAGCTCTTAGCCAATTCGCCGCGACAATTGGATTTCTCCCGTGGCTACTCGCAGTGCTCGAACTAAGCGCGCTCTTGAGAGCCTCTGTTGGAGAGCTGCCTTGCAGGTCAAGATTAAGCACGGTCCCATAACTGCCAATCGCCCGTTCCTCCCCGCGGTAGGGCAGCGGATCGGATCCTCGAAGGATCGCAAATCCACGTTCGTGCGCCCTTTTTAAGTGCGAGGATCTCCAAAGCGCCGGCCTTAACCTTGAATCAGAAAAGAAAAGCTCACCTGGCTTGCTCTGCTCAAGTAAGTCCTCAACAATTTTGCCACGCGGGCCTAACCACTTCCCAGGTGAGAAGGGCAGGCATGCAAGCGCGCCACTATCTTGAATCTTACAAATTAGATCACGGATCGGCTTTCTCTCCTCAAACTTTTTGGCGCAGAGCAGCGCATGAACTTCAAGGCCCTCTCTTGTAATCAGTTGAGAACCCGCAAATAGATACATTGAGGACCTGGTCAAGCAGGTTTCGTCACGCTGCGCGAAATTCGGATCGGTGCGTGATTTCTCAAAAAAATTTTCGCTTGGCCTTTCGGTCAAAAGAAGCGCGGACCTCTCGGGCAGGTCGGAGAGATCGAAACAATCGTAAATATGCACATGCGCATCAATAATTATTTGCATTAAACAGCTAGTAAAATTGGGTAAAAACAATAAGTCAAGCGCCGTTTGACATATTCCCCATGGTGTAAGGGGCGGGCCGGCCGTATATTACATAAAGATTTCAATTTTGAGTTTCGTATGAGTTTAGCCAAAGCGGCGGTCAGGCCGTTTCCATTGCGTGTCGTTGAAAGTCAGCCCTTTTATCGGGAAGAGGTTTCTACCTGGGCCGAAGAGGGCGAGGGGGAACCACATTCGCTCCATTCGGCGATTCAGTTCCAGGAAAACATGAGCCCGGAGGTAGCCGGCCATGTAATTCAACGTTTTAGCCGTCGGGGTGAAGTTGTATTGGATCCCTTTGCCGGCTCTGGTGTTGCGCTTCTCGAGGCGGCGCTTCGAGGCCGGGTAGCGTTTGGTGCCGATATCGATCCGCTTTCTCAACTTGTCACGCGGGCGAAACTTGAGCCGGCAGATATCGCCGAGGTAACGCTGTACTTGCAGCGGGTAAATCTGCGTCGACCAATTTCGAGCGATCTTTACCGCACCGGATTTAATGCTTTCTACGACATTGATTCTTTCCGTGAAATTTTCAACCTGCGCAGTGCACTTAGTCCTGCGCTTAGTCCTGCACTTAGCGGCGCGAGCGACCGGGTTAGCCGTTTCGTGCAGGTGATAGCGATGAGCCTTTTGCACGGCTATAGCGCGGGGTACTTCTCGGTGTATTCGTATCCACAGCTTTCGGTGTCAGTCGAAGAGCAAAACGCGATTAATGATAGGCGTCGGCAAAATCCAGATTTTCGCGCGGTGCTGCCCCGTATTCTTCGCAAGACGGCAGCGGTGATGCGAGATGGATGTCCATCGGTGCTTGAGCTGTTAGAGCAAAAAAATCGGTTTAAACTCGTCGACAGCCGTGATCTTAATTTCGTGCAAAGTGGCGAGGTCTCGCTGCTTGTGAGTTCGCCGCCGGTTCCCGGCGGAGGCAATTTCTCGTCGCGGCAGTGGATGCGGCGCTGGTTCGCGGAGCTTGGCGCGGAGCCGAAGCGGCAGCTTTTCGATACTGGTGATTTAGATCTCTGGTCTGATTTTATGAATGAGGTGCTCCTTGAAGGGGCGCGTGTGGTAAAATCGGGTGGGCGTGCAGCGCTTGAGCTTCGTGATATCAAGGTTGGCCGCGAAGTTGTGGGGTTAGACGAGGAGCTGATCTCGTTGGTCCGTAAGCATCTTGCGCGGTACTGGGATGTTGAATGCGTTCTCGCGCACAGCACCCGTGATCGCCGACTTAAGAATTGTCTTAAGGAGCGGGAGCCGCTTGGATCGGATGAGGCTAATAAGGTACTCGTGCTTCGTCGGAGATAGCGCGGGTAGCATTCGCCAAAAAGCAGGCGCTTCCGCGGGTACTGTATGCTTGTGAGAACATTGTGGTTCAGATCTCCACGCCGCGCTTACTAATATCCGGAGTGTGTTCCGGCGCGGGAAAATCATTTTTTACCATTGGTTTAGTTCAGGAGCTTCGCCGCCGTGGGCTTAGCGTTGCCTGCTGTGTAGTTGGGCCTGCGGTAATCGAGGCAACTATACTTAGGCGGCTATCCGGCCGTTATGTGCGAACGCTCGATGATAGGTTGCTCTCGGCGCGCCAGAATCTGCACACCATCGCCGAAGCCTCGCTTGGCGCTGATATCATGATTATCGAGGGCAAAGAGGGGCTCTATGATGGCTACGGCGCGGGAACGACGCGCGGATCTGACTCGGAGCTTGCGGCGCTGACATCAACTCCGGTGCTGCTCGTCGTAAATGCGAAAGGCTTCGGAACAAGCGTGGTCGCGCTTCTTCGCGGTTATGCTGCAATGGCCAAAGGCTTTGCACTTTGCGGAACCGTGTTTAATCGGGTCGAAAGGGGTGATTTCGCCGATGTGCGAGACCGCGATTATTTTGAGGCGACGCTTCAATCGTGCGGATTACACGGCGCGCTGCTAGGAGCGATTCCGGAAATTGCCAATGGAAATGTCCTTAGCTGCGAGACAATTTCTCAGCAAAAAAATCTGAGCCTCCTTCCAAGGCAGTTTCTAATAGATTGTGGCGAGGCGGTTGCCCGCGGTATCGATGTGCCGGCAATAATAGCACGGGCTAAGCAGGCGCCTCCGCTTGAAGTAGGCGAAGTGGTGCCGCCCTCGCCGGGCCGGCGCTCGCGTATCGCAGTGAGTGACGACTCCTGTTTTAATGTTGGTTTTCAGGATAATCAGGATCTTTTGCGCTACTACGGTGCGGAGCTGGTGCCGTTTTCACCTCTTGCGGATGAGCGGCTTCCGAAAAAGATCGGTGCGGTCTATCTTACGGGAGCGTCGCTTCCTGACTACGCGACCGAGCTTTCGGCGAATCACGCGATGCGCCAGGCGCTTTTGGAGTATGTGCAGGCGGGCGGAATCCTTTTCTCCGAAGGTGGCGCCAGCGCCTATCTTGCCCAGGAGTTCGCCATCGATAATTCAAAGCAGGTTTTTCAAGGAGTCGGTGTGCTGCCGGGGCGCGCGGTAGTAGGCCCGCTCTGTCCGCGCTATGTCGAGGCGGAGACCATCGAAGAGAGTATCTTTGGCGCGCCAGGACAGCGCCTTAAATGCATAATAAGTGATGAGTGGCGGCTCGAGCATGAACCTCGAATGGTGCGAGCTTTTAGGCTTTCTAGCGGCGATCAGAATAGCATGAGCGAGGGCTATTCGCCTGGCGCCCAGGTTATCTGCACCTTCGGTTTTGTGCAGTTTGGGGCAAATCCCGGGCTCGCCTCTGCGCTGGTTGAGGGCGCCGAAGTGGGCGGCGCGGTGGGGGATTCCAGGTAATGCTCATAGGGAGTGGGTAGCTTATACCCACTCTGTGTTTCTGTGGTCTAAATACACTAAAAACCACAGAGACACAGAGGTCACAAAGTAGCGAAAGCGCTCCCATACTAAATGAGCAGTTACACTCTGTGCTTAACTTATTGTTATTACAAGCTTGATGGCGTGTAACCTTGAACCTGCACTTGAACTGGATCAGGATCCCTGTTACCTCTTTCTCGGATCCGCTTCAGTAGTATAGTTACGCATTCATCGGCAAGTATCGTCTATGTCAAAACCGATTCGTGGAAATACCAAGGGGCTTGCGCCATCGGAGCTACGTCAGCTTGGAAAGCTTTATGAACGAAAAGTGCATCCGACGGAGTTAATTCCGTACGACTATGCGCGCGAGATCTTCGAGGTTGGTCGGGAGCTGCGGCGCCGGATCGGTGTATTAATCTCTCGCGAAGGCCGGGTCGAGGAGGTGGTAGTTGGATCAAAGGATATCCTTTATCTCCCCGACTTGGGACGTTACCGCTTTGGTCGCGGGCGGTTACGCAGATTGCGGCTTGTTTTTAGCGATATATCGAACGCAGAGCGCGAAGCAATTATCCCTGGTGATATCTACACTGACTTAGAGAAGCTGCGTCTTGATGCGGTGGTCAGCGTAAAGAGTTTCAAAAACAGGCTGGGCGTGACCTATGCCCATCTTATTCCGGCGGAGGGAGGTAGCAGTATCGCGACGGTGACCGAGAAAGTTTCCGACTTGGGCACTCTCGACCTTGATTTTCGAGGATTTATCGAGGAGCTCGAAGATGGCATCAGTACAGTGCTGTCCTCTCGCGTGCTAAGTGGAAAGACACGTGCCGTGCTTGTAGGTGTGTATCCACGTGGCACGACAAGCCGCTCCTCGATGGACGAGCTTATTGAGCTTGCAAAAACTGCCGGTGTTGAGATTGCAGATACCTTTGTGCAGCGTCGCGAGGCCGACCCGCGCACACTCATTGGAAAGGGTAAGCTTGAAGAGTTGGTACTGCGTTGCCTTCGACTCGAGGCTGAGATGATAATATTCGACACTGAGTTGAAGCCGACACAGTGGCGCTCTCTCACCAACGCGACTGAACTAAAGGTGATCGATCGAAGTATGTTGATTCTTGATATCTTTGCGCAGCGCGCTACCAGTAGCGATGGACGGCTACAGGTTGAGCTGGCGCAGCTTAAGTACAATCTGCCCCGTCTTGTTGAGATGGACTCTGGACTATCAAGGCTTTCGGGAGGGATTGGCGGTCGGGGACCGGGTGAAACCAAACTAGAAATCAGCCGTCGTCGAATCCGTGACCGCATTTCACAGCTTGAAAAGCAGATTGAGAAGCTGGGTATGCAGCGTGAGCTACGCCGAAGCCGGCGAAAGGAGATCGGTGCGCCGCTTGTTGCAATCTTGGGTTATACCAACGTAGGAAAGTCAACACTCTTTAATGCCATTACCAAAAGCGATGTGATTACGGAGGACAAGCTTTTTGCGACTCTCGATCCGGCACAACGCCGAGTCGTGCACCTTCAACAGCGAGGCGAGGGCGATGTGGTGTCCTGCGAAATGGTCTTCTCCGACACCGTAGGGTTTATCCGCGAACTGCCTGAAGAGCTGGTTAATGCTTTTCGTTCGACACTCGAGGAGCTGCATGAAGCCTCGCTTTTAGTGCATGTGCTGGATGCAGCCGATCCGGATTCTGAAAATCATCGGCTTGCAGTTGAGCAGGTACTTACTGAAATGGGCCTCGAACACAAACCGAGAATTACCGTCGTCAACAAGATCGATAAGCTGCCGATTGAAGAACGAAGGGCAGTCGCCACAAGATTTTCAGCGATAGCTGTGTCAGCCGCGGAGCGCGAAAATTTGGGGGCGATACTTGATCGCGTAGTGTCCATTCTTTTCCCCGTGGCTCTTGAGGAGCAGCGCAGCAATGCGGCGAAGGAGCTTGCCAGCTAAGCAGTACCGTTCCATGGTCTAATCAGAGGGCACTGCGAAATGGCACGGTGAACGTCTCCTTGCCAGGAAGTCCACCCCACTTTTGGGCGTAGTAGGCCATTGATTGATTCATCGCCACGCGAGTGGAGTCCAGTTCTGAAGTAACATTATCGATGGTAAATCCCTGAAGGGTGACCCGGTCGAAATGAAAGAATCTGGCGTCTTCAACTGTGCGCTCCTCAAGCCCGGCAAGCTTAATCCGATATGACATGTCGCAATCTTCATGGTATGCCGGTGCAAAATTTTCATCGAACGGGCCTACTTTTCTAAATAGCTCGGCGTTAACCAAATAACAGCAGTAGTACGCGGCGTGGCGGGAACCGCACACGAGCGGCGCCGATTCAAGAGTTTCTTGCTGGTTCCAGGAGTCGCCAGACCACAGCACGATATTTGAAGAGCTCGCCGCAAAATCAACTATTCGATTCAGGAACTGTGAATGAAAACTTAGATCGAGGTTAATAACAAGGACATACTCGTTCCCGCGCTGTAATGCGAGTTCGATGCCACGATTCCAGGCGCGCGCGAGGATATTCTTATCGCTGTCGAGCCATACATTAAAAAATCTCTTAAAAAACGCTTCCTGAGCGGGAGTGGTAATCATTGCGTTGGAAATTGCGATCGTATCGATCTGATGCCGGCTAAGATCCATCTTTTGAAATGAGGTCATCGTGTGGATCGCCATTCCGTAGTGGTGTTCGACTTTTATGTAGGGAACCGCGACGACGCCGACTTTTGCCATAGTAGCTACTCGCGTTTTGCACGCGAAGGCGCTTTCGGCTGTCTTTGGAGCATACGCTCGACCGCGTCAATTTCTTTAGGAATTTCGGAAGTGAGGACGCGGCATCCGCTACGGGTCACCACGACAGTATCTTCGATTCGGACGCCACACGCAGGAAGCTTTCCCGCCGCCTTGGAAAAGTAAAGTCCCGGTTCAATGGTAAATACCATGCCCGACCTAAGTTTTGCTTTCTTGTTACCGCGAAGTGGTCCTAGATCATGAATATCGAGGCCAACACTGTGGCCGATGCCGTGAGGAAAGTAGGGCTTAAAAGCCTGTGCCTTAAGCAGTTTGTTGAGCGCCCCTTTAAGCACGCCAAGTTCGATTAATCCCTTAGTAAGCTCGCGCGCTGCCGCATCGTACACCACTTTAATTAACACACCATCTCGTACCTTAGAAATTGCCGCCTTCTGCGCGCGAAGCACCGTGGTATATAGCGTCTTTTGAAGAGCATTAAACTTTCCAGATACTGGAACAACCCGTGTAACATCCGATCCGTAGAGGCCTACTTCCGTGCCCCAATCGATAAGTACAAGCTCGCCGTCTTTTAGTCTACCTTCGCTCCGTATGTAGTGCAGCGTCGCGGCATGCGCGCCGGCAGCAACGATGGTTCGAAAGGCTTCCTCAGCGTGATTCTGTACGTTGTGGCTTACAATTGCCGCAGCGACCTGCCACTCGCTGGCGCCATTTCTGACATAAGGAAGCGCAGCTTTGAGCGCCTGTGAGGAGAGCTTGCAGGCCTTCTCGATACTCCGAATTTCGTCGCGATCCTTAATCAGTCGCGGCTCTTCCAACAGCGAATCGAGCGCACCAAAAAGCTTTGGCATCCGTATGGTAGAAGCGGCCGCCGAATGTAAGATCTCCTCGGCTATAGTACGAGGCAGAGTGCCGCGGCTGTTTTGGAAGTATAGGCAGTCAACGCCATCAAGAATCTTTCGAATTTCAGCGCGAAGATTGGTGCTTTCAATAATCTCGGCACCCAATTCGCGGGCAAGCAAAGCTGGATTCTTACGTGGTCCTTCCCAAAGTTTACTATGTGCACTTTGCGGTTCAAAGAGGAGAATCGGTTTAGGCTTTTCAGAGTGAATGAGCAGGCAGAGCCCCTGTTGCAAGCTTCCCGTGACGTAGTAGAAATTACTATCTTGGCGATAGGGATACTCGGTGTCATTCGAACGTACGGTTGGGACTGACGACCCAAAAAGCGCCGCGGCTGGGCCCCGGCTCTTGAGGATTTTTTTTATCTTGGCGATTCTACGACGAAAAGAAGAAGACATAGGGGAATTATCGACATGAGCGCTCTAAACTGTAAACAGGAAAGCGAATCGCAGATAAAGTTTTCTCTGCGAGTTTCGGTACCTGCGGAGGATCTTGATCCGCTCTATAAGCATCTGCACCACACCAAAGCGCTTCTGCTGCTTGAGCGGGCGAGGCTCACGTTTCTCGAAAAGATCGGTTTTTCGTCGCAAACACTCATTGCGAAAGATCTCTTTCCTGTAATCGCAAGGATTGATGTGCGTTACCGCAGGGAGATCGGCGCGGGGGAGTTCCTTGTGACCTGCGAAGAGTGCCATGTTGAACGGGTGTTGCTTCGAATCAAACAGCGGATTTTAGACTCTGAGGGCAGGGTCTTAGTCCAGGCTACGGTCGACTCAGTGCTCATGAGTGGAAAGAGCAAGAGTGCGGTAGTGCCGGGTGACGATTTCGTAAGGGCGTTTAATGCGTTTTAGCTTTTCATTAAATGCGGGTGGTTTTTTCCGCTACTCTGTGACCTCTGAGTCTCTGTGGTTTTAAAGTATTTAAACCACAGAGACTCAGAGGTCACAGAATTAGGGGAAAGAATACCCGGGGTAAAAGGGTAATTACTCGCACCTGTTCCAACATACCTAAATCATGAGCTATTTTGCCTTGCGGATGGGCTACCCATAGACTTTAGGCGGAGCTCTCCGCAATGCTTCGCATTTGACAGAAATTTCAATATCTTGTACCTTTCGCACTCGTTGATTTGAGTCTGTTATGAAAAAAGATCTTCATCCTGAATATTTCGAAGCCACGGTATATTGTGGCGGTTGCGGCAATACCTTCACTACCGGTTCTACCATGAAGGAGATCCGTGTTAACGTTTGCTCGGTTTGTCATCCATTTTACTCAGGCAAGCAAACCATTGTCGACGCTGAAGGTCGGGTTGATAGATTTAAGAAGAAGTACGCGAAGTTCCAAGCTCCGGTGAGCGCCTCCTAAAGTGAGGATACCCTCAATCTTTCTTATTTTTGTGCAGCTTTTATGCTGCGCTGTGACTTTTTCCTGCTGCGCAGTGCTAGGGTCTTGCCGGCGCGAGGGGCTATCTCCTGGTGTTCATGCGCCGGACATTGAGCTTGCATCTCTTCAGGGTGGCAGACTTTCGCTCGCAAATTTTCATGGAAAATTAGTGCTGCTTAACTTTTGGGCAACCACGTGCGCGCCCTGTCTTGAGGAGCTTCCGGCACTCGAGCGCATGTATAAACAGCTTGCTTCTCGAGGGGTCGTTGTCTTTGGTGTCGCCGTTGGAGATAGCGTTGAGGATGTGTCGCGAGTTGTGCAAAAATTTGGTGTTACCTTTCCAATTGTTTTAGATCCCGAAGGTCAGAGCGCCTCCCGTTATAAGGTGCAGGGATACCCCGAAAGTTTTATAGTTGATGCCTCGGGAAAATTAGTGCTGTTTCCCGATACCGCCGCAAATAATTTGGTGTTGCGAATCGTTGGCGCACGTAGCTGGGATTCCGAACAGGTTACACAGACGCTTCTTGCGCTTAAGTAATTTGGTGTCTTAGTACACTCTAGTACTCTGGAACAAAAGTAACTTTTCCTTCCCTCAGCTCCCCCTCTGTGCTCTCCGTGACTCTGTGGTTTATTTTACATGCAAAAAAACCACAGAGTCACGGAGAGCACAGAGGGGAGAAGAGTCGGAAAACTTATGTTCCAGAGTACTAGTACTCTGGAACATAAGTAACCTTGCCCTTCACTCAGCTTCATCTCTGTGCTCTTCGTGCCTTGTAAGTTCTTTTTCAGGCAGTTTCCGTGGTG
>CAZEAC010000051.1:0-29886 GCA_964510065.1 uncultured Bdellovibrionales bacterium | reverse complement strand
TATTAATATGCCGGCGCCTGAATTCGCGCTACTTTCCTGTACTTACTTTACTTAACGGGAGCGGCAGCTGCCAATTTTCTTCATGTGCACTTGCGTTATAAGGCGAGCTGATCTAATAAAAGACTAAATAGTCCGCTATTTAAGGCACCCTCTATGAACCAACTCGCTCAAGCAAAAGCCTCACCACATAATTACCTGTCCCTAACGACTTTCGTTTTTCTGGGGTTTCATCTCGTGCCACTACTTGCTTTCTTCACTCACGTCACACGTTTCGATTGGATCGTTGCATTCGCGCTGTATTTCATCAGAATGTTTTTTGTTACGGCTTCTTACCACCGTTATTTCTCGCATCGTGCCTTTAAGACCTCGCGATGGTTCCAGGCCTTTCTTGCATTCGCGGCGCAAACGAGCGCGCAAAAGGGCGTGCTCTGGTGGGCAAGCAATCACCGTATCCATCACAAATACAGCGACACCGAACTCGATCCCCACTCACGGAAAGTGTACGGCTTCTTTGAGTCGCATATGGGTTGGATCATGGCTTCATCGCATCTCGATACTCGCATGGACTTGGTTAAAGACCTTAGCAAATACCCAGAGCTGGTCTGGTTGAATCGATACTACATGATGCCCGCAGTGTGCTTGGCAATTGCCGTAACGCTTATCGGTGGAATTGTGAACGGTGGTAGTGTTTCAACTGCACTAACCGATGGATGGTCGACACTCTTTATTGGCTTCTTTCTCAGCACCATAGTGCTTTACCATGCTACCTTTGCGATCAATTCAGTTATGCACTGGATCGGCAAGCCACGCTATCGAACAGGTGATGAATCAAAAAATAGCTTTCTCCTCGCAGTTTTATCGCTTGGAGAGGGTTGGCACAATAATCATCATTATTACCAAAGCTCAGCTCGCCAGGGCTTTTTCTGGTGGGAAATCGACATTACCTACATGATAATCCGCCTGCTCGGAGCACTCGGACTAGTATGGGAGATCCGAGAAGTACCGGAACATGTACAATTTGACCCTGAGAAAACGCTGAAGCCCGCTGCTGCCTAGCGAATTGCACATTTTCTCGGGAACTACCGTTCGTTAAAGCTGCGAGACAATGAGCAAACTCACGATTACGTCGCGCTCGTACCTTCTATTTTTTTGCTTAAGCTCTGATTATCGCGGTATCATTATCCTATAGAAGGGTGAGTGCCGACTCTCACCGCGGCCCAACGCTTTGGAGTATTGCTCCGATCCCTCAAGCGACCGCTGCTTTTCGCAGCCTGCTTCACGGAGCGACGCGCTATGTAATATTTTTCTTCAGAAGATAGATATGATTACAAACTCACGAGAAGGTAAGGCTCAGGCGGAAACAAAGGTGGGAACTGAATCTCGCGCGCAGTCGGGCACTCCCACAGAATCGCCGGCAATTCCGGACACCATTCTTAAGACGCAGCTCGCAACGTTGATCGGAAAGTTAGCCGGTCCGAATGTGTGCAGACAGAGATCGGGCGACGGGTACAGACTTGCCTGGGATCATCAGACGCGAAAGTACTACATTGAACTGAAAGAGGGCGATACTCGGGTGGCCTACTATACACTTACCCCCAAGGCAAAGATGGTTAACTTCAATGGAATTGATGTCTCGCGTTCAGCACTTCTGCGCGCAGAATACGTTCGTATTATCGAAGCAATTGAGAAAGATCAACGCAAATGGCTTGGACTCAGCCATAAATCATAACAAAGCTGCACACGAGACACGCAGCAAGTAAGGAAGTTCTTAGGGGTGGCTAAAAAAAACGATGCTGTGTAAGCGTGCACTGCGAAACTGCTATTTTCCTCCCGATAACTAATGCACATGCGGCGCCGAGAATCGTAAGCACGATCCATTTCTGAGCTCCTTCAAGCTGCCACCAAAGTACATCATGCATGCTCAGCCAAATAATCCAATTAGAAATCTCATGAAGCACCAGACACACGGCATTAATTAGAAAACCTGTCGGATCGACTCCAGCATAATGCGTGAAAAGCCCAAGGTACCCCACATGACAACAGATAAGCGAGAGTAAAGGCGCAAGCAGTGGATTGAGAATAAAACCATACAGCGAAAGAGTATCGAACCAGCACAGCGCAACAAAGGAACTCATAAGCGTGGCGTACTCGGCGGCACGCAGCATAGTCCAAAATCCCCTTCCCTGACTTACGCTGAGCCCTACTAGAGCTGCAAAAGTTAGTTCTACTCCTGGCTCAAGAATGGCTCCCGGTGAGATTAGGGAAAGGGCAAAGAGTGAAAATAGTAAAGAATTAAGGCCCGCACCACCGCGCTCGAAGAGTTTTCCCACTAGATAAAATAGCGCAGCAAGTATCGCCCGCATGGTTGGCCCCTCTGACCCAACCCACACAAGAAAAATAAGTGCCGCGATTATTCCCAAGGCCGAGCTCAAGAATTCTAATGAGAGAGGTACGCCACACAAATACAGCGGCACCAGCATACTCCTCGCGAGAATTCGGATAGCATGAAAGAGCAGCATCACCTGAAGGCCCGAAACTACGAGCAGATGCGCAAGTCCCGTGCGCTTGTAAGCTCTTTCGATTCTCTCAGGAAGTAGATCGCGCTCACCAAGCCCCATCGAGAGAAATAACGCGGCGTCGGTTTCCTGCGCGGTAATCTCTCGAATTTTTTTGATAACAGCGTCATGAAGCGAAATTAACAGGTTGTCTTCTCGGTGTATTGCTCGAGTTACTCCGCGAATTGAACAACTCGCGACGATTCCTCGCCTTCTCTCCGAGGAGTCGTAGCTCAGCAGCTCGCTACTTTGGTAAGGACGGCTATCGGCTCGAATAATCAGCAGGTCACCCATTGCGATGCGATTACTATTTCGCCACGGCAGATCGATTGTACGACATCGAATAAAGACTTGTTCTTGAAACTCACGCCACTCTACCGTATCAAATGATGCATATACTCGAAGCAAAAGGCTTAGCTGGTGAATGCGCGGGGAACGCGGGCGCTCGACAACTTCTACTAGAAGCTGCCCCTCACCGCCAATTCGCCAGCCTTCAATTTCAGGAAGTACTGTCCACGCTCCTAACATGCCGACCAGACAGAACGCTATTGGGCCGCGTAAACGCGCCACGGCCACAAAAGCAAACATAAGCGATGCAGCAATCCAGCAATTCGCAGAGCAGCCGAACCCGAGCCCTTGTCCCACAATAAGCGCAACCACCGGTCCTAATAGTGGAAAATCCGCGCGCAGCCTCGTGCGCAACCGAATGTATCTTGACATACCATCGTGTTCGAGGAGATTAGATCGGAGTTTCCTTTTATTTTTCAGCGTGGAAGCGTTTCATGATTCGTGGGCTGCTATTTCTTAGTATTATAGGCGTGTGCGTACTTATGGGCTGCAGCCTCGGCCGCGTTCCGGAAGATCAGCAGGTCCGGGAAGGCCTCCTCGCACGCCAAGCCTTTGCGCAGAAATACGGCACAATCGAGGACGAGAAGACCACATATTATTTTCAAACAATTGCGGCTCGTCTTGAACGCGGTCTTCCTTCTTACGCGACAAGGTCCTATTCGGTGACCGTACTTGCGACTTCGACTCCGATGGCGGCCTCGGTAGGTGGCGGCTATCTGCTTATTTCGAAAGGCATGATCGGTCTACTGCGAAATGAAGCCGAACTCGCGTTTGTTCTCGGACACGAGATTGCCCACGATATCCGACAGAATTCGCGAGACTCTGCTCTTGGTGCTCTCAGTCCCGACGAACTTCAGGAGTCCGAAATGTATGCCGACAAAGTCGGTTTAGGTATCATGGCGTTGGCCGGCTACGATCCGCGTTTGGGGATATCGGCGATAGAGCGGGCGTATCGTGCACTGGGCTACCAAACACTATCTATCGGCGCCGGACACGAAGTAGCAGCAGAGAGCTATCCTCCCCCTGTTGCTCGTGTCAAAGCAATTCAACAAGAAATTGCCCAATCCGGTTGGAGACCACCCGGCACAATCGATCGACGTGATTTTCAAAACCTGCGGCTATCGTATGGACTGGCTGCGTATAAAATGCATTAATTTCAGGAACCCAGGCTAAGCCCCTGAGATTACAGTGTAAAATTTGTCTACTGCTGCTTCGTTTTCAGTCATAACGAAAGGTATAATTATGACTGATCCAATAATCGCGCCCAAGAAAAGTGCTCAAGGAATTAGTGCCAAAGCCACTGCGCTTGCCGCACTTATTGCAACTGGAATGCCGGCTACCCCGGCAGAGCCAACGACGTCGGGCGCGGGAGCGAAAGCTCCTCCGGGACGAATTGATGCAATTCGCCCCGCGCTCGCTACAGAGCCTTTCGTGGTAACCTCGAAAGACGGAAAAGGCGCTCCGATAAGTCTGCCGCCGACGCCGAATTCAGCCGCGATCTTTAAAGCCGCAAAAGAGCAGGGATTTACCCTGAAATATGAGGGTGACGAATATTTTCTTTATGATCGCTCGGGGAAAGAGCTGGCGAAAATAAATGTCGCGGGAAATCTGGCCGGTAACGCAATCACTTTTGGGCTCGGAATTCGTGAAGCGAAGATCGGCGACCATGTCGCGGCGTACATGAAATCGAACCTTACAAAGCAGGGAATTCCAATTGTTTCCGACAAGCTTGACTACGCAAAGCAGAACCTGCCGAAAAATATCGTCAAAGAAGCCGAGGCTCATAATATTGTAATTCGTCCGTCGATGCGCTTTGCCGACCAATATGAAATATTCGTCCCGGATAAAACAGGTCGCGAGAAGAAGGTCAGCGACTTCACTTTTGGCGCCGCAAATCCCAACAGCGTACGCGGAAGGAACGAATTAACATTGGCACTATGTAACACCCTCGAGAAAATTGGTGATAAAGGCCCCGCTAACCCAGAAACGCTGGAGTTAAAGTTTCCCGGCGGCCCAACCACTTTGAAAAGTTCGTCACCCTACTTTAGTGAATTTAAACAGCTCTTTGGAAAGGGCTACCAGGTTGGGTTTACGGTCTCCGGCGGCGTTCTCAGTAAAGACGGCAAGGAAACTCGAATCGGCATCACCTCCGACAATGGCACTCCCTTAGAGGCATTAAGCCAGAAAATCCTGCTTCACGAAGTCGGCCTTGAGCTTCGACGCGCACTTGCCGAGAATAAATTTTAGCCGGGAAAGTGCTGCTTCTGTATAAAACCTTGTCCCGTGGGTAGCATCACAACTTTCTCTTGCTTGTCGGCAAAGAACTCATCAAGTGCCTTTTTTGAGCCTGGACAGGTGACGAAGCCGTAGTCATCACAGATCAACAAGCCTCCTGGCGAAAGCCGCGGATAAAAGAAGTGCAGCGAGTCTTTGGTAGGCTGGTACAGGTCGACATCAAGATGAACAAACGAAAATTTTCTATCCGCAACTTCTTGAAAACGGCTTGGAATCCAGCCTTTGAAGTACTCAACAAAGTGGAAATCAGCAAGTCGCGCTCGAACTTTATCCTCAGCACATGCGAGATCGCCCGGCTGCCAGTAAGCTCCATCATCACTTTCAGGGCGAGAGAGGCCTTCAAATGAATCAAAGATCAGATGATGCTTGTCCGTGCCGCGGCTCCCACGACAAATTACATAAGAGGAAGCTCCTTGAAAAACACCGCACTCGACGGTATCTCCGGGAACTGCCCGCGTAAGAAGTTGAAGTTGCGCGAGCGCATATTTGCGGTCTAACGAGTGATAGTTCCGTGTTCCTTCGAATGACTCATATATCGACAAAAATTCCCTATCCTCCAAATAGAGTCGTCCAAATTCAGCGAACTTATACTTAGGGTAGAGAGTGTTGCTTAGAAGTTCGGCGAAGAGAAAACGCTGCTGTTCAGCGATCAATCCGCCACGAAAAAGATTACCGACCGCCCGTAATGCCCGTCCTAATTTCATCGCGCACATTGTAATTGAGATTCACGATCTCTGGCTATAGCGAGAATACATTGAGGAAGCTACAATCTCAGTAGTGAATCAGTGCACGAACAATTGCTTTTCAAAGATAGTAAGCCTTGGCGCTGCGGCGTACTCGCGTATTGAGACCGCAGTGTGCGGACGTCATCCGCATCCTAATCCGTTGCACTTTCAGTGGCTGGCCGGAAAGGATCTTTATCCCACACTCAAGCGCCACCTTCCTTGTCTTCGTGGCCGCGTGCTTGACCTTGGATGTGGTGAAAAGCCATATCGCGACTGGGCCACTCAGGCCTCGGAGTATGTCGGCGCCGATCTTGTTGCGGGGCCCGGCGTTGATCACATACTCAAAGACGGCGAACGCTGGCCTTTTCCTGACGCAAGCTTCGATTCACTCCTTTCAACTCAGGTAATTGAGCATGTGCGCGATCTACATCATTGCCTACAAGAGATGCGGCGCGTGCTTAAACCCGACGGGACTTTGCTTCTTTCCTTTCCTTTCATTTACCCTTCACATGGCGAGCCGCACGATTACCGAAGACTTTCCTTATTCGGCGCAAAGGAGCTGATAGAGAGTCTCGGTCCAACTGAAGTACTCGCACTTGAAACACAGGGAGCAATTGGAAGCACGCTCGGACTGCTGTTTTTGAATTGGCTTGAAACACAGAGCACACGACACGTTGCCTGCGCAATTCTCAAATTCTTATGTTTGCCACTTTGGTGGGGACTGTGTGCGGGCATCAACCTTTTGGGAATGCTTCTCGATAGCATCGACAGTACTAATCGATACTACTTAAATGTCGTGATTTTAGCGCGCCGCGTCTCATTGCCTCAGATCTAGAAGCGCGCTTAAAGTTATGGGATACTGACCGTATGGCCGACTACGAACATGCGCGCGTTGCTGTCGACGCGGCAGTATTTACGATTAAGGAGAAGGAGCTCTACGTGTTGCTGCACCGCCGCGAAAAGGAGCCCTTTGCAAGTCGCGATGAGCTTCCGGGAGGGCTGCTTCTTCCAAGCGAGAGCGCCGAAGAGACTTTGAAACGAAAGCTGTCCGACTTTGTTGGCAAAGTCGATCAGGACTGTTTTCAGCAATTTTTTACTTTTACCGAACCCAAACGCGATCCAAGAACGAGGACCGTTTCGATAGCATTTGTCGCGCTGGTGAAGGAGGCGGTACAGACCGATGCTGCTGTTTGGCGCCCTTACCGCCATATTGATTCGCTTGCGTTTGATCATCTTTTGATACTGAGAGCCGCCCGCGAGTATCTTCGAAAGAATGCCGGTCTGGCGCTTATTCAGCATCTCCTGCCCGATCTTTTTCGATTAAATGAAGTCCACAGCATTTTCGAGACGCTGCTTGATCGACGGCTTGACAATCGAAATTTCAGACGTTGGGTTTTGGGAAGCGGTCACGTGCTCAAGACAAAACAGGTGACCAAAAATGTTTCACACCGACCGGCAAGTCTCTACAAACTTTCTCCGTCACTTGAACTCAATGTATAACACCCTCAGTTTTGTTTGTTATGGCTAAGTGGAATCAACGCGGACTACACGCCGCCTGCGGCTACCTTGATAGTTGGCTATCACACAAGTGCGTTCAGTTAGCACTCCCTGGAATTCAGCTCAGCATTCGCGCCGCGGGCAAGGAGATATATCGCGGCGCAGCCGGCTACGCTGACCTTCGGCGAAAAACCAAAATGAAGCCAAATCATCTTCTACGAGTAGCCTCACATTCGAAGACGTTTAGCGCAGTGCTTGCGTTGCTTCTCGAGGAGCGGAGAATTCTTTCTTGTAACGATCGAGTTGTCGATTACATTCCCGAAGTGGCCGCGGCATTCAGTGGATATTGGAGAAATGTTCGCATTATTGATCTTCTGACTCACAACTCCGGGCTCTATCGCGACAGTATGGAATGTGCTCACTGGACTGATCGCGATTGCTTTCCGTCAGCTGCCGATATTGTAAAAGAGATCGCGCGCGCACGCTTTGTGTTGCGGCCGAATACACAGTTTAAATATTCTAATATTGCTTATGCACTTCTCGGCACAGTTTTCGAAAGGGCTGCCGGCGCGCCTTTCGCTTCTCTGGTCGACAGATACATCATCAAGCCGGGGGGACTGCGCGATACTAGCGCCGAGATTACTCGCGAAAGAACGCGACGCTGCGCACGGCCCTACGCGAGTCGAGATTCATTTGGGAATCGAATTGCCCTACCTCATCTCATGACTCGTGGCATGGCTGCAGCGACAGGGTTTTGTTCGACGACGTCTGATCTGGCGCGCTTTTATGAATCACTTTTTCTCCCTTCTCGTGGATTGCTCACAGCAAAATCGAGACGCAAGATGATGAAGACACCGTACTCTGTCGCTCGACGCAAGAGTTGTCAGTACGGACTGGGAATTATCGCTGAGAAAATTGCTACGACGATGACTCTGGGCCATTCCGGCGGATTTCAAGGATTTCAGACTAAAACAATCTTCATTCCAACTGAGCGTTGTACCATAAGCGTTGGAATAAATAGTATTGAAGGTGATCCGCGAGAAATCTTGACCTCTCTTATTCACGCAATCAACTTTTTTTGTGAACACTCGAGGTCCAGCAAGCATGCGTCCGTGCAGCGACATCGACGCTTTTTAGGACGCTACCGAAGTATCTGGTCGGTGATTGATATTATCGCGATCGGCACGGCTTTATTTAAAATCGATCCCGATTGTGCCAATCTCGCTGAAAGTGCTGTCCGATTACAGCCGATGGGCACTACGCTTCGGCTATTAAATGATGACGGCTTTGGCATGCCCGGAGAGTGTTTGCGTTACGATTTTAGCGAGAAAGGAGACGTACTGCGCATTCAAAGTTCCGGAGCGATCCGAGTCCCCGAGAGGCGTTATTCGAGCGTAGTGGAGAGCTGGTCCAGAAAATAGATATATGAAAAAAGATATTGAACGTCGTGAAATTTTAGATTTTGGCATCGCGCTTGTTCCCGACAAGCAGGAAAACGGCGTACTATGGGATGTCTATGCGGTAAATCTTAGCGAGTCGGCGCTACATAATGTCATTATTAATGTGCAGGGCCGGAGGCAAGATAGTGCGCCCAATAAACCTTCGACCGCTGAGCTGCGCTATTTCTACCCGGAACTTGCGGCGCAATCCTACGTGCATATCGAAGTAATGGTGCCAAATGTCGCCGAGCTAGAGAATCGATTTTGGGTAAGTTTTCAGCTCGACGATTATCTCTACGATAAGAAATATATTGTTTCTGGTGAAACGCTCGACGAGGACCCGGATCTACTGCTTCCGCTTATCGGCAAGCTTGGACATTGGTTCGAATAGAGTCCGGCGCGGGTTTCGGAGAGTTTCAAAATAATGCTGTAGAAGCTGCCCATGCCCGGCGGAAAGTAAGGAGAGATCTTCACATCGAAGGTCAAGCCAGCGTACGGCAACAAGTTCATCAGTACTTCGCACCTGGCCTGGTGAAACTGTTCCGAGAAACACAAAGTCGGGAACGCCGTAACGCGCAACCAGTCTGGCATTCGGAGCAAAGTCTTTGACCGCATCTTCAACCAGCGATCCTTTTAAGGTATCGGCGCGCACTCTCCTGAGGTCTCCGTTTCCCCTTGGGCGGGAAGTAAACAATACAAGCCCATGTGCTATGGTTCCTACTTCTTCGGCAATTTCGCGACGGATTGTCCGTTCCGCTGCCACCTTGAGCGATGTGCCAACAAGATCGGCGCGATCAATCTTACCGCCAGGAAGGATTTCGCCAAGGTGCTTCTTGCTCCGTCCGACGAGAACGAGAAAGTGATCTTTTGGATCGCGAAGGATTACGGTCGCCGTGGGGACCTCAACATCAACCTGTTGAAGAAAATCTCTGGAAAATCGTCTCTTTGTGGTTTGTTCCAAGCGCTGCATAAAACTCCGATTAAAATGAAAGCACAGAAGTGACCGAGAAGCGTGAAAGTCTCTTCGCACCACCAAGTGCCGGCAAATTGATTGCAAAGAACAGTCCTGAGACGACACCACCGGCTCGTTCGATTAGGGCTGCCGCGGCGGCGGCAGTTCCTCCCGTGGCAAGTAGGTCGTCCACGATTGCTACTTTCTTTCCTGGTTCGAGCACTCCCTTCTGCATCTGCAGTCGGTCTTTGCCGTATTCGAGCTCATATTCCACCTCAAAGACCTCGCCGGGAAGTTTTCCAGGTTTTCTAAGGGGAATAAAGGGCAGTCCCAGTCTTTGCGCCACCGCAACTCCAACAATAAACCCCCTCGCCTCCAGCCCCGCCACACACTGCGCCCCTGCCTCCTTTACCTGGACACCCAAAGATCCGACCAGTTCGCGAAAGGCGTCGGGCTCGGCATAGATTGGCGTGAGGTCCTGAAAGAGTACTCCAGGTCGCGGGAAGTCCTTGTAACTCTTTACAAATCGCTCAAGAGCAGCAATTGGTTGGGGCCGTATTGAAAGTTCACTATTCATATTAATCTCCTAATAAGCTACTCAAGCAACTCGCCGAGGTCATTTCTCTCCTTGAGATCCCGAAGTGACCCGAGAGGACGATCCAAACGAACCAGAGCCTCTGCGATAAGAGGGGCAACCGAAACCACTCGTAAAAATTCACTTCGTGCCTGATAGAGTGGAAGAGTATCAGTCACATAGAGCCTATCAATAAGCGGTTCCGAGCCTTGCTCTGATTCAAAACAACTGTCTTGCAAACGAGAGAGTGCGTTATTCGAAAAAATCCCATGAGAAGCACATATCAACACTCTCTTTGCCCCTCGTTGCTTGAGAGCACGCGCTGCGGCAATCATTGAGCCGCCGGTGTCAATCATATCATCTACGAGCACACAGGTTTTCCCTTTCAACAACTCCGAATCTGCAGTAAATGTTACTGTCGGCTCTTGTGCAGGGCCAGGTCGAAACTTACTCATCACTACAAGCGGAGTGAACTTGCCGCACAAACCCTCCACTTGGCGAGCGAATTTTTCAGCGCGCTTACTTCCCCCTGCATCCGGCGAAATGACCACTAGATCACTTCCCTCGTCACGAATGAGAGGTCTCGCGATCTGTTGAATTCCGAAAAGGTTTTCAAATGGGCCATCAAAGAACCCTTCGACCTGTGTCGCATGGAGATCGACTGTTAGAATCTGATTTGCCCCCTGAGATCTCAATATATCGGTCACCGCCTTTGCGCTAATTGGCGGACGTGTATCGGCTTTTCGGTCCTGCCTCGAATAACCAAAATAGGGCAAAATCACCGTAATTCTTCGTGCGTCTGCGAGCTTCAGAGCCTGCACAAGAAGGACTGTCTCCATCAATGCTTCATTAATTGGCGCGTGCATTCCCGCCACGACAAATACCTGTCTGTCACGCACTGACTCATGGACCTCTATTCGAGTTTCACTATTTGGGAATCGGTCAATCATCACATTTCCCGGCTTGATTCCGAGCTCACTACAGATCCTCTGCGCTAGTGCATTATTCCCGGAGCCAAAAAAAACAACTGAGCCTTGAGAAATCCGAGATTCCACGAGCGGCAAGCTTTCGTGCATAAGGGTGTCTCGAATCCTCTCTGCTCGAAACTCTCGCGCTTGGGCAATTGGGACCTCTAAGAATCGATTTCTTCCCCGGTAAACATACGCACTTACTGGCTCACCTTGGCGCTTATCAAGCTTAGAAAAGAGTTCCTCCGAGGCTATTTGCATCTCGATCGGCTCGGCATCGAGGTTATTGACCATCCGAGGAACAGCTCCTTCAACGTCATGGAACTTCATTCCATCGAGATTGATCTCACGACGAAATGCTGGGGATTCCAGTCTCGGCTCCGTTTCTTGCTTAATTTTTTCTTCATTTTCCCTGCCTAGTTCCAACATAACCACCTCTTTGCGTTTATTTGACGTTATGCCTATGCTTATATTATCGTATACATAACGTTAAGCAAGAAAAAACATGGGGCTAAAGTAAGGGAAGCGGCCGAGACCAGGACACCCAAACTAAGTAAAAAATCGCGCAACTTTCAGGCGAATTCCACGAATAATCAGCGACTAGAAATCGCCCCTTTTCAATGCCCGACCGACTCGAGCATCCAGTAATTTCATTTATACTTTCAGGAGCTTATGACTTTTGCACGCCGCCAAATATACAATCCAACTGAGAACACCTTTTTCCATTGCATCTCGCGGTGCGTTCGGCGCGCATTCCTCTGCGGAATCGACAGTTATACTTCCAAATCTTTTGAACACAGAAAGGAGTGGGTGCGCGAACTCCTTTCTGAGCTCGCGAGCATTTTTTCCGTCGAGCTTCTTGCCTATGCCGTAATGAGTAATCACCTACATACAGTTCTACGGACTAGGCACGACGCTGCTATGCTATGGTCCGCCGAGGAAGTTGCTCGAAGATGGCGAATTCTCTTTCCGCTAAGAAACGTTTCAACTGAACCAACGGCTGACGAGCTACTCGCTATCACGAGCAATCCAAAGCTAGTCGAAACATATCGCCAAAGGCTTGGCAATTTAAGCTGGTTTCATCGCTGCCTAAATGAAAGGCTTGCTCGGCGAGCTAACGCAGAAGATGAATGTACAGGCCGCTTTTGGGAAGGACGTTTTAGATCGATTCGGCTAGAAGAGGATGCGGCGGTACTTGCATGCAGCATCTATGTAGACTTGAATCCTATAAGGGCGGGCGTCGCAAGGACACCTGAAGCCAGCGATTACACCAGCATCCAAGATCGAGTTCGGCAATTAAAGGGCGTGCGATTAGAACTTCGTCCGCGACTACTTTCAATCTCCAAATTATTTAATGGCGAGCTTACCGAAGAGAGCTACATAGAGTTAGTAGCCGAAACCGGAGCTGCATTAATAAGAGGCAAGCGTTCGCTCTCACCAGCACATCACACAATAATTAGACGATTCGGCATGAAGCCGGACGGGTGGATAGATCATGCAAAATCGCATAGCAAGCTGTTCCATCGCATTGCGGGCTCATGCGAAGCGCTTAAGAAGGCAGCTAGAAATTGCCGAAGGAACTACTTTCAAGGACTCAAATCAGCTGAAAGAATCTTCGCATAAGTGGCTACTTCAGTGTTTCTTACACTCAAGAGACTCCCTTCTTGAAACGCTTACGCAAAAGCATGGTTCGCTCCATCTCTAAGGCCCCTAAAATATTGCTTCTGGGTGATCTGAAAAATAATTCGGTTGTGATTACGCTTGTTATTTTTCATAGATAAAGTGTGGGAGTGAGCGTGGATGTCCCATTTAGTCTTTCTATTCAGTCCTCTTATCCGGTCCTATTCGAAGTCTAAAATTGGGAAGTGAGTTTGGATGTCCTATTTGAGGGACGAAAGGAGGCGGATGGCGAGAGAGAGGGGCATGCGTGCGGCTTTGGCGAGGGCTTCTGGAGTTTGTGCGGCAATGCCTTCGACAGTACGGAAAGCACGAAGAAGCCGAACTTGCCGCTCACGGTTGATGCCAGGAATGGAATCAAGCTTAGAGCGAAAGACTCTCTTCGCGCGAGTGCGACGGTGATAGGTAATTACAAAACGATGCGCCTCGTCTCGAACGCGCTTAAAGAACTTCGTCACTTCCGAACTCTCTTCGAGCTCTATCGGCTCCTCACTCCCCTCTCGATATACACGCTCAGCGCTCTTTACAATCTGTACCGACTTAAGATCAGCCTCAGTGCGCATCTTGGCAAGCGCCACAATTTCAAGCTCCACTCGCAAGGCGTCTCTTGCCTCAAGCGCCATCGAAAGCTGGCCCGGGCCGCCATCAATAATCAAGAGATCAGGGTTGCTACCATCACGCAAACCGCGCTCGAGTCGACGCCCGACCACTTCTTGGATCGAAGCAAAATCATCAGGCGACTCATAGTGCGAAAGCTTGTAGTGCCTGTAACTTGACTTCTCCGGAATGCCGTCAACAAAACATACTACCGCTCCAACAGTGTCAGAGCCCTGAAAATGAGAGATATCTATGCATTCAATCTTCCTGGGAACTTGTTTTAGTGCCAAAGCAGTCGAGAGCTTTGTGGCAATCTCGCGGTAACGCGATTCGGCGTCAAACGTCGCCACAAAATGCTCCCTGGCATTCACTAACGCGAGATCAAGAAGCCTCGCTTTAATCCCGCGCTGCGGGCTAAAGACGGTGACTTTTGAACCCCGTTTATCACTCAGATCCTCTTCGATACTTTGCGCAAGATCCAGCTCAAACGGCACCACGATTTCTTCTGGAATCTCCTTTCCCTGTACATAGAACTGCGTCAATGCAGACTCCAAGAGCTCATGATCAGAAACTTCAACTTCCGAAAACGAAAAGTTCGAGCTATCGATTACCCGGCCATCGCGCACTTTCACCGCCGTGAGAACCACGAATTTATCTTCACGGTATATCTGAAACACATCTCGTGCCTCACCCCGAGAAGACACAAGCGATGTGCCTATTTTAAAGTTCTTCAGCAGCTCAATCCTGTCACGAAAGCTTGCTGCATCCTCAAATCGCAGCTCTTCGGAGGCCCTGCTCATACCTACATCGAACTCTTTTAAAATTGGCTCAACTCGTCCTTCAAGTATTGCAATCGCCTGTTTTACCCAATCACGGTACTGGCCCTTCTCGACCGCTAAACAACATGGACCAGCACAGCGCTTGATTTGATACTCAAGACAGGGCCGAGCTCTATTGTAGAAAACTGTATTGCTGCAGCTTCGAAGCGGAATCACTCGCTTTATAATTTCTAAAATACTCCGAAGTTCATAGCTAAAGCTGTACGGTCCAAAATAGCGCGCGCCATCATCCTCGCGCTTGCGCACGAGCTCAAGACGCGGCCAATCCGCATTCTCATCAATACGTATACTGAGAAAAGCTTTATCGTCTTTGAGCCGAATATTATAACGCGGCTTATATTTCGTAATAAGATCGCGTTCAAGGACAAGCGCTTCACGCTCATTTTGCGTGACAATTTTATCGACGTGGTACACTCGCCGCATGAGAAAACTTATCTGGTATCGTTCGTCATTTCCTTGAAAATAACAGCCGACACGAGACCGCAAATCCTTAGCTTTCCCCACATAGATCACCTGCCCCTCCTTATCGCGCATTAAGTAAACACCGGGGAGCTTCGGAAAGCGCTTCACTAACTTGAGCAACGATTCGTATGAGCCTTCTTCTGCCATACGTTACTCTTTCAACATCAGTTTCTGAACTGCGCTTACTGCATCGCGATAATTTGCCGCCAGCTCGAACTCACGCTTAGCAGCAGCGTCGAACATCTTCTTTCTAAGGCTCTCCACTAAGCGCTGTTGATCAGAGCGCTCACGAGGAATATCGATGCCTAAACCAGCAAGCGAAGCAGTAACGGAATTTACTTCCTCTATCTCCGGCGAGAGCGGTGCCTGAATCGCGCGACTTGCCGAACGTGGTATAATGCCATGAACTCGGTTGAATTCAATCTGAATTGCGCGCCTTCTCTCAGCTTCGGAAACCGCCTCGCGAATTGAATCTGTAACCTTGTCGGCATACAGAAGCGCCCGCCCGCGCACGTTTCTCGCCGCCCGTCCCATGGTTTGGATGATCGAGCGCGCAGAACGCAAAAATCCCTCTTTATCGGCGTCGAGAATAGCAACGAGACTCACCTCGACAAGATCGAGCCCTTCTCGAAGCAGATTTATTCCAATCAGAACATCAAAGTCGCCGCGCCGAAGCCCGCGCAAAATCTCAACTCGCTCAATTGCATTAATATCTGAGTGTAGATATCGGCTCTTTACACCGATCTCTCGAAGGTACTCGCTGAGATCCTCCGCCATCTTTTTGGTAAGTGTGGTGACCAGCACACGATCACCCTGCTCAATAGTCTTCTTGATTTCGACAAGCAGGTCATCAACCTGATTTGTGGCAGGACGAATCTCTACGGCGGGGTCAAGAAGCCCCGTCGGTCGATTAATTTGTTCTACGACTCTGCTCTCACTTTTTTCAAGCTCAAAATCACCAGGAGTTGCCGAGACAAAAATCGTCTGCTGCGCCCGACTCCAAAACTCATCGAAGGTGAGCGGCCGATTATCGAGCGCCGACGGCAACCGGAATCCGAAGTCAACGAGTGTCTGTTTTCTTGATCTATCGCCTCGAAACATTCCGCCAATCTGCGGGACAGTTACATGACTTTCGTCGATGACCAAAAGTAGATCTTTCGGAAAATAATCAATAAGAGTTGCGGGAGGCTCGCCGGCCTTTCGCCCGGAAAGATGCCTGCTATAGTTTTCAATTCCCGGACAAAATCCAATCTCCTGAAAAAGCTCCAGATCATATTGAGTTCGGCCGGAAAGCCTTTCGGCTTCGAGATTCTTTCCCTGATTACGAAGCTCGGCGAGCCGCTCTCGGAGCTCTGCTCGAATTGTGCCAATGCTTCGCGTAATCGCCTCACGGCTAGTCACATAATGACTAACAGGATAAATCGCTACACTTCCAAGCTTCTTAAAAGTAGACCCGCTTAATGAATCTATCTCTCGGATTTCCTCAATATCATCGCCCAATAGAATTAATCGAATCGCCTTGGCATCCTCATCTGAGGGAAAAATATCTATACTCTCCCCGCGAACTCGAAAGGTGCCACGGGTAAATTCGAGGTCTGAGCGCTTGTACTGCATCGTGACAAGCTTTTTGATAATCTCTTCTCGCGAGCGCGTTTCGCCCTGTTCCAGAAAAAGCATCATGTTGAAATATTCTTCAGGCGAGCCCAAACCGTATATGCAACTGACGCTGGCGACGATGATGCAGTCGGTTGTTTCGAGAAGCGCTTTCGTTGCACTATGGCGCATCTTATCGATTTCCTCGTTTATTGAGGCATCCTTTTCAATGAAGGTATCTGTTGAAGGCACATACGCTTCAGGCTGGTAGTAGTCATAATAGCTTACAAAATAGCGCACTCGATTTGCGGGGAAGAACTCCTTAAACTCGGAGTAAAGCTGTGCTGCCAAAGTCTTATTCGGAGCAATTATAAGAGTCGGCCGATTAAGCTTCGAAAGTACATTCGCAATGGTAAATGTTTTTCCCGAGCCAGTGATACCGCGAAGTGTCTGAAAGCGATCACCCTTCACGAGGTTTTGAGTCAGCATCTCTATCGCTTTAGGCTGGTCGCCACAGGGCGAAAAGCGCGATGTAAGCGAAAATTCTATTCTTTGCGGTTTATAATCACCTTTAAACGGCATACATTAACGAATAAAAACCCAATTACTCTCACTAGTTTACCTTGATTTTTGAGGAAGATAAATCCCGCAAACCGCGCCCAGCGCATGCCAAAAAAAATGCTACTTGCAATCACTTAAACTCCATAACTCTCGAGAGAGCCAGAACTTTAAATATCGATTCTATACACTGACTTTCGACAAGGAGGTTTTCGACTATGAGTTTAGGAGTTTCTGCGAAAGGCGCCTCCGCCGCCCTTACACCTCAGATAAAAACCGATCTGTTTGCGGGAATTACCAAAGACGATGTCCAGCATGCCATGGATAGAGCGCTTTATGCTATCGCAGGCGGCGCTTCAATGAAGCAGGCGGCAGGTGTGTTTCTCTGCAGCCTCACAGCTTCTGCTTTAAAAAACAACTTTGGAAATGCGAAAGGTGGTGACTATCAACTCATGAGCGCAAATGCGCAAAGAACCGATGGCAAGCCGGACCTTAACGCATCGGTTCTTTGGGGCGCCGCAAGTGCGATATTTAAGACCGGTATGAACATTTCGATGGGCGCAGATCCTGGTAAGGAGCTAGGCTCGCTGGTGGGTAAGGGCATGGCCGCCCAGCCGGCATTGGAAGGCAAGCTTGAGAAGCTCTTTGAGCAAACGTGGAAGTCTTATGAATTGGGAACTTCCTTTAAACGAGAGCAATTCGCTGGGAGCTCGGCACTCGGCGGCGCCGGAAGTCACAATCGGCTCTCGCTTCTCGATGAGCTTCACGCGAATTCACAACCGCGGCGAAGCTAACAAAAACCCTCAGCTATTGAATTGAGAACCTTGGCGATCATCGCCTAATCGATTGAGATCTATCGGCACGGCGCCAAGAGGCTACGCAGTATCAGGTCAAAATATGCGCCACATTCATGCCCGTGAAAAGCAGAGCCTCATTCCGAGACTTGGGAAACGCTCTTCGACGCCCACTTTACAATCGAGCGCCGGCTGACCGAGAAGGAAAATGTGCCCGCGAGTTGGAACCGCGAGATCGCGATCAGGCGACCAGTAGCGCCAGAGATGCGAAAGTCCGTATTGCCCTGGGCTAAGAACCGTCGTTGGTAAGCCTGAGTTACGATCAACTTCGGCCGGATCCACGAGTCCCGGATGCCCTTCAGGGACATCAACGTTTCGCGCGACACCTTCTATCGCGCCCGCGCCCAGAATTTGCGGATGATCGATTATCGAATTTCTCTTCACAATGACACTATCGAGGTATTCAATAAAAGAGCCGTCGACAAGACTCTGTGAGAGCTGAAGATCATTAAGTGCCTCAGCTTCCCTTGCCACACGCCAATACTCTGCAAGCGAGAGAAGCGACCCATTTAACGCGCTGGCAAGCCTCTTTGCTTCTTGGAAAGTGATCGAGCCAATTCTTCCTTGACGATCCACCTCAAAACGAATGCCCAGAGAACGAGCGGTTTCGATTACATTCCTATCGGCTCTCAAAAAATCACGGCTGACAAACTTCTCAATGGCTTCCGAATAAAAGTAACGATCATGTTCCCGCACGATCTCGCCAAGCGAAGGCGCCGAAACTTTTCTTGAAAGCTGCGAGCCCACCCCAAACCACTCAATACCAGAGTCAACCCTCCGGCACGGCACGTCAAGCCGCGCCCGTACACGCTGTTCAATTCCCTTTGTCAGCTCTTCTCGAAGAGACTTGGAGGCATACGCATCAAAAGCAAGTATTACTCTTTCCCCATTCACCGTCTCACAATCTGGAAGGTAATCGACCACTTTCACAAGCGTGACCGGAAGGTGCTCCTTTCGATTTTGCGCCTGGGCTTCGCGCACAAGACCGTCGAGGACATCTGCTCGAATTACCGCACCACCTGGATCGAACACGCCCTGCACCTTGGCCACAGCAAAGCCCATTCGGCCCCAATCCTGTTTATAATCCCGATGGAAAAGCGCTGAAGTATCATTCGTCGAAAGAAGCGCCAACATGAGAGACCGAAAAAATACATTTTCGTCGCTCACGCCACTTTGCTTGAGAAGTCTGTCCATAATAAGCCCGTCGCGATAGGTCATTTTTAGCGCCAAGCGATTCTCAGTATCCATAAGTGTCGCGCCGAGGAGGATTTTGGTAAGCTCCGAATCGAGAGTAACTCCACTTCCAAGAAATTTGAGCGCGACCTGCGCCGCACACGAACCAGCCATTTCCCAGCTTACCCCTTGTGCATTCGTGCCGGCAGCACAGCCAATAACGTGGTGATCAATAATATGGACTGCGAACTTTCGGACAGGACTTTCATTATGATCGGTCAGAATCCAGCGGGCAGTTCCGCGCTCGCGGTGTCGCCGATATTCAAGATTTTTCCAGGTTGGAAATCGTTCGCTCAGGTCATTACCAAGGAGCTTTCGTGCTTCATCCGGCATTGTATCTGCTTGAAGAATCGGAACATACAGGCAGCTCGGATCGCGTAGCGCGTTTCTAAACGCCTCAAAAAGCGAAGAGACTATAGTATCGGTGTCGGGATTGGCATGCCCCATTACAAACACCACCGGCGTTTTCGATAGATTCGCAAGACAGGCAGGAAGTTCGAGGAGATAGTCTCTAAGCATCTGCCCTGAGGCTTTCAGAGTAGGTCCATGAAGTCTCTCTACGGCTCTATCGAGATCGCTACGTGCTTCGGAACTGCTGCTTCGCTCCGCCTCAAGCGCAAGTACTCCCAGCGAATCAGTTAAAAGCTCGCGTGCCGTGCGGGTCCGCACGAGTCGAACATCTTTCAACTGATCCGACCATCTTTCGATAAACTGAAATACCGCGCTTCGCTCCTCAAAAAAACGGCGATGGCTAAGCTCATTATTCACGCCCGGGTTCTCGGCAAGAGTGCTCTTATAGCAGCGCGACAATCGCTCAAGCGCAAGTGTAAGCTCCTCTCCGTATGGCTCGCCGAGGGGCGTTGCTCGACATTCTCGAATCATTAATTTTGGTTGTTTTGAATCAAGTGGGATATCAAGATCAAAAGACGGGGTCGCCGAAGAGGTTACATAACCGCGGATCGCCCCAACAGGACCATCAGTTTTGAAAGTGGACCAATATTTCCACAGTCCATCGCGATCCGTAGGAATACTTCCATGCACATCCCACGGCATTCCGCTTCCTGGATTCATTCCACGCCAGGGATAAATCCAGCCGGGACGGCCTTCTATCTGATATATTGGCCGTGCTGCAGCGATGTTTTCGATCTCGCCATCTGCCCCAATCTTCGGCGATTCAAGCATCCGAAGCTCTCCACCACGATCTCGTAAAAAGACTACATCAAGCCATTCGGCAAATTCATCGCTATGAAGATTTTCTAAACGATTGGTCAAACCTTCAGCGCGTACTTCAGTAGCAAGACTCCAAAGCTCACGCGGTGTAAGAAGTTTTGCGCCTAGCTCTTTAAGTAGCCTTTTCGCTTCGATGAAATTAAGATTATTTATCCGACCGAGGTCATCCCAGCCAAGAGTAATCCCAAGTTGTTGAGCCGCCGCTGCAACTCGATCATCAATTCTGAGCGGCGTCGTCGCGATGTACAATCCAAGCCGAGGCGAAAAATAAAAGTCTGGTAGCACTGAGTCTGGGCCAGGCGCTCTTTCGCGCTCGACACTCTGGGCTAAATTTGAATTGCGAGTTTGCAACATCTCAATAATGGGGTAAGGCCTGCACAAAGCTTATGTTGAGTGTTTGGACTAAACAAATCTTATTTTTGACGAACCGAAGCTGTTAAGCCGTTGAGATGGCACCGATAAGTCACTATAACTACTCAGCAAAATTGCTTTCTGGTGACGCGTCGTGAATTGCTTAGCACGGCACTTCCCCTATAATTGCTAGGTCTCCAAGTTGTAAGGGCGTCGATGCATACTACACACACCACTCCAAATGCGTGCCGTGCCAGCAAACTTCTTCGAGTTGGAAGATTTGCGGGCCCCTCACTTTTCACAAGCTATGTCGCCGCGCTCCTACTGCGCCGTGTGAACCACGATTTTCGAATCTTCACCTGCTCAGCCGGCGCGGCTTCCAGCATTGGTGGTACGCTTACCTCTCTCCCCGGCGCATCAGAGATTTTTCTCGGTGGTCATATTCCCTACGATTCTAGTCTCCTTGCTAACTTCATTGGACGCGGTGCTATAGAAACAGCTACTTCACAAGCAGTTGCAATCTCAATGGCGAACGAGTCGTATCTTCGGGGCCAGGAAGCACTCGTCCGCGCGGGGAAAATAAAAAATGGAAAGCCCACCGTCGTCGGCTTGGGTCTGACCGCAGATATTGCTTCCACCACTCGCTCGGGTGAAAACCAAATGCATATTGCCATTCGCACGTTTGAAGGCATTGCGTCTGGCGCTGTCGTACTTGAGAAGGGACACGGACGAATTAAACGAGAGCTTCAAAACGCGACATGCGAAGATATCGCGCTTAACGCGCTATGTGTCGCAATCGGTGCAAAGCCAAGGAAGCTCGTTTTCAACAACTTTGCTATGCCGATAGGCCAAGTTGTCGACGGCCGAGTACAGCTCGCCCCTCTTGCATTCCCCGCGATTTCACGCCGCGGTGCCGAGCTAATTAATGAAGAGGGCGCTATCGCAAGCCTCTCTTCGCTTAGTCCTGATAGGCATATTATCTACCCTGGATCTTTCCGTTCGTTCCATTGCGGCCACGACCTCGCGGCACTTTCGGCACAATCGATCACCAATAAAAAAGTCGTCATCGAGATTTCGGGCGCCAACATGGATAAAGACCCGGTACCGTGGGATGAACTCTTGCGTCGAGCGACACAGTTTCGCGGAAGATACCCGGTCATTGTGCGGCAAGATGCGCCGTCTTTCCTTGAAAAAGCAATCGCCTACGGGCCGGGGTGGCATTTCGTTTGTGGATTCGACACCGCCACACGAATTCTTAACCCATCCTACTACGAGGAGAGTTGGGACAAACTTGAAGCAGCACTCGATCATTTCGACACACACAATAATCATTTTTATATTCTCGGCCGTTCTGTACCTGGCGCTGACGCCCAGCCTAAACTTCAAACTCATCGAAACCTCTGGGGGCCTTTCCGCAGCGCACGACTTTTCCACGGCCTTGCAGGCCAGCTAGATGTAAGTGCGAGTGGGCTTCTTGGTGCTGAATAATGGCACACAGATCGAAGCAATCTAAAATCAAGGAAGACATCGCTCACCAGCTTTTTCCACGTCCTGAGAATCAAATTTACCGTGCTCATGGCGCGCCACAGCCTGCGCCGAGAAACGGTACGCGAGTAAATAATATTCCCGCCCATATGCATTCACTTCCTCCGGTGATGCATATTGCGAGCTTTGGATCGCGCGAGGGGGCACTCCGCGTAGTTGATGACTTCTCGAAATTGTATACGTCCGATCGTGAGCGAGGCAATGCCCAGGCGGCACTTGATACGCTCTCCATGAATCAGAAACAGAGGCTCGTACTTGCCTATCTGTACTGTTTCACGAGCTTCGATGGAGACACGCTATTGGACAAAGTAAGCGCGGCAATTGAATCGCATGCGAAATCAGTGATGCGTTCCGCACAGGCAAAACTGGGTATCGAAGTCGCATATTCTGGTTATGATTCGGCAAGCTCAATTGGCCGGCGCATTGCCATACCAGGAAGCGACCTTGATCATTGGACAATTGTCGTAAGAGGGACAAAACGCGACGCTGAATGCTTTCGAGCGGAGATTCACGCACAGATGAATCCCCTTATTTCAGATGTGCTCAATTCAAGCCACCGCCCACCGCTTGTCGTTGCTATCGACAGCATTAAAGGCATGCTCACGATGAAGGGAGGAAGCGACTCGTACTATCTCTATAAGCTTCCGCTTGCGGAGTGGGAACAAAATGTTGCTGCGTGGCGGGCGTTTGATCCTTCTATTCCGAAGCCCTTTGTAGCTTCGAGCGATGCGGCACTCGCCAAATTGAAAGCGACGCTCAAGGACGATGCTTGTCGTGAAGACTGGGTACTTGCCTCATGTGCACTCGAGATTCTTCGCGACGGCGCAACGCTCGCGAACGCTTTTACAAAAGAGGAGCTCGCACAGATAAAAGGTTCCAGGCTTTTCGCCACGAGTGATATCCTTAAACAGAAACGAAACTCTACATCGCTTCAAAGCAAACACAGGGCGCGAGGTTCGCTCGAGACATTTCATCAATTAAGTGTCGAAGAGCAGTTTTTGCTTCTACGAGTAATCTTCGAAAGGCACCTCTGGAAGACTGCAAACCATCAGCACCTCCTTTCGCTCTCGGAGAGAAATCCGCATCGCGCAATCGTCGAGAAACTGCTTACAAAGGATCTGTTAGTCTACGCCGATCCGATAATTGATCCGAGCTGTCCCGCCGAAACCCCCCGTAACTACAAAGCGCTGAAACCCTACTTGAAGCCAGGGACGATGGCGCGAGCAGCTTGGCTCGATCACATTCCTTTCGACCGGTCATTGCCTTTGGATTACTAGAAGGGGTGTCATTGCCTTTGCTGGTTTGACGATATTATGCAGGCAGCTGCGCGGTTTCTCTGAAGCAGACCTTTGGCGCGTAACAAAGCAAAGGTAATTCTGAGTCCTTGAGCTCCGAGTCATTTAACAAATCCACAGAGAATTCAGAAATTGACCGGAGAGCTTTATTAGCCGCGAAATTTGGCTAAAATATAGGATCACTACCCATTCCTTTCGAATGGCGAAATTTCTATAACGGGCAGAAGAGTGGCGAACTGATTCGCGAAGTGCGCGGCTGCGCGAATCAGTTTCGATCGGTCAGGTTTTCAACCAAAGATCAGGTTATTATGAACAATGTCCAATACTATGGTCGGGTAAACGGGATCTCTCGAATTGGAGATCTTCTACGACAATACGCCTTTCCGTGGCTCACGTTCTATGTCGCAACCGGAACGCCGGCACAGAAAGTATTCTTAGTCACAGTAGCGTCACTCATTCAGGCGATCCCATCACTCACGCTTTCGCACATCGCGGCAAAAGTTGTTCGACGTTATACCCCATTGCGGACGAGCATATGGGCGAATACGGGGATGGGCCTGCTCTCGACGAGCGCGGCAATTTTTGTACTTGCGTCTGTCGACAGCAAAGCGCTCGTGCTTTTCCTGTGGTTTCTCCTCGGATTCATGGAGGTCTTGTACTATCCGGCAAGAGATTGTCTTTACGGAGTACTCGCCGACGGAAGCGACGGAGATCGCGAGCAAGCGAATCGGTCATCTTCGACAATCTATCATTTTGGGCGGGCATTAATCAGCCTGGCCATGATCCTCGTCGTGTGGTGGCTCGGTCCGGTAGAGGGCGATACTCCTCGCGCGGCGATTTCAATCGCGCTATTCATCGATGCCATCACCTTCGCTATAGTGGTGACATTTTTGGTTTCGATGCGGCATGCGACGAGTCGTAAGGCTCAGACGGAGCTACCCGAACAACAGCCGTCACGCCTCGCATTAAGCGAAGCAGCGAAAGTAACCGGGGCATTTCCGGTCTTTCTTTGTATTCTCATGGCGTGGGCATTTGCCTACTCCAGCTTCTACTTCATCTTTGGATTCTACAAGGAACTTAAGGGAGTCGGAGAATCGGAACGACAACTCGCCTTCTATGTTGCCATGTTCGCTTCCGCATGCGGCGGATTCTACGGGGCAAAGGCTTGGAAGCTTAGCTTTCATCAGCTGGTAGCAGGTATGGTGAGTGTATGCTTCATCGAGGCTCTCATTGCATTCGTTCCCACGAATTACTTCTGGGGCGTGGTCTGGATTGCCGTGAATTCCGCGGTTTCCATTATGGTATACACCGTCGTTTTTGACGGTATCATTCCTCAGGTAGTACAAGGCCTCGATAAGAACGCCGAAGTATCGGCGTCTCTCAACCTGGTCAAAGAGGGGCTGTCGCCGGTGATAGTTCTAGGCATCGCCGCGCTCGCCAGCCAGCTAAATGCGCCGCGTCAAGTTCTCATCGGCGCCTGTACACTCGCGCTTCTAGTCACTGTTACTGTTCTGTTCCTCAAGAGAAGCGCGATCGAGTCGGTAATCGAGGCAAGCAAAGCACACTGATGCAGACATTCAGATGGCCCTCTGGGTGAGCAATCTTCCAGGGGGCCTTTTTTAAAAAGGTTCACGATCGAAATTGATTTCTTTTGGACTTTCACACCTTGAATGATACGACGCGAAGACGCGCACCTCTGCGCGAGAGCAAGTCACTTTGGTGGAATTTTTTCCAGGCTCACTTTCACTCCATTTCGCTACTGCTTTTGCTGTTACTATCTGCCACTCACGTTTACAGTAAGGTAACATAATCGCGGTGTATGACATTCCCTACTCCATCGGGACGTCTTACCAGTAAATAGTGGGGTAGCACTCAACGTAACGCCTTGAAGCAAAGCGTTACGCTATCGTTTAACTACTTTACCGGAGATGGTGTCGGATTCGGTGTCGCAGCACCACAATCAGCTTCGAGCGTAATGCGGTCGCCTCGAAGGTAGTTGGCTGAGAGCTGGATAGTATCATCGGAGCCGTCGCCTGCTACATACACGGAGTTGCCATCAACATGATCGGCAGTCATCGACGCTACAGACTTAAATACTCTTAGAAAATTGACGGCAATCCTCGTCGACTTCGAGCGCGAAAAAGTTTGCTCAAGTCGGACTTTTGCCTCAGGAGCTGATTGATCAAGCAAGTAATAATCGTCCCAAATCGCTGCGTTAAAATACGCATCGCCGAATTTAAGGCTCTTCCAATCACTAATTAACGAAAACTGCTTTACTGCATATGGAACCCCGACTGCGTTCTTCTCGCTGTAACTGTCTATGTTCGTCTGCGGCAGTTCAAAATAGTATCCACTTGGCAACGCAGCGGTCGAGTAGGAACGAGGTAGAAAAACTCGATATCTGCACATCTTTATATCGATTGCACCCGTATACTTGGACAAGGCGCCAAGCGACCTCCACTCTGCCGATGCGGTATTCGAAATCGTTGAAACGGCAATCCCCGCGAGGAGAGAAAGTTTGAGAAATGGAAGTAGGTAATTCTTCATGGTATTCCTATATAAGCGCCCTTTCCTTCGTTGCTTACCAATGTCACAAATTACTATCATTCTGCTTCACCAAATTTCGAGGGCTCCATAACTTACGAAGTATTCCTAGCGTGAGCACCAACATACGCGCCAAGCAATCAAACAGGCTGTTTACAATTCAAAGATAATTTTAGGACGCCGACCAATCACCGTGAGAATTGTTTGGTGACTTCATCAAAGTACCCGAGATGAGAAAGATGAGCGTCCAGTGCTTTATCCTCAGAGCTACACTTTTTCTTCTCGATTATGGCGGGCCTTATCCTCAGCATCCCGCGGTGAATTAATCACTTTCTTAGCGAGCATAGCAAACATTGCTGCACGAAGACTTCCACGGTTGCCGTAACGCATAATCAAAAACGCATGAAAGGCAGGATCTTTTACTGTATAGCGCGGCGATCGGGAATCGGAGCGTTGGCGCTCTAATAATCCGAGCTGGCTCAGCTGTGAAAGGACAAGCGCAACAGAAGGAGCCAGACAACGCGTTGCTTGAGTAACTTCAGCGATGTTTTGATATAGGCGCGCTGGTCTCGGATCGGCAAAAGTGACCAAGACCTGCTGCTTCTGCTTAGAAAGCACATCAACCTTAGGAAGATAATAAGGGGTGAGCGCATCGAGATAACTATAAAGCTCGTCTTGAGCAGCGCTACCCTGCGTGAGCGATCGAAGAGCTCCTGCAGCTAGCCGCTCCTCAATAGATCTGCAGTAGCGATCAAGCGCTTGCAGACGGCCGGAAACGGCGTCGCCAAGAACTTTGTAAGCCTCCCCGCTTCTCGCCGCCTGCGACGTCTTGTCTACCGCCCAGCGTAAAAATGGCCCTTCTAGAGGCCCAGCAAGGACAGCGAGATCAGGAGGCATAAATCGAGCTGCAACTTCCAAGCCCTTATTGGTCTGATGATCTATTCGATCTAATTCCTCAAAGAGAATTTGACGTTCCTTTCTAGTATCAATGGTATTCATACGACTCCCCAAGCTTGCAGCAACGATACATATACGTTACAGGCTATCAAAGCAAAGTCTCTAAGCGCCCTCTTCGCTCAGACCTGCGGCCGCGGCCGTAACTAACTTAACTTACGATAGTTTTTAGTATGTCGCTCACTATCTTACCTATCCTGGACTGTTATACTTACAATTCCTTATTTCAAATCGCTCCGCCTTATGGAGCTTCAATACGGGTTAGAAGAATCGCTCATTTTTTTGAGGTTCTAACCAATCGTGGTCAACACAAATCGGTAAAAAAAGAAAGAAAATACAAAAATGGAATCAGTTACGGCAGGCTTCTGGTTCGGGGCATTCGTTTTTGCCTCAGGGTGGATATTCTGGATTCCGGTCGGGCTCTTGCTCTTTTTCGAGAGCCTGTTCATGACGAAACGGGTGGCGGAATTCAGATCGGCGAAAGCCACATTTCTCCTTCTGCTGCTCCTCGGCACCCTTCACCTGTTTGGGGTAGTCGATGTGATTACCCTTTTCCGGCAGCACTACCTGCGGGTGCTCGCCTACGTCGCGGGCTCCTTAGGCTTTGGGCTGCTGGTCTATTCGCCGATAGTCGGCTGGCTATCAGCTCGTAAGAATATTTCCAGGTATACCGCCCAACTAAAGAGCTTCAAGCAAAATTGGCTGGACGGTAAGCGCCGGGAATTTGAACAAGCGAATGGTGGATCGACCTCGCATTCGGATCCGCGTGGGTATTCACGGGCTGATTCATTAACTCCGAAACCGAAGTTCGACCCGGCTTCGGTGGAACAGGAGTGGCAAACCAATGTCAAGCCAGAGGCCTGGGCCGATATTAAGTCGGTCGAAAACGATAAAGAACGGGTCTGGTTCTGGACGGTCTTCTGGCCGCTCCATTTCGTTTGGAAGTGCGTGTTCCAGTGGTTCACTAAGCTCGAGGAGCTTTTTGAGCTCGGCTGGTCAGCCCTTCGTGGCATCGCGCAGCGGATCAAGGATCATGCCCTTCGCGGTGCCGATGAGGGAGTCTAATCCCCCATCTTTCGCCCCGTTCTCCCAATCTGGGGAGAACGGGTTCCAAGGAAGGATTTTTTTGCGATTCTTCGCCCACCTTATAAATGGTCCCGCAGATACTTCGAACTACCGTATATTAAAAAATTGCTACTCAAATAAAGGCAGCAGCTAATATTTTGTTTGTTTATTAGGCACCACTGCGTACTTGACTGCTTCCTGATAGTGGCAGCTACTTACGCGAGTGGGTACATTTCTTTGTTAGATTATCAAAGCTATTGCAGCTTCGAATTCTCAACTCGGGCAATCCTCTCCCGCGCCAGCTCAAGCGCTACCACTTCGGGAAACTTATCGCGCTTCTCGGACTCTACGAGAATCTTTTGCGTCGTATCGTAAATCGCATCCACCTTCGTGCGCACCCAACTCTCCTTGTAACCACCAGGCACAAGTTCGGCGGCAACATTTATCACGCCACCGGCATTTACTACAAAATCTGGGCAGTACATTATGTTTTTTTCAAGAATAAGTGGGTACACCGAGGAATCAATAAGCTGATTATTAGCAGCGCCAGCGATAATCGCGCAGCGAAGCCGCTTTAAAGTATCTTGATTCACCGTTTGCCCTGCCGCACAGGGCGCATACACATCGCAGTTCACGTCATAGATCGCATCAACGTCGGCTGCTTCAACGCCGTATTGTGTCAGCGCTGCTTGAAGCGTATTTTTCTGAGTGTCACTCACTACTACTTTTGCGCCAACCTTGAGCAGCAGCTCGACAAGCACCAAGCCGACATGCCCCACGCCCTGTACCGTTACTTTTTTGCCCTTAAGATCTTTCGACCCGTAACGCTTCTCGCACGCCGCGAGAATCGATGCGAATACTCCCCGCGCTGTCCAGGGCGAGGGATCACCTCCACCACCATGTGCAGGTGATATTCCTGCGACATACTTGGTGAGCTCGCGCATCACCATTACATCTTCAACACTCGTGCCCATGTCTTCGGCGCTAATGTAACGGCCATTGAGGTGATTGAGACACTCACCAAACTTTAAAAACATTTCGCGCCGCCCCTTGGTCATATGCGGGTCAGCAATAAGCACCGCCTTCCCGCCACCAAGATCAAGTCCTGCAACCGCGCTCTTGTACGTCATGCCTTCCGAGAGACGCAACACGTCATCCAGCGCCTTCGATTCGTCATCATAAAGCCTGAGCCGGCAGCCACCGAGCGCAGGTCCAAGTACGGTATTATGAATACCAACAATTGCCTTAAGGCCTACTTTGGGAAAGTGAAAGAAGACGACCTGCTCATGCCCGCGCTTTTCCGCCTGGGCAAAAACTTTTATTTCCATCTGCGGTTACTTTTTCTCTTCTGTAACCGGAGCAACACCGCCATTAAGATTGCTCTGTACCGTGTAGGCGGGCGCATCCGAGGGAGCGACGGCATCGCCAACCGGCTTTTTCTGTCGTTGACATGCTGAGATGCAGCCTACCAGAAGGAGCGCAATAATGATCTGACGAAGTGACATAAATAACCTTTCTTCCCTAATATTCATGCCCTGGGAGAGACTCGAACTCTCACACCCTTGCGGACACATGACCCTGAATCATGCCTGTCTACCAATTCCAGCACCAGGGCAGATCTCTTCACTTATATACTTAAAAATGGGCTCGGGGGAAATCTGTCCTGCTGACTTTCTTGACTATCTTTGCTACCTCGTCTATAAATCCCCGTCTTGACTGATCTTATCGCGGGGTAG
>CAZEAC010000050.1:0-30633 GCA_964510065.1 uncultured Bdellovibrionales bacterium | reverse complement strand
TAAGTGTGGGTGGCTTTTTTCGCTACTCTGTGACCTCTGTGTCTCTGTGGTTTTTAAAGTATTTAAGCCACAGAGACACAGAGGTCACAGAGTGAGGGAAAGAATACCCGGGGTGAATGAGTAATTACGGCAAAAGTTCAGAACACGCTCTAGTCTTTGCATCCTTAGTTGATCCTATTTAGCCAGGCCTTGTGAACGGCCGTTCACAAAGTCGATCATTTGCTGGTCGCGAGATCAGGGCATGCGCTATCATCGAAGCATGTTGTGAGTTCGGGTGTTGAGGTAGAAGCGGTAAGAATCGATTCGTCATTATGGAGTCGTTATGACAAGACCTAAGAAAGCCCATGCCAAGCACGAAAATGAAACTGAGGCTCAGCCGATTGAGCTCGATCCCAGTGAGTACTCCGAGCAGCCTGATTCAGGAAGCCGAATCGGAGGACACCGCGGAGAGAACGAGTACGGCGTGTCTGGAGAGTTAGTGCGGGATTCATCGCACAGTATCTTTCGCGAAATGAATGCGCCGAAATCATCTCTCGATATTGAACCAAGCGATGAACCACTTCCATTTGGTGAATTACAACCTGGGTTTCCCGGCATTTCCGAATGGAGCGCGCAACGCGCTGGCCTCGAAGAGAGCGAAGAGCCCGACGAACAGGAGCTCGCGCTTGATCGCAGCTATCGAATACTCCAGCAGGCTGAAACAAAGCGCGGCGGGTAGGCCTAGCGGACCTGCGCTCCAGGTGCTTCGCCGATTACGAAATCCAGCGTGCTATCGCTCTGTAGGTCGGTAAATACTTCGAGCGAGCCGGCCTGACAATCTGCGGCAGTACCTCCCTGTGTGACACCTACAATTCCAGAAATCTCATCTTTCGTGCCGACAAGCGGGCCGCCGGAATCACCTTCGCAAGCACCACTTTGGGTTTCATCATAAGAGCTGATGATGGCGCCACTTTCGTGGCCGACAACTTCTATAAAAGTCGCTTTGAGTGCCTCGAAGCCGAGTTCGCCAAAGCTCTGACCATTCTCGTCGTTTCCATAGCCATATACCGTGCAGCGATCGCCAGAATCTATGCTTCTGCTAAGAAGAATTGGAATAGTGGGAAGGCTAAGTGATCGATCAAGCGTCATAACAGCAACATCGTATGGGCTGATGCTTGAAGTAGGGGTGTAACTTGGATGATATGCAGCTCTACTGACACGTGCGTTTTGGCTGCCTGATGCGACCACGAATCGTGATGCTCCGGAGTCGACAATACAGTGCGCCGCAGTGAGCACCTTATCTGGCGCAATCAACGATCCCGAGCAGAGACCAATAGCATTTCCCTGACTATCGCCGGCGACTACTACAACGACCGGGCTTGCGCTAAAGTCGCACTTTTCGCCGTTAATGACCTTGAGACCTAATACTCCGCAGGCATCCGCGCCAGAGCTCTCGCCGTCGCCACCGCCTCCGCCGCCACAACCAACTACCGCCCCAAGGACCAATATTATTAAAAATTTTTTCACCTTTAATTATCTCCTGGTATCCAATGTAAGTGGCTCGATGCCATAACCCAACTTTCCTATCGGTGCTCCCTATCTTAGGATTAAGCATAATTAATTTTGTTGCTACGGGGAGCGATCTTTTTTGGCAGAGTGTGAGACCACTGCGGAGTTGAAGATAATAAAGAACTCTGTTTTGCTAGGTTCGGCTAGCTTGTTGTGCGTGTTCTTACTGGTATGGGCAACCCTTGTTTGTTTTACGCCGGCAACCTTTTATTGGCGAGATGCGGCAGAGTTTATTATTTCGAGCTTTGCCCTGGATATTGCCCACCCAGCAGGATATCCGCTTTACAGCCAGCTTTCGAATCTCTTTGCGCTTTTGCCGATCGGCACAATCGCCTTCCGAGTCAACCTTTTCTCAAGTTTCTGTGCAGCGCTGCTGATTGTCTCGGTTTGCGTAGTCACTTCACGAATATTCTTGCGAAGCAATTCGCCAAGGACGCTTGCGGTGCTGGTCCCAGCTCTGGTGCTTCTGCAATCGCCATCCTTTCTGCGTCAAGCGCTGAGCGCTGAAGTTTACATGTTATACGGGCTCCTTTTTACGGTCCTGTTGCTGTTGGTACTACGTGCTGAGAGTCAGGCTGATGTTCGCGACCTTATTGCTGGCTGTTTTCTAGGTGGCCTGGCACTGGGCAATCATGTGGCGTTAGGACTTTCAATAATTCTAGTCGCGCTCGTTATGTTGACGAAATGGCGAGTAATGCGAGCGGCGCTTTTTCCCGGGATCTGTTTTGGAGTTTTTGGATTGGCGCTTTATCTGTATCTCCCAATTCGTGCATCATCAGATTTACCTCTTAACACTGGCGCCCCGACTTCGGCCAAGCGGACGTTCAACCTTCTTTCGGATCTTCGAGATAGAGATCTCAAAGTAAAAGGGGCAGCCAGTGCCACCGACTTTGAGCTACCGCTTTCAAGGCTCGGTGCTAATTTGGAAAAGGATCTGAATTCTCTTGATGATGAGATCGGACCTCTATTGCTCGGCCTCGCTTGTGTAGGGTTGATAGTAGCGCTGACAACGCGTACGCGGCTTGCGATTGTTCTTGCGCTGAGCGCGGTTGGGAACTGGGCTTTTTTTCAGGGTTGGCAGCCGGACCCTTGGATTCCGCTTTTCGTCGTGATTGCAATCTTTTGTGGCTGCGTCGCGCTGCCTATGCACCGAGCTTTTGCGCGAGGCGCCGCTTCGGTTTTATTGCTGGCAGTATCGGCGCTCTTTTTACTTCGTTTCGAGAAGCTCTTTAATGTCGTCGAGACACTTTCGGCTTCGCGGGGCGCCGAAAAGATGGCGCTGCTTAACTTCGAGCGTTATCCACGGGAGAATCCACTTATTGTCGAGAGTTCATGGTTCTCGAGTCTCTACCTGAGTTATATTCAGGGAGCACATCAGGGCGGACCTATCCTCTATCAGCCACGGCTGCTTTTCCCATACCATTTTGAGCCAATCGTACTTTCGTCAAAGGAAGCTCAGTACTCTTCATGGACTGAGCAGCTCTCGCGAAGTGTCGAGCCTAATCGCGAAATTCTAGGGCGGGCGCTTCATGCGCTTGCGCCCATTTCGCTAGAGCCGAATATTTCATTAAATACTTTCTTAAAAGGGGTTGCGCAGCTTGAAGCATCGGGCGCGGTATCACTTGTTCCAGGAAAGCTTTATTCGTTTAGTAATGAGTACAGTGCTGCGCTTATTGAACATTACTCTAGAATTATCGAGCTATTCCTGAGTTTTGCCCCAATTGAGCAGGCCGACGCGCAACCCTATCTTGAAACCTTGCTCATCAACGATGCGGATCTTTTAGACAGTGTTGGTAAGCGTGAGGAAGCCAAGGAGTTTCTTAGCAAAGCATGTGCGCGGATTCGCTGTTCGATGACGTTACTTCACAACTTGCGCTTTTATGGCAGTAGCTAGCGCGCCAATATCGCCCGGCTTGTGACGAAAGGTACAATTTCAAAGACAGAAGTTTTAGGGAAAGGTTCGCGGCGAGTACCGAGCGGGGTGACGCTCGAGACTCTGAGAAGACCAGGCTAGAATCCTTGGACCAATATCTCTACGGCCTCTTTTCAGCCTTGTTCCTCAGTGGGCCAGAAATCGGCAAGAGCATTGATGCCCTCTGGGTTGGCATCACGCCGACGCGCCAGCTCGCTTCGCCATCGTGGCTCATCGTTCCGGTCTGTGTCCTCGTCGTCCAGATCTTCAATCTCATCGGCGAAGTCCTCGTCCCTATGCCAATGCGGGGCTCGTCGGTCGAAGCGTCGTGGAGGCGGGCCGTTAGTCGGAAGTGGACGTGCCTCCCACTGCTGGGAAAGCTCAGGCGGGACGAGGGGAACAAGTTCTAAGGCGTGCATCGTGTAGGAGCCCTGCGTGTAGGTCCTTGTTTCGACAATGTTGAACTTGCATCCGAGATAGCCTTCGAACTGCTCCTTTTTGCGGAGAAGGAGTCGGTATGACGTGTCTTCGCGCGCCTCAAGAGCAATCTTCGGCGCGCGAACCTCCGCCTCGGGCTCAAGGTATGCGTGGCGATAGCGGGTGAAGAATTCCTTCAAAAGGCGCTGCGGTACGGATGAGAGCGTCTCTTCAGTATTCGCGGCAAAATCGCGAACATACACAATCGGCTGAGCCGCTGTCTCGCCTAAACCCTCATAGGCCATGAGGTAGCCGTTGAGCACTCCGCCACTGTTGACCGACTTCAGCATCAGCGTGGGGGCGCCAAAGAAACTGTTTGCGATCTGGACCCCGAGAGTTGTGTTCTGAATGGTATGTAGGTATTCGCGGATCTCCGGGTTATCAGCATATGTCTTTCCCTCGAGCCGCGCTATCGGAAGGCAGTCGCGGAACGTGATGTTGCTGATTCCACTCTCGTGCCCCTTCCAAGCACGTGCCGGTGCCTCGAATCCATCCACCCTGGCGCGCACAAGCTGCGGTACCCGTTTCGGCATCAGTTCCAGGCACTCCGCGCCGAGATTGTCGGAGTAGCTCATCGGAGCGAGAGGAATGAAGGTGTTCGGCCTTTTCGTCAGCTGATTCTGGAACGGTCCGCCGAACGATGTTGAGACTGGTATCGCCTTAGCGACTCTTCCGCCCTCCCGCTCGAGCAATGCAGCGAAGAAGTCCTCGTAAATGCTCTTTATGATCGCGACATTTTCAGGAGCTCTGAAGTTTGGATTACTTTCAATACTGTCGCATACGAGATGTCGCATTGGTTCCGATCCTGGATCGCTTTCGAATATATCTTCCAGCCGACCGCCAGCCTGCTCAACGGCTTGTCGAATCTCAGGTACGGTCTTCTTAAGTGAGACGTCTAGAGTCACGACGCTTTGCGCGCACGTCCGTTGATCGATGTCGCCACCCTCTTGTACGGTGAACTGCACACAGCCGGGGTTGAACATATACACGTTATTCTTTCCTGACCCAAATGGCATGCAGCAGGCAGTGTCATTTCCAGCAAGCACGGAGCGCGAGTCCGACTTAGGAAATACTTGAGCAATAAATATTCGCGGATCTTCGTCGAGACAGTTTGCATCTCTCAGCGCGGAAACGAGTGTGGTACGAATCTCCTTCTCACCGGCGCCAGTAAGGTTGAAGGTTTGATCTGTCAGAAAATCTCGAAGCGTGGCGCGGCTTTTACGCAGCCGCTGGGACTCGCGATCGACGACGCTCTGCAGCCGTGCGAAGCAGCGTTTGCGGCTTGCCGAATCGAGTAATGCGCCCTCGCCCACTGGGCCCCGCCCAAGGGCGTGAACAATCATCTCCTTTACGGGAGTTTGAGCGATCTGTTCGTCAACAACTTTTCCCGGGGCCGCCAGTTTATACTGGATCGCCAGCGGAGCGATGAACTGAATTTCATCCAGCGCTCCTTCGACTAGAGCGTCACGGAGCTGATCGACGCCGAGCCCGAGGCGGCGAACTTCCGCGTAGTTTGATGGCTTCTTCCTGTCGTGAATTTCTGCAGGTGCATGCGCATCGTCGGCATTCAAAAACGCGCGTGGCGCGCGCACGAAATTTATCAGGGATTCGAGATTTACCGGCGCACCTTTATGGAAGGCAATACTCTCGAAGTAGCGTGCAAGCGCATGTTTGCCCCTCTGATCGAGACGCGATACCTCGAGAAGCGCCGCGCGTTTATGCGTGAGAATAGTCGAAGTGTCGGCGTAAAGCTTAAAAGCCTCCCAGCTTCCCATGATATCCTGCGGAGAGCTGATGCTTTCGACATATTTGCGCAGCGAACTCTCCGGCGGAAACTCGGCGGCAAGCTTCTTCAGTTCGCGCGGGGCCTTTATTCCGCGATCGACCAGCTCGTTGAAGTGGTGGTAGGACTTTCCGGCTGGGTATTGCGATCGGTCACGGCGAATCTGCTCGAAGAGATTGGTAAAGATGGCGCCGTCGCTCAGACGCTGACTCTCCGGGGATTCCTTCGAGGGGAAGGACGCATCCGGTCGATTCAAACTGTCGATCAGTCGTACCCCTTTGTCGAACCGTAGGAGCGCGTCGTGAGGAGAGACATCCGCGCGGCCAGCAAATCGAAGCATCGCCGACAAGCCGAAGCGGGTTCTCCCACCTGTTATACTCGCCGCAACGCCCGTTTCGTTCCAGCGTGCGAACGATGCAAGCTTGGTGTAGAGAAGCTCGGCGCAGCGCTCCCGGTCCTCGGAGGTTTCCGCGTCCCATACCTTCTTGAGCTCGGCCTCGCACGCCAAGTGCTCAACTACTGGAAGACGGCTGCGCCGCAGCGCGGGATCTGCATCGAAGGAGAGGTACCCGAAGGAGTGTTGGTGGCGGCGCGCGACTCGGAGAGTCAGCGGCTGAAACGTATTGGCTGTCGCGCGCTCGAGCAAATGGCCTCCATCGAGGAGCGCGAGCGCTACCTTTTCGGTGAGCCCGGTGAATGAAGGCAATTGAGCTGCCACCCGGCCGCTGTGGCCTTGAAGAATAAGCTTCTCGGCTACTGTAGCGGGAAGCTCCCGGAGACTCTCTAGATTACTGGCAAGCCTCTCCCACTCTGATCGCGCTATTACCTCGGCGACGAGAGCTTCCTGCCGATCGAACAGCTGCGCTTTATTTAAAATGAGCGACGAACTGTCATTGCGTATGAGTCGCACGCCTATTGAAGAATCAATTCGCGGGGACAGCGAGTCTTGTAGGTCGTGCCTTTGAATCAGTTCAGTGAATGCGGCATCCAGTATCGCCGTGCGTGCCGCGCTCGTATCTTCGTTGAGCGCCGAAAGAACGGCGGCAGGTTGCGCGCAACGCGACATGACCGCGACGAGTGTGTCAATATCGCCGAGTGCCAACAGGCGCAGCGCGCTCTCGGCTGACAGCAGAGTCTGCAGCGCGCGTCCGTAGCTGCGGAGCGCCTGGCGTCCCTCCGGACCCTGTTCAATAAGCGCTGTAACCACCTTGCTCGGGTCTGAAAAGCGAGCGATATGCTTGGCGAGAAGTTCCGCTTCGTCTCTTACAAACTCCGGCGGAAGAGCGCGACGGAAGGTTTCGCTCAGCTTAGTACTACCCTTAACGGCGCGTAGTATGAAGTCTCGTGCATGTGTGGTCGCAACGGCCACGTTTTCCGGTCCGGTGGACAGTAGGATGTCGGCAACTTTTGGTGGGTCCCCGAACGAAGCAGCGTTGGCAGCGACCTGCGCCCCGTGACCGCAGGCAACAAGCCTCTTCGCTGTAGCGGTGGGGATCTTCTCCCAGCGGCTAAGTGCTCTACTAACACACGCCGCACCGGGCGCATCGGTAGTGAGCGCTTCGAGGAGGTTCTCCGCTGGAGAGCGCGGTAGCACAGCCACGAAGATATCCCAATTATCGATAAGAGCGCTTCGGCTGGCGGGGTCTTTCGCCAGATCGGAGCAAAGTGTGGCGGTATCGCTGCATTTTGCAAGGGCTTTAACCACTTCCTTCGAATATCCGGCGCCCATAAGGGCGTAAGCAGTTTCGAGAGGAAACGTCTTGAGCTCTCCAAGTCGTGGAGCAGCGTACGCGAGCGCATCGGTCTGATTCTTCCGACTGATGTACCCAAACCATTTGTCGGCAATCTCCCAGCGCCGCGCTTTTTCGAAGGCCTGGGAAGGCGTATCGGCCGCGAGCGCGAAATCGAAGAAGAGCTCGAATGGTTCCGGTGCCGGCGAACGCTCAGCCGCGGCGAGTATCGCGGTGAGCCCGCCGGAACTCGATGCTACTTCGAGCCAAGCTTTCGCAAACTTCGTATCGTTGATGTTCAAGAGCTTTGCTAGATTCGTCTGCGTCGCGTTGAGGCGAGCGGCGGATGCCGCAATGAGGTTCAGCTCCGCAGAGGATCTTGCAAGCGTTGCGACCTGAAGAACTCCCATTCGACTAAGGTCACCGGATACTAGAGAAAGATCATTATCAAAGTTGTCGCGAGTGAGGGCTAGAATCTCCCGTACGCGGTCATGAAGTCCCAGCTGTCGACTCCGCGGCCTTTCACTGTTTTCCCGGGCCAGTGTATAGAGCAGCTCAGCGTAGCGTTTGAAGTCATCGACGGTGTGGATGCGATCGATGAACGCCGTGTTGTTAAGCGCACTGAAGATCGCTTCGGCAGTCTTTTCACGAAAGTCCCCGAAGGTCGACCCGAGCCGACTTCCGAGGTCTTTAAGGTATGTTTCGAGCGCAGAAAGTTCAACTTTATCGTTTCGCTCGATGAAGACGCGCGCCGCTCCGTTAATGAGCGCACTGCCTCCACCGCAGTGTTCATAGGCAACGCCGCAAAGCGAGAGCGCGGCATCGAACTGCTCAGGTGAGAGCTTCTTCCAGGCTTCAAGCCGCGCCGCTCCTTGAGTGGTGGAAGGGGTTCCAAACGGGGCGTCGTCGTGGAGGATACTTACCGCAGAGAGCTTTCCTTTAGATACCTGTTTAACAAAGCCGAGTAGCTTGTCTAGGTCGGCAGTGCTTCTTACCAGTGGAGAGAGCTCACTAAGTGCGGTGGCAAGAGATGGTCTCGAAGCGAATTTGTTACTCTCCTTGAACGTGTCAACGAGTCGCGAGAAATCACGCTCGAAGTCTCCGCGGGCGAGGGAGAGGAGCTCCCTGACCGTGTCGGAGATAGTGTAGTATGCGGTATATTGGGAAAATCTCCCGTCTGAGCCGTGAGCACAGGCCAGTGTATAGAGCAGCTCAGCGTAGCGTTTGAAGTCATCGACGGTGTGGATGCGATCGATGAACGCCGTGTTGTTAAGCGCACTGAAGATCGCTTCGGCAGTCTTTTCACGAAAGTCCCCGAAGGTCGACCCGAGCCGACTTCCGAGGTCTTTAAGGTATGTTTCGAGCGCAGAAAGTTCGCCCATTTTGCCTTCGACGATTGAGTTCACGGCCACTGAGCTGATAAGTGGCTGAATCACGTTTGACGGAAAAAAAGTGGCTAAGCTTTTCGCGAACGTATCAAGGCCGCGTGGCCATGGGCTCTCGGAGGCTTCGTCTTTTGGTCTATGGCTAATCGGTTCGTTAGCGCTAGTTTTCGCACGGGAGGGGGCGTCTTTTTGAACCGAGTGGGTCATAGGTTCTTGGCTGAAACCGCAAATGCGAGACGCGCGTATGGTCCTGCTGTAACCTCGGAAACCTATTCAAATGAAAGCGTCCCTGGGATCTATTCAGCATTGGTGCACGAGTTGCTTCACTTTTTCGAGGCAGATAAACTAAAAACTCGAGCTATATTAGTTGGTTAAGCTATGTTGAGGCAAATACTCATTAGACTCGCGTGTTGTTTCCCTAACTCCGTGACTTCTGTGTCTCTATGGTCTTTAACGCAATTACACTTCAGAACGATCAAAGTTCCAGATCGAAATATTACAAGGTAGGCATGTACCCGCAACAACATAGAAGGCCCTAGAGCTAATGGGCTCCTCGTTTGTACGGTACTCTGCATAGCTGGTAATGTGTTCTAACTCTCTGATTTCTCATTTGATATTTTTTGAATAGTGATTATACAATAATCGTCTATAAACCTGATTTGGTGTGTCTACTTGAGGGAGTGACGATGTTTCTACGAATCATCCTGTTTTTTATAACTAACCTATTCATCCTGGTCACAATTTCGATCGTCCTGAGTGTGCTTGGGATTCAGCCCTATATCACCAGCGCAGGGCTAAATTATTGGAATTTGATGGCATTCTGTTTTGTTTACGGAATGATCGGAGCGCTCTTTTCGCTGGCAATCTCACGAATAAGCGCGAAATGGCTTATGGGAGTAAAGGTCATCGAGCCCAATGCAGCTGGTGATCTCGGGTGGCTTGTTCAATCGGTGTATAATATTTCCCGATCCGCCGGGCTTTCGACGATGCCGCAGGTTGGAGTTTATCAAAGTCCCGATGTAAACGCATTTGCCACCGGGCCGACCAAGAAACGATCGCTTGTCGCGGTATCTACAGGCTTACTTCAATCGATGCGACGTGACGAGATTGAAGGTGTTCTCGCCCACGAAGTGGCGCATATTCAAAATGGTGACATGGTCACCATGACTTTGATTCAAGGTGTAGTAAACGCCTTTATCATGTTCTTTGCGAGAATTATTGCGTATGCAGTCAGCCAATCAGTCAAAGAGAACATGCAGTATCTCGTTCGCATGGTTGTTACGGTCGTTCTCGAAATTGCATTCGGCGTGCTTAGTATGTTCGTTACCGGCTGGTTCTCTCGTCAGCGCGAGTTTAGAGCCGATGCGGGGAGCGCCAAGCTTGTTGGTCGCGAGAAGATGATTGCGGCCCTACAGGCGCTAAAGAGGATGCATGGCACCGGACCTCGAGAAACCGAAGTGCATGAATCGATGGCGGCGCTACAGATTTTCGGCAAGACTTCCAATGGAAATCCGTGGCTTTCGATTTCAACTCATCCCGCGCTTGATATTCGTATCGCAGCGCTGCAAAAAAACAGCTAAGACGTAAGCGGTTACTTTTTTGCGGGTGCGTTTTTAGCTTTAGCTCTGGTGTCAGGCTACTTTTTCGGACTGCTCGTTCCTGCTCGAAATAGTTCGGTGATAGAAGAGGGCGGCACCAGTTTTCTAGAGCGTGTTATGAACTTTTTCCCCCAAGTCGCATTAGAATGCGCGGCGGTCGCCGGAGCGAGCGCGGAGCAAGCCTACCAGGCTTGCGAGCACTCGCGACTAGGCCAACGAAGCAGTCTAATGCGAATTGGGGCTCGTAGCAGGAGAAAAGTTCATAACACGCTCTAAGGACATGATCTCATGCTACGGGTGTTCGGATTACTCATTGGAGCTAAGCAGGCACGAATTTATCAATCCAGCGACTTAGCTCCTGGGATAGATTTTTCCCATCCGCGAACCCGCGCTCATTGATCAAGGCCAACGCTGCCCTGGCAAGATCGATTTCTTGCTTCGTTGCCCCAAAGAGGAGTTGGCGCAAGTCAGCCTGATCGCGAATTCTTTCCGCATCGTCTACCGACCGCACCTTCATCGCAATTAAATGTGGTCTTGATGCTACAGGAATCTGGACTCCGGGTAAGATCTCCAGCAACTGCGCGCTTGCGACGATTTCATGTTCAATCCCTGAAGATGCATAAAGAAGATCGAGCGCAAGTGGTCGTGAACAGGTGGTCGGAGTTCGAAGTCGCAATCCCATTTTGCGGGTTGGCATGGCATGCATCAAAAGCTGGCTATCGGAATACCCCCTTGAAAGCAACTTGCGCTCTATTCTCACAAGCTCCTCGTAGCTATCCACGGCTACAGCCACATCAATATCTCGGGTCGTTCGCGGCTCCGTATGCACGCTTACTGCAAGCGCGCCAATGAGAGCCCATGGAGTCTCTAGCGTAGTAAGATCAACCGCCACGGTTTTAAGCTGCTCAAGCATTGTAGATTCTCTTACCGTTTAGCAGGTTCAGGTCGTGGCGCAAAAACTGCGGGCTGCTCAAACAGCCAACGCGACAGCTCAGCCTCCACATATTCCGGAGACGCATGAGGAAGTTGCCTCTTGATGTTATGATGCATGAGCTCAATTCCAAAAGCCATAAGCTCCATAGCCGCCGTTAGGCGTGCGACTCGAGCTTCGGCGTTGGGGAGCGATGAATTCACTTTTGCCCTCGATATTGAACTTCCAGAGCCGCGAGTAGCCATATCTACTAGTGTAGCACAGCGAAAAATCCTAGGAAATCGGCGGTACTATCGAAATTTTTCGCATATAAGGAATTTACTTGTGCTAGTCAGTACTCCTCCTCAAGAGAGCTTATCGTTCCATCCGCCTCGGCTCTGCTCTAGCGGATGCCCGGCCATCCATGGCCTGCTTTGTTAACCAAATAGTATTACTCGTTCCTACCTCTGTGCTCTCTGGACTCGGTGGTTTCTCGATGTAAAATAAACCACAGAGTCACAGCGCGGCGTAGCCGCAACCAAATCTTGAAGGGGCACCGTTCCGGCACGCGCGGGAAGGGGCGCGTGCCTCCACTGGGCCGCGCTGTGTCTGCTGTGCCGTCCCTTCGGGGAATTTCGGCTTCCCCCTTCGCCAAGGCTTCGCGGGACAAGCCGCCGAAATAGTATTACTATCCGTCAGCAAAATCTTCCTAAGATTAGAAGATTCTGACGGATAGTAATACAGGGGGCACAGAGGTAGAGCCGAGAGGAAGGATAAGTTATTTTGTTTACAGTACTTACCTTTCGCGGCTCGTCGACACCAAGAATCAGACGCGTAAGTTAAAATCGCACAGATACTGAAGAAGTTCGCTGGCTCATTCGGTCGACGGTATAAAAAGTCCCTTTTGGCCGAACGCTAAAGCTGTAGCCGCCATTTGCATTGCTGACTTTCGTAGCAAGAAGCTTCGCGTCGCGGTAACGTCGAAGTTCGATAACTCGCCCGGAGAGGCGCCCTGAAACAAGGCTGCTCACCTGCCCGGAGACTCTAGCACGGCCTGCTGCCGTTCTTTTCTTGATGCTTACCCGAATATTTGAGCGCAGTTCATCGGGGCTCGGGTAGCTTACGTTGCCGGGAGAGGAAAGCGCCGGATCGTCGCTATTACTAAGGCAGGCGGAATTTGCGGCCAAAAAGCCATTTATCTCCGCCAGGCTGAAAGTTGAGAAATATGGGTTGCTCACGTCGACCTGTTGCGAGACCGACATTAATCCGTTTGCATCTGTGCTGTCATGAGTCGCATTGAAGTTGTGGCCAATTTCATGCGCCACAGTCTGGGTGAAAATGTCGAACCCGGAAGCGTAGTCGCTCCAGCCAAATTTAAACTCGGCGAGCGAGCAAACGACGCCGATATAGGCTAGTCCAATTGCATCGAGGTAGCCACGCGAAGAGGTAAACAAATGGATCAAATCGGCGCTTGAGCTAATGCGGTTGTCTTGCAGAAGGTTAAGAAGCGCGCCCGAGCTGCTTATCGCAGCGCCGTAAGGATCGGAAGATTTATCGGTATAAATTGACTGCTGCACCAAACGCAGCTCAATTCCCAGCTGGTTTGTGTAAATCGTATTCACTTTTTGCAATACCGTCGCGACGATTGCGGCGCTGTCGGATTGGTAGATAGAGTAAAATCTTGAATCAACTTGAACCTCAAGTCCAAGGAATAAAGTCGCTGCACGAGGAGTTATTACCGAAGGCGCAGCTGCCATTCTTGATGCGCGCGCTTCGACGGGCGTCTGCGTACAGTATCTAGCTACTCTCTGTGAGCGGCGCCGAATCCTATCCAAAGAATAGCCGGAGCTGTCCTTAGTCAGAAAAATTTCATACGAGGTGCGCCGCGGATGAGAACGCTTGAAAGAGGTGACAGAGAAGGGGAGAAAAAGTACCTGTTTTGAACCGCGGGTAAATGATGACGCAGCGTCGACAGCTATCTTGGTAGTGCCCGAGACACGTCTTGCTCCGAGAGAGGCACGCTGAAGGTCAACCGAAATTGTACTGTTGCGTTCTGTCGACCTGGCGATCTCGCGCACTCTGCTTTCGGAATGGCCGGCACCCGAGAGCTCGGCGCGCACGATGCCGATTTCCGGGATATGAATCAGGAAGGTCTGCTTCGTCTCCTGTTTTGCCCAGGCCCTTGGGAGTGCAGCGCAAGGCACTGCGATCCAAAGAAGCAGAGTTATCGAAAACAGCTGAGAAAAGAGGTGCTTATACGCGACTGAATACATAAATACTTTATAAATAATAGCAGATTTTGCGAGAAGAGTCCTGCTCATGTTAGCCTTTTGCCCATGATTATTGTTACAGGCGGTGCCGGCTTTATAGGGAGTGCATTAGTTGCCGCGCTCAATTCGCGTGGAATTGAGGACATTTTGATTGTCGACGTATTGGGGCGTGATCAGCGCTGGCGTAATCTCAATGGAAGGCGTTTTGTTGATTATCTGCACAAAGACAGATTCCTTTCGAGCCTCTCGGCGGCGCGAATGAAAGATATTAAGGCAATTGTGCATCTTGGTGCCTCGGCATCGACGACTGAAACCGATGTCGATATGCTCATGGAAAACAATACGCGATATACTCTCGCGCTGTGCGACTACGCGCTTTCGAACAAAATTCGTTTTATTTACGCAAGTAGCGCAGCGACTTACGGCGATGGCTCGCAGGGATATTCCGATGAGCATGCCTCGGCTCCGAAATTATTGCCGCTCAATCCTTACGGCTTCTCAAAGCAGATGGCTGATCTGGCTGTGCTTAGAAATAAGGCAGAAAACCGCGTCGTGGGACTAAAATTTTTTAATGTGTTTGGTCCGCGTGAAGCGCATAAGGGCGACATGCGCAGCATGGTGCTGCGAGCCTATGAGCAGATTAAAGAGACCGGCAAAGTGCGGCTCTTTAAATCGTATCGCGCTGATTATAAGGATGGCGAGCAGAAGCGCGACTTCGTGTACGTGAAAGATTGCTGTGAGGTGATGTTATGGTTGCTCGATAATCCGCGCGTAAACGGAATATTTAATCTTGGTACTGGTCAGGCGCGAAGCTGGAACGATCTTGCGAAAGCGGTATTTGGCGCGCTCGGTCTTGCCCCGGCAATTGAGTACATCGAAATGCCACTCGAGCTCAGAAGCCAGTATCAGTATTTCACAGAGGCGAATATGGGAAAGCTGCGAGCGGCAGGATGTTCCACGAAATTCTTAAGCCTTGAAGAAGCGATTCGAGACTATGTCGTGAATCACCTTGAGCCGGCACGGAGAGCCGCTGGTTAAGTCTTGTAGATCCAAATGGTTGGCCCATAACTTGCTTTTTTAACAGTGTTACTTTATAAAGCATAGCTCGATTTGAGCGAAAGGATTTCAAATGAAAGGTAAACGTAAATACCAACCAAGCCGAAGGCACCGGCACTCTACCCATGGATTTAGAAAGCGCATGCGCACTCGTGGTGGTCGCGCGGTATTATCAAAGAGGCGCAGGAAGGGACGACACCAGATTTCAGTTACCTCGCCTAAGAAGGGTCAGCGTAAGTAAGGGCCTGTATATTGAGTAGCAGGTTAAGGTCTGAGTAAGAGATTACCCCCTTCAGCTCGCATTAAAAAGGCTTCAGAGTTTGAAGCTGTTCAACGCGATGGAAGGAAATTTTATTGTCGGGGCTTTCTCTTGCTTATATGTCCCTCCGGATCGGCCAAGGGCTCGCGTATCGGCCTCACCGTGAGTCGGCGAGTAAGTCTTAAAGCAACCGAGAGAAATCTGATTAAGCGCCGTTTCCGCGAGTGCTTTCGTAAGATTGCTTCTGAGCTCCGCGCGCCGATTGAAATTGTAGTGATCGCCAGGTCTGCGGCAGTTGGGATGGAGTTTTCGGAGATCGAAAGTCAATTTATCGCACTTTTACGAAAGGGCGGTTTTCTAGTGAAGTGAGATTTCGGCTCTTCGCCGCGCCCTCTGCGTGGCGCGTGCTCATAACCTCGGGAGTTTTTGATGAGTCTTCCCATAACTCTGTGACCTCTGTGCCCCTGTGGTTTAAATACTTTTAAAACCACAGAGGCACAGAGGTCACAGAGTAGCGACTCTGCTTGCAATTAACCGACAGGACTTGTTAAGTTTTTATACTGTGGCGGAACGTAGAATTCTAAGAGCTCTCCATAGACTCTACAAAATGACTCTTTCCCCACTATTTGGGAATGCGTGTCGTTTTGAGCCATACTGCTCGGACTATGCACTTGAGGCAATTGAAGCTCATGGCTACGTCAAAGGTGGTTGGCTCACACTCAAGAGATTAGCGCGGTGCCATCCGTACTGTCAGGGTGGCTACGATCCGGTTCCACCAGGAAAAGATTTTGATAGAGACTCATGGAAGATAAAAGAACAGCACTAGCAATATTTCTCTGCCTCAGCGTCGTTATTTTGTATTCGAATCTGGTGCTTGCCCCAAAGCTTAGACCGCAGGCTCCCGCCGCAGTGTCGGTGCCGGCGGCGCAAAACAGCGCCGTTCAGCCGAACGTGGCACAGCCGGTAGGCACCGGGCAAAGCGTTCCGTCGAGCGCGCCGGCTACGACTATAGCTCACGGGAGCGCCGCGCCGAGTGCTTCTGAACTTGACGCCGCCGGAGCCGTAACAGTTCGCTCCGAGATGTATGAGATCGAATTTGTAAATTTGGGTGCACGAGTTCGGCATTTGCGCCTCCTACGCTACAAGGAACACAAGGGAGCCGAGGGTGCGCTTGATCTTATAGTCGCAAAGGAAGGAAGCACGCTCCCGCTTGGAGTCTTGGTCGGTATGAACGCGCTGAATGATGATCATGTGCGTTACAGCGTTACTCGTCTTGAAGGACCTCAACCGCTTGATGCAAAAACTTGGGAGCTTTCGCCGGAAGCGCAGCTTGTTCTCGCATTTCGCGGCGAGCTTGCCGGCGGAATCAAGATAGAGAAAAAAGTGACTCTTCAGGGAGCTTCGAACCTTTTTAAAGTTGATGTAAACATAGACCGCCCCGCTGCCGATGGCAGCAATGTTTGGCTTGAGTGGACTCACTTCATCCCGGGCGAGGTAGCTCACCGTCGTTATGATAGCGACAATTTTCTTCTATTGAATGATGCGCAGCGCATTGTTCACGTCAAAAGTGATGGGTTTGCGCAGGGAGTGGTTGATCAGGGCTCTAACAGCTGGGCTGGGTTTAATAGCCAGTATTTTATGTCGGTGCTTATCCCCTCAGTGAAAGGCACCTCGAATACTCGAGTCGGACGGGACGGGGACATATATTTTGTCCGGACGCTAAGCACGCCGACAGGTGGCTCCTTCGAAGTCTATGCCGGCCCGAAAGATTCGCGCGTGCTCGCGAAGCTCCCACACCTTCTTGAGCGGAGCATTGATCTCGGACTCTTTTCGTTTCTCGCGTTTCCCCTTCTTTCTCTGATTAGCGTGTTCCATGATTGGCTTGGGAATTACGGACTTGCGATTATTTTGCTAACGCTTGTAATCAAAGCGCTGTTCCTGCCGCTCACCCAGAAGAGCTTTAAGTCGATGCGCGCGATGCAGGAAATTCAACCCGAGATGAAAGCGCTGCGCGAGCGAATTAAAGATCCGACACAGCTCAATCAAGAAGTCATGGCGCTGTACCGCCGCAAAGGCGTCAACCCGCTTGGCGGCTGCCTGCCCATGTTGATTCAGCTTCCGGTGTTTCTTGGTCTGTATAACGCACTGCTCAACTCGATTGAACTTCGGCATTCGCCTTTTGCGCTTTGGATTACAGATCTTTCCACTCCTGAGGCTCTGCATATTGCTGGGATACCGGTCCCAGTAATGGTGCTGCTTATGGGGTTAAGTATGTATGTGCAGCAAGCCACGACTCCGCCAGTTGGGGATCCACAGCAGCAGAAGATCATGAAGTTTATGCCGATTGTATTCACGGCGATGTTTATCATCTTCCCTATGCCTTCGGGGCTTGTGCTGTACTGGTTTGTGAGCAACATCATCTCGATTATTCAGCAGGTGTATCTGAAGCGAGCCGAGGCAGCCGCTCCGATGTATGCAACAGCAGTTGCGAGCTTGGTGATTTTCGGGATTGGTTTTGTGCTTAGTTTGCTTCCACGCTGGAGCTGATGAGCGAAGCGACCACTATCTCCGCGCTAGCCACAGCGCCGGCTCCTTCGGGAATTGCAGTCGTGCGGGTAAGTGGCCCGAAATCGAGAAGCGCGCTTCGTGCGGTATTTCGTTCAAGAAAAGATCCAGTCGAGCGTCCACGCGAACTTGTCTTTGGCGAGATTATCGATTTTTCCTCGGGACAGAGTATCGACAAAGCGCTTGCCGTATTTATGCCGGCGCCGCATAGCTACACAGGGGAAGATGTCGCCGAATTTCAGTTTCACGGCAGTCTGCTCTTGGTTGATAAGCTTTTGCGTTCCTTATTTGCCTTTGGCGCGGCACCGGCTGAACCGGGGGAGTTTACCACGCGCGCGTTTTTGAATGGCAAGATAGATCTTGTACAGGCCGAGGCGATTGCCGATCTGATACAGGCGACAAGCGAGCAAGCACTAATTGTCGCGAGTGATCAGCTCAAGGGACGCTTTAGCGATGCCATTGATCGACTCGGCGAGCCGCTTCGAAATCTTGTCGCTGAAATTGAAGCGTCACTTGATTTCTCTGATGAGGACATAGAGCCGCAGTCGCTTGAGCATATGAGTACTGTGATCCAAGCTGCGCGAGCAAAGATCAGCGCCCTCATCGAGAGCTATCATTTTGGCCAGATTGTCAAAGAGGGATTTCGAGTGCTGTTGTGTGGCCGACCGAACGCGGGAAAGTCGAGTCTCTTAAATCTTCTGCTTGGAAGACCGCGCGCCATCGTCAGCGAAGTTCCTGGAACAACTCGCGATCTTATTGAGGAGCAGGCAGTGCTTTCTGGCTATAAATTTGTGCTCTGCGATTCAGCAGGAATTGCGCCAAGCGAAGACAAAGTTGAGAAGATTGGTATTGAGCTTGCACGCGAAAAAGTTGGCTGGGCTGATCTCGTGCTTCTTGTCGTAGATGCTACCGACAGCACCGATTCCTGGAAAGCGGTTGCTCGCGAACTGCAAGGAAAAGCAAAAAAGATCTGGATGATCACCAACAAAATCGATAAGAATCCGACCGCATTTTCTCAGTTCTTCTGTGACTCCTCTGTATGCACGCAGAACTTTTATCTTTCGGCGCTTACTCGCGATGGCTATGCGCAGCTTGTAGCGGCGCTTGTTGAAGAGGTAAAAGCCCATGCCGGAGACAGCGCCGCCGCAAGTCAGATATTAAGCAATGCCCGGCAGCGTGATTGTCTCGAGCGCGCGGATGTGGCGCTTGCCCGAACGCTTGAACATTTTCGAGGAAACGTTTCGCTTGAGATTATAAGCGCCGATGTTCGTGACGCGCTCGCGGCGCTTGAAGATCTCGTGGGTCGGACCTATACCGAAGATATTCTGGGACGGATATTTTCTAAGTTTTGTATTGGGAAGTAGCAAACATTCAAAAGCTGCAGTTTAGATCGCGCAGTCCCGTAAGACTGCAGACTAAATAGCCTTTCATCTCCACCTGCGTTGCCATGGTGACTGCTGTGTTAGCACTCCTTCGCGGATTCGAATTGGTCACGTAACCGCTAAGAGGTGGCTTGTAGGGCGGTCAGGTGCAAAATACAATCTAAAATAGATCTAGAACGCAACCTATGCCCGAAACTGAAATTGTAATTATACTCTTGGGTTTGACTGTCGTAAGCTCCCTGACGCTTGCGAGCGCTCAGAAGTGCAAAAGCTTTTACTTTGTTGGGCGCTGGTATCGAATTTTCGAGGTGAGTTATGCTGCGAGCCCTAAGACCTTTGCGGCTTGGACAGCCATTCTTAAAATTGGATCTGTTTCTAGTGTAGTTTGTTCCCTTGCATTGCTTGTCCCCGAATTTTTTGACAAATTTAGTGAAATATATCACTGGTTGCGAGTCCCGCTAATTCCTTTCCTGCTAGTTGCCCATACTACAGGACTCATGGGTGCGCTGGGTGTTTTAGGCAAGAAATTAGGGCATGCATCATGCGACACAGATCGCTCGGATACGTCGCAGGAAAAACCGGACGAGTAAGCTTATAGCGCTTGACTTCTGCTCGCGGGTATCACTTTAATCCGATACAATATGCGACCAATTTTTATTGCTGTTCTATCAGTAGGCGCCATAATAGTAAGTTTTCTGGTCGGCTGTTCACTCGGTTCTGCGAGGGAGCTTTCCGCTGAAGACTTCAGGCGGCAATTTGAAGTAATCGCATCCGCGAGGAGTTCACAGTATATTGGTGCATCAAATACGAGGGCATATGCTGAAACTGTCGAGCTTGTTGGATTGCGCACGGCGTTAGGACTTGATCCGGAGCCAGAGCTTGTATGGGCTCCGCTTTCGGAATTCACGGTGGAAGAGAAAAATGATCTTTTGGCGGGAAAGTTGCCGTGGAGCTATACGAAGCGCGCGCGCTAGCGTGATGAGCAGCGCTTTATGCTCCACAGGCACCTTCCCTGAAACTATGCTATAATTATCGTATGTCCGACCCGCTCAATTATCCCAAGCTCCGCTGGCCGATTGATACTCGAATTGAGAAGATCGAAAACCAGGAGGTACTGATAATATCCTGTCCACTGGGAATTGCCGAACGCCCCCTGCTGCTGGTACCGGCGGTCGCTCCGATTATCTCCTGTTTTGATGGAACCCTTTCACTGGCGGACATAAGCGCACGTTTCGCGCAGTACGGTGTGCGCGAAGAGTTGGTTAAAGATATCTGCTCTCTGCTCGATTCACATTTATTTCTGCTTTCTCCCCGTTTTGCTAACGCAGCGGCGCTTGTACGTGAGCAGTTCAAGAACTCGCGAGATCGTCCGGCGGCGCTCGCGGGGTTAAGCTATCCTTCGAATGAACGCGATCTGCGCCTGCTGCTCGAGGGATATATTCCGGCTCCGAGCGCGCAAGCTCTCTCGGATAGTCCGATGATTGCGCTTGTCTCGCCGCACATTGATTACCGACGTGGTGGTGCGGCCTACGGTTCGGCATATCAGAGACTGCAATCGCAATCGCATGATCTCTACCTTATTATCGGGACCTGCCATCAGTATTCAACGACGCTTTTCCAGTTGACCGCGAAAAATTTTGCAACACCACTTGGTATGCTTCCAAGTGACAGCCGCTTTATTGAAAAGCTTGCGGCGAGGTATGGGATAGATCGAAGTTTTGCGGACGAGTTGATGCACCGACGCGAGCATTCGCTAGAGCTGCAAACTCCATTCCTGCGCCATGTGCGTGGCGAAGTGTCGATTGTGCCGATTCTTGTCGGAAGCTTTCATAAGATGATCTCCTCGAGTAAGTATCCAAACCATTTTGACGAATATGAAAGTTTTTTAGGCGGGCTTGTCGAAGCAATGAAGCTATATCAGGCCGAGGGGCGGAGCGTGTGTGTCGTAGCCGGTGTTGATATGGCACATGTCGGGCAGCATTTTGGAGATGAACAACCGCTTTGTGATGAATTTCTCGGCGAAGTTGCGCGACGTGATGCGATATATCTCGAGGCGATTAATCGCCAAGACAAGCGTGCACTTTTCGATCATATCGCTGAAGATGGTGACAAGCGCCGAATCTGTGGCTTTCCGACAATGTACACGGTAATTGATCTCTTTGATCGGCTTGGCGTGAGTTACAAAAGCGAAATTATCGACTATCGCCAAGCGGTTGATAAACGTACGGATTGTTGTGTGACCTTTGCTGGGATGGGAATCTATGCAAATACGCAACAAAGCGTGCAGCGCTAGTTATAGTCTGCCCATTGATTGGATCTGTAATAAAGCCAGGCGGCTGACTCAGCGGCATGAAACCGTTCACGGGATAAAACAGATCATGATTCAAGCATATTAATGTAGCGCTGAAGTTCAGCCATGGCGCGATCACGTGGCCGTCCGCTAATCGCGGACGACTGATTTTGTGAACGGTTAGTGTTATCACCCCCAAAAAGCCCCCTGAAGGGGGCCTTTGTCCGTATAGTCGCGACAGTGATTCGCAGCCATCATCGATCTACCCTGAACTGATACATCGGCACAGAACTGTCGAATAAAGCTCAGTAGTTTCGATGGCTTATAATTTTGTTTGGTAGCTGCTCTGTGGCCCTCTATAATCGAGTGAAGCAATCCCCCACAACCACCAGATAAGTAGATAAGAACGTAAGATGTCGTTCACAACAAAAATCTGAGCATGGTGGTACGATGGAAAACGAAAACAAAGAGATGAATTTTTTCGAAAAGTTTGGCCTTGAAGTAACTTCAGGTGAAGTAGAGATCGGTCGAACCTACCCGATTTATGGGATGATCACCAAACTTCTTGATGAGACCCCCGGAAAAGTTGTTGTCGAATTAAATTTCTCGATCAAAGCGCACATGGCCATTCCGGAGCCAGAAAAGATCACACTTCTCAAAGAGAGAGCATTCGAACCCGGCATATTCGTATCCACTGTAACGTCGAAGGAGCAAGGGATTACGGTGGATTGTAATACCGTCGTATTTGGACGACGCCAGCAGTTTAACGCCTAGGCCTTCTCGCATAGGACATAAGCAACATCAGGGGCGGGATAACTTGTCTTCACGAGAGAGAAGTACTACTCTCGTGAAGTCATTCTTTTTCTGGTTGCTTTGTATGCCCCTAAACCCGAAGCTTGCTGAAGTTATCTCTTTCACCAAGTCTGTTGTTGTCATTGTTGTAATCGTTATTCTTATCCGTGGCTCGCTTGTCGAACCGTTTAAAATCCCTTCCGAGTCGATGGTTCCGACGCTGAAAATTACCGATCATATTCTCGTTTCTAAACTTTCTTACGGCTTGCGGTTGCCTTTTGTTACTGACACGCTGTGGCAGTATTCGACTCCGAAACGTGGCGATATCGTGGTGTTTACCCGCCCAGATGAGAGACAGACGCCGCTCGAAGATGAGTCGGCAATAAATATTATTAAGCGTGTAGTCGGCTTACCCGGTGAGACTGTCGAGGTGAAGGGCACAACCGTGCTTATCAATGGCGCGGTATTGAATGAACCGTATGCACGTTGGATTGATGGTGGAAGTCCCGGCGGAAATTTTGGACCGGCAGTGGTGCCAGAAAACTCGGTACTGCTTCTCGGCGATAATCGGGATAGATCGCGAGACTCGCGCTACTGGGAGTATCATTTCCTTGAAATTTCGAGAATTAAAGGAAGAGCACTTCTCATTTACTTTACACTGTCTGATTTTCTTTCACGTGTCGGTACGATTCTGCGCTAGCGTGCGGCGTGCATACTCGTTATGCAACATTACCTTTTCCCCGGTGCGCTGTTTTTTGAAGTTCGCGGTCGAGACGCCGCGCGCTATCTTAATTCCCGTTTAAGTAACGATATTCGTGGGCTCGCCGTTTCTCACGTACTAGAAGCCGCGGTGCTTACTCCGCAAGGCAAGATTGAAGGGCTGTTCCGTGTGCATCGTGTTGCCGAGGAGAGCTTTATGCTTGTGTGTGATGGCGGAGCTTTAGAGCAAGTGCTTGCAGCGTTCAAGCGCTATCTTGTTGCTGATCGAGTTGAAGTAATCGACCGAAGCAGAGAATTCTCGCTATGTCATTTTTTTAATTGCGAGCCGCTTCGACGGACGCTCGACGCAGCAGGAGTTGCGGAGGGCCACTCTACTATGGTTGAAGGAGTGCTTCGAGCAACTCTTTGCCGGCGTTCGAATGAGCCGGGTGTTGATGTAGTCGGGTCTTGTGCAGAGCTTTCCAAATTTTTGACAAATACGTTAAGTGGTTCGAGCAGGGCGCTCACGACAAACGAATATTTCGAGCGGCGTTTTGATGCCAATGTCGTGAGTTTCCCTGAAGAGCTTAACGATCAGGTGCTGCTCCTTGAGGCGCCTTTAGAGCATGCCCTGAGCCACAATAAAGGCTGCTATGTGGGCCAAGAAGTTATAGAGAAGATTAGCTCTCGCGGAAAAGCTCCACGAAGGGTCGTTCGTCTTCAGAGCGCCTCAAAAATGGCAGTCGGAGACGCGGTATTTGCCCGCGAAACGTCTGAAAAAGCATCCGCGCCGGATCGAATTGGCGAAGTAGTGAGCAGCATGTGCCAAGATCAGATATTACGAAGCATCGCTTTTGCTTTTATTCGAGATAAGGATTATGCGCCCGGAGCAGAGTTTTTTGTGAAAGAAGATCCCGTGGTGCTTGTGTGAGCGTGCAAGTACATAGCTCTAATGGATAGTTCTAGCGAGGAGAGCTGTAAAAAGTGAACAATTGCCGCTCTCGCGTTTCTGTTGTTGCTAATCTGCCCAAAGAGCTATAACTATTTAGCCATGATGCTCAATGACTACCAACGCGAATTTATCGTATTTTTGGTTAAATCCGGCGCGTTGAGCTTTGGTGACTTCACGCTTAAGTCGGGACGGAAAGCGCCCTATTTCGTAAATACTGGAAGTTTTGATGACGGCGCAAAGATTTCAGCGCTCGGAGGCTTTTACGCACGGCATATTATCGAGCGAAAGCTGCTGCAGGATCCGATTGATAGAAATGTTATCTTCGGTCCAGCCTATAAGGGCATCCCACTTTGTGTAGCCACGGCCTCGGCGCTAGAGCTTCGGTTCCAAAAAAATGTTGGCTTCGCGTTCGATCGCAAAGAGGCCAAAGACCATGGCGATGGTGGATTAATTGTCGGAAAGAAAATTGGTCGCGGAGACAGTATTATTATTGTCGAGGATGTTATTACCGCCGGGACAACACTTCGTAAGGTTGTGCCGATGCTTACGGAAGATCTCAAGGTAAAAGTTGGAGGTGTGGTGATAGCGGTTGATCGCCAGGAACGAGGTGAGAGTGACGTATCTGCGCTTACTGAGGCCGAAAAACAGCTGGGTGTGCGGGTGTATCCACTTCTTCAGATTCGCGAAATTATCAATTTCCTCTCTGCACAAAATGATTCAGGGGTTGTTTTGAGCAGCGAGCAGCATTCAAAGGCACAGAAATATTTGGAGCAGTATGGCGCGTAATGTACAAATTTTTGTCGCTGTATGCTGGCTGTTCCTCGCGCCGGCGATGCTTTACGCCGATGGCCCTTCCAAGCACGAGGAGACAATGCAAGAGATCTCGGCCTCGATAATGAGTCCCTTTTGTCCTGGAAGGTTGCTTGTTGATTGTCCAAGCAGTTCGGCCACGGAGCTTCGTCATAACATATTGGAGCGGCTCAATCGTGGCGAGTCGCGCGCGGAAATTGAAGAGGCGTTAATTACAGTGTACGGAGAAGCAATGCGCGCGGCGCCGCGCGCTGAAGGGTTTGGTCTAGTGGCATGGGTTGCACCTTTTTTTCTGCTTGTCGTGGGTTTTCTTTTCGTTGTTCTTTGGCTTCGAGGAAAGAGAGGAGTGGAAGACGGTAGTACGGTGTCGGCTCCATCAGAGGAAATGCGTGAGCGTATCGAGAATCTATTGAAGTGAAAGCGTGGCGAAGAGGAATCTTGTTTCCGAGACTTTCCCGTCATCCAAGAAGAGATATTGCAATCATAGCGACGGAATTTATGGCGCAATGCGCCAGTACAGCGTACGGAAAGCCGTACTTACAGGCGACATGCCACGCGGCGAGACCGAAGAAAAATTGTGGAATGGGAAGGGCATCGACTCGAAATAGGGTATTGGCGCTAAGGAGAATTCCGGGTGCACTGCCCGGCGAAGTCAAATTATGCGCCAACGCAAACACTGTCGCCGATGCGATTCCGACAAGTGGCGCATATGCCGCGACCTTTTTTGAAAATCGAGCGCCGAGATAAAGTGCGCCGAGCGGTACACCACGAAAGATAAACTCTTCAATAGTGGAAATGCCGAGAATCGCTGCTGCCGAAGCGATCGGCGAAAAGTCCTCAGCAATCTTATGTACGCTTTCGGCTCCGCCAGGGTTTCCCATATGCGGTCCCATGTTAAAGGCTAACTTAGCCAAGACCGCAGCAATTCCTGCCGTAAGGAGTCCGGCAATCTCGGTGTGAATAACGACACTTGCAGCTCTGGTGAGATTGGAAAAGGCGTCTTGGAATTGTGCCTTCACACGTTGGGTAAATTGCAATTCAGGCCCGTTGAGTGTAACTTTCTTTGGTAAAGTCAGTATTCCTAGCGCACCATACTCCTGAACTATCTTAGATAGTTCTGCATCGGTCATTGACGATTTCTCGGCCGCGCGCAGACCAAATTTCCCAAGGGCACACATAAACCCATCGTGTATCTTTGGCTCAAGCTCACGCCGTAGCTCCTCACGAGAATACTGAGGTAGCGTCGTTGTTTTCATCGTAGTGGCCAGATCGTGCGACTCCCCCGCTGTTGTACCACTAGCTGTCATATCACTGTGCGGAGGCGTATTGCTCCTTGAACTTGAAGTAGTACTAAGAGGCTGACTTGGTTCCATAAACTGCTATGGGAATCTAGAAAAGCTGGTCGACTATAGCAGTACTTGGCTGGTAGTCAAAAACGGGAGAAAAGTAAAAATACTGAGCCACAAATCTCATGAAGGCTCGCCGGAGCGAGAGCTGCGGGCTAATGGCCTAATAGCTCGGGCTTGCCATTTCGAATGATCTTGACCGAAGCTTCGCTCCAGATGACTCCGTTGGGTTGAACGTTGAGCATACCCGTCGTTCCTCGGAAATCTTGAATTGCTCGAAATGCGGTGAGTGCCTTTGTCCGATCTATTGACCTGGTCGGCGTGGAGGCCGACGCAAAAGCTTGCGCCAACAACATGACTGAATCATAAGAGTGTCCGGCGCCCGGTGTAACTTCGTGACCGTAAGTCTTCAAGAATCGAGCACGGAATTCCGAGTTTGGGACGGCGGAGTCAATGAACCATGCTCCTTCAAATGGCGATTTATCGTTTGCTAGTCCGAACCCCTCGATTGAAGTTACAGCAGTGGCAATCCCGAGACTTCGGGCTTGCCTGACTAGAGACTCTATCTCGGGAGAAAGCCCGAGAATCAATAATGCATCAGGCGTTGCACTCTTTCTTCTCATTAACACAGGACGAAAGTCCAAAGTCTCTTTATCGAAAGTTTCGGTATAAATAATTTCTAATTTCGAGTTCGCCTCGCGTTTGAGTTCTTCGACAATGCGCAGGAATCCTGACTCGTTGAGACTATAGATACCTAACGACGTGCCAGCAGCGATATGCTCTATAAATTTGGCGACTCCCTGCTGCGCAGTGAGGTAATTGATGAAGCTATTTTTTCCGTCAGCCACCTCAGGTTCGGAGCAGATTCCAATATTAATAATACCAGCCTGAGTCGCGATCGGTCGTAATAGATTGGCAACGCCGGAGATTATTGAAACAAATGCATCTACTTTCTCGACTTTGCTGAGCCTGCTTCCAATTGTAGATGAGGTAGCCAGATCGCCGCGATTGTCTTCGAAAATAAGCGTAATTGCCTGGCCTTTGCTCCTGATATCTTGCTGCGCAAGAAGCGCCCCATCCCGAATTCCGTTTCCTAGAAGTATAAAACCAATTGTTGGGGAGTTCTGCTTGGACTGCGCGAAGATTAATTGCGGAATCAAGAGAAGAGCAGTAAGTGTGCTTAAGAAGATTCTGCGTGTTGCTTTCATGTCATCTCAGAAGAGATCCGCTATTCCATCTTTGATCTGCCACCTACGTCAAGGTGTCATAGTGCTCGGATGGCTTATTTGCTAGGCAATTTAGCAGATCGAAAATCAGCAAAGGTAGTTTTAAACCCTGGGCGATTTGCTCCGGAAACCAGGCTCTTTGATAGCCATTCAGCAACCACAAATATATCTCGCGCGAATGTATTTTGACCATCAATAAGGTGGTGGGTAAGAGCAGCCACACAAGCTTTGAGCATCGCTTGTCGATCGCTCATGGCGAGCAAATGAGGATACTTTTTAAAAGTATAATCCAAAGATGCCAGCATCTGTTCGCCACAGGTGTGTGTTGGATATTCTCCTCCACTGTCCGGGCTCAAGTTGCGAACTCCGTTCCGAAGGCAGATTGCAGCTTGAATTAATGGGTCGCGGTCGAATACCTCTCGTTCGCTGTCCTGTGATTCTGCTACTATCATATTGGTTTATACTGTTTTTGAAATTGCTCCCGTAATTATCTCAATATTGAGTATCCTACTCAAGCGCGATTTGGCGCTCATTCCTTGTTTTTTCTCAGCTTATTGACATAGCTACCGCAAATTGCGGAGCTGGCGATACAAACCTTACTACTGACCGAGTTTACCTCTTAACAATAGGAAAGCTGATGCAACTTTACGTTGCCCTGTCGCCCCTTTTGAAAATATAGATTTGCTTTGTTGGCGACTTCGGTTTTGAGATAAGCGCAATTAGTCCGAAACGTTCACTTCAATTTTTCAGGATTCAACCCTTGAAGGTCACGCGGAATGAAGCGCCCATTTTTACGAATCAGCTCACCATCAAAATAGATCTCTCCGCCTCCCCACTCAGGGCGCTGAATTAAGACCATGTCCCAATGGACTGAGGAGCGATTGCCGTTATCGGCAATCTCATACGCTTGTCCAGGGGTGAAGTGAAGAGACCCGGCAATCTTTTCATCGAAGAGTATGTCGCCCATCGGATCTTTGATAAATGGATTAAAGGCAATTGCAAATTCGCCAATATAGCGAGCGCCTGGATCAGTATCGAGAATCTCGTTCAGCCGTTTGGAATTACTCGAAGTCGCTTCGACTATCTTACCTTTTTGGAACTTGAGCTTCACATTCTCAAAACGCACGCCTTGATATACTGTCGGCGCGTTGTACTGTATCGTGCCCTCGACGGAATCCTTTACCGGACAGCTGAAGATCTCGCCGTCGGGAATATTAAAGTCGCCCTTACAGGGGATGGCGCCAATGCCCTTAATGCTGAAGCGGAGCTTGGTCCCGGGACTTCGAATTTCAACAATGTCCGCGCGCTCCATGCGCTTTTTTAGCGGAATCATCGCTTTCGCCATGCGCGGATAGTTCATTGTGCACACGTCGAAATAAAATTTCTCAAATGCCTCGGTGCTCATTCCTGCTGACTGCGCCATGCTCGGACTTGGCCAGCGAAGTACACACCAGCGTGTTTTGTTGACGCGGTAGTTTAGTACATTGCGAAGCGATTTGGAGAACACCGCCATGGTCTCCTGCGGCACATCGGAAGTTTCGTTGACATTATCGCTCCCGCGAATCGCGATATAACAATTCATCTGCTTCATTTCGTGAAGCATAAGACCGGAGAGGATCTTGGCGTGCTTTGAGTTCGATTCAATAACCACTTCGCGACTTATCCGACTATGTTTGAGCGAAATAAACGGATGTGCCTTTGCCTTTCGAACGGCGCGCATAAGCGCAATTGAAAATTCGTCGGGTATGTCGGTAAGATCGAGAAGTACACGATCGTCACGCCTTGCACGCACCGAATAGTTCACAAGCAGTGTCGCCAATTTGTCGAAACGCGGGTCGCTCATTGTAAGCTCATATCAGACATAATCAGTACTAAAAGCACGGGAAGGTAAAGCACCGTCGCGCGAAGCATGCGCCTTGCATCGAGCATTGAGCGAGTGTCGATAAGCTTGACACTAAGCGCAATAATCCCGAGTCCCATAACTACTACTCCCCACAGATATATGGCCCCTGACATTCCAATGAAGTAGGGAATCGAAGATACCGGCAGCAGGAGCAGCGAGTATATCAATATTTGCCGAAAAGTACTTTTGCCATCGGGCTCGACAACCGGCAGCATCTGAAAACCTCCACGGGCATAATCCTCGCGAAACATCCAGGCAATCGCATAAAAGTGCGGATGCTGCCAAATAAACATAATTGCAAACAGGACCCAAGCGCCGAGTGAAAGCTCCCCGCTTGCGGCGGCCCAGCCACCCATAGGAGGAATCGCTCCCGGTATCGCGCCGATGAACGTATTGAGCCAGCTGACTCTTTTTAACGGCGTGTACACTACAACATAAAGAAATGCGGTAAGGAGCGCCAAGAATCCTGTAAGAAGGTTTGCCTCCGCAACTAATACTATAGTTCCGATTATCACGAGCGTCGCGCCAAATCCCAGCGCATTTGCTGGCGAGATGTCGCCCAAAGGCAGCGGGCGCTTGCAGGTGCGCTTCATCAGCGCGTCGCAATCTCGCTCTAGATAGTGGTTTAGGACTCCGGCTCCGCTTGATGTTAATGCCGTTCCAAAGAGCGTAAAGAAGAGATGCCAAAACACATCGGACCCGGCGCCGGGAAGTGAGCTCCCAACGAGTGATCGGCTTGCTAAGAAATAGCCGATTGCCGCTGTCACCACCACCATTAAGGTAATTCGGGGCTTTGTTAGCGAAAGATAGCTCGCAATCATTTGTCGTTTGCCTAAGGTACTGGATATGTTAATTGTTAAAATTACATCGTCGTTACATTTTGTCAATCTAAGTGAATGGATCAAGAAGGCCTTAGGGAAATAACCGCTGCATCGCGCGATTTTGTTACGTTGCACCGCCATGGAATGCTCTCGACGCTGGTCCGCGAGTCTTCACCTGATAAGTTTCAGGGGTATCCCTTTGGGTCGCTCATTTGTTACGATATTTTGCCTTCTGCCGAGATTGTCGTGTCGCTCTCACAGATCTCTGAGCACTGCAAGAACTTAAGAAAAGATAGCCGCGCGAGTGTTACCATTGTCGACCAATATGGGATGTTCGATCCTCAGGCACATGCACGAGCAACGCTCCTCGTGGAATTGCGCGAAGTAGGAGACACGCATCGTGAGCAATGCGCAGAGAGTTATTTTCGGCGCTTTCCCAAAGCGTCTTCGCGCGAACTCGCGCATGACTTTGTATTCTTTTCGGGAAAGCCGAGTCGCATTCGTTGGATAGGTGGGTTTGGCGATATCGGCTGGGTTAGTGGCACAGATTTTTGTGCCGCGTCCGCGGATCCGCTTGCATACGAGGGGCTCTCAATTCTCGACCACATGAACTTTGATCACTACGAAGCGCTTAAAGAAATCACTGAGGCGTATAGCGATTTTGATGCCTCGCGTTTTCGGATTCAGATGTGCGCGATAAATGCGCAAGGCTTTCGGCTGCAACTCAATTCTGAGCGCGAGGAAGAGTCACTACAAATCCCCTTCGAGAATCCAGCGCACACGCCCGATGACGCGCGCAAAGAGATTATTGCGCTACTTAAGAAAGCAAGAGGCTCGGTACAATAAGCTTTTGCTCTAGGTTCTTTGGCTTTTGGAATTAGCACCAAATGAGTTGCATTCTGGAGCCAAGGAATCTAGC
>CAZEAC010000049.1:0-31584 GCA_964510065.1 uncultured Bdellovibrionales bacterium | reverse complement strand
ACTCTGTGTTTCTGTGGTCTAAATACACTAAAAACCACAGAGACACAGAGGTCACTGAGCTAGGAAAGGAATCGGGTTAATGAGTAATTACTACGTCTGGAGCAAACTTCGGATGTACGCTAGACAATCTATATGGTGATACATTGTATCGTGGTTATGGGCGTATCGGGCTGCGGAAAAAGCGAAATTGCAAAGCACCTCGCCGCAAAGCTTCCAGGCTTTGAAACACTTGATGCCGACCAATTTCATAGCTCTGACAATTGGCGAAAAATCACCTCGGGTATTCCGCTTGCTCGTGACGAGAGGCTCGAATTCGTGCGGGAGGTTGTCAAAGCGGTTGAAGCCGGGGTTGCAATGGGTAAAAAATTTATTCTCTCGTGGTCAGCGCTTCGCGAAGAACATCGCCAGGAGCTTAAACGAAAGGTACCGCAAACTTATTTTATTCATTTAGATCTCCCGCGTGATGTCGCCTTTGCGCGATCGTCGGAAAGAAAGGCAGTCAATCCGGGAAGCCCGCATCCCGGCATTATCGAAGAGCAGTTCCAAGCTCTGGAAATGGCTCCTTACGCACTCCTACTAGATGCAACGAAGCCGCGCGAGGACATCGTATGCAAAATCGTCGAAGCGCTGGCGCACACTACGAATAAAAAACTGTAGGGCATCCCTAGGGCGTGATATGAACTTTTCTTCTGCTACGAGCCCCAATTCGCATTAGGGAACCTCTGAAAAACTAGGTGTTTTGGATTTGCTGGAATTTCGGATGAGATTTGCGAGAAATCAGGTCGGGAAAAACGCAGGAATAGCAGGGCTATTTCGAGTATTTTCCCGACCTGATTTCTCGCAAAGATCGCCGAAAGGCCAGCGAAGACGAAATACATAGTTTTTCAGAGGTTCCTTAGGCTGCTTCGCTGGCTTGCTGCGCGCTCGCTTCGGCGGCCGCCTCGCATTCTAATGCGACTTGGGTCTCTCGCAACGGGGAACCTTTAGACGTTTACGGCTCGCCTACACTTCATCAGCTGGCACAAAAGGACCGCTTAAGCTATTGAAGTCGCGCAGTATTCTTAGTAAATTATGCCTTTTATTGGTAATTGCTGTTCTGGCTCTGAGAATCACTGCGAACTCTGTGAATGTAAGGACGGTAAGTTAAGCACGGAGTCGCAGAATGCAAGATCGCGGAGTTTCACAGAGTAAGATCCGAAATCGCCCCCGGGGTTAGGAGCAATTGCCTCTATTGAAGGCTAACGAAGTGCAAGAAAATAAGAAACCCTATCCCGAGGTCAATCCCCAGCCAAGTTTCCCTAAGATCGAGGAGAAAATCTTGGCCTTCTGGGCCGAAAGCAAAATGTTTGAGCGCAGCGTATCGCGTCGGAAGACTCACGACCACGGTGGCGACGAATATGTATTTTATGATGGCCCTCCTTTTGCCAACGGCCTTCCGCACTATGGTCACCTTCTCACTGGTTATGTCAAAGATGCCATTCCTCGCTATCAAACAATGCGTGGCAAACGAGTTGATCGACGGTTTGGCTGGGACTGCCACGGACTGCCTGCCGAGATGGAGGCAGAAAAGGGCCTAAAAATTTCCGGGCATCAGCAGATTCAAGAATATGGAATTCAAGAGTTCAATGATTACTGTCGCAGTTCGGTTTTAAAGTACACCAACGAATGGCAACGCTATGTTACCCGCCAGGCGCGCTGGGTCGATTTTCAAAATGACTACAAGACCATGGATCTCTCCTACATGGAGAGCGTAATCTGGGCATTCAAAAAATTGTGGGACAAAGGACTTGTGTACGAGGGGCTACGAGTAATGCCCTACTCCTGGGCCTGCGAAACTCCGCTCTCAAACTTTGAAATTCGGCTCGATAATGCGACTCGTCCGCGCCAAGATCCTGCAGTTACCGTCGCATTTACTTTGAATAAGCCCTCTGCCGACGGCGCAATTCGAAAACTGCTGGTCTGGACGACCACGCCATGGACACTCCCTTCAAACCTTGGAATTGCCGTAGGCAGCAATATTAGCTACGCGGTGTATGAAGAGCAAAGCGGAAGTTCTCGGATACAGTACATTATCGCTGAAGCAGTTGCCGAGAAATACGCTGAGAAACTTGAAAAACTAACTAAGGTCGGCACAACTACCGGTGCTTCCCTTGTCGGTGAGCGCTACAAGCCAATCTTTGATTACTTTCGGGATACTAAAAACGCCTTCCAGATTATGGCCGGTGATTTTGTCGCTACCGAAGAGGGAACCGGCTCGGTACATATGGCACCGGGCTTTGGCGAGGACGATCAGAAGCTTTGCGAAGCACACGGCATTCCAATTGTATGCCCGGTGGACGTACAGGGAAAATTCACTAGCGAAGTCCCCGACTACCAAGGCCTTCAAGTCTTCGATGCTAATAAAGAGATCATCAAGAATCTTAAAGAGCGCGGCGTGCTCATAAAGCACGAAACCTACATGCATAACTACCCGCACTGCTGGCGTACCGACACGCCAATTATCTACAAGGCGCTTAGCTCCTGGTATGTACGGGTTTCGCAGTTCAAAGATAGAATGGTCGAATTGAACAGGCAGATTAACTGGATTCCCGAGCACATTCGCGATGGTCAGTTTGGCAAATGGCTGCAAAACGCCCGGGACTGGTCAATTAGCAGAAACCGATTTTGGGGCGCCCCGATTCCGGTGTGGCGCAGCGACGATCCGCGGTATCCAAGAGTTGATGTCTACGGCAGTTTGGATGAGATCGCGCGCGACTTCGGCGTACGACCGACCGATCTGCATCGCCCAGCAATTGACCAGCTCGTGCGACCTAACCCCGACGACCCAAGCGGCAAGAGCATGATGCGTCGTGTCGATGAGGTCCTTGATTGCTGGTTTGAATCGGGCTCGATGCCCTTCGCACAGATTCACTACCCTTTCGAAAATAAGGAATGGTTCGAAAGTCATTTTCCCGCGGATTTTATCGTTGAATATATCGCACAAACGCGGGGCTGGTTCTATACGCTAGTCGTCCTTGCAACCGCGCTATTCGACAAACCGCCGTTCAAAAACTGCATCTGTCATGGTGTGGTTCTCGATGAAAACGGCCAGAAATTGAGTAAACGACTAAAGAACTATCCCAGCCCGGAGGAGGTGTGTAACAGCATTGGTGCTGATGCGTTACGTTGGTTCCTCATTTCCTCGCCGATTCTTCGAGGTCTCGATCTTCAGATCGATCGCGAGGGCAAGGCCATCGGCGAAATCGTACGCACCGTAATCAATCCAATTTGGAACGGCTACTACTTCTTTACGCTGTATGCCAACTCGGACGGCGTCAAGGCGGTGTTTTCAGGAAATTCCAAAGATCTCCTCGATTGCTACATCTTGTCCAAAACTCGTCTCTTCGTGACTGAGATGACAAACTCACTCGATAGGTACGATCTTGCTGGGGCCTGTTCGCTGGTTTCGCAGTTTTTAGAGGCACTCAATAATTGGTATATTCGAAGAAGTCGCGAACGGTTCTGGAAGCACGACAAAGATAGCGACAAACAGAATGCTTACAACACACTTTACACTGTGCTCGTGACACTGTGTAAATGCTGCGCGCCACTTCTTCCGATGATCACCGAAGAGGTGTACCGCGGCTTGACGTCTGAAGAGAGCGTGCACCTTTGTGATTGGCCCGATGTTTCAACGTTTCCAAATAATCTCGAACTTGTTGAGACCATGGATCGAATAAGAGATGTTTGCTCATGCGCGCTTTCACTGCGCGAGGCACACAACTTGAGAACGCGGCTGCCACTTACCTCGCTCACTATCGCTGGAAAAAACACTGCTGCGCTCGAGCCATATGCAGCGCTAATTCGCGACGAGGTGAACATCAAGGAAGTGCGCTTCATTGCCGAGTTCGATCAGTTTGCGACTTTGCAGCTTCAAGTAAACGCCAAAGAGATCGGACCAAAACTCGGTGCAAAAATGAAAGATGTACTTCGCGTGACCCGCGAAGGTGGATGGAAACAACTCCCCGACGGGACGGTCGAGGCGGCTGGCGTGCGTCTCGAAGCGGCCGATTACTTTCTCAAGATCGTGCCTAAGAAAGGCATTGCGAGCCAAGGGCTTTCAACGAACGACGCCGTAGCGGTGCTCGACGTCGTGGTTACCAAGGAGCTTGAAGAGGAAGGCATCGCGAGAGATCTTGTTCGCATTGTGCAGCAGGGTCGGCGCAGCGCTGGCTTTCATGTTTCCGATCAAATTCGTCTCGAAGTGCAAGCCCCGGTCGATTTATCGGAAATCATTCGCAAGCATCAATGTTACGTCTCGGAACAAACTCTTTCGAAGAGCATCGAATACGTCGCCTCACCTCGTGGCACGTATCAAGAAAACACTGAGCTTTCGGGAAACAAAATCTCAATAGGGTTAGAAAAGCTTTAGACGATTGGATAGCTATCTATGAAAAACGGCGGCGGTAAGTATCACGAGAAGGAAACAGTCGGTGGCAAGGCAGTGCTTGAGTTTCTCGATAGTGGCGTGGCGATGCTTCGGCTCGGCGACCCCACAGAGAAAGTTACTACCCTTACTGTCGAACGTATGGCCTCGCTTCGTGCGGCATTGGCGACAATTCGTGAGAAAAAGCCAAAAGGTCTAATAATTATCGGCCCCGGACCGGACATGTTCACTGCAGGGGCGGACATTAACGCAATTCGCGATGTGACCGATCCGAAAAAAGGCGAAGAATTAGCTCGCGAAGGACAGTCACTTTTTGACGAGATTGCGAAGTTGGCCTGCCCTACGGTGGCGGCGATTAGCGGTCCCTGCGTCGGGGGCGGATGTGAACTTGTGCTCGCCTGTACCCATCGCCTGATTTCAGATCAAAAGAGCAGCGTAATCGGACTTCCGGAAGTCAAGCTTGGGATTCTTCCCGGCTTCGGCGGCACGCAGCGAATGCCTCGACTGATCGGTCTCCCGAAAGCGCTCGATATAATTCTTACCGGAAAAACGCTGCGTCCGAAGCAAGCGCTTCGCGTCGGTCTCGTCGATGAGATTGTTGCGACTCACAAGATCCGCGAACGCGCGGAGTCCGTGGCGTTGAACCCTGGGAAAGTCAAACGTCATCGTCTCTCCTTGGTAGACAGGCTTCTTACCTCATTTCCCTTCGGCCGACGTTTTGTCGGGTCGCGCGCCCGCGCGCAGGTGCTTAAGGAAACCAAGGGGTTTTATCCTGCACCGCCCGCTGCGCTTGACGCAGTGCTGTACGGCCTCGACCACGGCATCGAGCGCGGGCTTATTGAGGAAGCAAAACAGCTCGGGAGACTCATTGTAACGCCGGAGAGCAAAGCACTAGTAAAAATTTTCTTCCTTACCGAATCGGCCAAAGGAATCGGCAGAAGCGCGAAGAAGTCCGTGGAACAGGTGCACGCGGTGGTAATTGGTGCGGGCAGTATGGGCGCCGGAATCGCTGGCACAATGGCACGGAATGAATGCAATGTTATCTTGCGCGATACCACCGATGAAGCTCTACAGCGCGGCATGGCACATATCCGTAAATCGCTCGAGAAATTGAAATACCTTTCCGAGACCGAACGCAGCTTTATTATTAATAGAATAGAAGCAACTTCACGCGAGTCTTCAAACATCGGCAATTCACAGTTCGTAATCGAGGCAATTTTCGAAGAGATGGAGATTAAGAAGAAGGTGCTCTCCGATGTCGCCAAACTTATGCCGCCCGACGCGATTGTCGCAACGAACACTTCGTCGCTCTCGGTAAATGAGATTGCCTCGGCAATTCAGAATCCGGAACGTGTTGTCGGCATGCACTTCTTTAATCCGGTTGAGAAGATGCCACTTGTTGAGATTATTCGCGCCAAATCAACAAGCGACAAGACCATAGCCGTTACCGCCGCGCTCGCGACTAAACTTGGTAAGTTTCCGATTGTGGTAAGTGATGTCCCGGGGTTTCTGGTGAATCGCATACTCTCGCCCTATCTAAATGAAGCGGCGTATCTTCTTCAGGAGGGCTATCGCATCAAGGATATTGATAAAGCGGCAACACTTTTTGGAATGCCGATGGGCCCCCTTCGTCTCCTTGACGAAGTCGGTCTGGATGTCGCGGCGCACGTATCGGAGACTATGATCAAGGGCTACGGATCTCGGATGAGCACACCGCCTTTCGCCAAAATGCTCGTGGGCACCGGACGAAAAGGTAAGAAGTCCGGGTCGGGGTTTTATGACTTTGCCGACAAAGAATCGACCCCAACGCCAAAGATTCGAGAACTATTACAAATTGCTCAACCCGAGATTCAAACGCCAGATATGCAGACTATCGCTGACCGGCTGGTCTTGCAGCTCATCAACGAAGCAGTACGGTGTCTTGATGAAGGCGTTGCCGGTGCCCCGGGGCCAGAAGCGGCGAGTCAGATTGATCTAGGGACTGTTATGGGAATCGGGTTCCCTCCCTTCCGTGGCGGTATTCTGAACTACGCCGATAGTCTAGGCGCAGAGAAGATTTTGTCACAGCTTAAAGAATACGAAGAAAAAGCTGGCGCACGCTTTGCCGCGGCGCCGGGAATTGAACAACGCAAGAAGAGCAAAAAGAAGTTTTCTGACAGGCTATAATGCATTTTTTGCCGGACGAACTTGGTGCCGTTGCTACCAAAAGACACTTCATCTCGTTTGGCGCCTCTCCACAGTATCTTTCCGACGCACCTTGCTATTTCTTTAACGAGCCGCTCTGTATTGTTTCGGTGCGAAACAGCCGAGTGTCGGTGCATGATTGCTACGGCGAGCGCATAAGTTCTAAATCATGGGATCAGGAACTTCGCGATTCGATTCTCACACCACTTGAGCGACTGAAAGGAAGCGCTCTTGCTCACGTGCCGTTTTGCGCAGGATTTTTCTGTTATGAATTGCTTCATACGCTAGAGCAGGTGCCACTTCCAAGTGTTGACCCATTCAACCTTCCTGATCTTTCCCTGGCTCTCTACCGCACCGTATTTCGAAGCTCCTTTCAGGGAAATGCTGTCCACACTGAAAGATTTTCCTTACCTGAAGAGATTCAAGCGCTCCGGGCGCCACTTTGGTACCTCGAAGATTCGAAATCAACGAGTCCTTGGAATCCCGTACACCCGCATGCGTCGCCGCAGACCGAACTCTCCTCAAACTTTGGCCCGCGCGAATACCTCGCAGCGATTGAGGAAGCGCGCCGTTTGATCGGCCTAGGCGAAATCTACCAAGTCAACCTTTCGCAGATCTTCTCTTCGGCTCAAACGATCGACCCACAGCAATTACTTTTCGCGAATCACCTTGTAAATCCGTCACGGCTGAGCGCGTTTGTCGCACTCCCTGACATTGAGCGGTGGATTATTTCCGCATCGCCCGAGCGCTTTTTCGAAAAGCGCGGCAATCAGATCCTCTGCTCGCCAATTAAAGGCACCCGACCGCGAGGGAAAAAGTCAGAAGATGACGTGGCACTAATTGCCGAGCTAAGCGAAAGTCAAAAGGAAAACGCCGAGCTGTCGATGATAGTTGACCTTGTAAGAAACGATCTAAGCCGGATTGCAAGGGAAGGCACTGTTCGGGTAGCGCAGCATGCACGGGTCGAAACACTGCCGCATCTGCACCACTTGGTGAGCGATGTACGCGCACAGCTCAATCCACGTTATGATCTTCTTGATATTTTCAAGGCGCTTTTCCCTTGTGGTTCGATTACAGGAGCGCCTAAAATTGCAGCGATGAAGGCTATTGCTGCTATCGAAAGGACAAGACGTGGAATTTACACTGGTGCTATCGGTTGCTTTGGAGCGGAAGATGCACTCTTTAATGTTGCAATTCGCACCGCAACTATTACTCCCACACAGATTTTATTTCAGACCGGTGCTGGAATCGTATGGGATTCTGTTCCCAAGCTGGAATTTGAAGAGACACTCCTTAAGGCGCAAGGAATTATCGAGGCGCTTAATCTGACTCCACGAGTTTTTGAGAGTGAAGATATTCCCGTGCAGTATGATAAAACTGCTCATATTGCGCGTCGGTTATTTTAAGAGTCCGCAGCGCGCTCTTTGGCCCAAGGCCAGCTCCTCCGGGTTTCAACTTATCAAACTTATTTGCCTCAGCCGCAAGCACGACTTCAGATCCTGACTCACAAATCGGGCGAGTCACCGCGCGAGAGGGCGACTTGGTCTGCGCATGCTCATCGATCGCGAAAAGCACATTTTCCGGAATTCCGGCACGACGGAGGTACGTCACACCAATATTTGCCGTTGAAAAGTGAAAATCTTTCTCCATGCGATAAATAATCTTTGTTCTTACTTTGAGACTATCGGCGACTCGCACATACACATCTTTAAAATGAGCTACCATGAGAAGCTCACCAAGATGCAAGAGGCTCGCAGCTGCTTCACAGTCTTCCGCTAATGAGCGTGAAACAACATCGGCGAGAATGCGCGAAACTTTTGACACACGACGGCAGCGAGTTCGAGCTTCTTCGAACCAGAATGCAATTTGCTCGGTGCCAAAAGCGACAGGGCTGTTTAACATATCAAGCAGGCGAATTGTCTCCTCCGCACCTAGCCGTTCCAAGGCTGCTTTCATCGTCGACGCAGGAGGTCGCCCAGAAGAAACTGCCATGGAATTTGAAGTGCGTAAAAGGCTCAGCACAATCACTGGATCGGCACAGGCGAGGTCGGCCGTTTCATCTAGGCGCACGCCTTTATCGGCGATCATTCGCCTTACTTCAGCCAATGTCGGGAGATGTGGGGGAAGCTGGACTGAATAGAGCCCGCCCAGACCACGTGCTGCGTCATGCGTAGAACCACTTTGTGAGTTCATCAAAAATCAAACCTCGAATCAAACGTCAGCACAAATCCTCGTAAGGCAAGTCCTTACAATAATCGGCCTGCCCTTAACGGCTTGTCAAGTAAGGCACTCGAAGCAAGCCTGCGTTTCAAGCAAATCGATCAAGAAGAATAAAGGCAAAGAGCCCCAGACTGGCCCAGCCATTCCGAGTAAAAAAAGTTTGATCAACTCGAGAAAAATCTTCTGCTGATACTATCCAATACTGACTCAAAAGCAGAAATGCAAAAAGACCAACACCTACAAAATACCAAGGCCCAAGAGCGGCAGCGAGGCCAAAGAACACAAGCAGTACTACAGCGAGTCCATGACAAACCTTTGCAATCAAAAAGGCGCCGGCGACCCCACAGCGAACGGGCACCGAGTGCAATTCTTGGGCGCGATCAAATTCCCTATCCTGGCAAGAATAAAGTATATCGAAGCCGCAGACCCACAACGCAACGGCACACATCAGCCAAAAAGGAACGGAAGAAACTCTGGCAGTAAGCGCGTACCAAACTCCACCAGGCGCGAGCGCAAGCGCAACACCCAGGACAAGATGTGCAGACGAGGTAAAACGCTTGGTCCATGAATAGAAAAACAGAAAGGCAAGAACTGCTGGCGCAAACACGAGGCAATGCAAACCCAGCCCGGCACTCGCGACAAAAAAAAGTACGCTACTAACTGCCAAGAGTATATAGCCACTGGTCCTTGAAACTTTTCCCGCGGGAATTTCGCGATTACGCGTACGTGGATTTTTTGCATCAATTGCTGCGTCAAGCAGTCGATTGAAAGTCATTGCAGCCGTTCGCGCGCCGACCATCGCCAGTAGTATCCAACAAAGCGCGCCAAGAGTGACAGACACGCTTCGTGAAACCACCACCGCAGCGCCCAGGGCGAAAGGGAGCGCAAAGATAGTATGAGAAAATTTTACCAGCTCCGCCCAATTCTTAATGGTGTCGAAAAAACTCGACCGCCGTATGGCTAGCTCCTGGTCGCCAGTCACCACTATCCTTTAATTAGATTAAAAGGCATCAGGGAAGTTGCCTGCTGCTGCTCAAAAAGCGGCGAAAGTTCGCCATTGTTGCCACGCTCCAACCATCGCGGCGCAAGATTATTATTGATTCCCATTTGATCGAGGATCTTCATCACCATCATGCTGATTAAATCTTCGAGCGTCTTCGGCTGATGATAGAATCCTGGCATCGCCGGGACAAGAGATGCCCCACTCTGTACGAGCGTGAGCATATTTTGAAGATGAATTGAGGATAGCGGAGTCTCGCGAGGCACAAGAACAAGCTTGCGGCGCTCCTTAATGGTGACATCAGCAGCGCGATGAATCAGATTTTGACACATGCCATGGGCCACCGCAGCAAGCGTACCCATGCTGCACGGACAAATTACCATCCCCGCAAATGGAGCAGACCCCGAGGCCGGTTCAGCACCAATGTCGTTTGGATTGTGAAAAATCACATGAGGATGCTGCTCACCAAAAAGCAATCCGGTGCTCAATCGCGATTGCGAAAGCTTTATACCCTCCTCTTCGGCGAGCACTCTCAACGCTGACTCCGAGAAGATGACATGAAGCTCGGGGAGGGTGTGCGAAAGCACCTGAAGCAGGCGAAGAGAGTAGCGCATGCCACTTGCCCCAGAAACTCCTACAATCCACCGTTCTGAATTATTCATGAGGTGCCCATCCTACTAAAGGCACCTGAATTTTTCAAACACGTTTCCGATAAAGCTTTTTAGGAGGATGTACCCCTAAAACGTCGATAAGGCACAAGTAATACGGTCATTTCAGAGACCGATCGCAGGTAATCTCGGATGACATTCACCGGTTCTGGCACGCCCTGCTTCCTTATAAACGACCTCCTTGCCGGACAGCCAAGCCCCTTAGAGGCCCTCAAACTGGCAGCGTAATGCAGTGTCGGAACTCCATCCTCCGGAAATATGGTGAACATCTTATTGGCTTCCCGGGCTGACTTGCGCGAACCCAGGGCGGCATTTAAGAGCTCTTGCTCCATCGCGGCCCGAATCGGACCAAGCTCCTTCAGGGTAAAGGCAGACATACTAAAGGCGAAATTCTCTGCTCCCTTACAAAGAGCCGTGAGCTCAAACGATAACTTCTGCCTCCGACAACGAAGTTCGAGAAAGGCCAAAGATATAAAATACATCGAAAGGGCGGTACCAATTCCATTTTCAAGATTATTGAGGCTCTTGGCAACACTTAACAAGTCAGAGTAGCGCGCATAAAAAGGTCCCTTCGAGTCGACGTTTTGCATGAGCTGCTCGGTACCATGCACCAACCGAGGTAGGCACGCGATAAGACGCCAATCCGAAAGATTTTGCCCGCGAGATCCCTCGGCCAGGCCACGGTGCCAGCGCCTCAAGTCGCTCCGCGTTTTTGTATTGACTATCATCATCACCTCACGACATCGATCGTAGAAATCCTGATGCGATGCAACTCGATTTCGCAGTGTGCTTAGATCGCCAAGTCCACCGTGAAAGTGCTCGCCTTGTTGAGCACTTCGTTCTGAGTCATCAAAAAAGCGAGAAATAGCTTCGCGGTAGGCATGAAAGAGCTGTCGCACATCCCCCGCTAGTTCTAGAATCCTAGAGAAAGGACAGCGCTTCGTCGTGGGCACCTTCGTTGGCGCCGCGTGAGGAGAAATACCACCAAACATCGAACAACTTACTCCTTTTCTCCCGATTTCGAACGGTACGCGCCACGTGAATCAATTAATCTTTTTAGTTTCTCAGGCAATCCACTGATACTATCCTGCCCTCTTAACAACGATTCTCGAATTCTCGTCGACGAGACATTGAAGGGAGCTTCCCAAATTGCTTCTGAAGCGAAATCAACGCCCAGCTCATCACGAAGCATAACGAAGATTGCTTCAATTTCTTGCCTTGAATAATCGGCCCTTGCCACAGTGACGACTTTGGCCAACTCCAAAATCTTTCGTGGCTCACGCCACTTGAGAAAGTCTTTAAGCGCATCCGCGCCGACAAGCAAAAAAAGTTCGGTGTGTTTTCCTAGCGCCTCACGAATTTCGCGAAGCGAATCCACGGTAAATGATTTCGACCCTTCTCGCCGAAGCTCAATATCAGAGATTACAAATCTAGGTTCTTCGGCCAGTCCAGCAGCAAGCAGCGCAAGCCTATCTCCATCCGAACCGCTTGGTTTTTCTCCCTTCAGCGGGTTTCGTTTTGCTACGACAAAAATAACGCCATCAAGTTTTTTGGATTCGAGCGCACTGGTCGCTAGTTCAAGATGCCCTTGGTGCAGTGGATCAAAGCTTCCGCCATACACACCGACTCTCTGCCAACCGAGGGCACGTATCTCCGCCAGGGAAACTTGACTCGCCACGAATCGACCTCTGGTGATACGGTTCTGCTATCCGCGAACGGTCGCTATTGAATCTACGACATACTCAAGGTTTGATTCGTTAAGCGCTGCCACGCAGATTCTGCCGGTCCGTACCATATAAATGCTTCTATCCTTTTGAAGCTTCTCAACAACCGATTCAGTAAGGCCCGAATACGAAAACATTCCACGTTGCGAAACCACGAAGCTCAGATCCATACCACGAGTTTTGAGCGCGCCAACAAACTTTTCGCGCATGCTTGAAATTCGCTTGCGCATCTCCGCGAGCTCGGTTAACCAGAGCGAACGCAGCTCAGGGACCGAAAGAATCTCGGCGACGACTTGCGCACCATGAGAAGGAGGGGAGGAATAGATCGTGCGCACGACACGTTTCAGCTGACTCAAAATATTTGCCGCCTGGGCAGCATTCGCCGCGACCACGCTCAATGCGCCGACACGCTCACGATAGAGCCCTATGTTTTTGGAAAATGAAGATGCCACGAAGCAAGGCAAATTCGATTCGGCAAAGAGGCGCACCGGGTATGCGTCTGCTTCTACATCTTCAGCAAAACCTTGATAGGCCATATCAAGGAACGGAATCAGCTTCTGATCCCTAATTATACTGACGAGCTCGGCCCACGCTTGCTTGGGGAGATCGACCCCTGTCGGATTGTGGCAGCAAACATGAAGAAGCACGACAGTTCCAGGATTTGCCGTGCGCAGAGATTTCTTCATTCCCTCGAAATCGGCGCCACTCGTCTTAGGATCGTAGTAGCGATACTCTTTGACAGTGAGCCCCGCGCCTTCCGCTAATGCGCGATGGTTCTCCCAACTCGGCGAGCTCTGCCAAAGCTCCGCTCCAGGAAGGAACTTTTTCACGAAGTCAAAACCTACTTTAAGCGCACCGGAGCCCGCCACCGACTGAAGCGTCGCAACGCGGCCGGCTTTCAGTACCGCACTCCCATCTCCAAAAATTAGCTTCTGTACTGCGAGATTATAATCCTTTAATCCGTCAATCGGAAGGTAGCTCTTAGTATTCTCTTTCGCCGCTACTCTTTTCTCAGCTTCGCGAACGGATGCGAGCACCGGCACTTTTCCTTGGGCATCTTGGTAAATACCGACACCTAAGTTCACCTTGCGTGGATTCTGATCTTTAAGAAAGAGTTCGGTTAATCCGAGAATTGGATCAAGAGGCGCTGCCTCTATTCCACTAAAAGGTTCATACTCTGTAGCGTCACTCATAAGCTCAGCCGTATTATTTGTCATAAAATACACTCGCCGTTTTTATAAAGCTCCGTAACAATACCGGTTTTCGCAAAAGATTTAAAGAGTGGCTGCTGCTCAGAGAAAAGGTAGCATCTTTTTACTTGTACTTTGGCTATTTCGTCATGCAACTGTGGACATCCAGAGAAAAGGTAGCATCTTTTTACTTGTACTTTGGCTATTTCGTCATGCAACTGTGGACATCACATTAATTATTTCTGATTCACTATCGCTTAGATAGCGTAGGATCGGGAACTTACAGGTCTAGAATAGCTCTCTAGATACACGTATCCCATCGAAGGCCTATGCGGCTTTTTTGAAATAATCCTCGGGAAGTGGCGCGAACGGATGAAGTCGCGGCTTTCTATGCAGCGGTGGCCTATAGCTAAACTTCGGAAATTCTATGGTCAGATTACCCAGCCGAAAACGCGCTGAGCATTCGTGATACGCCTCACGACGCAACTCCTCCGCGTGCTTGAACTCCGCCATCAAACTCGGGTCCTGGGTATAACATGGCGGTCTTGGGCTCTTAGAGATACTTTGCGGCTGAGAGTTCGGGTCTTGTCCTTTGACTTTCTCTGCCCCCAAGTAGCCACCCCTTTCTGCCGTTCTTTCCTTTACATATTGGTCCCTGCGTTCATCTATCAGCACTTTGACTTTTCTAATCCTCTCCTCTTTCGATAGGGCCTCGAACTGCGGTATCGGTGTGAGCTCTATAGAGTGGTGAGTCACTCGGTCCTGCTCTCGCACTGCCGAATAGTGATAGAACGGATAAGTAACAGCCTTCTCAGTCAAGCTTTGCTGGTATGAGGAGACTCCAGGCCACTGAGCGGGATCAGCTACTAGCCCATGGCGAGTGGCATTTGTGGTGACATATAGAAAAGCGCTTAGAATATCGGAATCAGTTGGAACTATTTGCTCAGAATATCTCCTACTCCAAAAGGCTCCGCTTCGATGCAGTTTCCAGTTTATTCTTCTCGCAATTTCACGGTTTACGTTCTCTAGAAACTCGTCAGTATTGGAAAGGGGCGAGCGTATTAAGATATGGTAGTGATTAGAGAGAAAAATATAAGCATAAATCTGAATCTTAAAGATCTCTGCATAACGCGCTAGCACACCCCCCACAACTTTATTGACATCTTTGCTCGGACGAAGCCTTAGACGTGCTTCATCCGTTCGCAGAGTTATTAACCGGAAAAGCTCCGGGTCTTTGTTTCTTAAAGGATTTCCCACATATGGCTATTCGTGGTTCTCATTAAAAAGTTTCTCACTTTTTTAAGCTGGTACCCAATCTAGTGGACTTTTTCATTCTGGATCCCGGAATTCGTGCAATAACTTAGCACGCAGGAAACGAAGGTTCGGAAGAACATTGGGATTGTTTGCGTCGGTAACAATAAACTTATTTTCGGCCACACGGCGACCAAAATCATCCGTCGTTGTAGTAATGTCGGCACCATGCAGATCAAGACCCAACTTATTCAAACCAATGAGACAACGCAAAAGAAGCTTGGGCTGATCAGGCGCTCGCAGCACTATTTCAATTGCCGCCGACTCACTCTCTCCACGCTCAGCTTCGCCGACCCACGCGCTAAAGCCGATGCCAAGAGAGATTGTCTCTCCTCGCGGGATTCGAAGTTGCACCGAATCTATGATCTTTAATAGATCCGCTTTTAACTTTTCCAATTCCGCGTCAGCACGCGCCTGAAGCGCCGAGATAGTGAACTGATTGAAGACAGAACCGTCACGCCCAACGAAGAATTCCGCCGAGTGAATAAAAAAACGGCTCTCAGTGAGCGACGCTGCCAAATTACTGGCGAGATACGGCTTATCTGAACCTACCACCAGTACATCATACTTTGCGATTCCTGTCTGAAGATCAGAATCTAGGAGCGCATGCGGAACAACTCTCACCTGCGGCCGACCGGAAAGGTGCTGGAGTTTTCCCAGTAGGTAGAAATCGCACACAGTTTCCGGCGGCAAACCAAGATGAGAACGGCTCAACTGCGAAAGGTGTAATTGGAGAGCCGACAAATTCTCGTTCGGAAGTCGCGAGCTATGTTGTGCCAGCAAAAAAGCGGCGTAAGATTCGGCACTTTGTGGCATCAGACCATTGGGATTGTTCTCAATCAGACAAAGATAGCCATAGGAGAGCTGATGTAACCTGTTCGCTGCAAGCGAGTTCCAGTTATCTGGGTCTCGAGAAGAAAGGTCAGCATAAGAAAGTAGTGTAAGCATTTTCATCATCTTTGAGGAGCGAATTTCTTCAGGTACCGATTGCGGTCCGGCTTCCATATTTTTACGGAGTTTGTCCTTATCGTGGCGAAAGAAGAGATGCCATCGTACGAGCGTTTCCACAATTTCCACTTGAGAAGACTCAAATCCAAGCCGCCGCGCAGCATTAGCTGCCATCTTGGCTCCAATTGATGCATGGCGTTCGCGTGGTCCGTCGGTCTGAAGCTCTTCAGGCTTGCCACAATCGTGAAGCGTGGCAGCAAAGGAAAGCGCTGCCTTTTCCAACGGTGATAGCTCGCTTGCCAGCGTAACGAATCGTGTGTCGCCCTGGCCCCGATACAGCTCGTCAAGCTTTGAAGCACATTGCACTGAGTGACGGCCTAAGGTGAAGCGCTGATATCCGTAACGATCGGCGACACCAACTAAGTCAGAAAGTTCAGGAAGCTCTCGCTCGAAGTCCCCCTTGATAAGGCCAATATGAAGATAAAGACCGACATCCCCCGAACGATGAAAAATATTTCTAACTTCTTCCAGCGCGCCCTCACGAGTAACTTCAATTGCCGCTTTGGCGCGGGCAGGCACAAGTCCACTGCGCGCAGCCTCATCGGCCAGATACTCATAACAGGTGGCAATCCATGCGGCACTCTTGTAGGCCTGTGGGACAACGCTTTCGCTCGCATCGTCACCGAAAATTCGAGCCATACTTAGAGGAATTGAGCGATTGCTAAGTGGTCCAAGTACTTGAGAGTGTCGCGGAAGCGCCTCGCGCACGCCCGCAAGAAAGGCCCATTTACCACGAAGCGTTGGCTCCAATTGAGTAAGGGCTTCGCGATTTGACTCGTTTACCAGCAAGCTGATGAGCGCACTATTTATGGTAGCCAGTGTCATCGGCTGCGCTTTGACATCCTGAACGACGACTTCAAGATAGTGATCGCCAATGATTTGAGCGCCCTCGTTGACCAATAAGGTCACTGCGTGCTTGTGAACCGCGGAATCTCGCAGGAGTTCGCACCACTCAAGCGCCCGTCCCTGCTCAAATTCATCCATGGCATCACGATCGCCGCAGATGACACGCATCGAGAGAAATTTAGTAATGGATTCAAGAGCGATCTTTCGATCCGTAACCTTCGCGTTTTCCCCGGACGATGCAACGAGATATTTCCTTACGTCACTAAGCTCGCCACATTGAATCCATTCATTTACTTCCAGGTCGAGTCCTTTAAAGCGTTCGGTCAGGACCATCCTGAACTCCTGAAGCGCGAAATTTAGATCTTCGTGCTGCTCTGGGGTCAAGCTTCCAAAAGTACGGCGGGTTGCAAAGAGGGTCAGATCACCATCGGAGCGCCCGGACACCAGCATACTGCGCCCATAGCTTCCGGTCGCAACAAGTACAAGCCCAAGCTCCTCCTGAAGTGCTTCTGAAAAAGACTCCCGAAAGGTCTGTCTTACTGTTGAATCAGCATGCTCGGTAAGCCGCCTCGATCGGGTGCTCGATCTCTCCGATAGCCGGTGCTCGGCCAATTCGGGCTGTCGCTCCAACCTTGGGCCACCGAGGGCTTTCCAGTCAATCGAGCATCTTAAAACAGCAGCATTTAACATTATTTCTCCGGAACTAACACAGAACGATAGTATAGCTATGCTAATGATATCAAACTTAAGACTACTTGATAGCCTCTCCAGATAGATTTTCGCCAGATTACTGTTGGGTTTGCGTTAAGTTAAAACGCAAATAACTAACGCAAAATTAATGTAATCTACGCGGCGACTACACCGATCCGATCCCCCGATTTACGACACGTCGACGACGAAGTGGGCAAATACCGCTTTGCCTTCGCTATCTTGGGCCTTTATTGTAATAAAGTGCGTGCCGGTGGAGAGCCCGGTGAGCTGAACATTGTTTGCGCTCACGGCACAGCTCGAAGAAGCCGGGACACAGCTCACCGCTGGAGCGCCTGCATCATCGCTTACAACAAACGGTACAGTTGCCGAGCCATTACTTGAAGTCAGATACTTTGGACCGGAAATTGTCAGCTCCGGAGATGCGTTGCCATCAAGATCCGCGAGCCGAGCATCAATACTCCCCCTAAACCTCGTGGCAACAAGGAAAGGAACCTGGTACCTGAAATTCGTTGTATCAACCTCTTCTCCGTAAATGTAATGGCGAATTGACCTTTCAACAGACAAATACGCAGATTGTATCTCGGCAAGGTCGCGAGCGACATACACAAATCCGAGCCGAAAACGCTTCTCACTCGTGCGATAACTTGGATTCCTTACTCCATTATTTGCTTCTACCCAAGCCTGGTCGTACGTTGCGACTGATGTGTATGAAACAGTGCCGTTTGGATTATAAATTGGCGAATTAAGGACATACAGCGTCGGAAAGGTGGCATTCAGCCCTTGAAGATACAGATCACGATCAGAGAATATCTCGGTCTCGTTTCGCGTGTCATTATTAAGAGCAACCCAGGTGAATCCCGAAACTGGATCACCCTGAATTACCTTGGTGGTTTGGAATCCATCGTCACTGAAGTTTTCAGCCATTTGCCCGCTCGCATTCGAATTCGATCGCCAATGCCCCTCACCAAGCGCCGATCCGATAAAGACACCCCAGTTATGCCCTATCTCATGATCCAACACTCCGTAGACTCCATCACCCAGCGAACTCCCCGCATTGTAACGACAAATATTTGAGGCAGCGGGATCGCTAAGGCTATCTTCCCCTATTCCGGCGGCAATCTGACGATACGTAAGTACATTCGGCACTCGATCGGGAAGAAGATTACTCGCTGTCACTACCACGAAAAAGTAATCGCTTGGGAAATTGCTTCGCAGCGTCGAAACGTAGCTGTTAATATTTGAGGTCGAATACACACTATCCCAACTGGCCGATCCATCCCATGTAACTTGGCCTGCACTGGGAATAATAAAGAGCGCATGTTCGGTTCGATACAGCGAGGAATTAATTGTGCTAAGTGTAATAGTCGGCGTCGGACTAGGAGTCGGGGTAGGCGTAGCCGGTCCCGAACTACAGGTAGGCATTTCAGTGCGTTGTTTTGTAAGCAGCATTCTTGCTTTCTTGGTGAGTCGCTTTTTTATCGCGTCAGAGGCCTTTCGCGCACTTTTCAAGATGTTCGCACGCTCTGCGCTACGCGAGTAGAACAGTCCACCGGCTATAAGCCTTCCTGGAATCCAGCTATTGCCGATATTGCCACAATAGAATGCGCCCGGTTGAAAAAGCTTATCAGAGCCGAGACTCACTGCGCCACGCGGGGCAGCATAAGCTGTCGATACTACGGAGAAAAAAATTCCCCAAATTAGACGGTATCTATTTGCGCAAATGCCGATCATGTAAATAGTAACATCGACACTACGAAGTGATCTCTAAAGAGCGCTCAAGATCACCATGCTCTATATAATTGCAGACCTCATAGTCGTTTGCTCATCGCGAGATTTGCTCGCGCCAAAGAACACTCCTCAAGAGATCTCACCTGATATCCGGCCCTTTCGTAAAGTCGCCTTGCCGCTTCTAATTTGGTGCTGGTCACAAGATACATTTCTTTCGCTCCACGGAGCGCTGCTTCCATTTCACAAAACGCTAAAAGTCTCCGCCCAATGCCACGGGAGCGCTGTGCCTTTTCGACGCAAAACCGCGCAATTTCATACGTTTCTTGCGACCTTGGAAACACAAGCGCAGTACCAACCATTCGGCCGTTTCTCTCAGCAATCAGCAGAGCGCCCCTATGTCTTTCCACGAAATGGCTTAGATCGGCGAATAGCTTCTTATCCTCAGTCTCCACCACAAAAGAAGCCTCTTCGAGCCAGTCCCGATTTAACCGCTCAAATTCTGCGCACACTTGGGAGGAGAATGGTGGCTCAAAAACTTTAAAGCCTAGCTGTTCGAACGTCGAGCCCTCTTGGGGACGTATGCTACTTGAGACATCGGCTAAAATCTTCGAAGAGAGGCTTCCGGGCACCATCTTCTTTTCGAATTTGCTAATCTCACCAAGAAGTAAATCGGAATGAAAATCTTGCGCGAGAGTTTTCTGAATCGCACGCCAGGTCGGCTGCAGCCGCTCTACAAGTTGGCGTCCCTTCGCGCTTAATCGAAAACGTGACTGCCGCGCATCTTCGCTAGCTACCCGCTCAACGAGCTTTCGGCGTTCAAAATCCGAAAGTTTCTGACTCGCTCGGGCGTGGGTACAATGGATTTCACGACTTAACGCGCAAACCGAGGAATGTTCACTGCGCAGCAGGGCCCGCAACAGCAGAAAATCTCGCGGATCAAAATCAATATTCTGTGCACGATAGGCACCCTGCACCTCGTCAAAAAGCCGCTCGGCCAGCCGCGCCAATCGGGCACCTAGCGCGAGCTCACCCAGCTCCAAAAGTAATTCCATACTTATTTACACATTACGTGCTTTTTATTGGCTGCACTATTGATTATAGCCATTTTTCATTTGACTTACAATATGTAAATGGTTACATATATACATAAGACGTATACTACAGGAGCTTAAAATGCACATGGAGAAGAGCGGGCTCTTAGAGAGGCTAGTAGCTGGTGTCGGGCGCGAGCTTCTTCGCTTCGCCACTTTTTCAAGACTCGTGGTTACCACCAAGATTTCCGATATGGAGGATGGCCTAAGTTCGGGCGGACATGCCAGCTGCATCGAGGTAGTTCGTGATTACCGCGGTGAAAAAAACGTGAGGGTATGGCATCTGCATAACCGGTTAGTAAGCTGTATTTACCGCAGCTCCCCGGCTTTTGTGAATGGAAAGCTGGCTCGGACGGAAACTTTGGACATGATCCGCCGTGACATGGATGGCGGCGCAATTCTTTATTTTACTAACGCCGAGCTCAGCGGCGGTATTACTAATGCAGTACCTCGTGCATTCTTTCATGAAGAGGAGAATCAATGCGCTCTGCGACTCCTTGCCACTGTGCGAGAAAGGGTGAAAGCCGAAAGGGAGGCGTTATGAGTGCGCCTCAATCCAAAGCCCAGAAGGTCAATGCTTTTACCAAACGCTCGGCTGGCGGAAACCCAGCTGGAGTCGTGCTCCGAGCGGAAACACTCAGCAAGACACAACGACAAGCACTTGCCACAGCGGCCGGCTATTCAGAGACAGTCTTCGTCGAAGGGCGCGGAAACGACCTGAAACTCGAATATTTCACTCCGGCTCGGCAGATCGATATTTGCGGCCACGCCACCGTCGGTGCGTTTTCTCTCCTTCGCGATCGCAGACTTATTTCTCTCGGAAATCATAGCTTTCGCTCAGTAATCGGAACACATCGGGTAATGGTTACCAAGGACTCAGTTGGCCTTTGGCAGAAAGGAATTTATGATAAGCTCTTGGGCACACGCGCGACCACTCAGACCATCGCCCAGTCATTAGAAACGCAACCGCGAGCATTCGCGTCGCCACTTCGCCTTGCGAACAACGGCTCACCGTTCCTGCTGGTTGAAGTCGCGGATAGAGCGTCGCTCAAAATGCTCCGTCCAAATTTAGAGCAGGTACGCGCGCTAAGCGAGAGACTCAACATCGTGGGTTATTATGTGTACTTCAAGAACTCAAAAGGTCAGGTAGAGGCGCGAATGTTCGCTCCACACTACGGGATTGCCGAAGAATCGGCGACAGGAATGGCAGCTGGAGCTCTTGCGCTATCACTTTATCGACGAACCGGGCAGAAGCATTTTGAGATTCTTCAGGGCCACTTAATGCCTATACCCTCCCCTTCAAAGCTTGAAGCCGAGGTATTCGGGCCACATGAGGTTCTAGTTTCAGGACAAGCTGTATAGCTTTCCGCAGCTCTAGAGCGTGTTATGAACTTTTCTCCTGCTACGAGCCCCAATTCGCATTAGACTGCTTCGTTGGCCTAGTCGCGAGTACTCGCAAGCCTGGTAGGCTTGCTCCGCGCTCGCTCCGGCGGCCGCCTCGCATTCTAATGCGACTTGGGTCTCTCGCGACGGGAAAAAGCTCATAACACGCTCTCGCCAATGAATTGCTTGCGCTACTACGACACATGGCCTATACCGGCCACTACGTCTTTCGATTGAAATTTTAGCCTGGAACTTTGCATGAGTAACACAAAAGCATTCGCCGCAAACGCCGCCATTTCCGCGCTTGAAGAGACCTCAATTCCTCGCCGCGAAATTGGACCGCATGATGTTGAATTTAAGATTGAATATTGCGGGGTATGTCACTCCGATCTGCATACCGCAAGAAACGAATGGGCTGCTTGGCCAACGGTGTACCCATGCGTGCCCGGGCACGAAATAGTAGGCAGAGTCAGCAAGGTTGGAAGCCAGGTAAAGAGTTTCAAGCCAGGTGACCTTGCCGCGGTAGGCTGCATGGTAGATTCCTGTGGAGACTGCGCAAGCTGCAAAGAAGGCTTAGAACAGTACTGCGATTCAGGTGGCACTGTCTTTACCTACAATTCACCCGATCCGCATACAACAGCTGCGGTCACGTATGGTGGCTACTCACAGAGCATCGTCGTGAAAGAAAAGTTCGTGCTGCATGTCCCATCAAATTTGAATCTTGCTGCTGTGGCGCCACTTCTTTGCGCCGGGATCACGCTCTATTCGCCACTGAAGCATTGGAAGGCGGGACCTGGTAAGAAAGTCGGAATTGTGGGCCTTGGCGGACTAGGACACATGGGTGTCAAGTTTGCCCATGCAATGGGCGCGCACACAGTGCTCTTTACCACGTCTACAAGCAAGGTGTCCGACGCGAAAAGGCTTGGCGCAGATGAGGTCGTGATCTCAAAAAATGCTGACGAGATGAAAAGACAGGAGCGAAACCTTGATCTTATCATCAATACTGTCGCAGTCGCGCACAGTCTTGATCCGTTTATCAGCCTATTGAAGCGCGATGGCTCGCTCGTATTAGTAGGCGCTCCTGAGCATCCGCATCCCTCGCCAACTGTCTTTAATCTGATTTTAGGAAGGCGTGCGCTCGCCGGTTCAGCAATAGGCGGGATTAAAGAGACCCAAGAGATGCTCAACTATTGTGCAGAGCACAATATAGTTTCCGATATCGAATTGATACCAATTCAGAAGATTAACGAGGCATACGAGCGCATGCTTCGGGGAGATGTGCGCTACCGCTTTGTGATCGACATGAAGTCCCTCGTATAATTTCGCTTGGGCATTGCTATTGAAAATCCCGGGCTGGGCAACGGAGCATTGCCAACAGGACCTACACTGATTCTGGAGTGTTCCCCGGCCGAGCGCTGCAATTCGCGAGAGCGCTAAAGAGCTTTTCCTTCTCAATTGGCTTTGTAATATAGTCATCCATTCCCGCGCTAAGGTACTTCTCCCGATCTCCCCGAATTGCATGTGCCGTGAGAGCAATTATTTTGATTCTGTTCACGTCACCTCCTTTGGCCTCATTCTCTCGAATCGCCGCAGTGGCTGCCACGCCATCCATCTCCGGCATCTGAATATCCATCAAAATGAGATCAAATTTCTGCTCGTGATAACGTGAGAGCGCCTCATTTCCATTATTTGCCACCACCACGGTATGTCCAGCTTTCTGTAACAATCTTACGACAAGCTTCTGATTAACAGGGTTATCTTCGGCCACGAGAATATTGAGCGGTCTCTGTTCATTTGCATTCTCAGGCGCCGGCTGCGTCTCCGCTCTTTTCTCCGTTGACGAATAATCTTCCCTAACGCTTGGCTGAAGCAGCGGAAGCACAAAATAAAAATTAGATCCGACATTCTCTTGACTCCGTATTTCGATCTGCCCGCCCATTGCTTTGACGAGATTGGCAGCAATTGTAAGGCCAAGGCCGGTGCCACCAAAATTACGCGTAGTTGACGTATCCGCCTGCGTAAAGCTCTCAAACACCTTCGATTGCTTGGCGCTTGGGATCCCGATTCCTGAATCAAACGTTGAGAATCTTAATCCAGGGCCTCGCGCACGATCCTGTTCCACGCCAACATGCAGCAGCACAACACCACACTTGGCAGTAAATTTAACCGCATTTGACACAAGGTTTAAAATGATCTGACGTAGTCGTACTTCGTCTCCAAGGATATGCGCGGGAACCTCCGAGTCAACGACATACGTCACCTCCACCAAGTGACTTTTTGCCTGTTCTCCTAAAAGAAAGAACACATCTCGCAATAAACTTTCAAGTTCTATGACCTGCAAATCTAATTCCAATTTGCCGCTCTCTATTTTGGAGAAATCAAGGATATCATTAATTATTCGGAGGAGATTATGGGCAGACGTTTGAATCGCGTCTAAGTACTCTTTCTGCTCAGCGTTGAGTCTCGTTTCTTGCAGGAGTCCGGCCATTCCTATCACACCATTCATTGGTGTTCTAATTTCATGACTCATATTCGCCAAAAATCTACCTTTGGCGTCAGCCGCCGCCTCGGCTTCACATTTAGCTTTGCGAAGCTCCTTGAGCAGCAGCCTACGCTCAAGGTGCAACTTTGTTCGCGCTAGGAGCTCCTCTTTAAGAAAGGGCTTTGGAAGAATATCGCTTACTCCGGCTTCAATCATCGTTGCGCCATCCATGCGGTCAAGCTCTTCGGTAAGGAAAAGCAGCGGCAAATCCTTTTCACCGATGTCTTGTCGAATCACTCGCGCGAACTCGCAACCAACTTGAGCCACCTCTTGAAAGTCACAAATAATCAGATCGGGAAGTGACGCAACATCAGCTGAGGCGCGCAGCAGATCGAGTGCTTTTTCGAAATTCTCGCAGCCTCGCCACGATAATCCCATCTCCTGAAACATATTCGTAACTATTGGACTTATAATCGGATTGGCGATCACCGCGAGCGCTGACAATGTTCGAAAGTGACTATTTCCTCGCTCGAGCCGTTGCACCGCATGAAGTAACGGAGCGATGTCTTTCCCTTTAGGAACAAAGTCGGTGCATCCAGCTTCGAATCCCTTGATTCGCCCCGCTAGTGTATCGTGCGATGTGAGGAAGATAATTGGCAGAGCTTGCGATCGCGCGTATTCGGGCCGGGTTCTAATTTCACGACAGGTCGCATACCCGTCAAGGCCCGGCATTTCGACATCGAGTGTGATCAGGTCAAACTGGTCCGAACGAAGTAATTCTAAGGCCTGGGCGCCACTTTCCGCTTCCTGAGGAAGATGCCCTGCGCGCGAAAGCGCGCCACTTATCATCAATCGAGCTGTGGCGCTATCATCAACGACAAGAATCCGCATGACCATCCCATGTAAGCAACGCGGCTGAATAATCACGTCTTGTCAGTCATTTATACTATTCGGACCATTATCGAGAAATCTTGACGAAAAAGTTCTGCAGCTTCTAATGCTTCTCCATCGAGCGCTATCGTCGGTTATAGCCTTTCAAGAACCAGGCCACCCCTGGGCCTCGCCGGCTACATGATCAGGTCTACCGAACCTAACGAATTCCTAGCTTGATTTTTACAGTTTCGTAGGTAGATAGTTGAGACCCGCAAAGAGGCTGCTCGCCCATGTAAGCGCCGGGAACCTACTTAACTGGCACTTAACGCGAGCGCAAGTTGTTTTGCAGTATCTTTGAACTGCGAAGTCTTTGTCGTATGGAGTGCTTGTAATGGTGACTTTTAGCAGTGATAAGGGAGCCCCTATGCAAAGTATATTCAGTCGGTTTCTCGCGCTCCAAGTTTTGATAGTCCTTTGCTTGGTGGGATGTAGCTCGCTTCCAGTCAACATCACTCCAACACCTGCTGTCGGATATAAAGTCCTCGGCAAGGCTGAAGGTTCAGCTTGCGGCAATCTCGGTATTGCGGGTACCGCGTACTACTTCATTCCTGTGGGGCTGAACTCACGTATTCAACGCGCTTACAATAATGCACTCGAGAGTGTTCCCGGCGCTACATCACTAGTCAATGTTGAAATGCGAGAGTCTTGGTTCTGGTGGGTTTTGGCAACGTGCCGCTGTGTAACAATTCGTGGCGATGCAGTTAAGGGGGAGGTATGACATTACGGATTGCACTACTCACAATAGTATTGCTGCTAAGTGGTTGTTTTAGTAGCTACGTCCCGTTAGGAGCCTCCTCTGATCTAAGCTCGGTTGATCTTGGGCGCGGACGTAGGCTCGAGGCTTCAGCGAGCGGATTTCAGCTGCTCCTCCTAATACCACTTCGAATCAACTCACGACTCGAACGTGCCATGGAGTCAATTCGCGAGCAAGCTGGCGGCGAAATGATCACAGACATCAAAGTCTCGGAGTCATGGACCTATGGCTTTGTTGGGACGCTATATACCACAACAGTCGAGGCAACAAGCTATCCCCGAGCGGGCTAAGCGGAAGCGCTAGAGCTTCCGCGGACCAGATCGTAGTTCAGCGAGGAAGTTTTCCACCGAGCCTTTCAACATTTCAGCCTGCGCAGACAACGCAGTCGCTGCAAGCGTTACCTGCTCCGCTGAAACTGTCGTCTCTCGGGACGCTTGCGAAACATCGGCAATATTACGAGACACTTCAAGCGTTGCGAGGGCAGCTTCATTGACATTCTTGCCTATTTCAACTGTGGCGCTTCGCTGTTCATTGACTGCATGTGAGATGCCGCCTGCAAGCTGATCAATCGAAGCTATGGTAGTACCTATCGAAGTTATCGCTGTTGCGGCCTCAAGGCTTGCCTGTTGAATCGCCTTTATCTCTTGGGAGATGTCATCCGTTGCTGCACTTGTCTGTCTTGCAAGCTCCTTTACTTCACCTGCGACGACGGCGAATCCCTTTCCAGATTCTCCAGCACGTGCAGCTTCTATCGACGCATTGAGCGCCAGCAGATTAGTTTGACTCGCAACCTCGCTAATTAGCTTTACGACGCCACCAATTCGTTTAGACGCCGCTGAAAGCCCCTGTACGATTTCATTGCTTCGCGAAGCCTCCTTCACGGCAAGCCCCACTTGCGACGTCGAGTCGTGAACTTTGTCTGAAATGCTGCGCACCGAGGCGCCAAGCAAGTCAGTCGCATCGGCGACCGTTTTCACATTTAACGAGCTCTGTTCCGAAGCTGTCGCTACGGCGGATGCTCGGTCAGTTGTGCCTTTTGCCATTTCCTTGAGGCCCGCCGCGGTGGTGGAAAGTTGAGTTGCCGCAGACGCGACGGAAGCAACAACTTCTTTAATTGCGCCCTCGAAGTCATCGGCCAAGGTCAGGCGCCGTTGTTCGGCACCCTTAAGAGCCTGTGCGTTTTTCTCCATCGCTCCCGTGGCATTATTGATTAGTACCGCTGCATTTCGAAAAGAGCCGAGCAATCCACGCAATAGTACACGCCGAAAAAATTTACCATGCGCCGCATAATCAAGAGACGCGCCTGCCTCTCTCACAAAAGCATCTACCACATCCAAGAGATAGTTAATTGCGCGAGCAAGCTCGCTGAATTCGCCTTCGGACTCGCTCACACTCAGTCGCAATTCAAGATTGCCACGAGCCGCCTCCTGACAAATTCGAGTAGCTATCGCAATCCATTCTTTCCGTGAATTTTCTTCAGGAGAAGGCAGGTTCCTTTCTGACACTAACGTTTTGGAATAGTTTGTGTCAGCAGCCGATCCGTGCATAGCCTCTCCTCATTTAAATTGAAAAGACAAACTCATCATATTCTACTTTTTTCTCTGCGAGCACCTGACAAAGCGTCGAGAATGAAGTCGTAAGTCCCTTTCTTGGATCGGTTTCTTTCTCCTCAATTGTACGAAGCGTGCGATAGAGCGGCTCAACAACCGCGATCGATGAGCGCTCGGGAACTCGTCGATTAGAGTGGTAGCCAATGACTTTTCCACTGGCATCGTACGTCGGAGTAACATGCGCAAAGACCCAATAGTGGTCTCCGTTTTTTGCCAAATTCACAACAAAGGCGAAAATCTCTCGCTGCGCATGCAAAGTATCCCATAACAGCTTAAAGACAGCGCGTGGCATCGCCGGATGTCGAATGATGCTATGCGGAGCGCCGATTATTTCAGCTTCGTTGTATCCGGCAACACGCAAGAAGACGTCGTTGGCGTAGGTGATCTTTCCAGTTAGATCAGTCTTGCTAACGATGATTTCGTCTTCAGCAAAAAATGTCTCGCGTCCCGTTGGGCGAACCTGCGTGTATGCCATTACAGCCCCTCCTAACCTGTCTAGTTAGATTGGTCGGAGAAGCTCATGGTTTCCTAAAGTATCATACTGCTCGATACATCTTGAATAAGGCACTCAAGATAGGCTCGGTGCCTAACAGCCATAGATTACTGGTTAAAGCCAACATTCTCATCTCCATAACGACAGTACCGCTCACCCTATTAGAGAGAATGTCCCCGATTGAGTTAACCTTTTTGTTGAGATATACACTACGGCTCTCTCTTCAAGACTGGCCGAATTTGCATAGTGACTTTGGAGTTCAGATAAAATGGAAAGGACCGTAGCTGCTCAGGCGTCAACTGTTATCGCACTTTTAAACATCTGTCATTTTGCGAATAGCGCAGAGCTCAAACCGACCCAGCCGTCGCTTAGCGATGCAAGCTTTCCGATTATTCAGCGCGTCGCTGCGCAAAACGTAACCAATGGCGTTGACGTCGCAAAGCTCTATGCTGTTTCGCGCTATGTTGAGATGGAGATGGGGCCCAGCAACCTACGTGACGCAATGCGCGAGATGATTGGGGTGTTGGCCACCGCGAAATCTTCTACTAGCGACAACGAGCGTGCTGCTGCCTTGAATAGCGCAACGGTCGCTGCGACTGCTGTCACAGCACATTTTCGTAGTGAAGCACTGCAGCACTCGGCAAATGTAACTTCGCAAACTAGAGCGCGAGTGCATTCGCTTCTTGATGTAGCGATTAATTTTCATACGTGGGCGACCAATGTAACACCAGGCTCAAAGCCTCATCGCAATTATAACGAACTGATAGGGTACCGCAGCCGGCTCTCACGCATTGGGGACAAAATAAGCGCACAAGATTGATTAAAATTCACCATGAGTTGATTCTGATTGGTGAAAGTGTCGGATTGCGAGCCAAACAGGGGAATGAAATAATCTAGGCCGTAACCACTGTTCATCCGCTTTCACTTTATGACCAGCTCTTCCGTTCCGATAAATTCCTCGCTCACAATATCTGAAGTCATGAGCGCCAATCCTCTAACTATTGAGGTCGATGCTACACTTGCGCAGGCGGCAGAGCTTTTTTGCCAGTATCACTATCTGCACCTGCCAGTGTTGGAGAAAGGTGCCCTTAAGGGAATCTTAACTCATCGAGACCTCTATCTCACTGCGGCGAATAGACTGCTTTCGCTCGACAAATTGTTTGTTCGAGATGCCTTCGTCGACCTCGCGTATCAAGTTTCTCCTAAAACTTTGCTAACTACAGTACTTGAAGCAATGCTCGAACTACAGATCGGCTCGGCACTTGTCGTTGAGGACCGCAAATTACTCGGCATCTTTACGGGGCGCGATGCTCTGCGCGTATTGCATCGCAAGCTGTTGGCTGTATAAGACCTTCCCTTGTCCCTGGTTTCAATCCCTTCGCCTTCTCAATAAGCGGAAACCACCAGGAATCGATTTGCATCAAACACCGCGAGGAATTAGCAACGAGGCCTTACCCTAAGTGGCCAAGGAGGCGATTAAAATGATAGCTCGATTCAATCTACTCACCTTTGTAGCTCTTGTATCTGGTTTAGGGAGCAATGCTTGGTCCGCGCCCACGCCAACCCCGACACCACCAGCCTGGGAGGTGGCTGGCGAATATTACGCGCGCCACACCGATACACTAGGCGGACCACTTACGCCAGTAAATAGCGCGTTCATCCCTACTCTTCTCGACCTCAAGAACTGCTCATTTCGGCTTGATGTGGCCTCTTATGCCGTAGCCAGCGATCGAACATTGCTGAGCGGGTGGATCTCATTCCCAATCTCACTTGTTGAAGAGCAATATCTTTATCCCGACGGCGCCAACTCAAGATTCACATCTCGCCAACAGCTACTAGCGGCCATCGGTCCACTTGAAGCTCGGAGATTATACCAGGCTGGGATTTTCGGGATCCACATGTACACAGCATATGCGAGCGTACCTCAAATTACTTATTTCCAAATAAACTTCAAAAAGTCCTCGGCGACAGGAAGAGTCACTCCGTATTGGGGTGTCCTTGGTCGGAGCGCTACTCCAGAATCCGTGCCCAATGGATTCGAGCCTCTCTGCGGCACGTCGTCGGGCGGTGCTCCCGATCGAGCTAATTGTCCAATAATAGACCCACCGGTAGGTCTGCAGTATTGGACCCCTCCTGGACCGCTGCCCGCGACTCCGCCTTATGGGCATCTGCTCCTTATGAAGCACTGCTCATAAACTAACGACTTCCTACCAATTCGGATGGGCCTACACACGCCAGCCTTCTCGAATCTGGAAGTCCGGTTATTAAAGGCGGCCCGCCGTTCAAAAAACAGAAGTCTCGACCTTCATGCCTCGCTTCGATAATCGCCCCAATATATCTGTAGTGCCGTAAGTCCTACGATAACCGCGGTTTCAGCACGGAGAATCCGCCCGCCGAAACTAAGAGCTTGGGCTCTTGTCAAAAGCAAAGTACGCTCCCGATCCGAAAATCCCCCTTCCGGACCAACAAGTAAGACGACACGTCGAGGAGAGGTCTCATCGGTAGCGCTTTGCTTGCTATGATCGTCAAGAACAATACACAGATCCGAGTCCGTTACCGCTTTTGAATTGAGAAATGTATCCAGCGACAGTGGCGGCAGTAGCTGCGGAAGGGAACCCCGACGGCACTGTTTCGTCGCGCGGACTAACTGGTTTGGCCATGAGCTCGCCTTCTCGTGTTCTAAACCTTCTGCGGGGACTGAGTAATCGGTAAGTAGTGGGGCAATTCTCGTCACACCGAGCTCGGTAGCTTTCTGCATTACAAAGATCATCCGTTGACGCGCAAGTACCGCGCAGGCCAGCGTTATTTCAATAGTTGGCTCGGGCGTCTGCTGCATTCGCTCATAGGCAAGCGCCGCCCCACCGCCCGCATGTAAGTCCTTCAAGCTCGCTCTAAAGTAGCACCCTGATAGATCGCGAAGCGTGAATGCCTCTTTCGGATTTATTCCTCTAGAGACCAGACGGCGCGCCACATCTTTATCAAATTGAAATAGCTCTTGTAATGAAACCTGACAAGGGATCGTGATCGGCTCATCGCCAGGCGCCGAGCCTGTGATCTCCCCTCCACTTTTTATTTTCCCGCTCTTTTCCATTCCGCCGATTAAACCAGGGAATTTAAAAACAAGAAAGCTGCCGATTCTCTTGCAGATGAATTTACTTGTGCCAAAAAGCACACTCCGCCCGGGGGAGTTTGTCACTCCTTTTTACGGGCTTCGCAATTTACTCACAAGTTATGCAATTATAAACGAGTACATTTGATAGGGGAGAGTAGATGCCGCCAATATGTTAAACTTTGCGTTGAGGACCGGGAAATAATAGCATCGAGTACTCGCTCGAATGAGAGACGACAAGCTCCGGGGTCATCGGTGAATTTCATAGATTGAGACATATATTAACGGAGACTTGAGAAACGACGGCCAGAAGACTTCCACCTTCGCTCTCACGAGCTACGGCGGACAAGCAAGCGGCTTGCCCGCCGTAGCCCATTAGGGCGAAGGCTGGAACGCCTCGCCTTTCAGCGTGAGAACTGAAGTCATAGGCCTCATATAAAAGTGGTAAGTCGCTTTATGCGCAGAAGTATTCTGGGCCCCATACTACTTCTGCGCATAAGTTGAATTTACTTGTGAGCAATCCACTACCCGTATTCAGTACCTCATACTACTTCTGCGCACGCGGCGTCTTACTACTTTTGTATAAGGCCTATGGCTTCAGTTCTCAGGCTGAAAGGCGAGGCGTTCCGCTTGAATCTTCTGGCCTTCGTTTCTCAAGTCCCCGTTGATATACGTCTCAATCCATGAAATTTACCGATGGCCCCGGAGCTTGT
>CAZEAC010000048.1:0-31831 GCA_964510065.1 uncultured Bdellovibrionales bacterium | reverse complement strand
GAACTTTATTATGTAACTGCAGATCATGTTTCAAAGACGGCACAACACAGATCGGGAAGTCGGCAGCGATACCACCACCAAGCTGCAAGAATGCAACCGGGGAGCTCTTCGCGGTCTCCATATACCAATCATAGAGATAGGTGAAATACTCAAGCCCGCCCTTCATAATAGAAGCATCGATGACAACTGACTTGTCTTTGCGGTATTTGCCACTATAGGTATAGCTCGCAAAGATATTGCCCATAGTTGAGTCTTCAAAGCCGGGGATAATTATCGGAATATCTTTCTTATATGCTGCGTATACCCAGCAGTCGTTTTCATTAACACCTTTGTCCGGTTTAATGAGGTCATCAGCAAAGAGCCTTTGGAAATACTGGTGCGGAAAGTAACGTTCGCCAGCTTTCTGGGCCTTTTGCCACATCTGCACTAAATGTGGCTCCATAATTCGCACACTTTCTTCTTCTGGAAGAAAGGTGTCCGTTATACGTCGAAGTCCGGCATCGCGAAGCTCGGCCTCCTGTTCGGGTGTCAGTTCGGTGTAGCGCGGGATATACGCATAGTGCGAATGCGCGACAAAGCGGTAATACGACTCCTCATGATTGGCAGCAGTTGCGGAGACGAGGTGCACCTTATCTTGGCGGATAAGCTCGGCGAGCATCACGCCAACCTGAAACGAGGAGAGCGCTCCCGAAATTGTCACGACGAGTTTTCCGCCTTTGTCGAGGTGATCTTTTAACCAAAGTGCTGCCTGCAGCGTTGCGCCACCGTTGCAGTGATTGAGTGTACGCTGGGCAAAGGCGCTCACTGGCGCGGTGCTTTTTTGCACGAATTCACTGAGCGTGCCGGGTGCTGAAATGCCGCCGCCGCTTTCTTGAACGATTAGCTTTTTAAGCTGCGAGGAGAGCTTTGCAAGTTTCGATTTTTCCATAGCAGGTTAAATATCAGCGCGGAACGGTAACTGCAAATTTTATTTTAGTGCTTAACGTAGAACTGATTTCCGTCTGGATTGTCTGGCAGGGCAGTGGGTCAGGGGCAATCTACTTCTGTCTCTCGAAGACCTTGTTTTAAGTCCTTAAGCGTGCTGAAGTAAGCCCATTGATTCGGATGGCAAGCGGGCCGTCCAGCAGATCGCTATGCACAAATCCGGACAGGTAAATGCTGATGAGGTGGCGAAGCCCTACGAGGTGCCGGCGCTGGTGCTCGGAAGCGGCATTACTGCGCTTGCAACGATGCGCTGCCTGCATCGTGCCGGAATTCCTTTTTACTGTGTTGCGCCTAGTCCGGGGATGGAGACCTACTCGCGCTATTATTCTCCACTTCCTGTATACTACCCGGAATTTGTTTCGGTTCAGCAGCTACCTACTTTTTTGAGTGCAATTCCGGTCCAGAAGGCGGTAGTCCTTGCATGCAGCGATCATTTGGCCCAGGCGGTAGCCGGCTTGGCAGGCGAACTTAAAGCACGCTTCCCGTGCAGCCAGTCTTCGCTTTCGGTACTGCAGCTTTTCACCGATAAGGGCGCCTTTTCAAGAGTTCTTGTCGAAAACCAGGTTCCGGCTCCGAAGACGATTGTGCTTACAAATGAATCGCAGATTCGAGAGGTTGGTAACGCAGCCATCGCCGGTTTCTTCCTTAAGCCGCGCGATTCACAAGGTTTCTTCCAAACCTACGGGGTTAAGGCTTTTCAGTGTCAGACTGTCGACGAGGCGATTGCGCGTTATCGCGAAATTTCAGGAACCGGCTTTGAAGTATTGCTTCAAGATTATATTCCCGGGCCGCCCTCTTCGCACTATTATGTTGAGGGCTTCGTAGATAGTAAGGGAGTTGTACGTACTACCTTTGCCCGACAGCGCTTGCGCATGTTCCCGCGAAATTTCGGCAATAGCTCTCTGACCCGTTCGATTCCGCTCGATGAGGTCGCGGAAGCCGCGGAGCACCTCCATCGCCTTTTCCGCGTTGTGGGTTATCGCGGCATTTACTCGGCCGAATTTAAGAAAGATCCTCGAGATAACGTACTTAAAGTCTTAGAAGTGAATTCGAGGCCGTGGTGGTATATCGGGTTCGCCGCGAATTGTGGAATCAATGTCGCGGAGATGGCATATCGTGACTCGCTTGGATTAAGTGTCACGAACGTGAATAAGTATACGATTGGACGGCAATTAGTGTATCCCTACTATGACTACTTTGCGCTGAAAGAACGGTATCCGAGAAACTTTGTAAGGCGCGCATTCGAGATGGCGAAGTGGTCTTGCTGCGATTTCGCGGTGTTTCAACTTGGTGATGCAGTTCCGGCGTGGTACGAGCTTTTGCGAATCCTTCCAGGCCGAAAGAAGGGTAGGGCAATTTCGATAGCAAGGCCATGAGCAGATCGGAGTCCACTCAGGTACGTATTCTCGCGGCGGAGGAGTACCCGCTTTGGGATGCGTTGGTACCTACATGTGCAAGCGGGACTGTGTACAGTCTTGTCGCCTATCTCAAAATTCTCTGTGCGGCTACTGCGGCGAGTTTTAAAATTGCAGGGATTTTCGAGAATGGAACACTGGTGGGGGGAGTCCCATTGTACGAAGTGAGCTGCGGCAGGATTGCAAATCGACTACTGCTCTACTTTAACGGCTATGTGTTGCAAGCGCAGGGAGAACGGCACGAAAAGCACTTGGGTCTCCTCGCTGAGTTTTTAAATCAACAACCCTATCGCAATATACTTTTGCACTGTTTCTCGACGCGAAATGATCTCCGAGAATTTCAGGCTCGAGGTTGGCGTGTTGCTCCGACGTACACCTATATTGTACCTCTACAAGGGGAAAAGCCGCTTTGGGAAAGACTTGATAAAAATATCCGCCGGCTGGTGCGAAAGGCAGAAGCAAGCGGATTTTTATTTCGTGAGGAAGTTGACCCTGCCGAGTTTTTCCGCTTGCATCTTAATATACATAAGAAGAAAGGCGCGCCGCTTTATCTTGCAAAGGAGCAGTTCGAGCGCTATCTGCGTGACATTACCCAGTCGAAGCTCGGCAAAGTATATGGTGTATATTCGTCGAGTGGTGCGCTGGCAGCCGCCCAGGTGGTTCTTGCGGGTCCTTGCACGCTGACGCACACGATCTGTGCGGTTTCGTGCGACGAGGGGAAACAGGAGGGAGCAACGCCGCTTCTTCGCTGGAAAGCGCTCGAGCGCCTCTCGTTGCAAGGCTTTGCGGCAAACGATCTTACCGATGCGGCACTCAATGCAGTGACGAAATTCAAGAGTCAGCTCGGCGGTGAATTAAAGTTGAATTTTGTGGTGCAGAGTCCAATTTCTGCCGGCGAGCGTCTCGTCGAAGCAGCGCGCGAGAGCGCAATCGCGCTACTTCGGCCACTGAAGCAGATCTTGTGTAGTGGTGGGCGACAATGACGCTTGAGGGGGGCGAAGCGCTGATCCGAGCTCTGCGAGAGGGCGGAGTTGAGTTTGCGACAGGGCTTCCAGGAACGCAAAATATAGTACTCTTTGAGGCGCTACGTCAGCAGGGTATGCGCATCGTCGTGCCAATGCATGAGTTGAGCGCTTCTTTTATCGCCAACGGGTATGGTCGCGCGACGGGAAGGCCTGCGCTGCTTGTGACTATTCCAGGTCCTGGCTTTACCTATGCACTCACTGGAATTGCCGAAGCGAAGTTAGATTCGGTACCACTTTTGCATCTTATTGTGCATGATCATGAGTCGCATCCGTGTGGCTTACAAAAAATTCCGCTTATAGAAGTTGCACGGGAGCTGTACAAAGAGGTTTTTATCATCGACCGGGCCGATGATCTCGTGAAAATTTGCGCCAAGGCGCTCACCAAGACTCGCGAAGGAGAACCGGGACCGGTGCTTTTGGATATTTCTTCGCAAGTATTTGGGAAAGCACCCGCGCGAGAGCCTGAGAGTGAGCAAGAGAGGGGCAGCCAGATGGCAGCCGATGCGCGCGAAGAGATATTCAAAAGAGTGCGCGATGCGGCGATGCCGCTTCTCTTTGTGGGCCAGGGTGCAAGCGACGCGGCGGAGCATGTTCGCGAACTTGCAGTGGCGCTGAGTTGCCCAGTGCTCAGCACTATTTCGGGGCGTGGAGTGCTCGCAGACGATCATCCGCTATGTTTCTCATATGACTTGAGCCTTGCCGATTCGGGACCGGTGCAAGCTCTTATTGATATGAGCGATTGTGTTCTCGCTCTCGGGACGAGGCTAAGTTTTAATGCCACCGGTGGTTTTTCACTCTCGATTCCGTCTTCAAAGCTGATTCAGGTGGACAGTGCCGAACAGATTATAGGGATGAGCTATCCATCACACAGCAGTTTGGTCGGTCGTTGCGAAGATTTTTTGCCTTTTTTGCGGCAAAAGCTGGCAGATGAATCGACCCAGGTGCAGGCTCGTTGGAATCAGCAGGAACTTTCAAGCGTAAAGCGGATGATGCGTGATGCGCGCAATGCGCTTTCGTCGCAAGTACCAACGCTTGGCGCGTTGAGTGCAAGTAGCTTTTTTGAGGCATTTAATGCTGAGCTTTCATTAGATACTATTGTGTGCGTTGACTCAGGCCTACATCAGAGCCTATTTCGAAGCTTTTTATGCGTGCGTAAGCCGCGAAGCTTTATTGTCCCTAGCGATTTTCAATCCATGGGCTACTCATTGCCAGCGGCTATCGGCGCGGCTTTGGCTAATCCCGCGGCACGGGTATTGGCGGTGTTGGGTGACGGAGGCTTTCTCATGCAGGCGCAGGATCTGCTTACCTTGAAGCGCGAGGCACTAAAGATTGTGGTGATGGTTTTTACTGATGGACATTATGGTCTGATCCGGAAACAGCAGCTGCGGCAGTTCGGCGAGAGTGTCGGCTGTGAGCTTCCGCGGCTTGACCTCGCGGCGTATGCTGCAACCTATGGGTTTGCATTCCGACGTATTGAACAGGCAGATCGTCAGTCATTCTCAGGCCTGTGGGAAACCGAGATGCCGCTACTTATTGAAGTTCCGGTGCGCCAAACTTTAGAAATAGAGCGTAGGATGATCCAAAGAGCGCGGCGCAAGGAGAAGCTAAGACAGATAGTTGGTCCAAGAGCAATCTCGGCCATTCGCGCGACGCTCAAGAAGCTTCGCAGCCAAAATAAATAACCCTACGTTTTATTGAGTGGCCGACTCGAAAGGCTAAAATGTTGCCCGCAATTCTCGGTGCGCTGTTATCGGTGAGTTGAGAGGGCCAGGGCAGCATCACGAAGTTAACTTATTGCTTAGTGTTACTGCTTGCACGTAGAATAGGGTGGGCAGCCCTTGGAGTAGTTCCTTCTTTTTGCACAACAATGAGGAGAAGCCCAATGGAGTTAAATAACCCCGCTCCACGAAACGATCCGGACATCGGTAAGCGCCAAGTTCAGAGTCTAAAGTCTCACTTCAATGCGTCAACTTCAGGGAATGAGGGACAGCTCGAGTCTCGTGATTTAAAAAATACAATACCAGACGCGAAACCACTTTCAACAAGCCCGCTCGATAAGGGAGCGGTGAATCAACCTACGATCGGTGCGCGAAGTTTGGAAAGAGAGCGGCTACCATTTGATGATGCTTTAATTGAATCATCTCGGCGAAATGGAAGTGCTGTGGGGAAAAGACAAATGCTTAAGGCTGTCGCGGTGACCACCTCGGTAGCATTTGTCAGTGGCGGGCTTACCAGTTCACTTGCTTCGTCGGTTATTAGTATTGCGGCAGTCTTCGCTGTGGGGGTAATTGCGTATTCGCTTGGCTATCACAAGGGTGTGTATCAGGTATTTGATGAGCACCACTAGTACTCTGGAACATAAGTAACTTTTTCTTCCCTCAGCTCTATCTCTGTGCGCTCCGTGACTCTGTGGTTTTTTGAAAGTAAAATAAACCACAGAGTCACGGAGAGCACAGAGTGAGAACCGAGAGGAAGGATAAGTTGTCCTATTGAGCGGAAGCTTGGTGAGGTTGCATCGAATTCGAATTCGTGGAAGTCTTCCGGATGTAACAATTATATTTTGGAGCGCTATCGCCGATGCAAAATTTTAAAGTAGTTGTCGCCTTCGTCATGCTCAACATGCTGATTGTTGCTAAAGGCTCTGCGAGCTCACTTGAGGAGCTGTTGGCAGAAAAAGGTATTATTGCTCGCGGTGAAACGGGTGCCAACGCAAGCTCGCCTTCTCCTTCCAAAATTTATTGGAATAAGGGCACCCGTTTCGAGTTCCCGGAGCAGGCATTCGCGATGCAACTGAATATTCTAATGCAAACCCGCTATACGTTCTCAGATGCGGATGAAAGCGCCGGCCATAAGAATTCTTCGAGTTTTGATGTTAATAAGGCGCGGATTATCGTCTCCGGCTCGGCACTGAACAGCGAGTTCGAGTATAATATCACCACCGATATGGTTGGCGCCAAAGCTGAGGATGGTTCAAAGTCTGTGGCGCTTCTTGATGGCTATCTGGTGTGGAAGCCTTGCAAAGAAGGTGCGATAAAGTTTGGACAGTGGAAGACAGGGATTTCGAGGCAGTTTGTTGCGAGCGACCAAAGCTTGCAGTTCGCTGACCGAAGTCTCGCCTCTAATTTCTTCAATTTGGGTCGCCAGGCCGGCGCCCAGTTGGCCTATAAAGGAGAAGCCGTTTCGGCAAGCGCGGCGATATTTAACGGGACCTCCGATGGTGAAGGTATTAATCGGAGTGCCGTTGATACGAGACACACTGGAATTGCCTCTGTGCGCGCGGACGTCGCGGGGAAGCAGAATGTTAATGAAGAGGGTGATGTCGACGGCACAAGCGACCTCGCAGTCAATTTTGGTGCAAGCTACGCCTATAGCGATGCTCAAGCAGATAGCGAGTCTGGGGAAGAAGCGAGCCACCAGCAAATTGCAAATGTAGACGCGAATCTCAAGTATGAGGGGTTCAGCACTCATGCCGAATTTTATTGGGAGCGATTTGATCCTGAGCTAGCTGACGCCTCCGAGCCGCTCGGAGGGTACGTGCAATTTGGATATTTCCTGCTTCCTTCCGAGCTTGAAGTCGCCGCAAGGTATTCTTTGCTCGAATGTGATGACGGAAGTGCCGCAGGCAAGTGCAGCGGTAACGACAAGGTCCATGAGGTAACGGCGGGCTTAAACTATTTCTGGTGGAAGCACAATCTTAAGGCACAGCTCAATTTTACTCATGAAAGTCAGGATCAGCTCGAGGCCAGCGCCGTCGAAAGTAATAAATGGCTATTGCAGCTGAGTGCGTATCTTTAATCGTCCCAGGCGTACCAACTTTTCTTTCGAGAATCGTTTAATTTTCGGGAGGTACGAGAATCTCGTCCGGAAATATTGTTACTGTAAAGGTAAGGTTGGAAAATAGATCGAGAAAATTTATTGGCACAAGGTATCCGCATGTTTGAGATATCGAGGTGATCGTAAGCTTTTGATCTATTATCAATTCATCTCCTTCTTCGTGGACCGGACTTACTTCGTCGGTTATACCAGGGCACATTCCTGGCGCCGTAATCGCTGATGCAACTACATTGTGCGAGCTAGTGCCCTTCAGGCGATAGCGTATTATGCACTCGATTGGTGTTGTCGGAGCGGCGATGCTGACCGTTCGGCCTCTTATAAGAGATTGCTCCGACCCTGCGCAATTATCGGAAATGCTCACTGCGGTTTGTATTTTTCTCACCTGTCCCGCGCTGCCCTCGAGTGTCACGTCAAGCGCAATCGCCGATGCATCTGAAAGTATGTCGTTGACCGTGACCTCTATCTCCTGGCCGCTCGTATTGACCGAAATGACTGCGGAGGAGCCGGTTAGTCCGGAAACTTCAAAACCGCCAGATCTGTCGGTCACAGCCGTCGCGATGCCCTCTTCCAGTGAAACCATAGCTCCTCTGACCGGGTTCCGCTCCGTAGAAAATAATGTTCCTCGGTATGTTCGATAGAGCTTTTCACCCCCGGTGCTCGAGCTCCCGGTTGTGCCTCCTCCACAAGAAGAAACTATCAGCGCAATCGCAACGGTAAAGACCGCATTTATGGTTCTCCGCAATCGAGCGGCAAGTTGCTTTTGACCAGCAGCTCTCATGCAAAATGGTAAGAATTTTATTGATGTGCACTTCTGGCGTTTCATAATTCCTTTTTAGTGTTTTGTGGCTTGGAGAGTTCTGACGACTTGAGCTCGGTAAAGCTCAATGCGCCAAGTGTTACGCGCGCGCGGCCGCCAGAGCAATCAAGCGTAGGATTTAAATCGCGATCGAACTGAGAAAGATAGTTTCGGGTCTGGCGGTGAAGCAAGGCGCCCTGCTCGATGAGCCACTGCCGAATTTCTGGAAGAGCCGCGGGTACGATATTATCAAAGGAGGTCGTCAGATGGAGGTGAGGCGGAGTGCTTGGATGGAGTACATTTTCCTCGACAGCGCGAATGAGGTTCTCGATATCAGTCGAAACGATTTCGAAGTTCTCTTTCAATTTTCCTATCGGGACATATTCGCTCGCAAGCAGTTGAGCAAAATCGCCATCACGGGTAATCGCGCCAACTCGCTCCAGCTCGTAGAGAATCGAATAGGGATTTACTTCGCGATTCACGCTTCGAACGAGGGCGGCGAACTCCGAATCTGGGCCCTTATGGCTTAGTTTTCGAGGTACGCCATTTTTAGTGGTGAATCTTTTTGCCGTGCGCCACGACCCGATGACGCGGCGGCATACGTCCGAGTTCATCTGTGGTGGTTTAGTATCACGCACGATTGCGGTGACATCCTTGCGATGCACACCTGACATGAGTGAAATGCGGCTGATGCTGGCCTTGTCTCCCGACGCAGAGATTTCTTCGCGGGCAACTTGAACGGCGCTCTGCTTTATTGCTTCGAAAAGTTGGCCAATTCGGACGCCGTGCCTGAAGCAAAAACGCAAAAGTGGGCGCACGAGCGCGATAAGAACCGCGTTGGTCTGCGAAGGAGCGTCAAGATGTGATGTGTTCACATCTGTAGTATAGCGCAAGAAGTAATAATTGAGCAAGCCATGAAAGCATAGTTCTCTATTATTCTCGAATGCTTACGTGTACATGCTGTGGATAGTAGCGGATCGCCGTAGTTGATTAGCTAAGAGGCATCGTTTACAATGAATAAAGATGTGAACGTATCACATCTTTTTTAAAGGATGAATTATGAAGTTACGACAAATAACAGAGCGAATTTGCGCTCTTGCTTGCTTTGGTTTGCTAGTGGCTCCGCACGTGCTCTTTGCGCAAAAGGCGGATTATGCGGGAACGCTTCGTGGCGAACTGCTCCCTTCGATACAGCCAATTCTTGATTATGAGCGTGCAAGGCATCCCGACATGAACTGGCCAGTTGAGGCACAGGTGCCTGATTGTGGGCAATTTACCGCTGATACCATCGATGCCGTATTTCAGCAGGATGGATTCAATTTCGCTGCGGGGATTCCCTCTCTTGGGATCGCAGTCGTATGTGATCCGCGAACTGAGTTCCCTGAGCCATCTGACAAGCCATGTCTGGGCACCACGGTTGACAGGAAATTCGCTGATGGTGAGTGGGATTCAGTGCAGTTTGGTAACGGCGATGGCATTTGGGATGACAACAACCTTTTCACCATCATATATCATCGTCAAAAGGGCAATGTTATTCTCTGTACAAAGATTTTTAAGGGAACCTTTGCACGAAATGGAGAAGGTCTCGATGGCACTGAGTATGGAGTGTTTCTTGAAAATCTGAAAAAAGAGATGCGCGCCCGAAGAGCAAAAGCGCGCCCGGTAAAGGTGCGAGCCAAGAAGAAAATGAAAGTACGAAGAACGATGTGATAGCAGGTTACCGTTCTTTGTGCGCGGAGGAGTAGGCACTCGAAACTCCGCGCCCATCTATCCGCAGGCGCATAGCTTCATCCGGCGCATAGCTCGCGCCTAATCCGTCACGTACATTTTAGTTCCCTGTTCTACGCAAGTTAAGTATTCAACTCGGCACACTAATTGCAGATTCAGTCCCTGTTGGCCCGACGTGTGAGCGTTATTGCGTTGTGGGGAGCCCTCGATGAGCCGCGTAAATACCATACTTTGCACAGTATTTCTCCTTTTTCTAGGGGCCTGTGGTGTTGAACCTAATTCGGGGGGGCAAAGTGGTGGCGGAGAAACCCCGCAAAAAGTTCTCATTTCTGGAAAAATTAGTTCATCGTCAGGAGAAATGCTTCCTAGTATTGAAGTGATAATCAGCGAAAACGGCGTTTCGACATTCTCGGACCAAAACGGTGCTTTCAGTTTTGGCGAGATAGACTTCGTTGAGAAGCTGACCTTCATCGCTCAGGGCGACGGATTTAGCGCTGTGTCAGAGCCACTTGCCTTGAGCGAGGCAAATTCTTCAATTTCCGTGAAGCTTATCTTATCAGCAGACAAAAGTTCTCTCACCTTTGAAGAGGAAGGCAATCTGCCTGGGCCCACATCTACTCCAAGTGCGACGCCGACACCAAATTCGAACTCTAGTTTCGATTTGGAAGGTAATACAACCTCATTCGGCATTCCTCGCGGTGCAGTTGGAAATATCCGACGTGGAAAATCAAAATACTTTAGTCAGTGCTCTGCATGTCATTCGAGATTGACCGGAACTCACGAAAATTTTGCGAGCCTGAAACGTATTACTGCCGCTCCGCCGATGAATCTACGGTTGAGTGACTCAACGCTCGCAGATCTTGTTGCCTATCTTCGATACTCGGGAGGTGCCCGATGAATGGAGGTCTAGGCTATATTTTTTGTATGGGCGTGCTCTCTAGCTTGACGCCCTGTGTGTACCCGTTAATTCCAATAACAGTCTCTCTTTTCGGTATTACTCCCGAAATGGGTCGCCTGCGCGCATTCGTCCTCTCAAGTAGCTATGTTGCAGGGATGGCCTCGATGTATACGCTGCTCGGAATGATTTCAGCCAAGACAGGGCTGCTTTTTGGCTCGTTGCTTGGACATCCGCTAGTCGTCATTACCGTGTCGCTTCTGCTTATTGTACTCGCATTGCATTCTCTCGAGCTTTTTGAGCTTCCTTTATCGAAGTTGCAGAATCGTGCTGGTTCCATTGGTGGAAAGGGAATGGGCGGAGCATTCCTCCTCGGCATCGCCAGCGGCGCAGTCGCCGCGCCGTGTGTGGGGCCGGTACTTGTGGCAATTCTTCTCGAGGCCGCACGAGCGCCAAGTGTGTGGTGGGGGTCGCTCCAACTTTTTGTGTATGCGCTTGGCATGGGCATGCTCTTCCTGCTCCTCGGGACATTTTCAGGTCTGCTTTCGAAACTTCCTCGCTCCGGAAATTGGCTGACAGTGGTGAAATATGTCATCGCGGTTGCCCTGCTGGTAATGGTGCTCTCGTATTGTTCGCAGCTTGCCGGAGATAAGATCGCCGAACTTAGGACGCCGCTGATTCTTTCGCTACTGAGTCTGGGCACGCTGCTCCTTCTTTTTTTTGCGACACGCGGAGAAGGTCGAAAATTTCGCGGTATACGCGCGCTCTCCGCTGCGTGTGCTGCGCTTCTGCTCTCGATTGGAACGTCGACAGCTGCGCATCAGAGTCCTGGCAATGAACAGCCCCAAGCCTTTGCCTCGAGCGAGTGGTTCGAATCTCTTCCCGAGGCATTAGAGGCAGCGCGAGTGCGCGGCAAGCCATTGATGGTTGATCTCTATGCAAAGTGGTGCGCCGCTTGCAAAGAGTTGGCCCATACCTTTGAAGATTCACGAGTCTCACAGAGCCTTGCGCAGGACCTCGTTTTGGCACGGATTGATCTCACTACGGAAAGTGAGCAAAGCGAGGCACTCCAGCAAAATTATGGAATCGTAGGTCTTCCAAGTGTGCTCTTTATTAATTCGCAGGGCGAAGAGCTTAAGGATTTGCGGATAACTGGTGCAATGACACCTGTTGAGTTTTTGAAGCATCTCGCCGAACTAAAGAAGAGACTGGGTGTAGATACGGGATTTCGTAAGATTTCGTGGAAAGGGGAGACGAAATGAAAAGAGCTCTTTACGCGTTGTTACTTTGTATTACTGCGATCGCGCTTCCCGCGATGGCGATAGATGTCGGCTCCCAACCGCCAGAGTTTGGATTGGCCAGCAATCGCGGGCGAACGGTTAAGTTATCTGATTTCCGCGGACGAGTCGTATTTATTGATTTCTGGGCCTCATGGTGTACAAGCTGCAGGCACTCACTTCCCTGGATGACCGCTCTTCAAAAGAAGTTCGGGCCGGATCGGTTTCAGGTAATTGCAGTCAATCTGGATGATAACCGCGATGCGGCGGAGAAGTTTCTCGCGGAGATGCAGGGCAATCTCTTGGTAGGCTACGATCCGGAAGGACGAACGCCCGAAGCATACGGAGTGAAGGCGATGCCGACTTCAATCCTCGTTTCATCAGAAGGCATGGTTGAGTATATCCATGAAGGTTTTAGCGAAAATGATGCCGACAATCTTGAACAGAAAATTCGTCAGCTTCTCGAACGGAAGAAAGTGGAGAGAAAAATATGAAATGGCTACTGACCATAGGAGTCTTAATTTTGACGAGTGCCGGATGCACCGAGGTAAAAGCTTGGCAAAAGAGTAATTTCACCAAGTCACATATGGCGTTCGAAAGCGACCCACTCGAGTCGAAATTTTTCAATCATGTGCATGAATCACGAGAGGCGAGTTCGGGCGGCTATGGAGTATCGGTTGTGGGCTGTGGTTGTAAGTAGGAACTGGGTAACGCAATGGCATCTAAAGTAAGAGCGAAATCAGCGAAGCGCAAAGCACGACGACAGTGCTCTGCGTCGTCTTTACACCGGCTTCTTTTGTCGGCAGCCGCGGCACTCCCCTGTATCGGTCTTCCGATGAGGGTGCATTCTCAGTCCACAGAAGTCACTCATGAAGCACGGCTTGAGTATTTCTTCTACCAAGATTGGCAGGCTGGCTATGACAAGAGGATGCGCATCAATTCACCGATGGCGTGGGCGCGAAGTTCAATTGGTGAGCATGATCAAATTGAAGGGAGCTTTGTATACGACGCAATGTCCGGCGCTTCACCCCAATATCACGATACATTGAGCGGAGCCTCCGGAAAGGGCATCGAAGATGCCCGTGAGGCAGGCGATATTGCGCTTACGCACACGATGGAAGAGATGAGTGTTTCTGTGGGCACGAGCTTTTCACACGAGGATGATTATGACTCGATTGGAGGAACGCTAGAAACAAGATTTTGGAGCGAGGATCGAAACACAATTGTAGGTCTTGGATTTAGCGGTAGCTCCGACCAGGTAGGCTCGACCAATGATTCTACTCTCGACGAGTCAAAGCGAGCTCTTGGGGGAGGTATTGGCATTACGCAAATATTGACTCCGCGCGCGATGATGCAGAGTAACCTCACGTATGCGAGCTCCGATGGCTATTTAAGTGACCCTTACAAGACACTTGATCTCCGTCCGCGCTCGCGGGACCAATGGGCTTGGCTTACACGTTATGTATTGTACGTGCCGCAATTCGATTCTTCGCTGCATGCCGACTATCGACTCTTCCGCGATAGCTGGGGAGTTATTGCGCACACATACGCACTTTCATATCACCAGCCTCTTGGAGAAGCGTGGATGATCACGCCGCGACTTCGCTATTACTCGCAATCGAAGGCTGATTTTTACGAAAATACATTTCCACCGGAGAATCCAGGCGACGAGTTTTATACCGCTGATCAGCGAATGTCGGGTTTCGGTTCCGTCACCGCGGGCGTGAAAATCAGCAGGAGTTTCATGTCGGACCTCTCCGTGCAATTAAGCGTTGATTACCTTCGCGAAGAAGGTGGCTGGAAACTCTGGTCGGAAGGCTCGCCGGGGCTGGATCCAATAAGTGCGCTTATTCTCGGCATCGGCATGCACTATCGGTTCTAGCGAGCTGAGGATGTAGTGAATAACTTTTTGATCGCGATTACGCTCGTTGGAATTTGGATTTGCCTTGCAGTTCTTGGCTTTCGTCGGGGCATGCAGCTCGACAAAGATGCGCGGCAGGTTTCGCGAAATAAGAATCGGCGCTTGATCTCCTCCGAAGAAATTCCGAAGAAGCTCCGCGAGTACCTCGAGCCGCTCAAAGCCCTCATCGCGCAGTTTAAGTTTAAAGAGCTCTGCTTCTTTGACAATGAATATATGTTCCCAGGCAATCGCGGTAGTACGAGCGCAGTGTTTCTTTCGGAAGATCAGCAGACGGTTCTTTCGTTCTCATGTCTCGTCTTTCCCAAGATATTTTGGGTTCCCTTGGGGTTAGGTGCGAAGTTCCCGATCGTGTTGCCGCCTTTGAAGCTTTTTGCAACACAGATACTCGCGATGAGCACCTCGACTTCCTATCAAAATGGGGCGGTCTGTTCGGTGCTTAACATGGACACCTGCGGAAGTGAATGGTGGCCGCAGGAGTACTACGTCAGCTCAGTGCCTCCCAGTGCTTCGGTCGCTGACCTTCTCAGCGCTCACCAAAAGGCGACTGACGCAGCTCTTGTAAAGCATTCGTCAAGTCCGATAAAATTTGCTAGCGTTGATCAGTATTTAAGAGATAGTGATCGAATACAGGAAAGGCTTGCGGCCTTTAGTGAAGCGAAGATGCAAGCACTCCAGGATACGACTGCGTAAAAATGTCATCCAATAAATGGTGTTTGCATAAGTTCCAATTTAAGGCTTTGGGTGGCCTTAATGAGTTGCAGATTGTGGCTCCGAAAGTTCGCGATGTGAGCGACCTTGCCAAGTACGCGCGTGAAAGAGTTCTAGAGATCGAAAAGAAATATTCGCGATATCGGGAAGATAGTGTCCTTTCTAAAATTAATAAATCGGCAGGTGGTGTAGCACTTGAAATCGATGAGGAAACCGACAACTTGTTGGCGTATGCCGATCAATGTTTCGCGATAAGTGACGGCCTTTTTGATATTACCTCCGGAGTCTTACGCCGTGCATGGAATTTTAAAGATTGCATTGTTCCTACCGCCGCAATGCTTGCTGAAGTAGTACCTCTTATTGGTTGGCAAAAGGTCGAGCGAAAGCCAGGCTCGATTAGGCTTCCGGAAAAGGGAATGGAGATTGACTTTGGAGGAATTGGAAAGGAGTACGCAGTTGATTGTGTGGCCAAGCTACTGCTTGATGCAGGCATTGAGTCGGGCCTTGTTAATTTTGCAGGTGATTTACGAGTACTTGGTCCAAAAGCAGACAACACTCCTTGGAATGTAGGCATAGTTGATCCGCGAAAAAAGGGTGGCACGGTGACTTCGGTGGCGCTCGCCAAGGGGGCGCTGGCCAGTAGCGGTGACTACGAACGTTTTTTTGAAGTTGATGGCAGGCGATATTGCCATATACTTAATCCTAAGACTGGTTGGCCGGTCTCCGACCTTCGGTCAGTGAGTGTAATCACTGAATCCTGTCTTGTCGCCGGCAGCTATTCGACAATTGCAATGCTGAAGGGTGAGAGCGAGGGAATTCAGTTCTTACATAACGCAAAAGTTAAATTTTGCGTGGTCAATCGTGAGGGTCGGCTGATTGCGAGTTAATGCTATGTGTATGAGTGCGCTGCATTGGTATCCGTCAGAATCTTCTAATTTTGGTTGCGGCTACGCCGCGCTGCGTTATTGAGGCGCGAGAATTTGATAAAGGCTGTTCCTAGCCTTAGCACAGTCAGTGAAGAGTATTGTCTTCCAGCCAAAGGCAGATGCAGCGTCAAGGTAGTGCTGTTGATCATCGAGGAAGATGATTTGCGCTGGCGCAACTCCTAAGATCTCTGTGACTTTCCGAAAATATTCAGCCTGCGGCTTCATTACCCCCAGTTCGCTCGAAATAAAACAGTGATCAAAGCGTTGTTCAAGCTGCATTTCATGCCGCAAGTAGGCGCCGCGACGGCGTTCCTGATTTGTGGCCAGTCCAGTGACGTATCCGGCCTGCCGTGCCGACACAGCGAGGTTAATGACGTCGGGACGGACCTCTCGCTCGGAGAGAAGCCACTGCCGAAGAAATTCTTCGCTGCTGAAGCGCCAACCCCAATCCTTAAGATACGTGGGCAGCAAATCGAGGACATCGGCGTGGCCGAGCAGCGCAGGGGTGAAGGCATTCGCGAAAAAGCCGTGAGTCATTTCCATCGTAATGCCGTGTTCGGCCGTAAGATGCGCGGCAAATCGAAGTGGCGGGCAGATCACTCCATCACAATCGAATAGAATAGCTGAAGCTCGCGAGCTGTGTCGTAGCGGCAACTCTTGACTCACGAGACGCCCAAATTATCGGAAATTACAGGCAACCGTGGCAGCACGTGGTGTGTAGATGGCGTAAGGCACAATCGCTCCCACGAGTCCAGTAAGAAAGGAATTTTCGGTTTCTACGTAGTTCCATTCGCGCGGTCCGCAATAGTTCGCGATAGTGACAGGCTCGCTTCCCTCGACTAGTCCGAAGACGAAAATATGGTGCCACGTGCTAAAGCCAGCATCGCTCGGATACTGCTCAATATTCTGCCGGTGGAAATAGATCTTGTAGCAGCCGCAAAGACTCAACAAAGTGAGAACGATAAGTGCTTTTGAAATTGTTTTCATCGTAGGCACGCTCCCTTTAACTACACCAATTAACTACACCAGATGTTCGCCGTTGCTGGAGTATAGATTCCAATGGTCAGAAGTCCGATCAGTTGGTTTAGGAAAGTGTGTTTGGTTTGCATCTGCACCGGCTCCCCGCGACATACCGCACCGACGTCTATATGTTTTTCGCCAATTAATCCGAAGACGAAGAAATCCTGTGTTTCGGAGAACTGTGGAGCAACGTCCGGAACTGGAGCGGCCGTTGGCCGGATAGTGACCTTATAGCAGCCACTCAGGCCAAGAAGGCTGAGCGCCACCACGGATTTAAGGAGAATGTTCTGAACATTGCGAGGTATCATCATCGCTCCCTGAATATGGCCACGAATTACTCATGGCGTAAGTACCATCTCATATCTCAAAATATACCAAAAGGGCTACTTGCATTACATTGTTCATTCTGGTTCTTATTGCTCAGCATGAAAAAGAGTGCCAGACCCGCGCGATTTCAGGTCCTTTATGAAGATTCAGATATCATCGCGGTAAATAAGGCCGCTGGGATCTTATCTGTGCCATTTCAAGGCGGAGACTCTCCAAATGTTTATGGACTGCTCAAGCGCTATCTCGCGCGCAAGAAACAGCGCCCATCTATTGTCCACCGTATCGACCGCTATACCTCTGGAATTTTAGTTTTTGCAAAACATGATCGCGCACGTGAGAATTTGGTGCGGCAATTTATGCGCCATCTGCCAAGGCGCGAATATCTGGCGATCGTTCGGGGCGAGCCTGCGCGCAAAGAGGGAATACTGGTGCATCACCTGCGGCAGATTAGAAGTGGCTTTCGTCAAACTGTGCAGGAAAAGCCCGGAAAAGATACCGAGGAGGCTCGGCTTCGATACCGTGTGCTGCGATCGGCGAATGCGGTATCGATCGTGGCGATTTCGCTTGATACAGGACTAAAGAATCAGATTCGAGCGCAATTCGCCGCTATTGGCCATCCCGTCGTCGGTGATAGGCAATATTCGGAAGACGAAGCGGCGAATTCGAGCATTGATCATCAAGCGCTACATGCCGGGTACTTGCAAATCGTGCATCCTCGAACCGGGAAAAAAATGCAATTTAGCATTGAGCCGCCACGTGACTTTCGTGAATTTGCTGAAAAGCAAGGCGTTTCGGAAGGCTTTCAATTCCCGTATTGGTGAAACCTTTCGGGTGGCGTCCAAAATAACCCGAAAAGGATGCTGGAAAAGCATGCCGTGATCCGGCAGAATGTCCGGCATATGGAAGTAGCATCATCAAAGTCATCGAAAGTCCGTCCTAAAGAAGCAACACTCCCGTCGCGTGTAGGTCTTGCGCTGTGCGCGTCGACATCTCTGCTCCATTCAGCAGATATCCAACTGCCCCTGGCTACATTAGGCGAATCGAAGGTAATCAATTGCGAGCCGGGCACTCGCTTTATTGATCTCTTGAGTGTCTCAATGAGCAGATCCGATCCAGACTTTCGGCCACTGGCAACGGTATTACCTGTTTCCGAGCAGGTTGTTTCTTCGCCTTATAGGAATGTGCAGGTTCAGGGAGGTACGCTCGAGGCCAAATTTTATAGTGCCGATGAAGTAGTTACTCTCGACAGCCTCGGGAAGCTCTCGGGTTGTAACCTTGTGTTTGCGCGGTATGACTCTGAAAGCGATTTCGCATCCCAGCAGCAGCGTGGCCCGACCAATAGTATTCGACTTCCTCTCGCTTCCCTCGATTTTCGGATTAGTAGTTTGCCTCCTAGCGGGGCGCTTAGCGTCACCTACCAATTGCCTTCAACGGAAGAGTATGGAGAGCTCACCCGAGCCGCGCGTGGGGGTAGTATAATATGGGGGCTTTCGGTCGAACCGCCTCCAGGCAATCCGAACGCGATCCATGTACGGGCTTTCCCCTCGCAAAATGTTGGTTGCGGTGCCCACGCTATTATCTGGTCGGAAGGGCAGGGGGCCCAGCGCCTTTCTGATTATTACTCAGCTGCTCAGTTCGTTAACTGGTCTTGCTCAATTTCACTTGCGCCGATTACCGAGTTTCGGTGTGGAGTTGAGCCAATTGTGGGCGGGGCGCGAACCGCCGCGGTAAGAGTAAGCTTTCCCAAAGGAATGCAGGTATACGACTTTGAAGAAAGACGCAGCGCCACTGAGGCTCCCATTGCCAATTATCCTGCGGAGCCCGGTGTAAATAGCCGAGTATTCAGTGTGGATCACGGACAATCAAGGGTGTGGCGCGTCCGGCAGCTTCCGGATTAGAGCAGAAGCGCATCCGGGTCTATTGAACGGGCAATTAATTCTGAGCTACTGTTACCCTGTTCAAAGCGTCCACGGGTAGAAGAGTGTCATCTCATTTGCGAGATGCGGATTCAAAGGTTATCAATTGAGGTTTAGGTTCAAACTTCTTCCTGCCATTCATTCGGCGGAATCTGCACCTTTATGTCAAAATCATCGAAGCGCGCGGCGCAAATAGGGGAGCATTGGTCTGGGCCGAAGGCGTTTTCTCGGCTCAACGTAGATCCAGGTAGTCGCGGAGATCGATTCTTTGCAGCACTGATCGACAGTGTGATAATTGGGGCGATAGCATCGTTGCTAGCTTTGGTATTCGGTGACCGCAATTTCAACCTTGAGATTCTGTCCGAAGCCAAAGGGTCACTCGTATTTTTGGCGGTACTGGTGGGCTATTACACCATCTTGGAAGGCGGCGGTCGTCAGGCGACTTTTGGAAAACAGATACTGAAACTCGCCGTGGTAAGTGCGGATGGCTCTCGATTAAGTTATGGTAGAGCGTTTGTCCGTGCACTTGCTCGGCTAATCGGTATCGGCTGGTTTGTCGCCTTGTTTGACGACGACAACAGAGCGCTGCACGACTATGTAGCTGGGTCGGTGGTCGTTGAGCCAAAGTAGGCCGCGATTTTCGTGGCCCGTGCGAATGCCTTTCGCGCGGGCCACTTGGTTTTTTGAAGATTCCGCATCTCGCAAACGAGAGAGTCTAATTGATGGCCCGAGTAGCTCCGAGTCAGACCTTCGAAAAAGCCCAAAAAACGTGGAAGGGCTAAAATTGCGTAGCTGCGCCTCGAATGTTACCATTTGAGGAATGAAGTCTATGAAGCAGCGCCAGGAAATAAAACCCGCTCGATTCAATCTTGAAGAGGAAACGATTCGCGTTACCCGAGCGAATTTGCCGCGCCTTGTGAAGGATCTTCTTCCTCTCGCCATGCCAGATGTTAAAGCTGAACTTTTGGATGCCGCCAATGCGCGCTTGTCAGAGATTGTAAGTTTCTGCGTGCCCTCGGGCTTAGCGCTAAGCAATGTTATCGGGCATATCCGGGAGCAGGTTCCGGGTGCAAAGGAGGCGCTGCGCTTGGAAACCACACTCTTGATGGCACTAAGCCGCAAATTATTAGATCAACTACAAGATGCACGCAGGCTGCCGCTTTGGGAGCCCAACTTAATGGAGCTTGATATTGATGCCGTTTATGCAGATGCGATGAGCCGAAATTCGCGGAGTGGCGCTTCGCGAACTCTTTTGTCGCACCTCTTTGTAGGATCTAAGGAAGTCGCGAATTCGGTCCTCGGCCGAATCGAGCGCCAGCTCTCAGATACGGAGAGCGGTAATTTGCGGAACTGCTTTCTGCTAAGCGTCGTTGAGCTTCTTCATGCCGAGCTCGAGCACTATCACTCACAAAAGGTGCAGCGGCGACGTGCTGCGCGGCATTAGACCGGCGCAAAGTCCGGCAGTAGTCACGCGCGCTGGCGCAATTTATACAATGTAATAGATATTGACGAGGAGATCTTCGTTGCGTATTCGCTTTCGGCGCAATAAGCGGGCCTCCTTGCGACATTTCGTTTCGGTAATTCTATCTCTGCATACAATGTAACAAATGTAGCGAGGATTATCGCGACTCCATGCACTATTCTGAATGAAGCGGGGGTTCCGCATTATGACAATTCAGTGAGGTAATTGGGATGAAAAAAAACAACTTTCTTAAATCTCTTCTTGTACTACTTCCTTCAATGTTCGCGCCGGCCCTTTATGCCGCGGGTACCTTGGCCTCTTTGGGGTCGACAGATGCTCCAATGCAAATCCGAGAGCATCATGTGAACGTGGTAATTGAAAGCGGCTTTGCAAAGACTGAGGTACTTCAGACTTTTTACAATCCAAATCCAACCAATCTTGAGGCAGTATATCGCGTGCCGATCCCTGAACATGGGGCACTTTCCGAGCTGACCATTATTGCCGGCGAGGATCGTTTAGATGGCGAAGTCCTGGCGAAGGATAAGGCAAATCAGGTGTATGAAGAGGAGCGTGCCCAAGGCAACGATTCCGCTATCGCAAATAAGAAAGAGTTTGAGACGTTCGAATTCAGAGTAAGTCCTGTGCGCGCGCGCTCCGAAACTAAGATGCGCTACGTCTACTACCAGCCGCTCAAGGTCGACACCGGTATTGTGCGTTATCATTATCCTGTGGAGGACGGCGGAACCGATGATGGCACAAAACAGTTTTGGAGCCTCAATCAAAAGGTGGAAAACTCACTTTCTGCGAATGTTCGAGTGCGCACTTCTTTCCCAATAGCAGAGCTGCGCATGCCTGGATTTGAGCAGGCGGCCAAGATCGATAAAGTTACTGAGAGCGAGTATACTGTTGCACTCGATATTCAAGGCGCGTCGCTTGATAGAGACCTGGTGCTGTACTATCGGCTAGAAGAGGAGCTTCCGGGACGTCTTGAGCTTTTGACCCATAAACCCGAGGCGAACAAGCCGGGCACCTTTATGCTTATCGCGACTCCTGGTGTGGATCTTGGCGCGATTACTGCTGGCGCTGATTATACCTTTGTACTTGATACCTCCGGGAGCATGGCCGGGAAGTTGAATACTCTTGCGCGCGGGGTAGCGCAAGCCTTGGGAGCGCTAAAGCCGCAAGATAGATTTCGAGTTATCACGTTTGCCGACAGCGCTCACGACCTTACCGGATGGCGCGCGGCATCTCCGGAAGAGGTGCGTACTGCCATCGCCAAAGTTGAGGCGCTTTCTCCAAATGGCGGCACAAACCTTTATTCGGGAATTGAGCTTGCGCTCGCGAAACTCGATGCGGATCGCGTGAGTTCCATAGTTCTGGTGACTGATGGAGTCACCAACACGGGCGTAATAGACCCGAAAGAATTTGCCAAGCTCATGTCGCAGTATGACGTGCGTGTGTTTGGCTTCCTTATGGGGAACAGCTCCAATTGGCCGCTGATGCGGACCATCGCCGACGCAAGTGGTGGATTTTATGCCAGCGTTTCGAATGCCGACGATATTGTTGGCCAGATTATGCTCGCACGAAGCAAAATTTTAAGTGAAGCGCTCCACGACGCAGTACTGAGCATCGATGGCATACAGACATCGGAAACAAGCGAGGGGGTTTTAGGAAAAATATACCGCGGAGAGCAAATCGTATTTTTTGGTCGTTATAAACAGGGTGGCGATGCGAACATTAAACTTGCGACGAAGCTAAGCGGCGAAGATAAAACGTATCAAGTGAATGTGCATTTCCCGGATCAATCCACGCAGTATCCCGAAGTAGAAAGACTTTTCGCCCTTGATCGAGTCGAGCGAATTGGTCGACAGATGAGTATCGGATTGTTGCCGGAGTCCGAAGGTAAAAAAATGATTGAGGAGCTTGGCGTGCAATACCAACTCGTGACTGATGAAACAGCAATGGTAGTATTACACGATCAACGCTTTGCGAAACACGGCATTGAGCGGCTCAATCGTCAGCGAGCTGCGACGGAATCGCAGGCACAGGCTTCTCGATATTCGCAGCCGGTAACATCGAATCGGGTAGACAATAGTCCGCCGATGTTTCCTTCGCGGTCGCACAGTCTCTTTAATGGTGGCGGAGCGATCGATCCAATGGCGCTTGTCATCATAGCCTTGTTTTTCTGCTGCGCGGCGTATTCCCTTATCAAGGGTGATGCACGACGAGCTCGCTAGCGAGGAAGTTATGAAAGCACCGTTACTCACTATCTTGATTCTGGTAAGTGCGGTAGTAATCGCGATTGTTCCCGAATTAACTTCGGTGCTTGAATATCAGCGTGGCGCCATCATCGCCGAGGGGCAATGGTGGCGCGCGCTTTCTTGTCATTTTACGCATTGGTCGTGGAATCATTTTTTTTGGGACGGCGTAGCATTCTTATTAATTGGAAGCGTAGTCGAATATCTGTTTCGTCAATATTTCCCTAAAAAGTGGAGTGTGCTGTATCTTGTGATGCTGGGTGCGGGTGGTATTGGAATCTCAGTGGTTTCGCTTATGCTACACCCAGAAATTACAAAGTATCGCGGCCTTTCGGGGTTGTGTGTCGAGTTTTCGATGGTTGCTGCATGTGCGATTATTAAATTCGAGCAAGAGCTTCGTCTTAAATTAGTGTCCCTTCTCTTCCTTCTCATTCTTGCGGCCAAGACGACATTCGAAGCGGTTACCCACGGCGCGTTTTTCGTGGACTTAAGCCAAGGGAGTTATGTGGTCGCGATTTATGCACATGTCACCGGGATGGTAGTAGGATTTCTTGCACTGCAGTGTGCGGCCGTCTTCATGCGATGGTCAGTGTCGAGTGCTGGGAGCCTGCGCCACGAATAATTCAAGCTACGACAGGTAGTAGAGGCGAAGGCTTCGGCTCCTACGGATTGTGTGCGCCACTGATTCGTGGCGCATACTCCTAGCTACCAGCCGAGGCTTCCGCTAAAGCTCACTTCTTTCTTGCCTGACTGAATCTCTCCGATCGGATAAGCACGGTGGCCATGGTGGCTAAGTATCTCGATAGTCTCTTTCTGTGATGACTTTGGAAGCACTATTACGAGACCGACACCGAGATTAAGTGACTGCAAGAGGTCGGCGTCATCGCCGCGAGCCGCAGCTTTTACAGCTTTGAAAACTGGGAGGATCTCCACCGCGTTGAGATTGATTACTGCTCGGGCCTCCTCAGGGAGAACTCTGATAAGGTTTCCAGCGATGCCGCCGCCGGTGATATGGGCAAGGCCGGTGAGTCTGGTACGCGCGAAGACTTCCTGCAACGCAAGGTTGTAACAAAGATGTGGTTCTAGTACCGCATCAATAAAACGAGTGCCATCCGAGAGCTTTAGCTCGGCAAGCTTGGAATCAGCATCAAGAAGGCTACGGATCAGGGTATAGCCATTGGTATGCAGTCCATTTGATGCAACCGCAAGAATTTGATCTCCGGCACTGATCGTTGCTCCATCTATGATCTTTTCTTTATCAACGACACCTACCGCGGCAGCACTAAAAATATAAGTTCCTGACGGAATAACGCGAGGCTGCTCCGAAGTTTCACCTCCCACGAGGTCACAATGCTGCGCCCGGCAAGCATCGGCAATCGCTTTTACGAATTTTACAACGGTCTCCTTTTCGAGCTTGCCGCAAACGATTGTATCGAGAATCGCAACAGGTTTCGCGCCCATGACGACGACGTCGTTGATAAGGTGATTGACGAGATCGTAGGCGATGCCATCAAGCCGACCATGGGCCGCCGCCAAAAGGGGCTTAGTTCCAGGCTCTTCCATCTTAAGAACCAGCACCGGATGCTTGTAGCCCTCAAAATGACCATCCACCAGCGACCCGAACGCGCCGAACTTATTGAGCACGCGAGGGTTGCTTGTTTTTAGGTGCTCGGCCATCTGCTCTTTCGCTGCATCGGCGGTTCGAATACTTACCCCAGCCTTTTCATAGGACATCTTGGTTGCGCTTGATTCAGTGGCCATCTGTCGTACGTTCTCCTTTGCCCCAATGGAGGGGCTGGTTTGCGGCGGAAAGGCTAGCACTTCCCGGAATGAAAATAAATCAGGCTAAAACTGCCATCTGGTAATGAAGACGGTTCAGTTTTATGCTTAACAGATGCGAAAGAGTGACTTTTACTACCTAGTACTTACTGCCATCTCGGTGTCATTGTTTAGTTTTTCTCTACTGAGCGGCTGTGCGCCTAAGTTCCAGTGGCCTGCCGAGCTCAAAATTGACGAAGCTAGGCGCCGCGCAGAAAGCGATGTGGCCAGTGGCAACCCAATGATTATGAAAATCGGTGCAGCCAATTGTTGGGAGCCTGGAGTCTCGTATCTTGATAAAGATACTGTTCGACTACTGCCGCGGGAAACCTCGCGTTGTGGAAAAATTGAGGGGAACAGCTCGCCGGATTTACGCGAACTCGAAAAGTATGCGTATGCTTACAATAAGCAGATAATTGAGCTGTTGAAGGCGAAGCGCTGAAGCTGCGGATAGCTGCAAGGGACGCAGCGCGGGGTAGCCGCAACCAAGCTATCGGCTCACGCAACCGAGTCCGCCAGGAAGGCGCATATCCCTACAGCCATGCTTTCGCTCCTCTTTTGAGCATTTATTTTCACTTGGTGAAAAACCTGATGGGCATCTTTCGGTTTGTGGGGGCGGCCGATAGGTGTTCTGATTTCTTTCACGCTCAAGTCTCTCGCGTTCTCTGGCGAGCCTCTCTCGCTCGTCTTCAAGCCGTTCTTGTTCGCGGCGGTTCTCATGAGCTTCATGGCGGTTGCGTTCACGTTCACGCTGCCGATAGTCGTCATCATCGTACCCGCTACCATACCCGCCGTTATTGTAGCCGCCGTAACTGGAAGAGCCCGAGGAGGGGTAGTTGGGGTTTCCGAGATCGATGCATCCGGTGAGAGATGCACCCAATAGTAAGGTTGGAACAAGAAAGTGTCGTGAAATGAATGTCTTCATAAAAATACTATATCCTAAATCACCATCGTGCTGATATGGCAATTTTTACGCTGATTTACTAGCGTAAGTACCTATTCAGGTAAAAGCGTAAACCAGATGAAGGAGAAAATTCAATCGCCGACGCTTAAGGCTTCGCTTCGTGATGGGATGTACCATGCCTACACTCTTGGCGCGGGCGAAGCGTATCTTGCTGCATTCGGAATATATCTTGGAGCAAGCGCCTTTGAAGTTGGTATTTTAGCGGCGCTGCCACCGTTGCTTGGCGCTCTCGCGCAAGCGCTTGGGGTGTGGCTTATGGAGCGAAGTTCGGGACGGCGCACAATCCTCGTTCGTGGCGCAGCGCTGCACGCTATATCATGGGTGCCAATAAGTTGTCTCGCGCTGTATCCCGGGCCTTCGCACCTCGCAGTTGGCCTCCTAATACTTCTTGCAATTTTCTACCATGTTTCGACGAATCTGATTGCGCCTGTTTGGAACAGCCTAATCGGAGATCTTGTGCCGACGGCGAGCCGTGGTGAGTTTCTGGGGTATCGCAGTCGTTTTTGTAACCTCGCCACATTTATTGCGCTGATTGTAGCCGGTGTGGTGCTTCATGTAAGTGATCACGGAGTCTCCGGAGTCAAATTCGTCGCGATTGCGTATTGCGCGATCTTCCTATCGTGCGCAGTCTCGCGGGCTCTGTCGTCTTATTGGCTTTCACGTCATGACGATCCAGAGTACAAGATATCCCTTGAGCACAAGTTCTCCTTTCTCTCCTTTATTTTAAAGATTCGAAAATCCAACTTTGCAAAGTTTGCCATTTTCTTTGGGGCGGTGAACTGTGCGATTACTGTGGCTGGGCCATTTTTTGCGGTGTATGTATTAAAGGATTTGAGGCTCAGCTATCTCTCTTTTACCGCGATTGTGGCTGCGTCTTTTTTGGCACAGATAGTCACCTTGGATCATTGGGGTAGGCTTTCCGATCAATTTGGCAATAAGAAGATCCTTAATCTTTGCGCCTTAGGCGTGGCCCTTAACCCGATACTTTGGTTCTTTAGTCCGAATGCCGTCGCGCTCATGGTTGCGCAGTTTATTGGTGGCTGCGCTTGGGCCGGATTTACCTTAGCTGCGACAAACTTCATGTTCGATGCGGTTTCGCCGCCCAAACGCGCGCGCTGCGCCGCGTATGTCGCGATGATTAACGGTATCTTTGTGTTCGTAGGCTCGATGGTCGGGGCTTATCTCATTGAGAATATCGATCACACCTTCTTTGCGATCCCCTGGCTTCCCGTTCCTGACTCGAGATATTTAGTACTTTTCGCACTTTCCGCGCTTCTTCGTGCGCTCGCGGCGGCGCTAATGGTTCTGCTTGTGCGCGAGGTGCGCCAGGTTGAGCCTATTAGGCATCATCAACTGCTATTCCGCATAGCATCGCTTCGACCGATGAGCGGCGCGACATTTGCATTATTTACAGGTAGGGCGCGAGGGAGAATAAAGAAACCTTGACAGCGGCGGGGTCCAGGGGTTCCCCCTGGGCGTCATGCGAAACTTGGCGAAGCCAAGATTTCATATCCAACGAGAAGGCCAAGGGGGTAAATGTCACCAGGAGAAGCTGGAATGAGAAGGAAGAAGAAGCCTTGTGGGGGTCCAGGGGGTTCCCCTGGGCGTCATGCGAAACTTGGCGAAGCCAAGTTCGCATAGCCGAGGAAAAGGAGCGGCGTCGTTTCCAACTAACCGCTCCCAAAACCTATGCTAAAAAGCAGTCAGTACTATGTGCCGACTAGTGCTCTGTGACAAGAGGGCATTATGGCATGGCGGGTAAACTTTTATTACGTGTGGGTAGCTTTCTCCGCTACTCTTGGACCTCTGTGTGTGTCTCTGTGGTTTTTTAAATATTTTAATCACGGAGACGGAGAGGTCGCAGAATTAGGCAAAGAATGCCAAGGATTAATGAGTAGATACTGCTCTTCTCCGGTAGTTTAGTGCGCTGCCGCCCTCTCGGGAACGTCGATGACCGTCGGCGTGTGACCGGTCGCTACCAAGAACTGTTCGAGGCCGCCGCGTTCAAGCACTAAGGTGCTGGTATTGACCAAGGGATGACACTGGATCTCGGGTGTGTTCCATACCTCACGGTCGACAAAAAATGCTATTGTCGCGGGCGTGTCGTTCACTAGCGCAAGCATGGTCACTGAACCTGGAGTAATGCCGAGACGGGCCAGCAGCTCAGCTTCACTGCCGAAGGTGCAACGCTTTACGCCGAGTATCGGGCAAAGCGCTTTAAGATCGACTCTTTTTCTGTGAGAAACAGTCACAAGAAAGTATCGGTCTCCACGCTCTTCGCGTAGAAATAAATTCTTCGTGTCTGCGCCCGGGAACTGTAATCCGTAGCGGACGGAATCTTCACAAGTAAAGAGTGGCGGGTGATCGAAACGTTGAAAACGCACATTGTGCGACTCGAGGAGTGAGACCATTTGATCGATACCGTTTACCAAAGCCATTTAGAATTAATAGCATTTGAGCGAGGAGACATGAAAGTGCTTCGCGAGATCACTTTCCTTGGAGGTTTCTAGTGCGTGCTATAAGCTGCGGTTTTCTTAGTACCAGACCGTCGAAAGTGACTTCAAGCCGACCTGAGATGGTCGCTGGCCCAGAGATTATGCGCGGTTTTGTCCCCGCTGGTGCATGGCAGACTACCCAAACTATAATCGGATCTGCTGCGCGAGTGCCAGTGAGCTTATAGAAGTGGTTATCGATTGCGTCGAATCTGCCTGTTTCCGCCGATTTCGTGGTTTGGTATTCGAGATGTCCTTGTAATGTCACCCACTTTTCTTTTTCTGCAAGTTCAAAAAGGGAACGGGATGAATAGTTAGTGAGTTCAATTACAGGACGAGATTTAATTGAGGGGGTGCAAGCAAATAGGCACGCGGCGAGAAGCGGGCTTATCCGCGCTATGTTGCGGACTGACGCACGGCCTAGATTTATCGAAGCTGTAGACAGTGTGCTTGATAGTTTCATCGCGAAAGTATGCATTCACTACAAAATCGCCCTTTTCATAGCGGGTTTTCAACGTTGCGACAAGAATTGGAGACGCGGGAGTGTCGCATGGGAGTATCTCTTTTTGTCGAGGTGATGTAAGTTGAAGCCTGTGAAATGGCGCCTTACAATCGGCGAGTAGTTGCCTCGATTTCAGATAAAATGCGCAGGCAAACCACTTCAGGCGGGAGAGGTACCAAATGAATACGAGCTGGCGTGAGGACTTGGGCGGATGCTCGAGATAGGCCAGCCGGGCAGATAAAAATAGAAAATCGCTATTATGAAAGTTCTGCTTTTTGAGCCCTATGTATTTCAACTCTACGGGAATGGTCGCTACATAGTAAATCTCGCGAGGATGCTCCATCGTGAGTGCGTTGACCTGCTGTTAGTTGCTCCTTGTGAGGGGATACTGACTCGAGCCGTCAATAAGATGATTCGAGTAGAAATTATCGCAGCACCGTCGCGCCTTTTGCGCCATGGCGGGACGCTTCTGCACCGAGGAATAATAGAGAGACTCAAGACAATTTTGGAGCTGGCTGCGTACTGGAGAAAGCTTCGCGTGTTTTTTAGGCGCGAGAAAGGTGAAGTTCTACAAGTTCATAATATAAGAGCGCTGCTTACGGCAGGGCCTCCGGCGAAATTGGCTGGCCTGCGCATCCTTTGGTATGTAAAAGGAGAGCTCAATAACCGTTTCCTTGATACTTTGGGCTTCCTTTTAGCGGACAAGGTTCTCTTTCAGTCCGAGAGGAATCGCGATCGTCGCTATCCATTAGTGTGCAAACTTTTCAAAAACAAGATTGAGGTGTTGCTCAATGGGATTGATCTCTCGGCAATTCGAGCAATCCCAGCAACTCGCTCGGATGCGGAAGATGATCATATTAAAGTCGGTTATTTTGGAGTGATTTGCCCCGATAAGGGCGTCGATGACTTAGTACGCGCATTCAGTTTAGTAAGTGCAAAATTTTCGAACGTACAGCTCTTTTTGGTGGGAGATAATTGTATCCCTGAATATGGTACATTCTACCAGAATCTACGGCGAGATATTGCCGCTCAAAATCTTGATCATCGAATTCACTTCCTTGGATATCAAGAAGATCCATTGCCCGTAATCCAAGGCATGGACATAGTCGTGTTGCCATCTAAGGCTGAAGGCATGCCGAAGTCGATAATGGAGGCGATGGCATTCGGAAAGCCGGTGATTGCAACTTCGGTAGGTGGAGTACGCGATCTTGTTGAGGACGAGCATGAGGGATTGGTCATTCCGCCGAATGATGTCGTAAAGCTTAACCAGGCCCTGGAGCGACTTATTATTGATTCAGAGCTGCGAAAGAAAATGGGCGCGGCGGGAAGAAGAAAGGCATTTTTGTGCTTTGATTTCCAAACGCACGCGCGCGAGCTCGAGAGAGTCTACGGAAATATTGGTGTAGCCTAAATAGTATGTGCGGACTTGCCGGGATTATAAGCATTGATGCGCGGAGCAGCTCGGATCTTCAGTCTCTGACGTCGAAGTTTTGTAATTCCATGAGGCACCGTGGCCCTGACGACCAGGGCCGCTGGATCGATGAAAGTGGCTTCGTGGCACTTGCTCATACTCGACTTGCGATTCTTGATACCTCCTCATCAGGTGCGCAGCCGCGACATTCGCAATGCGGGCGATATGTTATGGTTTTTAATGGGGAAATCTATAACCATCACCAGCTTCGCATTGAGCTCGAGTCGCTTGGAGTGAAGCTGAAAGGCCGGTCGGACACGGAAGTGGCTCTTGAAATGTTTGCGAAGAAGGGCGTCGAGCAAACTGTCCGGGCGCTGCGAGGAATGTTCGCCATTGGTCTAGTCGATCGCCGAGAACGAAAGCTTTATCTTGTTCGCGACCGTGCCGGAAAAAAGCCGCTCTTCGTGTTGAAAAGCGAGAGAGCAGTCTATTTTGCCTCGGAAATAAAGAGTCTGCGCAGTGTTTTTCCAGGATCTCTTAGGTTTAATGAGAAAGCTCTTTGGCACTATCTTACGTTCGGCTATGTGCCGCATCCCCTAACCATTTATCGAGAAATTCAGTCGCTTGAATCGGCGTGCGTTTATACGTTTGATCTGCCCTCCTTAGATTGTTCAATTTCATCGTACTGGGAACTTCCTCATCAGTCTGAGCAGCACATGACTTTCGAAGAGGCGGTGAGTGGTACAGAATCGCGGTTAAGGGAAGCCGTTGCTCTCAGAATGGTCGCGGATGTGCCGGTCGGCTGTTTCTTGTCCGGTGGAATTGACAGTGGGTTAATGGTTGCAATGGCTGCCACGCAGGCGGGCGAGCCTGTGCGGACTTTTACGGTGCGACAGCAAGAAAGTGGATTCGACGAAGGTGCCGCGGCGGCGGAGGTCGCGCGTAAATTCGGCACAGTTCACACCGCAATTGTTGTCCCGCGAGGTGACACACACGTAGTTCAGAAAGCGCTCATGGCTTTTGATCAACCTTTTGCCGATCCTTCAGCGGTTCTCGCGTACTGGATTGCGGCTGAAGCGCGAAAGCATGTCAAAGTAGTGCTTAACGGGGAGGGCGCTGACGAAGTGTTCTGTGGATATCGAAGATACCAAGTCTTAAAGGGATTGACGCAGTTTCACTATGCGCGGGGTTTGTTGAGGCCGCTCGCGAGCGCGATTTTGGCTCTCGCGCCCTTGCCGAAGACGTTTAGGTCTTCGTATGCGTTTGCTCACCGTGTAGTTCGCGGATTGAGTCATGATCGCGCGGCTCGTTATGTTGACTGGTGTGTTGACGGATTCTCGGATCTTGAAAAGTCAGCGATTTTCCAAAATTTCACGAGTAAGGATTCGACTACAGAGTTACTCAATGAAACCTCTAAGAGTCGTATGTTTTCTAATGAACTAGATTGCGCAATCGCCCTTGATTTTAAGATAAACCTTCACGACGATATGTTGGTAAAAATGGATATGGCGACGATGGCGCATGGACTCGAGGCACGTTGCCCCTTCCTTGACCATGAGCTCATTCAGTGGGCCTTTCAAATTCCCATGGATTTGCGCTGTTCAATGTGGACTAATAAGCCAGTGCTGCGAGCACTCGCGAGAAAGTATTTGCCGGACACCGTTGCAAATGCAAAAAAGAGGGGATTCGAATTGCCGATTATCGATTGGCTTGAAGGCCCTTTGAAAGATTTTGCCGCGGATGTTCTGTTAAGATCCACAGGATTTGTGAGCACGCTCTTTAAACGCGCCGCGCTAGAGCGACTCTTGCAAGGTCGCGACATGGAGCCAGATCGCTGGTCGCGACGCGTATGGAATCTTCTTGCGTTAGAAATTTGGAGCAAAAGCGCAATATGAAGATAGCGTTTGTGTGTCCCGACGATCTGTCTCTGACTCTTTATGCGCGAAGTTTTATTCGTGAGCTTATCAATTCCTCCGAGCACGAACTGTTCGCGATAAGTCCGGTCGTGCAGGGGTATGTCGCTGATATCGAGAAGCTTGGAGTCACGCATATCGAGGTGCCGATGTCTCGATTTATCTCGCCGCTGCATGACTTGAAGTTCGTTTGGTTGCTATGGCGAGCTTGCAGGACGAATAAATTCGATCTTGTAATC
>CAZEAC010000047.1:0-34191 GCA_964510065.1 uncultured Bdellovibrionales bacterium | reverse complement strand
CGAATGTAATTTCCTGAACAGACTGCGGACCAGAGGCATTTGTAAACATATCAAATCCCACCGACCAGAGCAGATTTTTGCCACTTACCCGCACTACCGCAGCATCGCCATAACCGTCACCATTAAAATCGCCGCCTGATACCGCGGTATCACCCTTTACACCGAAAAGCCGCTCCTGCACCGCGCCCTGCTCATCGCGAACCTGCCAAGCGATCGCACTTGCGTCTTTCTTAAAAAAGACAACACCAATTTCCGGCACGGCAGTGCCGAGCCAATTAGCAAGAATTAGATCATTTCCCGCACTACCAAGATCTGCAAGCTGCACGGTAATACCGGAGGCAGACTGATGCGTGCGCCAGCCAAGAGCTCCGTTTGAACCTATAACAACAACGGTGAGATCAGAATGACCATCCAGATCAAAATCAGTCTCCAAAGACTGAGAGAACACCGTAGAAACCGACAATAGCAGCCCAAAAGCAGCCCCTAAAGGCCAAAAAGTACGATTCGTCATAACAATTTCAACCGTTTAGTCGTCTAACTAGAATACTACTATTTTACCACCGAGATTAGATACCGCGAAAGCGGAATTATTTTCGGGGAAATGGGTGACAGGCAGATTTCGAGCAGAAAAATTCAGCGCAGCGCTTCAGCCTGTGCGAGCAACGACTCGATTAGCTGCACGCCGCCATTCCAAAACTCGGGGTTTTTAAGCGAGAGCCCAAAGGGCGCGACCAACTCCTCAGGCGATTTCGAACTGCCCAGAGATAGCATCTCTAGGTAGCGATCCGCGAATCCTTCAGGTCGTGCTTCGTACTGAGAATAAAGCGCGAGGGTCAACAGCTCACCAAAGGCATACGCATAGACATAAAAGGGACTGTGCAAAAAATGCGGAATATAGCTCCACCAAACATCGTACCCTGGACTAAGCGTGACTGAGCTACCAAAGACCTCCTTTTGTCGAGTACGCCAGAAGCTATTCAAGCGTTCAATTGAAATCTCCCCCGAAGCACGTGCGGCATGCACGTCCTGCTCAAAGCGATACATCGATACCTGCCGAAAAACTGTGGCAATGATATTTTCAAGCTTACTCATGTACATACTGAGCAGTGCTTTGCGATTCTTCACTTTCTTCTTAAGTCCCGCAAAAAGCAGCATCTCAGCAAAGACACTGGCAGTTTCGGCAACAGTAAGCGGTGTGTCAAAATTAAGTATGCCCTGCGGCTTCATGAAATGCGCATGCAGGCCATGCCCCAACTCATGCGCGAGCGTGAACACCTCACGAAGACTTCCAGTATAGTTCATAAAAACTACCGGATGCGTATCCGGAGTCATAAACGAACAGAACGCTCCTCCGCGCTTCCCTTCACGAGGCGCAGCATCAATCCATGAACGGTCAAAGAATAGCTTCGCCGCTTCGCCATAACGATTTGAGAACGTTAAAAAAGCTTCTAAAATACTTTCTCGTGCCTCGCCAAAACTCATTGTCGAGTCCTTCGTGAGCGTCGGCGCATAGCGGTCATAGTCGTAAAGCTTTTTAAGCTTCAAAACTTTAGCTTTGAATCGATAATAACGTTGCACTATGTCGTAGCGTTCGGTGACGGCCCGCGACATCGCGTCAACCATTTCCTGCGAGATTTCGTTACTAAGGTGCCGCGAAGTCTCTGCAGTCGGAATACCGCGAAGCTTCTCCTCAACGCGCTTGTCCTCAGCCAGGGTATTACTAATCAATGCCAATCGCGGCGCGTCTTCACGAAGCCCTCGACTCAGCGCTTCGGCTGCAGCTTTGCGTTCCGCACGTCTCCCGGAATAAAGCATGTTGAGCAGATCTGTTTCGGACTTATAAATACGCTTCTTGCCCAGTTTTATTTCGAATTTTCGCCGAGCAAGCTCTTCGTCAAAAAGCCGAAGAAAAGCTTCACGGCCGGTGAGATCACGCTCCTGAAAGATGCGCTCTTCGCTCTCAGACAGATAATAAGGCTGCCGCGCACAATGATTTCGCAGGTAGTTAGCGTAACGCGCGCACTCCGAGGATGCGATACAGCGCTCAAGCAGCTCTTTCGGCAGCTTCACCAGCTCCAGGGTAAAAAAGAGCAATTCGTTTCGTAGCTTAATACTTTCGCCACGCATCTGATTAAGAAAAGCACCACGCTTTTGATCGGTACAGCATTCCGCAAAACGAAGCTCGGCATACAGCAATGGCTTCGAAACCGCCTCAGTCAATTGCTCGTAGCGCTCAAGAAGCTCCCGCATTTCAGTCGGGCCGGCGATCTTCTTTGCCATTTTTCCGGCATACACTGAACGAAATTCAGCGCATCGTCGAAGCGACACTTCAAGCGTCTCAGCAAGTTTAGGATCGTCATATCCAGCGAATAGCGCTGAAAGATTCCACTCTGGGAGCTTACGTGAAGCCATCTGCTATGCGTTCTCTCGATGTCCTAAAGCCGCCGCATATGCAGCAGCGCGGGTACTCTTGCGAACGAGCAATATCCACTCGCCACTCTGTTTTAAGACCGAATAGTAGGGTAAGGCTTCCTGGGGAACATCTTCCACCGCAGAGTCACCCTTTATCAAAAGGTAGTGAACATCACTGGTCGGAAAACTCGTCTTTGCGACGTATTCAACCTGTAATTCACGTCCAAGCTCAGTTTTCCAAGCTTTTGCGACCCAATAATGTGAATATGAGTTTCGCGTCATCACTCCGACCTTACCTACCTTCAGCTCAGGCGGCATCATTTCAGCTACTTCAGTAAGAATATTTTCCGCCGAACGATTTTGATTGATCTTTGGTGTTGCCGCAATTATCGCGGTGACATACACGGCGATAAGCAACCCTGCAATAGCGGTCGTCGCGCTGGTGGGACTCCGCGCCATTAGCAGCATCCGCGCACTACACCAGGTGACAAAAAGCATCGCCACGCAGATCACACAGCTCCAAAGCTGCATACCAAGCACCACGCCCGCTATAACAAGGCCGGCGCAAAGGACCACAGCAGCAGCACCAGCCCACAAACGCCGGCGCGCCCTCGAGGCCGAAGCGTCGGAAAATGTTTCGGAGTGCGATTTAAGAATTTCGGCGACAAGAATTGAAAGTGCCGGAACCCCAGGAAGGAGGTACATTGCGTGGAGCTGTCGCACAAAGGTAAAGAACAGTGCGCAACTGATGCCCCACACCAAGACAAACGCCCGCTCTTTTTTTATTGTCAACCAACTCCACGTTCCACGCAGTCCGGACTTAAAAAGCCCCCACGCGAGAACTAGGGTCCAAGGCATACGCGCCAATGCTAACATCACCCAGGAAGTACCGCGCGGATGCACATGGCCACTTCCATAACGATCACCGTACTCCTTGAAGAGATACCGAGCGATATTTTCGTTCCAAACAAAGTAGCGCAGGAAACCAGGATGTCGTATCTCGCTCAAAACGAACCAGGGCGCAACTATCAGCGCAAAAAGCAGCGCAGCTTTCGCTTTCGGTATGCGTGCCAACCAAGAGAAATCTCGTGTGTAAGCGGACCAGATAATTATCGGCAATCCGCACAGCACTAAAGCAACAGGCCCTTTACAAAGAAAAGCCAAGGCACAAAGCACCGTTGCAGAGTAGGCCCAAAGAGGCTGCGCTTGCGCATCAGAAACACAGCGGTATAAACACCACACCGCGGCACAGAGTAGCGCCGAAAGCGTCACGTCAGTAACGCTCGCTCCTGCAAGGAAGAAAAACATCGCCGAGGAAAGCGTTACGACTACGGCAATGTCGGCAGTCGTGCGGTCAAAATAGCGTCGAGAAAAAAGATACACTACCGCAAGCATGGCAATGGCGGCGAATAGGCTTGGGAGCCGAGAGGTCCACTCATCAACCCAAAAAGCTTTATAGGCGAGCGCGGTAAGCCAAAAATGGAGCGGTGGCTTGCCGAGGTATGGCACAACTCCTTCCGGCATCGGAAGCTTTGGCGTCACCCAATCATCAGATGTGACCATTTCCTGAGCAACACTTGCGTAGCGCGCCTCGGTTGGATCGATCAGATCGGTAATCTCTAAAAGGAGCGCCCGCGAGAACAGCGCAAGTACGATAAAAAGGAGCGCTATTCGGTGTTCATTACGAACTAAAAACATAGTGTTTGTACTCCAAGCTAGCCCGGACTTCTCACAGCTTTCTGCTGCGGAAGCGTAATTTGTCGAATGGCTTCGTTTTTCTAGGAATTCGTCCTCGACAGCCTGTTAGGCTGCCTCCGGTCGAATTCCGTCGAAAAGCCTCGCCCTTCGACAAATTACACTTCCTCGCGACGAAACCTGTGATTAGTCCGGGCTAAGCACAACAGTTTAACGATTATTTCGGATTTGTGATAGAGGCCCCGCAATCAGCCCTATGTCTTCGGATATAATAGATAATACGATAGATGAAGCGAGATCCCGATGGAGCGCAATGAGATATTACTGCCGAACTTGCGACGACAGCGCTCGGCAAGCACGTTGTCCACGTAGCGCAGTCGTCGAGACAAATCCCTTTGGGGCATAACGCGCGGAGGCTTGGGCCACCGAATCACCTATTTCATTCACGAGCGAAAAGACACCACGCCCCTTAAAGCGCTTGACACTACGACAGCTCAGCAGGCTGGTGACCCCCGGCTGCACCTCAAAGCTCCCGACACTACACTCAGAGCCGCCTACTTTTAAAGAAAGATTGAGAGTGTGCGATTGCTGAATATTAACCCCCTCAATACGGAGTTGACAGCGACTGGAAACAGGCGCGCCAGCGCGAAAATCTCCGCCGCTATCTACGGCACCGACGCTCATTAGGTACTCAGCATTCTCAGTAAGTGGCAAAGTTTCACGCGCAAGATTAAGCGCGGCAATGGCGTTGACCACCGCTCCGCTTACAGACTTTCCACTTAGTGTTGCCTCAGGAACTCCTGTTTCCATGATAATGTGACGAATCTGACTCGCTGAGAGATTTGGTTGAACGGAAAGGAGCATTGCCGCAAGACCAGCAACATGCGGGGTGGCCATCGACGTTCCGGTAAGCACGGCAAACCCGCCACCCGGAAACGTGCTCAAGATTTCAACTCCGGGAGCTGAAATATCGACACTCGTAGCTCCGTAGTTCGAGAAATTCTGCGCGAGATGCCCCGCAGAATTCACCGCCGAAACAGATATAATATTGCTTGAGGTAAAGCTTGCCGGGTAACTCGGTTGGAAGTCGTTGTCATTCGATTCGTTTCCTGCCGCGGCTACCACAACAACTCCCTCGTTACCAACTTCTTTGATAATCGCGGCTAACGGTTCCGAGTAACCGTAGCCGCCCCACGATGCATTTATTATTCGCGCACCGTGATCTGCTGCGTAGCTTATCGCTTCGACCGCGTCATAGAGACTTCCACCGCCCTCGGCATCGAGGAACTTTAGCGCCATAAGTTTCACATGCCAATTGACGCCAACAACACCGAACGCATTATTGCCAACTGCGCCGATTGTCCCCGCAACGTGAGTACCATGTCCATTATCATCAAGCGGTTCGCCATCATGGTGTAGCAGATCGATACCATGTACATCGTCAACGTATCCGTTCTTGTCGTCGTCGACGTCATTGCCCGGTATCTCTTCGCTATTCAACCACATATTAGCTGCGAGATCCGGATGGCTATAATCGACGCCAGTATCAACCACCGCAGCAATGACCGAAGACGAGCCCAGGCTAGAGTCCCAGACCTCTGGCATCTTCATCATCGCCATTCCCCAAAGCTCTGGGTAAAGTGGATCATCGGGGCTAGCCGACGCACGTACTACGAAGTTCGCGCTACAGGCGCGTGCGATTCCTCGTGCCTTGAGCGCAGCACACAACGGTTCATATTCGTCGGCGCGATAAAGTACTTCAGCTGCTCCGCTTTGGTCGTGGGCGACAGTTGCTGATTTAAATCGCGCAAGGCCGCGCTTGCCACGGGCAATTATTTTCCCCAACCCCGAAAAGTCCTCCGAGGCGGCAGCGATGGGACGATCATTATTGAGTAGCACGACAAGCTCGCCTGACTTGACACGAATTTCGGCGTGTCCTGTGCCCGGCACAAGCGCAAACGCCAAGATTCCAAGGCAGCTAAGAATTTTTCGCAACGACATCCGGGATAGCCTCTCCGCACATTGTTCTCGGGAGCTTTATGCACGCTCATAAGCTTTGGCGGCAACTTATTCTGAATTTTACGAACTCATACTCATTCTCCAGCGAGAGCGACACGCTTTCCGAAGATTCTGCGTGCATAAGAAAAATCCACAGCAGCCGCGGAGAATAAGGGAACCTCTGAAAAACTAGGCGTTTTGGATTTGCTGGAATTTTGGATGAGATTTGCGAGAAAGCATGCCGGGATAAACGCAGGAATAGCAGGGCTATTTCGAGTATTTTCCCGGCATGCTTTCTCGCAAAGATCGCCGAAATGCCAGCGAAGACGAAATGCATAGTTTTTCAGAGGTTCCTAAGGAAAAATCGCGAAATGGCTGCATAGAGCCGGCTTCTTGACTGACGGTACGCATAATGGTGAGCTAACAAAATGAATGATACTGAGAAGCAGGCAGAGGCCGAGACTACGGTTGCCGTGCCAGCTGCGACACAAGATACCCTTCTCGCGGAATTCTTGGCCTACGCATGCGCCACGATCGCAAGCGATATACGCGAACACCAGATGAGAGTGACCAAGCATGGCCTTTTTGTGGCAGAGGAGCTGCTCGGACAGATTCTGCAGAAGTACGGCCCCTGGTTTCAGGAAAAGACTGGCCATGGCCTTTCAGCACAAAAGGTCGAAAAGCGGCTACTCGGCGAGGACGAGCCTACTCTTTACTATCTCATCGAGAGGAAAAGCTGCATTGCCGGATATTTAATCGCCTGCCCCGGGCTTAACCATGACAAGCTCAACGTGCCGTTCTTTTTGGGTAGCCTTAGCTCCGCCGCCGATTCAATTCATCCACGAGATCCGAAGCTTCAGACCTTGTCAGGAGTCGAAGCGGTTGTCGACGATCAGGGCTTCCGACTACAACTCCCCGCTTCAGGTGGTCGCTTAACCGTCTTGCCCGAACGCATCGCGTCCTTCGCTCCAGCGATCCGTTCCTTTCTTAAGCACGGCCTACATCAAGTCGAGCAACCGCGCACGGGACGAGACCTTGTACTGGCACTAGCCAAGCTTGTGCAGCGAATGCGCCCCGTCACAAAGGACCAATCATTCCTCGCTCCTCTTGTTATAGAGGGCCGCGCAACGTTGCTTCGCTGGAAAGCAGTGGTTGCCGTCGTGAGCGCGGATGCTACACTTCAAAGTCTTTATGAACTTCGTGGCCGTGGTTTCACGATCTTCCTAGAAAACGAACTGGCCCTACTTGCTCAGAAGATCCGCGGAGAAAGAATTCCTAACTTCACTGCTCATCGCGGCGGCAGGCCAGGCTCCGACATCGGCGAATATGCCATTGGCCCGGATCAATATTCTTTAAGCAGTCAGGCGCTTACGCAATTCGCGCTAGGCATTCCCCGTGAGATCGACGGAAGCGTGGTATTTCATTCCCCGTATACTATCAGAGAGCTCTTTTTAAAGTTTATTGAACTCCTCAAAAGCTCGACCTTCGTCGACGCGGCGCGTGTACCTCAACTTGTCCGAAGCGCATCGCCACGCGAAGCCGGATTTCGTCAAAATAAGGAGTGGTACTTCTCCTTTTTTCGAAGCCGAGAACGCTATGTCATTGACGGTTGCAAAAACAGCCAACTTCTTGCGATTTCAAATAAAGGGCAACCGAGCGCACCACCCAGGAACCGTCAGCGACCAGCGCGAGGACGAAGACGATAGCTCGCCAGACTTTACGCCACTTCAAGCTCTTTCACTAGAAGCGTATCGCGAGCCGAACGAAGGCCCTGCTTCAAATCCCGGCCACGCTCAATCTCCGCCTCTGCCTGTTGCAAGATCTGCTGTTCAGGAAGATCGAGTACATAATGATCCGTTTGCACCGCGGCAGCAGCGGAAGTTCCTTGAAGCCAAGGATGTCGCGAAAGCAAAGAAAGTTTATCCTTTAGCAGTTCTGCTCGATGCTCGCGCGCAAGTTCAATGGACTCTTTCGCCTTGTCATGTTCGCGAGCCTCTTTCCTTGCAAGGTCCGAGGAAATCACCTCAAGCGCCTGAATTAGCTTGGCATTGAACGAGAGGCTCTGTTCGTTCTCTGCGTACTGTCTCTCGACGATCGGTGCGAAAGCTTCGACGGCACGGTCGAGGCTTTCGTCCATAACTTCGAGCTCCGCCTCCTCCATGGCCTCGAGCGTTTCTTGGAAATCTTGATCTTGCGGATTCAGGTAATTATCGAAGAGGTCAATTGCACTATTGGCAAAATCTACAGCCCCTTGAGGAAGCGCCGGTGACACAATTTCAACAGCAGCGCGGGCAGCTTCAGCGCACGCCGCAATCACCTCTTTTGCTCCACGAGCACATCGACCGGAAAGGCGCGAACCAGCTTCCTTCAACGTACTCCACGCGACTTCACAGCGATCGGTAAAGCCGCCCTGCGCATTCCAGACCTTTGACACGCTTTCGCGGAGCACCGAGATACAGTCACCTGCTGTAGCAGTCGCCGCAACGAACGCTCTGCTGCAAGCACCAGTAAACTTGCCCGCAGCGCTTTTCACCTGTTCAATTTTTTCTGCTCCCCAAGCAGTGAATCTGGATATGAGGCCGCTTTCTCGGGCCTTCTCAGGCTGTCGACTCGTTTCAGAGTCACGCTCAGGAATGGGAAGTGCAATTACTTTAGCGCCGCCAGCGCTGCGCGCCTCTTCAAGAGCACCTGCTCGCGGGAGCTCCGGACTAAAAGAAAACCTGGAAAGTTGGATGACGTCCTTCGGCTGCGCAACTGCTGTCGCACGAGATTGTTCCAAGGTTTCTGGTTCTGAAGTTGGACGTGGTACGAAACGAGGTCCGCTCATTGTTGTGCGATAATTACCAAAACCTAGTACACTGAAAACGAAGTTTTCCGACTTTTCTCATCTCTGTGCTCTTCGTGTCTCTGTGGTTCTTTGAAAGTAAAACAAACCACAGAGTCACAGAGACACAGAGCTAGGAAAGTAAGAGTATCTTGGTTACAGAGTACTACTATAACATTGCAATTTTCCTGCCCTACCTATAATTATGGCATGCTTTGGAAATACAACCGCATACAACATCGACCGCTAACAATCTGATTTCACGAGATTTATGAACAAACTGCTCACTTCGAAAACTGTTCTCATTTCGGGCGCATCAGGTGGCATCGGAGCAGCTTGCGCCGAAGCCTGCGCAATGCACGGTGCCAATGTAGCACTTTTTGCGAGAAGCGTGGATAAACTTAGCGCGCTCGCCGCGACTCTCACAGAGAAATACTCAGTTCGCGCTGAGGCATTTGAACTTGATATTAGAAAGCGAGATCGAGTGCCTGAGATTGTGCAGCGTACGCTCAAGACTTTTAATGCAATAGACATCCTAATTAACAACGCCGGCTTAGCGCGAGGGTTGGAGAAATTTCATTTCAGCAACATCGACGATTGGGAGGAGATGATTGACACCAACCTCAAAGGGCTTCTCTACCTTACCCGCGCGGTACTTCCCGGTATGGTTGCTCGCAACCAGGGACATATTGTCAACATCGGCTCAATAGCCGGGCACAGAGTCTACGAGGGTGGAAGCGTGTACTGCGCCACAAAACACGCGGTTGATGCTATTTCACGCGGACTCAAGCGCGACCTCGAAAAAACTAAGATTCGAGTAAGTACGGTCGATCCGGGCGCCGTGCAAACGCAATTTAGCACGGTCCGCTTTCATGGCGACCAAGAGCGTGCCGCGGCTGTCTACAAAGATATGGAGCCCCTTATCGCGCGTGACATCGCCGAAATCGTCGCCTTTTGTGTTACTCGACCGGCACATGTCAACCTAAGCGAAGTTATTGTGCTCGCCACCGAACAGCACTCGCTTCTATAGGCGTCCCTCAATCCCCAGCTTAGGAACAACTCCCAACGCCCGTTCCCCGATCTGCTCCTGGTGCTGATCATTGAATACGTTTTCAAGCGTGAAGCGGAGAATGAGGCCTGGACTAAATTCATAGGCTGCACCGATGTCAGTCTGCATATAGCTTCCCAGCGTTTTATCACCGGTCGGAATCGAAGAATCTTCGCGGCTCCCCACGAAATAGAAGCTGGCGCTGGCGCTCAGCGCAGCATCCAATTTTGAACGACAACTTGCCCCCGAGCGCCAGCGCGGACGGTTCCTAAGCTTTTCATCGCTATCGACAATATCAAAGTAATTAAAACTGCCGTGGGCAGTACATGAAGTATCTGCAGATAGAGCACGGGTGACGCTAAGTTCACTGCCATACGCCGCAATCTCGTCACGATTTACGAGCCTGGGCGGCGGCCCTTCATCGAGATCAATAGGATCAAAATACTGCGAATGGTGCAGACTTATTCGGTAGTCAGTCGCAAGTATCCGCCCTTTGACACCGCCCTCCACGACCCGACTCTTTTCAAGATCCAGGCCGGGATCACCGACGATAGGATGCGAGAGCGCGTAAATACTCGGTGCCTTACTTGCCTCCGAATAGCCGATCCAGAACTCTTGTTCCCAAGAAACATACCTAAGCTTTGCAAGCGGCTCAAGCTCGCCATCGTATCCTTCGAATTGATCGTAGCGCGACCCCGCACTTACTTCGAAATCTTCAGATATCGAATAGCGCAACGCTGCAATCCCCCCGATATAGTGCCTATCAAGCTCAAAGTCAGCGGGAACGGCATCTTCACCAAAAAAGATAAGGCTTTCTGAGGAGCTTCTTTCCAGTGAGGTATCCAAGCCCAGATCGAATTGGACATCTTCACGTATCCTTGGACTTGCCCGAACAAGCACCTGATCGCGCTGCAATCGATTGTTCGTGTCTGTACCTGGAATGCCGAAGGGATCGCGTAGACCCGCAAGCACCGCCGGAGAAAATTCATCAGAATTGATAAACAGATGTGAATACTGAGTGAGAAATTCAGTTGATTCACCCAATGTGCCGCGAAGATCCGCGGAGACAAGCACTTCATCCTGTTCACGATCCGTTTTTTCACGAAGTACGGCGAATTCAGCACCTCCCGAGTCTTCCGCAAAGGCGTGCTGCCGAACATTTCCAACTCGCACACCTACACGGGAGAGCAGCCGCGGACCAAGCACATACTCTCCGCGAAGCTCTGCTCCTCGCCGCGAGCGCTCATTATCTTCAAGAATCTCTTCGCCATTATTACCGTATAGCGCAAAGCTGATAGCCTTGTTTTCAGCCGAAGTGTTCAATCGAGCACTCCCGGCAAACTTTTCATTTCGTGCCCGGCTCACTTCGAAAGATGACTTCCGATCACGGAACCGACGAGTTACAATATTTATTGCACCCGCTAATGCTCCTTGCCCCATAAACGCTGCCGAAGTAGCTCCAAGAATTTCGACTCGCTCTAATTCGTCAATTGATATTCTTCCAAGATCTGTCGTCCCTCCCCGACTATCGGTCGGATCGTTGAGCGGAACACCATCGATATAAACAATGGTATAGTTACTCTCCGCGCCGCGCAGATAAACAAAGGATCCACTCGAACTCGGATCGATATACATCGGCGCCAAACTATTCAGAAGCTGACTCAATGTCGAGACATTCTGTGCTTCGATCTGTTCGCGGGTAATCTCCTGTAATAGCTCGCGAGGCGGCGTAAAGCCGGAAATTTCATTGGCGTTGACGGTTACCTCAAAGGGCCCTTCTGCCTGAGCGGATACACGGGTAGGCAGCACCAAAGCGAAGCAAATCGGAAGCAGGAGAAAATAAAGTAATATTCGATTCAAGCTTTTTTATCCTACTCGGAATGGGCTACAGTGACTAGTACACTGTAACCGAAATACTCTCTTTTCCTAGCTCTGTGCCTCTGTGGTTTTTTGAAAGTAAAAAACCACCGAGACACGGAGAGTCCCGAGATGGGGGCAAAGGTACCCCGACTTAAATGTGTAGTCACGGGGTAATGGGTAATTTACGAGTACCCATATACCATATTGAGAGCTCTCCGCGGATCCTGCTATTTTATATCAGTGCAGGCGATATCTCGTTTTTTTGGCTGGTTTTTGTGGAACGCTCCGCTTTTTTTCGGAGCTATTTTCGCGCTTTTCTTGCTGCTTGGACACTTCGCAGCCAACGGAGCAACGCCCCCCCTTGGTAGTACTTCGCTTGCAATAGCTCTCGCGGCGTTTCTGCACTTCCGCTGGACTACTTATTTGTTCCTGATCGCACTTCCAGCGTTTGGTAACAGACCAGGAAGCACTCAAGCCTATTATTTTACGATTATCACCTCAGCATATCTGCTTGGATCGCTGCTGCGGCTGGCATGGCGTAACCGGAGGCAGGAAAGTAAGTCTGCCTGGACGGTGCCGCTCCCGCTTAGTCTTGCCTGTGTGTATTGGGGCGCAAGTGCACTAAGTCTCCTTGGCATTCCGCTTCACCATTTGATCTTCGAGCTTCTTGCGCGGATTCCGTCAGTCTATGACTTCTCGGCATGGAGCTGGCTTGCACACATAGTTGGCAGAAGTTCCGAAGAGCCGATCTACTATATTTTTCTTTCGCTGATGCTTACTACGTTAGCGCTTACTACGGCACAGTGTATTTTTTACGAGATTTCCGCGCAGTACGATCCTGGTGAGGCGGGAATTCCCTATGCTATCGCAATTCTTCTTGGCCTGCTCATGGCGCTTGGTGTCGGCATCTTGGATTATTACCACCTTATTAACCTGGCCTCCTGGCGCGAACTCGATCCGCTGGTGAACCCCGGCAATCTTCAATTTCGAATACAGTCTTTCTTCGGGCATTCTGGCTGGTACGCCGAATATATTACCTTGACCATACCTTTCGCGCTGGCGCTTTTAAGTCTTCCGCTTCGCTTCGCCACGAGAGTCACGCTTATTATCGCGTTGCTGCTGATTGGCGAACTGAACCTTATTTTGAGCTTTCAAAGAGGCGGCTGGATATCATACCCGCTAAGCCTTCTCGCGGTGTGGGCGGCAATCTATGTTACCCGCAGATTGGAACGGGGAGAACAGGATGTCGCGCGAGCGCTCCGAAGTTCGATACTGAAAGTCGTGATATCGCTGCCGATCACCCTGCTTCTAAGTTTTGTGATTATTTATACGCTCGCTCTCACGCGTGTAATTCCTGAAGAGCTGACACCGGACTTGCAAGTGTATGCCGACCGCTTTAAGGATATCACTAAAGCGTCCGACCGCTCTAATTATTTTCGCGCGGGCATTAAACTTGGACTTCTCTCGCCACTAATAGGATTGGGCAGTGAATCTTTTGCCTATCAATTTAATCGCGAGGTGAACGAACCTCACGGCAGCTACTTTCAAGAGATTAGTCTTTTGAGGCTTGGTTCGGCGCACAATGTATACCTTCAAACCTTTTCGGGCAAAGGAATTCTCGGCTTGCTACTTCTCCTTTTTGTAGCGTACTCGGTGCTTCGCTCAAGCTACAAAGTATGCTTCGATAGAGCTCGTCTTTACTCGCTCAAGCGAAGAATCCTCAGCCTCATTGCGGGCTGCAGCATGGTGACCTTTTTAATCTATGGCAATGTCCAGGAGATTTTTTACATTTACCCACTTCTTTTTCTCTTCTTCGGCTCGATTGCGCTATCCGCCGCTGCCGACAAAGACGCACCTGAAATATCCTCCATGATTACACGTAGTGTCGGAGTTCTTACGCTTATTTGTGTTGGATTCGCTTTTGTGTTTCCAAGAATGTATCAGCCAATTCGCAGCTATGGATGTTACGGCATCGAACGCGACCAGGCCGGACGGCAATTCCGCTGGTGCGGTCCGCGTGCGAAGGTGGAAATACCTGAGGACCAGGCAAGCGCAGTCTCTCTTGTTATCGAAGCAGCACCCAATACCCGGTCCAAATCAAAAGAAGCGCTCTTGCAGATTTGGAAAGGCGCGACTCTGCTTTCAGAGACAGTAATAGCTCCTGAGAAAAAGATAAGAATTCCCATAACCGCCACGGAGGGCGAAACGCGTGAACCGCTGACCCTGCGCACTGCCTCCTATTTTATTCCTGCCCGTGATATTCGTGGGTCCAAGGATAGTCGAGTGCTATCGTATAGGCTTTCTTTTGAGCCCTTAATCGCAAGTCCGGACGGGTAGAGACAATTAATGTAACTATTCAGCACTTTCGCGTTAAAAACTGGCCATTTACCGACCTAAGATACATTTCCTCTCAAAGATTTCGTCGCAAGAAACGGAACGTGGCCGAACTTCAAGTTCTTTCGATAAAATTCGCGAGAGAACGGCCCTTCAAGCTTTGTCAATTTCTCTACTCAGCAGTCGCTTCGCGGCATCTCGAAGAACCTCTTCAGTGGTATCCCACCCGATACAGGCATCAGTAATTGAAACCCCATAGCGAAGCTCACTTGCATTGCCCTTAAGATCTTGACGGCCAGCTTCAAGATTGCTTTCGATCATAAAGCCGATGAGTGATTTATTTCCCTGCTCAATCTGCTTTAGACAATCATCAAGCACCAGCGGCTGGCGCGAAGGATCTTTATTAGAGTTGCCGTGGCTGCAGTCGACCATAATATTCGCAGGTAGACCTGCAAGATTTAGCACTTCCTCACAACGCTCAACACTTTCTCTATCGTAATTCGGCTTCAGGCCACCGCGAAGCACCACATGAGTGTATCGATTGCCCGCGGTGTGAAATACGCAGCTTTGGCCAAGCTGATTGATGCCAAGGAACCGGTGCGATACCGATGCCGCTTTTACTGCGTTTACCGCCACCTGCATTCCGCCATCAGTACCATTTTTAAAACCCACCGGTGTTGAAAGTCCGCTCGCCATCTCACGATGAGTCTGCGACTCAGCGGTACGGGCGCCAATCGCAGTCCAACTCACAAAGTCTCCGAGATATTGCGGGACCACCGGATCGAGCGCCTCAGTCGCTACCGGAACTCCCACCTCGTTTAAGGCAAAGAGAAGTTTGCGTGCGATAACCAGGCCGTCATCGATGCGAAAAGTATCGTTGAGAAAAGGATCGTTAATTAGCCCCTTCCAGCCCGTGGTGGTACGCGGCTTTTCAAAATAGACTCGCATCACCACGAAAAGCTGATCGCGAAGCTCTGCCGCGAGGGCCTTTAATTTTCGCGCATACTCAAGGCCGGCTTCGACGTCATGAATGGCGCAAGGTCCAACAACCATAAGTATGCGCCGATCTTTTCGGTCCAAGATCTCCTGAATTGTTTTGCGACCTTGCGCGACAGTCTGAAAAGAAGCTGGAGACTGCGCTACAGTTTCGCGAATGCTTTGCGGCGTGGGCAAATTCTTTTGGTCGAGAATATTAATATTATAAAGCTTTTCTTCTTCGGTCATCGCTACCCCCAAAACGCCACAGAGTAGCATAGCAAGATGGTGATAACAACGCGATGTTTACCAGGATTGCGAAACATATTATTCTCGCACTTTGCAGCAGGAGTTTCCTTAACATATCGGACTCTGTGATACGCCGCGCAGTGCTCTCCGTGTCTCTGTGGTTTTTTGAAAGTGAAATAAACCACAGAGACACGGAGAGCACAGAAATGGAGCCGAGGGAAGGAAAGGTTACTTATGTTCCAGAGTCCTAGTACTCTGTTAACGAAATAACTTGTCATTAGTCTCGGTCCCCACTCAGCGCACTCTGTGTCTCTGTGGTTTTTATAAAGAAAAACAAACCACAGAGGCTCAGAGGACACCGAGGCAGGGAGAAGTGAGAAGATTTCGTTAACAGAGTACTAGTTTTTCTGAACCGAGGCATTCCTAATGGCGACACATGGTATTCCTATAGGGTCGAAGACCTTTACGTTCGAGCGAAATGAGCTGCCGGAGAAGCTCGCTACTCTCCTGTTGGAAGATTTTCAGGAAGATAGATTTGTCCTGTCGCATATCGCGGTTGTACGGGGATCGAAGCTGGCCACCGCAGGATATCTAAAACTCCTATCACTCACTGATTCTGTATTACCCCCGCCCACAGCGCTTTATGATCGCGCTACGCTTTCTCGATCTTCATTATCAGAACTTGATAGCAAAGAGCGCCGGGCGATAATCGCAACCATTTCAACCCTTATGAAAAGTGATTCGCAGTTACTTCCGGCCCTCGTGATGCTTAAGCGAATCGAAACACTGCTCTCACTCGCAAGTCAAGAGTACTATAGGCGAGACAACGCTGATGCTGCGCTCGAATTTCTTTACGAGGCGTTCAGTCACCTCGGCAAACTGCTGGGAGAAAGCCATGCATTTACTCTCGCGGTCGCCTCGATTATTCACGAGATACATTTAGCCCAAGATGCTACTGCTCGTTAAGTCTGGGTAATTAGGGAACCTCTGAAAAACTAGGTGTTTTGGATTTGCTGAAATTTCGGATGAGATTTGCGAGAAATCAGGTCGGGAAAAACGCAGGAATAGCAGGGCTATTTCGAGTATTTTCCCGACCTGATTTCTCGCAAAGATCGCCGAAAGGCCAGCGAAGACGAAATACATAGTTTTTCAGAGGTTCCTTAGTTCAAGGAGCGGAACCAGAGACTGCTTTCAGACCACGGATTCGGCTATCGGCATTGGGATTACGGCCGACAGAAATTATGGCTAAAATTTACCGAGATAACCTGAGGTGCACGTTCACGAGTCACCCGGACTTTATGAGTAGTTACCCCAAGATCAGCTAACTCACAGCAATTTGCCCCCCAACTCGCACATCTCACCAGAGCCCAGCCCCGGTGAGACTTGCGGGCTAAGAATTTTTCTTAGGGCTCGTTCATTAGAATGCTTAGACGGTCTGTAACTCACTAAAAACAGTACACTAATATATTCTTTACCAAGGAATGCACGTCCTTTGGGCTTGCCTTGAAGCATCATAACGAAATCGCGCGATCTGTGGTTGTCACTGAAAGTAAGGTTGGGGGTGTCATGCGATCTTTGAAATTATTTCTTAATTTATTTTCTGCTATTGGGCTTTGTAGCATTCTTGCTATTCCTCTCAACGCGCCAGCACAAAATTGCCTTCCCACATTAAAAGTTATCTTCAGCGAAGACGGCCATTCAGTAACAGTCAAATCAAACAAACAGCTCTCGAATGTGGTTCTTCAATTTTGCGACGGGAGCAGTGATTACAAATTCGACAATTTAAGTGCTTATGAGCAAACATTCAGCTACGCCGGAAAATCTCTTTCCGGCGTCTGGGTAAAAAGCGGCTGCAATCAAAGCGGAGATGGACCTGGCTATGGCAAGTTCTTCAAGCATGAGTGCTGCGACAATCCACCGAAGCCACCTGAGGAAGAACTGATTCTCATCTGCTATAACCCGAAAGGATCGAGCACGAAGCCCGAGCAACGCAGAGTCACAAAAGCCGAGCTCGCGACACTCTCCAAAAACGATTATACACTTGGCAAGTGTCCGGAGGATTGTATGGGTATTCCCGGAGGTCAAGCTACTGTTGATCTCTGTGGAGTATGCGGTGGTAACAGCAAAAGTTGCGAGGATTGTGCAGGCAAGCCTAACGGCAGCGCAAAGCGCGATGTCTGCGGAGTATGTAACGGCGACGGCAAAAGCTGCGCGGGTTGCGACGGCGTTCCTAATAGCGGAAAGGTAAATGACATCTGCGGCGTCTGCGGCGGGGACAATTCGACCTGCAAGGATTGCAAAGGTGTGCCAAACGGCATGAGCAAGGTGGACGCATGCGGCGTCTGCGGCGGTGCCGGAACCAGCTGCCTTGATTGTAAGGGCACACCCAACGGCACGAGCCGAATTGACATCTGCGGCGTATGCGGTGGGGACGGAAGCAGCTGCACCGGAGGCTCGTCAAGCTGCGCCGGCACGGTCGACAAATGCGGCGTATGCAACGGCAACAACGCCTGCTTGGATTGCAAAGGCGTGCCGAATGGCGGTGCAACAATTGATTGCTGCGGAATCTGCGGCGGTGACGGCGATCCGAAGAACTGCCCGGATCTCTGTAAGGTTTACGAAACGAAACAGCTCAAGCGCCAGTTCCTGCGTCGTCTCAAGGCACTCTACGGTTCAGTACGCGAGTATTCGGGACGCTTCCAGAAGTGCGCCGGAAACACCTCAGGTTCGAGATCACGAGTCGCAAAGGCAACAACTCTCTTTAAAGAGTCTAAGAAGCTTTTAGGCTCATTCATTCAAGACAAGATAAAGGTTTGCGATACGCAGTGGTGCTCGAAGACCAGCTTCACGTCAGTCATTACTACTTTACAGACCAACACCAAAGCGCTCTATAAATTCTCAAGCGCGGCACAGTATGGAAGTATTAATGCCTGTGGCACGCCAAGAGTTGGCGGGTCATCGTCAAAGACATCTTCAACGTTTAAGCTTGCCGTTGGCAATCTTGGAAAAATTCCGTCTAGCCAATGTTCGAATTGAGGACTGCTTACGAAATAATCGAGGGCATGTGAGGCACGCAGGTTAGATAACGACCATCCAGGGCATCGGAGTGTTCTCGCTAACGTATTGTGACGGCTCGATTTATTTTTTCACCACAAAGGACGCAAAGGACACAAAGAAAACCTCAAAAAGCCCTGATTTATATGGGTTCTTCTTCGTGTCCTTTGCGTCCTTGTGGTGAAACATTCCGATACCCTAACGACCATCAAGACCTCGTTAAGAAAAAATCGCAACGCGCCGATTATGGATGAGACTAGCCATGAAACGTCTCGCCTGTCTCGTGACATTACTACTTATCGCCAATGTCGCTGCGATTGGGGTTCCGCTGTATTCTGTAGAGTTCTACCTTGGCGCAAGAGAGCGCAGTCTGAACCTTCCTATTGATGGCTTTCATGACGGCGTGCGCTACACTTGGGGCCATAAGATTATCCGCAACAAATTCGGATTTCGTGAGCGCGAGATTGCCACGCCCAAACCCTCGGGCACCTATAGAATCATGGTGCTCGGCGATTCGCTCACCTTTGGTGTAGGGCTCGCTCTCGAAGAGCGTTTTAGCAATCAGCTCGAAACGCTGCTCACAACACGCTATTCACCACGAAAGCTCGAGGTGCTCAATTTTGGCTCTCCAGGCTTTTCCACGGTTCGTGAATTAGAGGTGCTACGGAAACATGTTGCGGCAGTCGATCCCGACCAGATTCTTGTGGGCTTCTGCTTCAATGACCCGCAGCAGCGCGAACAAGATTACAGCCCAGAACGAGAGCGCTTTAAGAAGGCGAATACTTGGATCCGTTTTTGGCGTGACGATATTGGTTTTTGGGGTTTCCCCAACCTTGCAAAGCTTTTCGAAAGCGCGATGTGGCGTGGCGCCGAGCTTACAGACCGTGTCCCTTCTTGGGAGATAGCACTTGCGCGAAGCTATCAACCAGAATCTCAAGACTGGAAAGACTTCTTAAATGCGCTCTCAAGCATACGAGCAATTTCAGACCAACGTGGACTTGCCGCGCCGCTATTTGCGGTACTCAATCAGGGATCTTCAAGCGTCCGCGGCACAGATTACAAGGAGCCGGATCAGTCTCTCCGTTTACTCCTTTCCTGGTGGCGACAGGCACAGGATGCAGCTTCAGCAGCGGGCTATATCGCTTTCAATCATGAAGCCCAGATCATCCAGGAAGCAAACGGAGAAATGATGGCTATCAACTCTAAGGACGGGCACCCCTCGGCGCACCTCAATCAGATCTATGCGCGCAGAATGTTTGAGATTATTGCGATGCAGGGCACAGTCGCTTCGCACTATTGAAGAAGTGCTGTCTGCGTCGATGTTGTAGGTGCGAGGATGCTGCTCGCGACTGTGTTTACCCCGTCATATAGGATTGAAGGGAAGAGGCCGACGAATATTACCGCAACTGCGCAAAGCGCCAGCGCGCCTCCGAGACAGATACTTATTGGAATTTTTCGCTCTTCTCCTATCTGCTCTTCTTCGGGATCAAGGAAATACATCACCACAATCACACGGAGGTAGTAGTAACAGGAAACCGCCGACATGAGCACACCAACAATGGCGAGACCCACATAATTAGCCTTGATCGCCGCAGAGAAGAGGTAAAACTTTCCAAGAAGTCCTGCCATGCCCGGGGGAATTCCAGCCAATGAGAGCATAAAGAGGCTTAGGAGCGCAGCCATTACTGGGCGACGGTTGCCGAGACCATTAAAGCGGCTAAGGTCATCCGGCTGGCTCTTATCGGCATAGGGTGCAGTGATAAGAAGCACCACGCCAAACGAGCCGAGAGTCATCGCTGTATACGAAACAAGGTAGAACAGAAGCGCTGGACCGCCACCGAAGTTATCGCCCGGCGCAAGCAGCGCCATAAGCATATAGCCGGCGTGGGCTATGCTCGAGTAGGCAAGCATACGTTTAATGCTTCGCTGAGTAAGCGCCACAACATTGCCCACAATCATGGTCAACAGTGCCACCGTCCAGACAACGCCTGACCAGATAACCACCTGAGACGAGAAGCCAACCCATAGAATCCGCATCGCCACAGCAACCGCTGAAGCCTTAATTACACAAGCCATAAAGGCGGTAATCTGCGTCGGTGCCCCCTGATACACATCTGGCGCCCAGAAATGAAAAGGCACCGCCCCAAGCTTGAACACTATCCCCACAAGCATAAATCCCAGTGCCACTGCGTAAATCGTGGACTGCGACTCATTTGGCGAAAAGTTTGCGAGTGTGGCTATCTCCATCGAACCGGTGAGCCCGTATACTAGCGCAATTCCGTAAAGCATGAAGGCCGAACTAAAGGAACCCAGCAGGAAGTACTTAAGCGCCGACTCCGCCGATCGCTGCACGGCCTTCTCCGGACCATGAATACAGGAGCCACAAAGACAGTAGAGAGCCATCGACATTATCTCAAGTCCAAGAAAGAGCGTGACAAGCTCCGCTGCTGAGGCGAATATTATCGCTCCTAGCGCTGACATTAGATAGAGCGCATAAAACTCCGCATGAGCCTGTGTTCCTTCGAGCTCGGTGGTTCCGTGACCAACAAGCGCTGCCATCAGAGAACCCAAAATTATAAAAAAGGTAAAAAACGCAGAAATCGGATCATAATACAGCGTCCCATGAAATAATGTTGCGGATAATGTTGCCGACTGCGGCATCCCTGACATAAGCGAAAACTGCATCATCAATGCTGCAAGCATTGTGACAATGGCAATATAACCTCGAATCTGCCCGCTGCCCTTGCGAACACCACTCGGAACGACAACATCAACAATGAGCAGCGCCATCGCTCCGAATCCCAGGATAATGAGCGGCGCAATCGCCTTAAGCTCTTCAAATAATGTCATAGCGCCTCCTTGATCGAGTCACCAAAGGAACCCGTGCGCGTCACGGCGCGAGGATCTGCGACTGGAAGCACCGCAGTATCGATGTCCGTGTCACCATCGGTCATATCTGAATCAAGCGACGCGAATTCACTGGCCTCTAAACTTTGCGAGCGCTCGCGGACCGCGCCGAGATAGGCTTCAAGCGTAGGCTCTATTCGAGAGAGAATTGGCTTAGGATAAAGCCCCATCCAAAACACCAACAGTAGAAGCGGAAGAAATGTCGCCATCTCTCGTCCCGAAACATCGCTGAGATCCGAATTTTTATCTTCGTTTAATTCGCCAAACATGGTGCGCTTATAAAGGCTAAGCATATAGACCGCGCCAAGAACTACACCACTGACCGCAAGTACCGTTAACTCCGGAAAGTCTTTAAACGATCCAGAAAGAATCAAGAACTCGCCGATAAATCCGTTAGTCAGAGGCAATGCGATTGAACTTAAGGTAAAGATAAGAAAGAGCACAGCAAAAAACGGCACCTTCCCTGCAAGCCCCTGGTAATCCTCGATAGCACGAGTGTGTTTTCGATCGTAGAGCACGCCAACAAGAAGGAACAACGCGCCGGTTGACACCCCGTGATTCAACATCTGATACACAGATCCCGTGGCAGAAACCAGATTGAAAGCGACAAATCCCAAGACGCAGTAGCCAAGATGCGAAACTGAAGAATAGGCCACAAGCTTCTTAATATCGGTCTGCGCCCAGGCAACCAGCGCTCCGTAGACGATACCTATCACTGCCAAAATTGCGAGAAGCGGCGTAAAGAAATCGGCACCACGTGGCATGAGCGGAAATGCAAATCGAATAAAACCATATAGTCCCATCTTCAACAGCACGCCGGCCAAGATAACCGATCCGCCCGTTGGTGCTTCGACGTGTGCGTCAGGAAGCCAGGTATGAAACGGAAAAATTGGAACCTTGATACCAAATGCAAGCGCAAAGGCCGCAAAGAGCCAGATCTCTTCTTTGAGCGACAACGAGGTGCCCGCAAGAAGCTGTTCGAGCAGAAAAGTTACCTCGCCATGCTGCTGATAATTGCGCCAAACCACATAGAGGATCGCCACAAGCATCAGAACACTTCCAAAAACAGTATAGAGCACAAATTTTAACGTCGCATACACCCGGCGCTTTCCACCCCAGATGCCGATAATAAAGTACATCGGTGCGAGCATCAGCTCCCAGAACACATAGAAAAGAAGCAGATCGAGAGAAACAAGAGTTCCTAGCATCGCTGTTTCCAGCACCAGCATGTTGGCAAGGTACCCGCGAACTTTGCTGTGTACTGATGCCGAAGCAATCACCACAATCGGCGTGAGAAAGGTCGTAAGAAGCACCAGAAAAAGGCTTATCCCGTCAATTCCCAATGCGTAACTTACTCCGAAGGTAGGAATCCAAGGGAGCGACTCCGAAAACTGCATCTTCGTACTCGCGCCGTCAAAGTTGGCAAGCATCCAGAGAGAGAGCGCGAACACTACTCCCGACACAATAAGCGAGAAACCACGTGCCCACGTCCCATGCAAGTCGACACTCGGCTTAAAGAGCGGAAGCACGTAGAGCAGCGCCGCGCCGATGAGCGGTAAGAAAATCAGAAGTGAAAGGGTATATTCGGCCATGACTCTTACACCGCCACTAAATAGAGGAAAAGCATAATCAACGTTGAGACAAACATAAGGAACGCGTAGTGCCGAGTTTGGCCGGTTTGCGTGGTGCGCACTACCTCGCCCACCGCAGTCACGACATAACCAGTGCCATTCACCATCCCGTCGATCAGCCCCTGATCGAAAGGCTTCCAAAGCATCGCGGCGACAGTAGAAAGCGGTTTAATGATAAAATAATCGTAGATTTCATCGATGTAATACTTATTGAGCGAGAGGTCGCGGAGTAGCGTCGTAATCCTTGAAGCTTCCACAATTTTTCGAGGAAGTTCGAGAAGCGCGGGAATAAAGCCCGAATAAAGTACCAATCCTAGCAGTACTCCGCTAAGCCCAATCCAGGAATGCATCAGCCCCTCACCAACGTGCGCTAGCTGATCGGCAATTGTGCCTACTTCATGAATCTCACCAACAGGCAACACCGCGGCAAGGTATCTTTGCAGTTCGCTGTTTAAGAAGAGCCCGCCGAAGAATGCCAAAAGCGCGAGGCAAAACAACACTGAAACCATGCCAATTGGCGACTCATGTGGGTGCGCGTGACCACGATATTTTCCAAGAAAAGTCATTGCGAACGACCGCGTCATATAGAACGCGGTAAGCCCAGCAGTAATTGAAGCGATGAACGGTATAAAGTGTGCCGCCCCCGCTAGCGCCGGATTATGCATATGCTCAAGCGCCTCTAAGATCGCATGCTTCGATTGGTAGCCTGCCAAGGGAAAGATTCCGGCTATCGCCAACGTCGAAATGCCGTAGGTCGCCGCCGTTACCGGCATCTTCCAAAGAAGTCCGCCCATATTGCGCATATCCTGCTCATGGTGGCAGCCATGAATTACCGATCCGGCGCCCAAGAATAGACATGCTTTGAAAAACGCATGCGTCGCAAGGTGGAAAATTGCAACCCAATATGCCCCTGCAGAAGCAGCGAGAAACATAAAACCAAGCTGGCTTACCGTCGAGTACGCCAAGACCTTTTTAATATCGAATTGAGTAATTGCGATGGTCGCCGCCACAAAGGCAGTAAGCGCCGCGACGAGGCAGATTATCGCCATGGTAAGCGGAGCAAGGGTAAAAATGAAATTGAGCCGGGCAATCATGTACACACCAGCGGTAACCATTGTCGCCGCATGGATCAGCGCTGAAACCGGCGTTGGACCAGCCATCGCGTCTGGAAGCCACACATACAGCGGTATCTGCGCCGACTTTCCAGTTGCGCCGACAAACAACGAGAGAGACACACCAAAGGCAATCGCTACGAGTTCCGGATGTGAGGCGAAAACATGCTTAAGCGCCACGAAATCGAGGGTCTGGCAGTTCTTGTAGAGCAGAAATATGCCGATCAGAAATCCGGCATCACCAATACGGTTCACAACAAACGCCTTCATCCCCGCAGCGGCGTACTCTTTGTTCTTGTACCAAAAACCAATAAGCAGGTATGAGCAGAGCCCTACCCCTTCCCATCCGACGAACATCACCATCAGATTTGCTCCCAATACCAAAAGCAGCATCGAGAACATAAATAGATTCAGGTAGGCGAAAAATCTATGCTTCGCCGGATCCTCCGCCATGTAATCAGTAGAATAAAGATGGATAAGCGAGCCAACACCAGTCACCACCAAACACATCACTGCGGAGAGCGCATCCAATCGAAGCGCAAAAGGAACGCTTAAGTCATCGACCGAAAACCAGTCAAAAAGTGTAACTTCGATAATATTTCCCGCGCTTAGATCATTAAAAAGGCTTACCACCAAAACAAACGCAAGTGTCGAAGCGAGAGTCGCTACTCGCCCGGCCCATACTCGACCAGTAAGGAACGCAAGCAGTGAGCCTATCAACGGGAGTAACGGAATAATTGCAAGTTGAATCTGTGTCGTTTCCATTCTTAAAACCTAAGCTCCGATGCTTCTGAGGTCTCTATTGTCTTTCGCGCCCTGAAAAGGGAGATAAAGATCGCTAATCCGACCGCCGCCTCAGCGGCCGCCACGACCATCACAAAAAACACCCCTATCTGCCCATCAAGATTACCAGTCGCCTTACTGAGCGCGACAAGCGCAACATTCGCGGCATTCAACATTAGTTCAATACACATGAAAACAATAATTGCGTTTCGCCGTACAATCACACCGATAGCGCCGATGAGAAACATCAGCATGGAAAGGCTCAGATAAAAACTAATCGGCACCATCTACGCCTCCCTCTTTCGATACTGCCGTTTCGCGAGCATCACCGCGCCAGCAATTGCCGCCATAATAAGCACCGATGCCGCTTCAAACGGAAATACATAATTTGAGTAGAGCACCTTACCGATTCCCTGCGCTGAACCAACCACAGAATTCTCAGCCGCCGGGAAAATCTTGAATGCTTCGTTAATGCGTGGGAGCACCAATGCAGCAAAAAGGCACCCACATACGATTGCAAACGAGGCAAGGATTAGTGGCCAGCCCTTTGGCTCTTCGCTTTTTACATTTAAGAGCATCAACACAAACAGCACCAAGACCATAATCGCGCCGGCATAGACTATTACCTGCGCCGCAGCCAAAAAGTGCGCGTCGAGCTGCGCGAATATCCCAGCGACCGTGAGAAGATTCACTACTAGAGCAAGTGCCGAGTAAATCGCATTTCGAAACGCCACTACCGCAATTGCCGAAGCGACGATTATCATAGACATTACGAAAAACATCGCGGTCATATCAGAGCGCCACCTTTAACGCGCTATAAATCATTAAATTTGCCAGACTCACTGGAAGCAGAATCTTCCAGCCAAGATTCATAAGCTGATCATAGCGAAAACGCGGAAGCGTCCAGCGGATAATAATTTGCAAGAATGACAGCAGAATCACTTTGGTCATTAACACCACATGGCCAATCAGCGCCGCCCACCAGGTCCCTTGTGATACATCAATCAACTTGTCGAGCGGCCAGGGCAGATGCCATCCACCAAGGAACAATAGAGAGAGAATCAGCGAGAAAAGTGCAATCTCCGCGAACTCTCCCAACCAAAAAAGCAAAAACTTCATTCCCGAATATTCGGTAAAGTAGCCCGCGGCTAATTCGCTCTCTGCTTCCGGAAGGTCAAAGGGATTTCGCTTGGTTTCGGCCATGCCGACGATGAAGAGCACAATAAACGCTGGAAACATTGGGAAGATTCCCCAATTCCATACCTGCTTCTGCTTCTCAACCATCTCGTAGAGGTCAAGCGTGCCGTACATCAAGATAACCGACACAAAAGTAAGTCCCATAGCAAGTTCGTACGAAATCATCTGCGCCGAGGCACGAAGTCCGCCGAGAAGCGAGTATTTATTATTGCCGGTCCATCCGGCTAATGCCACGCCGTACACCGCAATCGAACCCATCGCGAAGACGAATAGTATTCCGGCATCAAGCGACGCCACCTGCGCGCGAATGTGATACCCGAACAGTTCAAAATCCGGGGCGAGAGGCACCACCGCAAACGCAATAAAGACTGGGGCGACGGCCATAAAAGGCGCAAGGCAGTGAATAAAATTTGAGGTGCCTTCCGGAATGAAGTCTTCCTTAAAAATTGCTTTTACCGCATCACATACGCCGGTATTAATAAAGCCTAGAATTCCTAACCAGCGCAGCACGAAAAAAATCGGCTTAAAAAACATCCAGTGAAAAGGAAGGATGATTAGTTTGGGAATAAACCTCCCAAGAAACGCCGAGAAGTCTTCGGCATACCAAATGGCTCCGGCACGATTGGCGCCAATTCTATCCTGAATAAGTGCTGAACCCTTACGCTCAAACCATGTACACACAATCGCCAGATGCGGAATGATTGCGAATACAATCGCTGCCTTTGCTACTATGATGAAAAACTCACCCATCTGAAAACTCTAAGCTCCTACCCTGGACTCTGCTGCGGCCGAACCGGCACTGGACTTGCCAAGAACAAGATTCACCCCACCACGCTTAATCGCCGAAATTGAGACACCGGCAAGCCGTTGCTCTTCGGAAAGATAGCGAATCGTGAATTCACGATCATTTTGTGCGGCCGTCAGCTTCGCCCCGCATGCTTCTCCAATCATCTGAAGAAGTCGCCAGGCGGGCTCGCTCCCCTCAGGCGGCGGCACGACTCTATCAGTGTACTGGACCCGAAGCGCACGATTCACCAACAGCCCCGATTTCTCGAGAATACTCCGGGCAGGAAGTGCAATTTTAAGTGCTGGCAGTAACGTCGACTGCGCATCAGTGAGAAGGCCTACGCTGCAGCTGGCTTTTGTAATTCCATCCAGCAACGCCGTATCCCTGTCCGCAGCAAGTACCGCTGAATCTCCAACAATAAGCACATTACGAATCTGCCTCGCTCGAAGCTTTGTAAGGGCTTCCTGGTAGCCCGCCGCGAGGTCTCCCGCGACAACACCCGAATATTCAGCACCTCGAAAATTCGGCGCATAGTCCGGGCTAATAAGAATCTTTTCAATACTGCTCAGCGCCCTTTCACGGTACGAGAGCGCGATTTTCGCCTGCGGCATTATTCGCGAGATAAAAGCCTTCAACAGCGCGTACTCTTCGAGGATCAGATCGCCCGATACGAGCACCAAGCTTTCGCCACTTTGCGTGAGCGCTTTGGCTTCGCGCGCCGCGTCAACGGCGGCGACTTCGCGCCCGCTGACCATACCGAAACGCAAGCGCTTTTCAGGAAGAAAGCGATTGAACCCGTAACGGCCCTCATCACAAAGCCACTCTTTGTTAACTTCGGCATTTAGCCGGCCCTTGACCTGCACGATCTCTCCATCTCGGCCGTGTACCTTTACATTGCAGCCAGTGGAACAACCCGGACAGATCGAGTCAACCGAGTCAGTGAACCAGATTCTTGTATTAAAACGCCACTGTTTATGGGTTAGCGCACCCACCGGACAGAGATCGACAACTGACCCGGACAGCGGGTTTTTAAGCTCTCGCCCTGGAGCAATCGAGATCACCGAGCGATCACCACGATTAAGCATGCCAAGCTCAGAAGTCCCGGTCACTTCATCGCAAAAACGGATGCAACGAGTACACATAATGCAGCGCTCGCCATCAAGCATTACGGTTGGACCGAGCGGCTCGGCCTTTACTTTGCTCTCTTTCTCCTCGATAAATCGTGAGGGACGCGCGTTGTACTCAAAGTGGTAATCTTGAAGCTTGCAATGGCCGGCCTGATCACACACCGTACAATCAAGCGGATGATTAATAAGAATAAATTCAAGTGTCGCCGCCTGTGAGTCTTTGACCTCTTTGCTGCTCATGTGCGTTTGCACCTTGAGACCGTCTCGCACCATCGTGTTGCACGCAATTTCCATTTTAGGCATGCCCTCGATGCGCACCTGGCACATACGGCAATTTCCAGCAACGGACAGATGCGGATGGTAGCAGTAATGCGGAATTTCAACGCCGGCAAGCTTCGCCGCCTCGATGAGATTCATGCCCTTCGGCACGCGCAGCTCTTTACCGTCGATAGTAATCGTGACCAGCTCTGGAGCTTTATTCACGCCATTTGTTCCCTCAGCCATGATGCTGCCCCGTACTTTCAAAATTGAGCGACTCACGCGGCTGGAATCTGCCTTCTGCTACTTCACGTATCCGCGCCTTAAATTCTTCCGGAAATTTCTTGATAAAGCTCTGCGCCGGCATGGCCAGCGAATCCCCGAAGAAACAGATCGTGTGCGTCGCAATTTGGCCACACACATTTTCAATTAATTCGGTATCGCCGGGAAGCCCCTTCCCTTTTGAGATTCTGTGAAAAATCTTATTGACCCAATGGCCGCCTTCGCGACAGGGCGTACACTGACCACACGACTCGTGTGCGTAGAAATGCGACAAGTTCAAAATTGCTTCGACCATATCGGTGGTTTCGTCCATGACGATCATACCGCCCGAGCCGATGTACGATCCTGCTTTCATCATTGATTCATAATCAAGATTGACCCCGACCAAATCTTCTGCGCGCAGCACCGGCACTGAGGAGCCACCTGGGATCATCGCCTTAAGCTTCTTTCCACCGCGAATGCCACCACACTCTTCCTCTACAAATTGAAGCACCGGATAGCCAAGCTCGACTTCATAAACGCCAGGCTTATTGACATGTCCTGAGACCGAGAAGAGTTTCGTGCCGGTGGACTTTCCCACACCAATTGCTGCATATGCAGCACCCCCGTTGTTGATAATCCACGGAAGCGTTGCAAGGGTCTCGGTATTGTTTACCACCGTAGGGCAACCATATAGCCCAACCACCGCCGGGAAGGGTGGCTTCAAACGAGGCTGCCCCTTCTTCCCTTCAAGCGATTCGATCAAACCTGTTTCTTCGCCACAGATATAGGCCCCTGCTCCACGATGCACCACAATATCGAGGTTAAAATTAGAGCCAAAAATATTCTTTCCAAGGTAGCCTTTGGCGTATGCTTCTTCTACCGCACGTTTCACGCGCACATAGGGATAGGCATACTCACCGCGAATATAGATGCACGACCAATTACACTGCAGCGCCCAACAGGCAATGATCATTCCTTCGATGCACATATGCGGATCACGTTCGAGAAGCACTCGATCTTTGAACGTTCCGGGTTCACTCTCGTCGGCGTTATTCAGAAGATACACCGGCTTTCCGGTGTTTCGGGGAACAAAGCCCCACTTCGTGCCAGTGGGAAATCCGGCTCCGCCGCGCCCACGAAGGCCCGACGCCTTAACTTCGTCAATGATTTTTAGCGGATCGATGCCGAGCGCCTTCCTTGCCGCGGAATACCCACCGCGACTCTCGTACCCAGCGATGCTGTGCTGATCTTTATGCTGAATGTTTGCGAGAAGAATCTGCCGATGTTTGCCCATTATATAACCTCTGATTTGGGACTGCCCGGAAGTCCAGCACCGATATCATCCCGCGCGGTGGAGAAGCGCAGCTCAGGCTTCTCTTTGCCAATCTTCTCGATGATCTGATCGATCTTTTCTGGGGTAAGATTTTCAAAGAAGGTATCATTTATCTCACACATCGGCGCCGTACCGCAGGAACCGAGACACTCCACCTCTTCGTAGCTCCACATGCCGTCTTTCGATACCTGATGCGGCTCAAGGCCAAAGCGCTTTTTCAAATGCTCGGTAATTTTCTTCGCGCCACATAGCGCACAGGGAAGTGTGCGGCATACCTGCACATGGTATCTGCCAATCGGCTTTTTGTAGTACATCGTATAGAACGTCGCCACTTCCCACACATGCACGGGGGCAACACCAATCTTTGTCGAAACCCACTCGACACCTTCTTTCGTAATCGTGCCAAGCTCATCCTGCACCAGGTACAACGCGGGCATAATCGCCGATCGCGCGTCGGGGTAGAGCTTCTTTATCTCCTCGATTCTTTTATCCGCGTTTTCAGACAGCGTTGCCATTATTTATCACACTCTCCGCCAATCATATTGATCATTCCAAATACCGGGACGACATCGGCAATATTCGCCCCAAGGAGCATCCTCTTCATTATCCCCATATGAATCATGCTCGGTCCACGCACATGCAACTTATAGGGCCGTCCTGTTCCATCCGACACAGTATAAAATCCGAGCTCACCATTTCCGCCCTCAACCGGCAGGTACACGTCACCTTTGGGAGGCTTGACACCATACATCACCAATTCAAAGTGGTTGATCATCCCATCGATTGAATTGTACACCGACTCCTTTGGCTCGAGCACAATATGCGGATCGTCCACGCATATCGCTCCGCCTGGAATCGAGTCGAACGCCTGTCGTATAATTTTCATCGACTGCTCGATTTCATTAAAGCGCACAAGAAAGCGATCGTAATTATCACCCTTGGTGCCTACCGGGACCTCGAAATCGAAATCTTCATACGACGAATAGGGAAAAGCCTTTCGCACGTCGTATTTAATACCAGACGCACGCAGCAACGGACCGGTAAGACTGTAGTTAAGCGCTTCCTCGCCCGAGATGGTCGCAATATCGCACATCCGATCTACAAAGAGCCGGTTTCGGCTCAACAACCTGTCTGAATTATTTAGATGAAACTCCGAAAGCTTAAGCGCCTCGAGAACTTTTTCTTTGAACCCTTCCGGAAGATCAAACTTCAGTCCGCCGACTCGACAATAAGAGATGGTGAGCCGGGCACCAGTGACCTCTTCGATGAGCTGCCACAATGTTTCACGCGCCTGGATGAGGTAGAGCATCACCGTAAATGCTCCAAGCTCCATTGCCGACGCGCCAAGACAGGTCAGATGATCACAGATTCGCGACATCTCGGAGACAATTACTCGGATATATTGCGCACGCTTTGGAACTTCTATGCCGAGGAGTTTTTCAACAGTCAAACACCAGCCAACATTGTTGATGATCGGCGAAACATAGTTCAACCGATCGGTGTAGGGCATCACCTGGTTATAATCAACGGTCTCGCACATCTTTTCAAATCCGCGATGCAGGTAGCCGATTTCGGTATCCGCGTCGATTATTTTTTCGCCCAAAAGCTCGACAACCATGCGCACCGTGCCGTGCGTGGCGGGATGCGCCGGTCCCATGTTGAGAATCATCGTCTCGGAATGGAGGTCGTCGCCAACTTCGCGTGGCCGGAAGCTCGTAGTGACACCTCCTATACCGTAATCAACATTCAGAAGATCGTTCATGGTTTTACTCCCGGCGTTTGATCTGCCGTTGCAAGCACTCGGTTTCTGCCGCGCTGATCGGCAGGTGCCATGCTTTGGTCGCGTTTCCCAATCTGCACAAGTGCAGGACGAACCATATCCGCTGCAGTATTTCGAACTTCCGGCGATCGCAGCCTAATACGCGGCTGCTTTCCCTGCACAGGATAATCCTTCCTCAACGGATGCCCAACGAACTCATCGTAAAGCAAAAGCCGCCTTAAATCGGAATTTCCTGTGAACACGACCCCGTACATGTCCCAGGTTTCGCGCTCCATGAAATTTGCCCCTTTCCAATAAGTCGTCGCGGTTTCAACCGCAGGATTTGATTCGGGAACCCAGGCTTTTACACGCAGTCGGTGTAAATGACGAAGGCTAAGGAAATGGTACACTACCTCAAATCTTTCGCGCTGCTGGTCAACCCAATCAACGGCGGTGATGTCGACAAGGAGATCAAAGCTAAGCTCCGAGTCTTCCTTTAAAAGCTTGAAAAGCGCACCGAGATCCTCGCGTGCTACGCGAATTATTGCATCGCCCAACTCAAGTTTACTTTCAATTATTTTAGCGCCAAGTTTTTGGGTAAGGAGGCGCTGTAATGCTTCACTTTTCGATTGATTATCAACAGGCATAAGATCCCAGGCAGTTTGTAATACAGATAGCTTTAGGCTGGCAATATAGCCCAACGTTTAGAGCTCTAATTCTTACTCAAATCGACGGGACACGATGTTCTATAATTCCAATAGATTAGCGCTCAAACTCCGTGCGCGTTGTTTGACTCGTCTTAGCCATCGTGCCATACTGTCGGCCCTAAAAATTTTTCCTTCGGTAGAAGCGAGTTCGCAATTTATTCTCCGCTAATCGGACCAGATTGGTCTCCTTAACGGAGAGTTCAGTAGATAGGTTTATTGCTTTTCGAACTCATGACAGCTCAAAGTCCCATCTGATTTTGAGCTGTCATGAATCTAGGAGCCGATGCGTAAATAGTGAAGCCTGGCTCGAGTAGTCCTGGTTTAAATCCACAATACGCTGACGAGAGGTTCTGACAGAGCGGAAAAGGACGCCAATGAAGGAAAGATCCAAATCAGTTGGGGAAGCTGGGGCCCGCGAGGTCGCGCCACAGACTCCGGATGCTGGGAACAAGGCTTCTTCGGAAGAGAAGCCAACGGCACCGACTGCACCGACGGAAGCGCCAGAAAAGCAGAAGCGGAGGCGCCCCGTTCACCCGGCCGAGAACCACCATCCGGCTCTTATGGGCTAACAGGTCCATAAAACCGCGCCCCCACCCGTCAAACAATAGCGGGTGGGGGCGCCTTAATTAATCAATTCAATTTACGACCAAAGAAATTGAATATTGCGGGTAAGCTGTCTTTTCGCTTCGATCCTGAACCAAGATCAGTCTACCCGAGATTGATTAACTAAGGTTTTTGACTGTACTCTCCACCCATTCTCAGATCCATTTTTGAAATTATCTATATTTTCTTCTCACGATTCAACTCGCTTAAAACAAACTCCTCATATCTTTCAGCACGCTATCGAGCTTATCCACAGAAACGAACGATCAAACTTTTTTGTTGATTTTCAGATCGGAGAGGAATACTACTGCCCATGAAGTGAGGGAACGGAGCCGTTCCCGGGAGTAGAAGACGAAGAGACGGTGCCCCCTGGGGTATCGACAGTCCGGGTAATAACCGGGCTGTTATCGGTTGGTGAGAAATTTATTTCAGAAACGTTCGGAGATATCCGGGCGGCCAAATTGGTAGCTCTCGTTGACGAAAAATAAAAGCGGCTTCGTTGTTGGGAAACTGATCACTTGTAGCATTTTCGCCTCGGGGCGACCCGGGTGCTTCGGGGAAACCCGACAAAAGTAGATGCTAAGTGATGCTTGCTTCAGCTGGTGAGAAGGGAATGCTTCTTTTCTGGCTTAAGGGGAGAGTTGAAGTCCGTCACAGGGGTTTGGCTTTCTTCATACGCGCGGCGAAGTCAAAAGCTTCGTCGCGTTTTTTTTAATAGGGACAGACCCCATATATTTAATTCCTGTCCGTAGGACAGGAATTAAATATATGGGGTCTGTCCCTATTAAAAAAAAGCCCCGATTGCTCGGGGCTTAAGCCGTCACAGGGGCTTTCATACGCGCGATACTGACGACCCAAGACTCACCAAGGCTATAACCAGAGAGGCTTAACCAGGGCGAGGACCGCTTGTTCTCGCGAAAACCTGCAAATACTCTCAACAGGTTACGCTCTATCTTGTCAACACAACTCAGTTTCTCGCAAGATCGGATCTTTCGTAACCAACGTTTGGATGTAAAGAGAAGGCGAGACGCTTCAGCAGCAAGAAATATTAAAACTCCACGTTCCCCGCGCAGGCGAGGTTGCGCTATTAGCTCCGAGCGGTTACCCTTGCCCGTTCCATAGTATGACCAGTTTAAGTGCCGAAGAGACTCGGTTAATCGAAAGCGAACAGCAGATAGTCAGCGAAGTTCTAATTTCGCTTGAGCAACAGTACCGCCATGATTGCTCCAAGTTTGGGCTTGAAAAGGAGCGTGCCCGCGATCTCACTTCGGCGA
>CAZEAC010000046.1:11913-36627 GCA_964510065.1 uncultured Bdellovibrionales bacterium | reverse complement strand
CTCTGTGGTTTAAATACTTTAAAAACCACAGAGACACAGAGGTCACAGAGTTAGGGAAAGAATACCCGGGGTTAATGAGTAATTACAGATTTGCGGGCTAACGCATCGGAGTGACAAGATTAAAGAAATAGATCGCCAACCCAAGCTTTCCTTCTACATGGATCTTGTCAGAAAGCATCCCTACCTGCGGGTTAAGATCCCCGTTTATCACTTTCATCAGGTGCTGTGAATGAATCTTTATCTTGCAATCACTGCCTGCGGCACTGGGATCGTCCTTAACAATTTTTTTTGAGTTCGGCACATCGCTCGACCAGTCGAAAAGATACCGCTCTCCCGAATCAGAAAGTTCGATAGCTACCGTCCCTACGAGATTCGATCGAAGTTTTTGCTGCGCTCTTTGCGCACGCGCAACGATCTCGCTACCAAGAAAATCCTGCGCACTACCAACTCGTTTCGCTGGCCGCTCTTGGCGCTCTTCACCTACTTCGGCCTGCTCCTGCTCGACCTCGTCGTTCTGCTTCTGATCTCGATCCTCAGCGCTCATAGCGCGTCCCCCTCAATAATCCAACCCACTTAACGTAACTGCTCATAAATCCCGGGCTAACGAGCAGTTACCACTAAACAACATAATCGTACAATATTTCTACTCAGCTTGAAACTACAGTAACCGTCAGCCACAGAGCCCCGTACGCCCCAAATAAAATGTAATGCGCAGGGGCGAAATGTTTGGGATTGGCAGCCAAATAGGCCTATACAAACTACGACTAAATGCTGACAAAACCGCAAAAGCATGCAAAAAGGAAATATGGCAATCGAGTCGGCCGCGCCTACGCCGCCGCGAGAAGAAACAGCAATTAACGAACTTGTCCAAGAGCAGACGATTGCGCACGTGCACCACTCAGGTCGCCTGCAGCAGATTCAGATCGAAAGCACAGAGGGCCCCGATTCTTCTGCTCATTCGACTCTTTCTCCAACAATTTCGCGCTGGCTCCGTATCGCGCTGATCGGATCGATTCTGACCATGCCGCTTTATTTCGGCGCAGTACATCCGGTCGTTGAGCTGTTTTATTACCTCGTAAGTTTTGCCGCCCTTGGCCTGCTCGCGCTTCGCGCGCCCGCGGTTCTTCATAGAAGGTTTTATGAGCCGGAGGCGTACACTTTTCGAATAATTGTCGGCGGCTTTGCCGCGCTGCTTGCCTACGTATTACTTCAGACACTTTACTTCTTGCTATTCCCTGTCGCGCATCCTGTCTTGGGTACAACGCCAAACATTGCCAATTTCAGCCGAACAGTCGAGTCAACCTTGAGCATATTATTTGTGCTCTCAAGCTTCATCGTAGGACGACTGCTTCTCGCCGAATCGAATCGATTCCAGAGGCAGCTAGTTTCAGCGGGAACGTGGTGTGCTGCAATAGTGTGCGCTATAGGGCTTAGCCATTGGCTCTACGATAATGGTAAACTTTTCTGGATTGCGGCGCCGGAAAATATTTTTATATCAAATCGTGCGCGATGGCCCTTCGTCAACGCAAATCACCTTGGACACTATCTGCTTCTTGCTGCACTCTTTGTCGGGGCCAGCCTATCGCAACAGCTACAGAGACTGCGCCAGATTCGCCGCGATCGTGGCCTCGAAGCACTTTCGCCACTTTCAAGTTTCCTCGCCAGCAAAAGTTACCAGCACAGTATTTTCGTGCTGTACTTACTCCTATTAGGTCAAATTGCGCTCGTACTGACCGTTCTTTGCACCCTTTCCCGCTCCTCGTGGGTTGCTTTGGCGGGTTGGACTATACTCTTCGCGCTCTTCTCCGGCCCCCTTCATCGCACACCAGAACCGCAGCTGGCTCGAATCGAGCGAAAGTCCTCGCGACGAAGGCGTCGAGAATCGAGTTTCAATCTCCCCTACACCCTGCAGAGGATTGAAAAGAAAGTAAAAGAATCGCCGCGGGTTCTCCGCCTTTTGCCAATTATTTTTGGCGCGCTGCTTCTGGTTCTATTGCTGAATGACACTGGCCAGGAGCTTGTGGCAGATCGAATTGACTACGGCCTGGCCTACTCAAAAGATGATATGCGCTTTCAGTTCTATAAAGACAGCGCCGCGTTGCTCCAGCCTTCGCTATTTTTTGGAATAGGAATCGGCGCTTGGAACGATCTCTACACCCGGGTGATGGATCCAAGTCTTGCCGGACTCAACCCTGAATTCTTACACTCCGACCCCTACCAGCTACTTACCGAGGTTGGAATTTTTGGGTTTCTCCCAATTGTAGCCGTTTTTGTTTTATTATCGATTCAAATGCGTCGACGCATAAAACAAGATCCGGTGGAACGAAAGCTACTGGTGTACTTTGGCTGTGGTCTTTGCGTATTTTTTTTCGCATCGCTTTTCGACTTCCCATTTCGTATCCCTGCGATTTTGTTTGAGTTGAGCCTGCTCCTATCGCTAACTTCGTTCTACTTAGATGGAAAATCTCGCCCCCATAGCTCCTGACCGAAAACAGCCGAGCCGGCTTAGAAATTTGAGTTGTAATGGCGCCCCTTGCGCAAGCCTTGGAATAATCCTGCAAAATGCGGCATTTTTAGCAGCATTAGTAGAACACCTCGCTAGTCTCGCCGCATCTAAAGTGCTGAATGGACTATAAAGCGATTTGATGTTCGCATAGCTTCTTTATGCTTTACCTAATCATAGAAAGCGTCGAATATGAACTTGGTGCTACAACGGCCGTAGAAGGAAATTAAGTCTTGCGAATACTTACGAAAGTCATACTGACCTTTTGTTTTTTGAATTTCGCGCTGTTCGCCTCAGCCGAGAGTTCAATTACTATTCAGGACACCTCTGGCTTTACACGGGCTGTCTCCGAAGTGCAGCATTTGGGAAAAGTAGAATTTAACTTGGTTGATGACACCGGCAAACCCGCAAGCGGCTTCTCCATTCAGCTATTAAACTCGACAACCGGTGAAACTTTATCTGCTGAGGTTCTGAACGGAAGCGCTGCCATCGAGGGCGTGTCTCCTGGTGTTTGGACTGTCTCGACCTCTGCTCCAGGGATTACCTTCACAAGCGTTACCGTGACTGGGTTAGCGGTAGCAGGCGGCGGCGCAACGGCGACTTTGTCTGGGGCAGCGCTTATTGCCCTTGGCGGTACGGCTGTCGCAGCAGGGACAACTATTGCCATCGTCGAAGCCAATGATAACAACGACGACAACGACATGCCGGTTTCCCCGTTTCATTGAGAAGTCTCAATGGGAAGTCTCAATGGGAAGTCTCAACGGGAAGTTTCAATGAGAAACCAGGCCGTAGTAGCGGCACGACTCAAACCTGTAAGCGCCTTTACTTTCCCATCATTGCCAGCGTTTCAGCGACAAGTTTTTTAAGACCAACGCCCAAAGATATTTGCGGGTTATAGCCCAGCAGCTCGCGTGCACGTGAAATATCAGCAAGCGAATGGCGCACATCACCGGCACGGAAAGATTCGTGGCGCCTCGGTATTGGTTTCACCCCTCGAAGCTCTACCAGCGATTTCCATATTGAATCATGAAGATCGTTAAGCGTGGTACGTTCGCCGAAGGCAATATTAAACGCCTTACTAACTGCCTCTTTCCCGGCAAGCGCCGCCAAGATATTTGCTTGCACCACGTTATCAATATGACAGAAGTCCCGAGTAGTCTCGCCATCGCCATAGACTAAACACTGCTTTGCCGAAATCGCCGCATCTATCCAACGCGGGACCACCGCAGCGTACGCACCATTAGGATCCTGCCTCGGACCGAAAACATTAAAATATCGAAGTCCAATACTTTCGACTGCATAGACCGAGAAACACACATCGGCATAAAGCTCATTTGCAAACTTAGTAACCGCATAGGGAGAAAGCTGCTTCCCTTCGCTACCCTCCTGCTTCGGCAGCGTCTCACTGTCTCCAAACACCGCGCTCGACGATGCATACACTACTCGGGCCACCTTTGCATCCCGCGCGGCCAGCATCACATTGAGAAATCCCTCGACATTAACCCGATTGGAAGTAATCGGATCATCGACTGAGCGCGGTACAGAACCAAGCGCAGCTTGGTGCAACACATACCCCACGCCCGTACATGCCTTCGCGCAATCAGCAGGCACGCAAATATCGCCCTCGATGAATTCAAAGCGCGAATAGGCCTCCGTTCCGACCGCCGCACGCACATGCTCAAGATTGTGCCTATACCCAGTCGAAAAGTTATCGAGACCACGAACGCGCTGACCAATGCGCAGCAACGTTTCGCAAATATTTGACCCAATAAATCCTGCGGCACCAGTCACAAGCCAGACACGCGGTCGCGCTTGTAGCTCTTTTAAAACTGATTCAAACCTCTGCTTTTCCATGGTCTAGAGACTCCAGTACACAATTTCTTCGCGCGCTCGCTCGGCGGAGAACACGCTCTTCACATCAACAAAAACCCCAGCATTCTTAATCAGGCCACACAGCTTTGCCAACCCTAGTTCGACAAATTCACGATGAGAAACCGCTAAGACAATAGCGTCGAGATCCTTAAGATCTTTCCAATCGCACAACGTCACACCATATTCCTCATGTGCATGAGCCTTATCGGCGTACGGATCATACACGAGCGTCGTCGAGCCGAAGGCCTGCAGCTCTCTTATAATATCGGGAACTCTACTGTTGCGGATGTCATGGATGTTCTCCTTAAAGGTAAGCCCTAATACGCCTACCTTCGCTCCTTTCGGCTGAATATTATTCGTCACCATAAGCTTTACCGTCTTCTGCGCAATAAAGCTTCCCATGCCATCATTAATTCGCCTTCCGGCTAGGATTACCTCGGGATGGTAACCGAGCTGTTCAGCTTTGGTGGTAAGGTAGTAGGGATCAACACCGATACAGTGCCCGCCAACAAGGCCCGGCGCGAAACGAAGGAAATTCCACTTTGTCGCTGCGGCATCGAGCACATCTTTCGTCGAGATCTCCATGCGATCGAAAATAATTGCGAGTTCATTCATCAAAGCAATATTGAGATCGCGCTGGGTGTTTTCGATTACCTTCGCCGCTTCGGCAACTTTGATTGAAGGAGCCCGGTGAATTCCGGCGCTAATCACCTTCCCATACACCTCTGCGACACGCTCAAGCGTTTCCGCAGAGTCACCGGAAACCACCTTTTTAATTCTTTCAAGAGTATGCTCTTTGTCGCCTGGATTAATACGTTCAGGGGAATACGCAAGAAAGAAATCTTTGCCTGGCTTCAAGCCACTATGGCGCGCGATTTCTGCTCCGCAGTAATCTTCAGTCACTCCGGGATAGACTGTCGACTCAAATACAATCGTTTCGCCTCCGCTGATTATAGAACCTAACGTTTCACATGCTGCGCGAAGCGGTTCGAGATCGGGCATTCGATTGATATCGACCGGTGTCGGCACGCCGACCACCAAAAAGTTACAGCCGGCAAGATCCGCTCCTTTTTCGGTGACTTTCAACTTGGCACTTTGCAGTTTTGCCTCGAGTCCCTCTCCGGTCGGGTCAATCCCTCTTTTTAACTTTGCGATCTTATCAGTACTGATATCGAAACCGATTGTTCCTGGAAATTTCTCGGCAAAGGCCAATGCAAGCGGAAGGCCCACGTAACCTAGCCCAATTACACCAATTTTTATCTGATTCGCCATGTTACCTCACTATTCTGGTCGACCATAACTTACACCAAAGGACTTTATCAACCAGGTGTCTCGGTATGTTTAGGGAAAAGGTAATCCTGGTACTACAAATAGCCCTATTTCTATTGGGGTTCCGTATCCTGCTTATGATTGCAGGGTTTCCTATGACTGTCCCTGGCGTAGACCCCTGGCTCGAGGCAATGGGCACCTCAATCAAGCAGACTGGGCAAGGAATTGGACGGAAGACATTCCTTAGTTTCTAATACAAGAAATGGCAACGATTCATTAAGTGTGGGTAACTTTTTTCCCATCTCGGTGACCTCTGTGCTCTCTGTGGTTTACATGTATTAAGAACCACAGAGCGCACAGTGGTTACGAGGAATGGATCTAGAACTCGCAACACAACCCGCATGTGAATTAAAATCACTCTGGACTGGACAGAGTGGCCTTTTTTCATTCCCTGAGCTACGCTGAAAGGGTACTTTACGAGACCATCACAATGAGCGTTGACGCGGGGAAGAAAATTCAGAGAGAGAGCACCTCACGATGGGTCATAACCCTATTTTCCGTAAAGGGTATTCCCGTCCGGGTGCATTTTACCTTTTTGCTCTTTGTGGCGTATCTCGCGGCAATCGACGGCGGAAACGACCTCGCTTCTATAGCCTTACGTCTTTGTCTGATTCTTACGCTGTTCGGTTGTGTGCTGCTTCATGAGTTGGGACATGCACTTACCGCGCGCTATTATGGCATTGGCACGAGAGACATCGTGTTATACCCGTTTGGCGGGATCGCGACAGTCGTCGGAAACGCGGCCCCGCGCGCCGAGTTCTTCATCGCCGCCGCAGGACCGCTTGTCAATGTCGTTATCGCGGGATTATGTCTGCCGATGTTGAGCATCTTCGAGCCTGGACAGTCGCCAAGCGCAGTCGCATTTCTCGACAATCTGTACCTCTCCAATTTGATTCTTGCACTTTTTAATCTTGTGCCAGCATTTCCCATGGACGGAGGTCGAATGCTCCGCGCCGCACTGTCGGTTCTCGGGTTTGGCCGAGCTACACTAATCGCGACACGGCTGAGTCAGGGCACAAGCCTGCTCATGGCACTCTTCGCACTTTACACTGGAAACGTCATTCTCGTGCTTATTTCAGTGCTTGTATTTACGACTGCGACACAGGAGCAATTAAACGATCGCACTCGTGACATCGCCGCTGATTTTGTCGCTGCTGATGTGATGACGGAGATCTCAAAATTGGTAGTGTTTGCACACGGCACCACTGTATCGCAAGCCCTCTCGCAAGCACTCAAATCTCTGCAAAGTTATTTTCCGGTCGTACACGCCGACCAGCTCCTTGGGGTGGTACATCGAGATTCGCTCCTGCAGGTCGGCGCCACCGATGTCGACGAAGCATACATCTCGGGCCTTATGGATCGTGACGTGATCCGGGTTGACGCAAGGACTCCGCTTAAGGAGATCGTCGAACTCTTCCGCTCACAGAGTTGTGAAGTACTTATGGTAACCTCACAATCCACACTTGTCGGAATGATCCTCAAAGATCGACTTCTCGAATACCTTTTGGTGTACGATTTTCGTCGGAGATCAAAGGAGCGCGCCGCGCGAGATGAGGATTCAACGGAGAACGAACCGTCTTGAAGATCGTCCCTACCCTCGTTGCAGGCATGCTTTCGATTTTGGGACGCGTGCCGCTTCGCGAAAGAATCTTGCTTGGTCGTTTTTTGGGTGGGCTGGTCGGAAGCTTGCCACATCGCGAGCGAACCATCGCACGGCTTCAGCTTCAGCGCTTTCTCCCAAGCCAGGTTCAGCGCCCTTCGGTTGGCTCGGTATACAGCAATCTCGGGCAAACCGCACTCGAGGCGCTAAATCTCGACATTGAGAAACTACTCAGCTCCGACCTGATTGAACTACCCAAGAGCACAATTAATTCACTAAAACAGTCGAAGACCGGAATCGTCGCACTCTCGGCGCATCTCGCGAATTGGGAGCTTCTCGCTGCGGCAATGGTGCAGCAGGGATTTCGCCTAACACTTGTAGCGCGCGAAGCGCGTTCACGCCGCGCGCAGGAAATTATCGAATCAGTACGCCGTGACTATGGCGCGAAAGTAATTTGGCGTGTTGACGGCACCGCGACTAAGGAGATAATTCGAGATTTAAAGAACGGCGCAACCGTGGCAGCACTCATCGACCAAGACACCGATGTTTCAAGCTGTGAAGTGCCATTTTTTGGAGTACCGGTGAAAACTCCGCATTCAATGGTCAAACTTGCTAAGCGTCACCAGGCGCGTCTCATATCGGCCTTTATTGTCCGCACCTCGCGTAGGAGCACACGTGTCCATATTGAAGAGTTCGATACCACGCGCTCGGTTGAAGATATCTTACAGGAATTTCACAGACGCCTCGAAGCGCTCATTTGCAAATACCCCGATCAGTGGGTCTGGGTACACAAGCGCTGGCGAAGTCAGGGCGGGAGAACTCTCTCGTCACGGGAGTATATTTCTTTTCTTAAGAGCGCGCGGTGAAGATACTACTTGTCGTTTTTACGCTTTTTGGCCTGATCCAATGCAGCGGGCGTTATCTGCTTTTGGAGCAGGCCGAAGAATACTCGCGTCAAGGACAGTACGAAGAGGCCATTTCGACCTATCGTGAACACATTGCGTGGCGCCTTAGTCTCGAGGACCGCCCCGCCTGGGAGAACCCCTACTTTTATCTCTTACTCATCGGTGACCTTCAACTCGCTCAGGATAAGTTGGACGACGCAATCGTATCCTTTGAGATGGCCGAAGCGCATGGAGTTGAAAAATCGCTCGTCTCGGATCGATACCGCTACACCGCGAGCCTTCTCGAGAAACAGGGCGATCTTAAAAGAGCGCTGGAAGTGCTCGCCAAATATCGCGATCGCGATCCGATGCTTTATGATTTAATAATGGATCGCGTGTCCAAGGAGCAGGTACGCCGAGAAGATTCGCCCACCTCAGGCGCACCTCAGGAGATCCGTCAATGAACGAGATTCTGCGCCGGGCTTTCAGTCGGCGTGCTTCAAAAGCCGGAGAGTTGATGACGTTGCGGCTTTTTGATGGAAAGGCTGACGGCATTCCAGGTCTGTTTATCGACCGTTATGGCGAGATTGCTCTCGCACACGTGCTCAAGCATGAACACGGTCCTCGCGATCTCGAACTGGAGCGCCTTGCAAGAGCGATAACCGACGAAGCCCGTTTTCTTGAGAGCACGTTTGAAGTCAAAGCCGCGTACCTTCGAACCCATGAAAAGAATGCCGGCGAAAGCACGAGCAGACAGGCCGATATCCTTTGGGGCAAGCCGACAGACAGGTACCTGCTTGAAGACTTCGGCCTTGTCTTTCTCCTCAAACCACAAAGCGCGCTCCATGCCGGCCTATATGTCGATATGCGCGAACTTCGTAATCAGTTCCGTAAATCCTGTCAGGGCAAACGTGTGCTCAATCTTTTTTGCTACAGCGGCTCATTGGGAATCGCCTGTGCTGCCGGAGGTGCCAAAGAGGTCTGCCAAGTCGACAGCAGTCGCTCGGCGCTTCGTTGGGCAGCTGAGAACCACGAGGAGAATGCTGAAGCGTATGCATCGTGCACTATGCGTTTCATTTGTGATGATGCGCTCACCTTTTTGAACAAGGAAGCGCGAAGGATGGCACGTGGCTCAGAACCTTGGGATCTCGTCATCGCCGATCCTCCAGTTTTTGGAAGGAGCAAGAGTTCTACCTTCTCATTCACTCGCGATCTTAAAAAACTGCTGCAGGGCTGCGCTGAAGTACTTGCGCGTCCAGGAAAACTGGTAGTAACTACCAATTGTCGTGAGTACACCCCCGCTATGCTCGAGCGCGCAGTCCGCGACAACTTTGAGGAGCGGTTTAAGCTCACCATTTCAGCGCTTCTGCCGCCGCGTTTTGATTTTCACGCAACTGGTCGCGATTCGATTGCGATGCGCGGAGTGCTGGTGACAAGCTCGTGAGATCTCTCGTGGCCGCGATCGGGAGCTTCGCGAGAAGTCCAGGCTAGGAGCCTGCGCCACGAATAATTCAAGCTACGACAGGTAGTAGAGGCGAAGGCTTCGGCCCCTACGGATTGTGTGCGCCACTGATTCGTGGCGCACACTCCTAGGCCCTACTGCAGCGACTGAATCGCCGAAACTAAGCGTTGGTCACGGACAGCTTCGCCAAGCGCAGCAGCCATTGCTTCGCCTAGCGCGTTACTCACCACTGCTTCAGAGGTAAATGGGTGTTTTGTCGAAGTTTCACCGCTATAGGTGCCGCGATAAACCATCGAGTCCTTGCCATCGCGGAGGCTTAGCCTAATCGCCGCCTTGGCACTTAAATTTGTTGCCGGAAACGCCGGATGAACGGCGACTTCCCACTCAGTCACCTCGCCATCAATTATCGCTGGAGTATCAAAAAGCACCGGTTGAATGCCTTGGGAGCGGAAGTAACTTTCGAGGGCCTGCTGCACTATCTCGCCAACATTCTCCTCGGCGGTTACTTCACGACCATTGACCGTGGCGACCGCTCGGCTGGAACGCTGATCTTCGATACGAACCAAACGCACCTTGAGAGGAACTTTTGAAACTAAATCACGCTCGGGAACTGCGATATGGGAAATTGAAATTGACTGGCGAAGGCCAGGCGCACAGCTCATAAGCGAAGAAAGGAGAAGAAAGAGCGCTATGGCCTTGGCTTTTATCATACTAGGGCACTGTAACCGAAATACTGTTAATTTCCTAGCTCTGTGTCTCTGTGGTTTATTTTTCTTTATAAAAAACCACAGAGGCTCAGAGGACACCGAGGCAGAGAAAAGTGAGAAGATTTCGTTAACAGAGTACTACTATGAAGTTTGCACGCAATCTCCGGCACCCGTCTCTGCTATAGCCCTTGCCTCTTCCTGCACAAGAGGATCGAGATCTGCAAGCGCGCGATCAACAAGCCCATTTCCTGAGTCCATCTTCGAAAGTGCCCACAGGGCTTTCGCCCGAACAACAGCTGACGAATCTTCCAAAAAAGCGCTACGAAGCGCTGGAATTAAGCTTTCCGACCTGGTATTCGCCGCGACCACGGCAGCGTTACGGAGAAGACCTTCTCGTCCTGGACGCATAAGCGCAGTTCCCTGAAAGCGCGCGCGAAAACAATCCTCACTCCGCATATCGAGAATATCTGCAAGTGGAAGAAATGGGCCTGCCCCTCGCGATGGCTCAAATTCAGAAAGCACATTATCTGCAACCTGGGCATATCCGCGATGATTAAACGGGCACACTTCCTGGCAACGGTCGCAGCCGAAAACCCATTCGCCAAGCGCCGCGCGCTCCCATGCACTGAACATGCCCACCTTTTCGATGGTAAGATAAGAGATACAGCGACGCGCATCGAGCTGATACTCAGAGACAAACGCGCTGGTCGGGCACGTATCAAGGCAATTTCTGCAGGGCCCACAATGTCCCCTGGGCAAATCTTCAGCCTGTAGCTCGCATTCGAGATCCCAGATAATCTCCCCGATAAAAAAGAACGACCCCAACTGCGGCCTAATCAGCAAGCTGTTCTTCCCGATGAAGCCAAGACCAGCCTGCTTGGCGTAAGCCCGCTCGAGAAAAGGCACAGCGTCTGAGAAGGCTCTTGCCTGAATCGGACGGGTGAGATCTCGAGAGACCGAGGCGACCAGTCTCAAGAGACGCTTTTTGAGTACGCGGTGATAGTCACGGCCCCAGGCATACCGTGCGACCCTTCCATAACCAGGCGGACAGCTTTCGGTCGGCGCCCGCGCATAGGGAATCGCAAAAAGTACGATACTCTTGGCATTCGCAAGCAAATTACGTGGAGCTGCGAACAAACCAGGGTCTCTCTGCATAAAACCCATTTCACCGGCAAATCCGGCCGCCTGCCATGTTGCCAGTCTCGTAACTTCACTCTGCATCGACAGGTCAACTGGCAGGACTCCAACCAATGAGAGCCCAACTGAAGCGGCATGCTCCCTCAATTTGTCAATTTTGAGCGGTAGTGACGTTGTCATATCTATAGTATAGCCTTTACCTATGGGCGTACACCACCACACCGGCGACTCAAAACTTCGAGAGGATCGGCGCCAAATGGGCTTTTTCGAGGCCCTTTTTGGATTTGTAATCTCTCCGGGCTACACCGCAGAGACCTTGCTATCCGAGCGGCGGCCGCCGCACGGCTTTGCTTTTACCTTCCTTCTCATACTTTCCATTTTTACTCCGATATTGGCGAAGATTATAAAGGATCCAAATCCAAGCCAGCACTTTCCAGCTCTTGCCAGCCTATTTGCTTTGGTATTCGTCACCTTGCTGCTATTTATTATTTTGGAGTGTTGGATATTGCTGATTCTCCGCGTCGAAATCCCACCGGGACTTATGTTAACCTGTATTGGTTACAGCTTTGCGCCGGTAGTCTTCGCGATTCTCGTCACCTATGGATTGAACTATTTCAGCTCTGGCGAGCTCTCCCTTGGCAATGTGATACTTGATATCGGCAAACCTCCGCCGCCGGGATTCCTGATGTTACTTCCCTATATTGTAGGGTTTGCCGCAATATACGGGATGTGGGTATTTTTCAACGCACTTCGCTGCGTTGGCGATCTAGGCGGGTTTACCACGGCAATACTCACTATCGTGTCGCTCCTTCCGTTTTTTGCCTCTTTTGCTACTGGACTATTTATTGCTGACCGGGTACGCCCCGGCACTGTTGAACTAATTGTGCATGTGCTTGTCGACCCCAAGGGCTTTAGTGAAAAAGGAAGCGGAGCCCGCATAAGGTCAATGCTCCAGTAGGCAATCTATGAATGAGCGTGGTGCCGTTCAGGAAGAGCAGCTTAGGCGCCGACAGGCTGCCTTGGTCCTATCAGGAGGCGGTGCACTTGGCGCAGCACATATCGGAGTCTTACGGCAGGTCGCTCCACGCTACGATTTTGAAATGTACTGCGGGGTATCAGCCGGGGCAATTATCGCATCGGCACTTGCCTGCGGCCACTCAGTCGATCAGGTATCAAAGATCCTTCACGATCAGAAGTTCTTCTCGCTCGCATTTGATTTTTCTCGAAGCAGCTTCGGATTGATTAAAGGCAAACGCATCCTCAATGTGCTTCGACGGATCTACGATGATCGTAAATTCTCAGACCTCCCCGCCACAATAAAGCTGGCGGTAGGAGCCACAGATTTTTCTACCGGTGATCGTGTATTTCTTGAAAGCGGCAATATTGCGGAGGCCGTTCGTGCCTCACTTTCAGTACCGGTCCTGTTTGAACCTACTTTTCTAGATAATCGATGGCTCGTCGACGGCGGACTCACCGGTAATCTTCCGCTTGACTATGCCCTGGCTCATTACCATCGTGGGAAAATCGTGGCGGTAGACGTATGTAGCGCCTTCGATAGAACTCAGATGTTTGACCGGCGAAAGCTTCGTGGCAAGGCCCGTTCGATGAAAGCCATGATTGAACGGACGGTACGAATTGTTTTCTTTCATCAGCATCGCGCATATGCACATGACCCACGAATCGTATTGTTCCGGCCCGAATTGAGCGAATTTGCCTCCCATGATATCCGCGAGCTTAAAGCTATAGAAAAGGCGGGAGAGCTATACGCCAAAGCCGTCTTGGAGCCATTGCCTTGAGCGTTGCCATAGCGTATAGTCCTCGGTTTGCTGTAAGACTAGAACGTGTCAGGAAAGAATTTCCTAATACGCTCTAGAGCGTGTTATGAACTTTTTTCCGTCGCGAGAGACCCAAGTCGCATTAGAATGCGAGGCGGCCGCCGGAGCGAGCGCGGAGCAAGCCTACCAGGCTTGCGAGTACTCGCGACTAGGCCAACGAAGCAGTCTAATGCGAATTGGGGCTCGTAGCAGGAGAAAAGTTCATAACACGCTCAAGGTCCCCATCGTCTAGCCCGGCCTAGGACACCTCCCTTTCACGGAGGTAACTGGGGTTCGAATCCCCATGGGGACGCCAACTTTTCGCTTCAAGGAGACTTTCTCCTTGAACGCGGTGAGGCCTTGAAATGCCCCTCGCCATAGAAATTAAGTCCCTTTCAAAGACCTTCGAAGATCACCAGGCCGTGAAAGATGTCTCCTTCTCTGTAAGTGAGCGCGAAATTTATGGCCTACTTGGGCCAAACGGCGCGGGAAAGACTACGATTATCCACTCACTTCTTGGTCTGGTAACTCCAACTTCAGGCTCAGTAAAGGTGTTGGGACTTGAACTTGATAAAGACCGGCTGCAAATTTTGAGTAGGGTAAACTTCTCTTCTGCCTACACCGCCCTCCCCGCGAACCTCAGTGTCTACGAGAACCTATATATTTTCGCCAAACTATACGGTGTCAAGAATCCTAAAGCGCGGATTGACGATCTTGCCACGCTATTGGATATAAGCGAAATTCTTCCGCGACTTGTAGGACTATTATCGTCCGGGCAGAAAACTCGGCTTAATCTTTGCAAAGCATTGCTTAATGAACCCGAGTTATTGCTTCTCGACGAGCCTACGGCAAGCCTCGATCCCGAGATTGCCGAGCGCGTACGCGAAATCCTGCTCGCACTACGAAAAGAGCGAGGCATCACCATCCTTTACACCTCGCATAATATGGACGAGGTTCAACGAATTTGTGACCGTGTTGCTTTTCTCTCGCGTGGCAAGATTGTAGTCGAGGGGACTCCGAAACAAATACTCGAGCATAGCCAACGCCGTTCACTCGAAGACGTTTTCATTACTATCGCGCGTAATGGCGAACTTCGAGATAGCGCGGAGAAGCCGTCATGAGTATGGCACGAATCTGGGCAATGGTACTCCGGCACCTGTACGTATATCGCCGCAGCGTAGTGCGCCTTGCAGAGGTGGTATTCTGGCCGATGATGGATCTGCTCGTGTGGGGCTTCGTCACGCAATACCTTAATCAATTCGATGTTCCAAAGAGCATCGTCTTCCTTATAGGCGCAATGATCTTCTGGGATGTCCTATTCCGGGCTCAGCAAGCGGTCACCGTATCAATTCTACAGGAGATGTGGGTCGGAAATATAATCAATATCTTTGTTACACCGATTCGCACATTTGAGCTTGTTTCAGCGACGTGCGTCGTTGGGGCAATTCGCGCGTTCGTAACCGCGACATTGATTGGATTTCTCGCATACCTGCTCTACGCCTTCAATCTTTTAAATTTCGGCATAATGTTGCTGCCCTACTTTATGCTGCTGCTACTGTTCGGCTGGAGCATAGGGATCGTGACCACAGCAATTATTCTCCGTTACGGGCAGGCAGCCGAGGGGCTCGCATGGGCTGTCCCGTTCTTAGTTCAACCACTTTCGGCAGTGTTTTACCCGGTAGCTGTTCTTCCCGGTTGGCTACAGCCAATTGCGTGGTGTATCCCCAGCACCTATGTTTTTGAAGGAATGCGAACTACGTTGGCAACGGGGCGGATTGATTGGTGGCTACTTGGCGCGAGTCTGACAATTAACATAGTCTATCTGATTATCGCTGGGGCATTTCTGCGCTGGATGCTTGATTATATTAGGGTGAAGGGTTACCTCACGCGCGGGGGCAGAGAATAAACCTTTCTTGCCCTCGGAGTTCTCCGTGTCTCTGTGGTTTTTTGGAAGTACAATAAACCACAGAGACACAGAGATGGAACAGAGAAGGAGGCAACAGTATCTAGTTTACAGTGCACTAGTAGTAGAAACCTTTCGAAGCAAGGGATAAGACTCCAATCGTCCTGCGAGTAGACTCGACCAGGCCAATATGGTACTCACCTACGCAAAATGTCGACTGCTCAGCCATCAGATCATAAACTGCCCCCGCGTGAAGAGCTGCTATCTTTGATGCGCGATCTTGAGGGCTTGCCAAAAATAGAGCGGCTCATCGAAGAAAAACTCAGCTCTGAAGCACCGCGCCTCACCGAAATAGGTTCTTATCTTCTCGGCCTTGGCGGCAAGCGCATTCGCCCGGTTCTCACCCTCCTTTCAGCGCGTGCCTGCGGGATGGCAGCCCCGAGCCCAGCGCTTATTCAAGTTGCGGCGGGAATTGAGCTCATTCACATGGCAACGCTGCTGCACGACGACATAATCGATAAGTCGCCACGCCGCCGGAATCAGGAGTCGCCACTTGTACGCTATGGGGTAGAGGACACCCTTCTCTGCGGCGATTTTCTTCTAACTCGTGCTTTCTCGCTATGTGCGCACCTTGATCGTTACATTATTGATTGCACCGAAGAAGCCTGCATTAACCTCACGGAGGGCGAGATTCTTGAAGTGCCCTTGCATAAGAAAAAGCATAGCGTCGAGACCTCGTTACTCATTGCCGAGAAGAAGACCGCGGCACTTTTTCGTTTAGGTGCACTTTGTGGAGCGCATCTTTCGGGCGTAAGTCCACATGTTGTGAACGAGATGGCAAGTTTCGGCGAACAGCTTGGCATCGCATTTCAGATTCTCGATGATATTTTGGACGTTACTGCAGACGAAAATCTGCTTGGGAAAAAATCCGGGGTCGATCTGGCGGAACGGAAACCTTCGTTGGTAAACGTACTCTGGGTTGAAAGCGGAAGCCAACTTGCAAAGATGCTGCACCAAACTCCTTCGAATAGTGAGCAAGACTTTGTTGACGCCGCGCTTCGCGAGCTTCGCGGAAGCGCGGTAATCGAAAGGGCACGCGAGCTCGCCTGCGCGTATGCAAGCAAAGCACAACACGCACTCGAAATCTGCGTACGTAGCGGGGAGAAAGGGCTTAATCAAGAAGCGTTCGCAACCTTGGGCGATTTAGTTCAGTATACCATCGATCGGTTAGGCTAAGCAGGGCTCGAATGTGCCGGCTCATTAAGCGTGGGTAGCTTTTCCCCCACCCTTTGCCTCTGCGTTTTTAAAGTATTTAAGCCACAGAGACACAGAGGATAGAGATAGGGAAGGAATACCAGAAATTATTGAGTAGCTACCTCTTAGTGTAATTACTCATTAACCCCGGGTATTTTTTCCCTCACTCTGTGACCTCTGAGTCTCTGTGGTTTAGACACTTAGAAAAAAACCACAGAGACACAGAGGTCACGGAGTAGCGGGAAAAGCTACCCACACTTAATGAGTAGTTACCTTTAGTCGCCTAAGAGCCTAATATTATTGAGATTAAAATCTTCGCAGAAAAACTGCGACATTCCCTGACAAATTCCGCATAACTGACTCTAGATGTACGGCTCAAAGAGTACATCTCTAAGTCGTCGCTCTTTGGTCTCCACGGACCAATGAGCATGTTTTCTTGAGCACATCGCTGCTTGATTAGTGCGGGCAAGCCGCACGCCAAGCGCTGCTGTTGGCATCGTGACTTTTTGGCGCGGTGCTCTTCACACGGTTTTATTTGAGGGGAAACTATGGCCGAACATATGGAGTTTGACGTGGCAAAAGAAGGACTTCCTCAAATAGACCTCGCCCTTTTAGGGGGCAACGGATACGACCCTATCAACGAATTAATGCGCGCAATAATTCTTCGCACAATTGAAGATTTCAATTCCGGTGGAGAGTTTCATCAGGAAGCTGTTGATTATCTCTTCGACGAAGATGAAGATTATATCTTTTCATTTTACGCGATCTGCCGGCACTTAGGCTTTGATCCAGCGAAGACTCGGCACTTCATCATGCATGCCGATCATCGGATCAGTACTCGCCGTCGAGCGGCGTAGAAATGCAAAATTGACCTGGTAGTGAGTTAAGGGGAGCAGAGCTACCCTTCTCTCACCTCCATTAGCTGTCTCTTAAGCATTTTTCGCACTTCCCGCGAAAGGATTGGGCATCAAGTTACCATCGTCAATAATGGTATCGATGCCGTCAAGAAAAACTCCGAGGAGCGATTCGATGTTATCTGTATGGATATTCAGATGCCACAGCTCGATGGAGAAGGCGCTACCAAGGCAATCCGTAGCTCAGAGACAAATGCAGGGGTCCCTATCATCGGGCTCACCGCCCATGCCACGAGCAGAGATGAGCAGCACTTTCTTGCCATCGGAATTAATGGCTACGTCACCAAACCGATAGACAGAAACAAACTCTACCAAGAGATAGCGCGTGTGATCGACAATACCTATCAGAAATAGTTACTAGGGACCGAACTTTGAGGCACCAAAATCTCAAATGCGCGAGCGCCTAGACAAACTGAGCCTCTCCCATCAGCTCACGCTTCCTTTCGGCTACAATACGCATCATCTGGTCGACACCACGAAGTTTCTTTGTCTTTAACCGCTTTAGCTCGACTTCTTCATCGGCGGCCAAAAATGTTCGATTTTCAAAAGAGCTTAGCTTCGCTTCTAGCGCCTCGTGTTCCGCATAGAGCCTCTTGAGTTTTACGTCACTCACTAGGAAACGCTTTATTAGTTCGCGATCGCTGTTTTCCATAGGCGCTCTCCAATGTAGTAAAAAATAACGAAACATGAACAAGCCGGTAAATAAGAAGCGAAGACGCAAGTATCGGCAACACAAGAGTGGCAAGGAGTAGTACCGGCGGAACGCCGAAAAGCAATGGAATAGAAGCCGCAGTTGGAAAAAATTCGTGGTAAGAAAAGAGCTGAACGCTCATGCGCCCCGAAAAAATGCAATTACTCTCTATATGATAAAGAAGAGCGCGGTCTCTGTCAAAAGGATTTCATCACTACTCGCCCTAGTACGCAAGGTGAACCCATAAAGGTATCTATAAGAGGCTATCTCCTCACAAGCCATAGAATAAGTATTCAGCGATGCCCTCTTTTCATAGGCTTCAACCGATTACAAACGAAACATTGCGGCCCGAGTGTTGCGCAAGCCTGCGGTGCGAATGAAAGCGCTGATCAGAAATAGTACAATTGTCGCACGACTCGATAAACGCTGAACCCAATCCACTTTCCTTGATACGCACACGTGCGGTTCCCGCAAGGTCAAGGAGAAACTTCCCGGGTCCTACCGATTTGTAGAGCGCCCGCCCTGCAAATTGCCGTAGCACTTCCTCTCCGACTTCATAACGTGACGGTCCAGCACACGGCCCAAGCAGAATCGTAAGTTCTGACGAAGGCTCGAAGCTCTGCAAAGCCGCCTCGATTACTCCACCGGCCAATCCGCGCCATCCGGCATGAACGACCGCGAGTTGACTTTCGCCCACGATTATTAGCGGCAGGCAATCTGCACTCAGCACCGCGATGGCGGTTCCAACTCTGCCACGTTCTATGCAGACAGAGTCTGCCTCAGGGCCAATGGTGAGCCCTTGGGCGGTCGGAATTCCGCGAACATCAAAAAGCGCGGTGCCATGCACCTGCTGCACAAGTATCAGACTTTCAATCTGTAAAGCCTCAAGAAATCGCTGCGCGCTTCCTATCCGTCGACTTGGCGAAAAGTCCAGGTCAATACCGCAGAACCCATGCCGAATTCCTCGTGCTGCCACATCCGTATGATATAAATAGCGAAATTCAACACTCGTGCAATCGGACCACAGAAATCTACCCATAGGCCTCAAATCGCGCGATAAGCTCATCAAAATCCTCTGGTAAGGGGCTTTCAAAGTGCATTCGCTTGCCACTCACAGGATGATCAAAGTCAAGCAGATACGCATGCAGCGCTTGTCGTCCAAATCTTAACGCGGCGCGCTTAAGCTCCGGCGGCAAGCCGGTAAATTCGCCATAAAGCTTATCGCCAATTACCGGCGAATCAACGTGAGACATATGCACCCTAATCTGGTGAGTTCGCCCCGTCTCAAGCCGTACTTCAAGCAGCCGAGCGTAAGCGAAATGCCGCACAACTTTCCAATGTGTCACCGCACGCCGTCCAGCTTCTCGCACCGCAATTTTTGTTTTATGAGTGGGGTGCCTCCCAAGCGGCGCATCAATACTTCCCTGATCATGGAGATTTACGGCTCGCTTCGCTCGCGGGGTACAAAAAACAAGCGCGAGGTACTTTCGAAGTGCAGAGTGCTTCGCGAACTGAGTAGCTAGCGCCGCATGCGCACCAACCGTCTTTGCAACAACCACAACGCCGGTGGTATCCTTATCCAGACGGTGCACAATTCCCGGTCGCGAGCGATCAGGAAAGCTGCGCGGCTCTGTAATCTTTCGAACGAGCACATTTGCTACTGTATCGTTTCTAATTCCGGCACCGGGGTGCATCGAGATCCCAGCAGGCTTATCTATTACTACGACATGTTCATCTTCGAATAAGATCGGCAAAGAGCGCTCGCTTGGCTCGAGGTGTTCAGAGCCCAACGGGCTAAGGTCGATTTCGAGTACACTTTTTGGCTTAACGAGGGCGCCCGCCTTGGCGCAGGGCTTTCCCGCAACCTGCACGGCGCCCGATTCGATCAACTTCTTAAGCTGTGACCTTGAAATTTCACGCAAGCGCGGTTCACTCTTGGCGATCTCAAGTAACACACGATCAATTCGAGCCTCGCCGCCCTGATAGCTTACTTGGATTTTTCGCTCTGACAATGCAGTGCCCTCGCCCTCTCGCAATCTTGCTGAATTTGCTTGCGCAGCTCGTCGATGCCCCCGAACTTCTGTTCGTCACGGATGCGCTCGATAAATTCAATTGAAATTCGTGCTCGGTAGGACTGCTCCTTTTCGTCTTGAAAGTCAAAAAGATGACTTTCAATCGCCCTGGCGTTGAGGCCAAATGTCGGTTTCACCCCGACATTAGTCACCGCAGCGAACCGCTTCGTAGCGATGCTCACTTGAGTCGCATACACCCCATCTTTCGGACAGTGAAAAGGACCGGGTGAGATATTGATTGTGGGGAAGCCTATCAGGCGCCCGCGTTTATCACCCGCCCGCACTATTCCGTCGACACAGTAATTTCGGCCTAGAAGAGTTGCAACGTCGCGGACCTTACCGCCACTCAGCAGCTCGCGAATCTTTTTAGAGCTAATTCTTCCTTTGGTTTCTTCCAGAAACGGAATCGCCACAAGCCTTCGGCCCGACCGACGCATATAACGCTCGATTACCTGCACATTCCCCTCGGCACTGCGGCCCACACGCGCATCCGGTCCGCATACCAGTATTTGAGCGTCAAGCTCGGCCACTAGCAGTGACCTTACAAATTCCTCGGCGCTCAGTGCGGCGAATTTTGCGTCGAATCGAAACACAAACAGCTCATGAACCCCAAGCTCGCGGAGAAGGATCGCTTTTCTGCGAAGCGGAGTAAGCGCCTTTAGCTCAGTAGCCTTTCCAAGAAAAAGTGCTGGATGCGGAGCAAACGTCACCACGCCGACTCGTGCCTTGGGGCCACTCTCTTCTTTGCAACGGGCAATCAGCGCCTGATGACCACGATGTACGCCATCAAAATTTCCAAGCGTGAGCACTCGAGGGCCCTCTGACTCCGCGAGCCGAAGCAGATGATAGTGCACCGTGACTGATTTAACTGCCACTGATTGACTAGCCAAGATCTTTCAGCCGCTCACGTGCCTGCGCGGCCTCCGCGGACTTGGGAAAATCTGCCATTAATTTTTTAAGCGTCACCTTGGCCGTCTTTGAGTCACCAATTTTCACAAAGATCGCAGCTTGGCGGAGAAGCGCGGGGGCAGCCTTCCTATGCTTGGGGAACTGGCCATTTACCGACACATACGAACGCAACGCTTCGCGCGAATCATTGCGGCCTTCGTTGGCTACTCCGAGCCAGAACAATACATCAGCCTCCCATTCCGTAGCTTTGCTCAGTATCAGGCCCTCGGAGAGGCGGTTCTGCGCCTCATCAAACTTCCCCTCTCGAATATTGGTAAGCGAAGGCTGCAATACTGAGGCTATCTCGCTAGGCATCGAAGTCGCACGAAGTTCGTCAGTCTCCAAAATCTCCGCAGGAACAATCGAAGGCGGCGGGATTCTACTTTTGATACTACTTAAATCCTGGCGCAAAGTGTCGAGATCAGTTCCGATCCGGCGATTTTGCTTATACTCAAGCTCTTCCAACCTTCCATTCAACTCTCGCACCTGTACCTCAAGCGCAGCTATCTTATTGGTTTGCTCTGCCTGAAATCCACGAATATCCTGAACGTTTCGCTCAAGCTGCTTAAGATCACTCTGTAGCCTTCCGCCTGAACAGGAGGCGAGGCTCAAAGTAATAGGAAAGAGTACAAGTAGTGAACGAAGAGTTGCCATATTTTTATACGGTTATTACTCATTACTCTGTGCCCTCTGTGTCTCTGTGGTTTAAATATATTCTAATCACAGAGACACAGAGGGCACAGAGTGCTGAAAAACGCTCCCCACATTTAAGGAGTTGTTACAAAAAAAACGGGTGTAACGTTTGCACGTTACACCCGTTTCTCGTTTTCGAAAAGAGGCGCTATGCCCTTCCCGAATCAGCTTATCGCTGCACGTTGAAGTGGGCCCGACGATTCTTAGCCCAAGCCTCTTCGGCATGACGTGGATCAAGCGGGAGCTCTTCGCCATAGCTCACCACGCTCATACGATCCGATGCGACGCCAAGGCTTCGCAAGTAATCCTGCGCTGCACCTGCACGCTTCGCACCGAGCGCCATGTTATATTCATTAGTTCCACGCTCGTCGCAGTGCCCTTCAATCTGGGTGCGCGCTGCGGGGTTAGCCTTGAGCCACTCGGCATTTGATGCGAGCTTCGAACGCGCGATTGAATCAAGCGCAAACGAATCGAACGCAAAATTTACGTCAGCCAATGGGCCACCTTCGCCAGCAACCGGAAGATTCTCCCCACTTCCAGCGTTTCTCCGGCACGAACAGGCCGAGAGAAGAAAAACGAGCGAAATCGCAACAAGTATCCTCAAAATCCGCATATCATCCCTCCAGTTACGGCAAAAAAATCTCAACTAACAAATTTGACAACAGATGAAGATGAGCTTCATGGGCTTAACGCTCCAAGAAATCAACATAAATCATATGTTTTTCCGACGATGCCTCGCAATCACAGCTTGATTTTCACTGTTAGCTGCCTAGGCCAAGTCGAACTAACTTCATGTACTTACTGCAAGAATTCAATATTCGCAATACAATTAATGCACTTCGCACACGCGCGCACTACCTCTGGCCACGTATAAGAGCCAAAAATAGCAAAATTATCTCGGTAATGGCCCCCAGCTTGGCTCAGAGTCGCCAACGCGGGAATTAGTAAGCTGTCTCATGGCGGCGCCGTCCTGGCGAATCATTGCTAAACTAAAGATCCCGCGCCGCCAAAACGTCGTTGCAAAAGCAATATAGCGTCCGTCAGGTGACCAATCAGGATCTTCGTTATCGCCGGCGCTGGTAAGCTGAAGCGGCGAAGAACCATCCGGCCCGCTTACAAAAAGCTGGAAGCCAGCATCGGCGCGGCATACGAAGGCAAGTAAATCACCCTTTGGAGACCAAGCCGGCGAAGTACAGTAGTTGGCATTCACAAAACTTACCCTATGCGCCCCAGATCCATCGATCCCCATCACGTAAATCTGCGGGCCACCCGAGCGGTTCGACACGAACGCGACCTTAGAATTGTCCGGAGAGAGCGCAGCTGAAACATCAATTGCGCCATTTGACTGCGTTAGCCGCCGAACTATTCGCCCAGCCCTATCGGAAAGCACAATATCCGAATCGCGACCATCGGTTGTGGAGAAAATGATCTGGTTTCCATCATTGAGGAAGTGCGCACCGATATCAAGCGCTACAGATTTCGTCACCTGACGCTGACGTTTTGACTCTACATCTATGGTGTAGATATCAGGAACTCGCTGCCGATACGAAGTAAAGGCGAGCTCGGTACCATTTGGAGCCCAAGACGCAGACACGTTTAACGACTTATCACTAGTAAGCTGACGGATATTGCTCCCATCCATATCCATCACAAAAAGCTCTTTAAACCTTCCAACCTTTGAGGTGAACGCAATCTGTGTTCCAAAGACGCCAGGTTCGCCAGTAAAATATCGCACAACTTCGTTTGCGAATTTATGCGCCATCGCCGGAAGTTGAGATACATCACCGCTATACTCTTTTCCTAAGACGATTTGCTGTTTCGGCACGATGTGCAAAAAGAGCTGAACTTTGACATCATTTCCGGAAGGCTCTACGACACCGCGCACAAGCCCTTCCGCTCCGATGACCGACCAATCGGAATAGGCAAAATTCTTCGGATCGCGGCAGCGCCCCTGCGATTCAAGATAAGAAGCCGGATTAAGCACTTCAAAATAACCAGTAAGACTCAGGTCTCGCGCAATCGTTTTGGGGATTTCCACCTGCGCTGAAGACTCGCCGCCATCAATACAGAGCTGCGGCACTCCAATCGGAAACGTCCGCCCAGAACCTCGGATAGAGATTGAAGTTTGAGCAGTCGCGACAATCGAGATTAAAAAAGTAGGAAGAATTAGAAACATTTTCATGTCGATTATCCTAACCGAGCGGCGCTTTTTGGAAAAGAGAAGCAATCAACCCACTCCCGAATCTCAGAAGCTTGAGAGTCGCTATTCCCGTGGATTAAAAGTCATCTCGACAAAGCTAAACTTCGAATAAACCTTTTCCGGCGGTCGCGGCACCGGATTGGCCTTGGCCAACGCGCGAAGCACCGAGTCATCAAACTCGCGCACGCCTGAGCCCTGGACCAAATGTACATCCGTAAGCTCGCCGGTAGGACTTATACGAAACGTTGCCTTCGCGAGATAAGGGACCGTAGTGTCGTACCAGCGCCAGCCCCGTTTTACGTGCGACTGAAGGGCAAGGTAGTATGCTTTCTCTTCGGCCGATATCTGTGAGCCACCCCCCATTCCCTTTACCCCGGGAATAGCTGCACCAAAATTCTTGCCGCCTGCGGCAGTTGATTCGCCAAGATAGCGCTGCATTGCTTTCTGGTAGTCCTTATTGACATCAGCCTGTGTGGGCGGTTTCGGTGTCGGCTTCGGCGTCGCTTTCGCGGTTGGTTTCGCCGTTGGCTTCGGGGTTGCGACCTTGGTCGGAAGCACCGTTGGCTTCACGCTCGGCGCGGGCTTTTCTCGAATCGAAACTTCGGCATCATCGGGAGCCTTTTCCTCTTTTGGAGTATCTTTTGTCAGCTTTGGATCCTCTTGCGGCGAAGGCGGATCGCTCGACACATTCTTTGGCGGCGCAATCTGAGTCTTGTCGTTCTTTGGAACCT
>CAZEAC010000046.1:4350-11903 GCA_964510065.1 uncultured Bdellovibrionales bacterium | reverse complement strand
TTATTGCCGGAGTGAGATCCGTTAAGCGTGGATCAAGCTCAAAAATTACCAGATAAAGTAGTCCCAGATGCAGCAAACATGAAACTCCCAACGCAGAGCGAAAATAGGGATCTCGTGCAGTTTGAAACTCCATATTTGTCTTTAGAACCTACGTCTTTCGGGGAAACCGGTACTTCACACGTTAATCTACGCGCCAAGAGACTATTAGTTTCGACTAACTAGTACTCTGGAACATAATTTTTCCGACTCTTCTCATCTCTGTGCTCTCCGTGCCTCTGTGGTTTTTTGAAAGTAAGATAAACCACAGAGGCACAGAGATCGAGCTGAGTGAAAGACAAGGTTACTTTTATTCCAGAGTACTCGCCTCATTTGCCCTCCGGCGGCGCAGAGATTAAGCCGATCTGATGAATGCCACCCTCATGTAGTTTCGCCATGACCTGCATCACCACGCCGTACGAGAGCGCTGTATCACCCTTAATGTAGACCTTTCTATCCTGCTCCTGGCGCAGCTCCATAATGGCCTTCACCTTCGGCGCAAGTTCATCAACATTGACGGCATTGCCCGCGCCTAAGAAGACCGTACCGGACTTGTCGATCGAGAGCACGATCTGCTCATTTGAACCCGCGAGCGGAGCCGTAGTCGCCTTTGGCAGATCGACCTCGACCCCCTGCTGCAGAAGCGGCGCAGTCACCATAAATATCACAAGAAGCACCAACATCACGTCGACAAGCGGCGTGACGTTAATGTTTGCCGAAGGCGCGTAAGCCTCTGATCCATTTGAACTTGATGCACCCATGCAGGTTCCCTACTCTCTATTTATTTCGAGCACAATTACTCGAGAGCATACTGCCGAGCGACAGTAATAAACTCATCAGCGAATTTATCCATCGACTCACGAAATCGGCGCACTGCAACCGCGAAATAATTATAGGCAATCGCCGCCGGAATCGCCGCCGCGAGACCAATAGCCGTGGCAACAAGAGCCTCGGAAATTCCCGGCGCGACAGCCTGCAACGTGGTTGATTTTACCATGCTCAATCCATGGAAGGCATTCATTATTCCCCAAACAGTTCCAAAAAGACCTATGAACGGAGCCGCGCTTGCAACTGTCGCAAGAAAGGTAATGCCACGTTCAAGCTTTCCAACCTCAACAAACTCTGCACGGCGAAGTGCACGCTCAACAGTTTGCAGTGACTCGGGATCGGAGAGCCTCTTCTTGCCCTCCTGCAGCACATGAGATAACTCGCGGTAGCCACTTTGAAACACTGAAGCAAGTGGACTTGCCGAGAGCCGTTGCGAGGTGTCATCAACACGGGCCAGATTTCTAGTCTCCCAAAAAATCGTACTGAACTCGCTGGACTCCTTGCGCGCTTTCCAAAACTGCATGGCCTTGGCTATGGTAATCGCCCAGCTGCACACCGAAAGCCCGAGTAAACAGAGCAACACACTGAGCACAATCGGCCCAGAGCCGATCGCCATCGAAAAAATTCCAGTATTACTATCCATAAGTGATCTAACAAAACAGTTGATCTAACAAAACTCAAACATTCGCTTAAAATATCCCATATAAGTTATTGACGCACCAGTGGTTTAGACTTCGAGATAAGCGACTTCTCATTTACCCCGGGTATTCATTCCCTAATTCTGCGACCTCTGTGCCTCTGTGGTTTCATCGACTTAAAAAACCACAGAGACACAGAGGTCAAAGAGTAGCGGCAAAGGCTACCCACACCTACTGAGTAGTAATCCCCACCCCTTTCGTTTCTTAGCCCTTTGGTGTACATGTAACGGCGAATCTGGCCCCTCTCAAGGGCCGATAAATAGGCGTTTTTGCCTCTAATTTAGGGAAATACATATGGCACTTACTATTGCTATTAACGGTTTTGGTCGAATCGGAAGAATTGTACTTCGCGAGATCTACCGAAAGAAGCTCGAGAATCAAATTAAGCTCGTGGCAATCAACGATCTCACTGACGCAAAGACGCTCGCTCATCTTTTCAAATACGATTCAGTGCATCGAGCGTTCGACGGTGAAGTAAACAGCGATGAGAGCTCCATTTCGATCCGTGGGAATAAAATTAAGATCCTCGCGGAAAAGGATCCGGCGGCACTCCCCTGGAAAGCGCTGGGTGTTGACGTTGTATTAGAGTGCACCGGAATTTTCACCAAGAAAGAGAAGGCCGCGCTGCATATGAAGGCAGGCGCAAAGAAAGTGATCATATCAGCTCCTTCGCCAGATCCGGATATTACGTTGGCGTATGGCGTCAACACCGAGCAGTACAAAGCCGATGCGCACCATGTGATCAGCTGTGCTTCATGCACGACTAACTGCTTGGCTCCTGTCGCTAAGGTGCTTAATGAAAATTTCGGCATCAACTTCGGAACGATGACCACGATTCACTCGTACACCAACGATCAGAACATCCTCGATCTTCCACATAAAGATCTGCGTCGCGCGCGTGCGGCGGCCCTCTCAATGATTCCGACGACCACTGGCGCGGCCAAGGCTGTATCGCTGGTCATTCCGGAATTGAAGGGCAAAGTTGACGGGTTTGCCATTCGCGTGCCGACCCCTGACGTTTCGTTGGTTGACTTTGTGGTTGAGCTTGCCCGCGACGCTACAGCAGAAGAGATTAATCGCGCGTTAAAGAACGCCTCCGAAAATTCGCTTAAAGGCGTACTTGCGTTTTCGGAAGAACCACTCGTCTCGATTGATTACACCGGCAACAATGCCTCTTCGATTGTCGATGGACTATCGACGATGGTCATTGGCAAGCGCATGGCCAAAGTAATCTCATGGTACGACAACGAGGTTGGATTCTCATCGCGTATGGTTGATGTAGTCTCCCTGGTGGCTTCTAAACTGTAATTTACTGATTCGAAGAAAATAAGGGCGTGAAGGGAGCCGATTCTTCCTTCGCGCCCTTCGTTACATCACGTTGGAATACAACCCCTAAAAACCTGAGGACGCTGTGATGCGAGCGCAAACTTTACTGGTCGGTAACTGGAAAATGAATCTTGGTATCGCCGCGTCTCGAGAGATGGCCGAGGTTGCGAAAACCGCGAGTCTTCGCGCGAAGAAATGTGAGATCTGGTTGGCGCCGTCTTCCGTGTGTATTCCTGAAGTGATTAACGTGAGCCGAGGCAGTACGATCCACGTTGGCGCGCAAAATGTGCATGGCGCTGAGAAAGGTGCTTTTACGGGCGAACTTTCCGTCTCTATGCTTCGCGAGGCCGGTTGTAGCTTTGCGATTACCGGACACTCGGAGCGAAGACATGTTTTTGGCGAAAGCTCGAAGCTTTGCGCCGAGCGCACAGCGGGGGCGCTCAAAGCCGGGCTTTGCGTAATATTCTGCGTGGGCGAAAAGCTCGAGAGCCGAGCTTCCGGAAAAACCATGCAGGTCATTGAGGAACAGCTTGCACCGCTTTTTGATTCCATTGATAAAAACGAATTTTCGTCTTTGATCATCGCCTATGAACCAGTGTGGGCAATTGGCACAGGCAAAGTCGCGACTCCTCATGAGATCGATGAAACTCATCTTCAGATTGCAGCGCTTTGGAGCAAGGCAACTTCCGCGGAAGCGCCTGCGATTCTCTACGGCGGAAGCGTCGATCCCGATAATGTCGGATCTATTGTAACGCTAAAAAGTGTCGCCGGATGCCTTATCGGCGGCGCGAGCATTCACCCACAAAAATTCAGCACTATCGTTGAGATTGCCGAGAAGAGCGCGGCGTAGTGCCGTCCGGTCCTGCATCACGGTGCAGCCCCATGAGCTCTGCGTTCGATTTGAGCAGCGCCGCACGAAGTCCCGGTTTTAAGCCGGCGACAATTAGCACCTGCTTGGAATCAATATTAAGAAAGTTGCAGATTGACTGAAACGAGAAGATATAACTCTCGTCATCATTCATAAGATAGTCAGTGGCGCGCCGCGAGGGTTCGCCCGGCTTTCGGAGATCTGAGAGCGCTGAGAGTAGTATTGCGCGAAGCAGATTTCTTTCAGGCAGCGCCGGATCGAAGTGCTCATGCTCCTCGAACGCAACGTAGAGCGCCGTTTCACGTAAGTCTTTCTTTGCCATAACCTTATCACATCCCCTTACAAGATTAGAACGAAAGTTCCAAAACCATCAGATCGCTTCCTGTCTAATTTCAGATACTTACGGTGCTAAGCACCTGAAGCTTCATTCTATTAGAATCTATCGACCTCTTAGCCCATCTACTTTATTAAGATGCTCGCATTTGTCGGTTGTGCGCACGTGAAACAGCCCTATTCGCCTGAAATCGGTGAAACGCCTACCGCGCACATGAACTGCGAAAGCATCACAAAACTTTCTTCTCAAGAATTTTCGTACTCTCTCCGAATCCCAGCATTAGAGATAAAAGCTTCGCGCGCCTCCCAAGGTGCGCGGACGAATGTGGTACCGGCGTACTCCTTATTTGGAGCCGCCGGAAACATTAAAGTAGGCTGGACTTACCTCGTTGTTAAAGAGCAGGCCGCAGCCGAGTCGCCAAGGAGGGCGCACTATGAAAATTGAAAGGATGCTCATTCCCCAAACTCCCCGCTATGTTGATCGAGAACTAGCGCGAGCGGAGACTGAGAAACGCGGAACATTTTCAAATGAAGCTGTTTCGCTTGACCACGAGCGAGAACGCAAACGCGACTTCTCCGAAAAAGAAGAAAAAGAGCCCAAAGACAATTCAAATACCGATCAGGGCGCCGAAAACAAAGCGCGAGAAGAACGGCATAAGTCGATTGATATAATCGCCTAATGAAAAAACTCGTCGGGAATCTTTCTCCCGGCGGGTATTTTCTGACTTTTTTTCGGCTGGGCAATATCAGCGTCAAGCAGTTCGCGAATTGCGACGCCTAGAGACTTTAGCGAAAGCGGCTTTGATACGCAGCGATCAACACCGGCTTTAAGATACTTCTCCACGTCGAAAACGAACGCGCGGCTACTGACTACCACGATCTTGATCTCCGGAGAAAGTGACCGCAACATTTGGATGAGGTCGGGTTCGTCAACCTCAAGAATAGTATTGTCAATGAGTGCTACTCTTGGTTTTGCCCCTTGAAATACACGCATTACATCAGTCTTCGTAGCGGCGGTCTTGCACGCGAAACCGATATGATTAAGGTAGCGTAACATCATCGCACGTTCGCCCTCTTCGCTTTCCATCACTAAGATCGCCTCACCACCCCCCTGCGCCGTGGGTTCCTCCTGCTCTTTCTCTTTGGTGATAAAAGGCGTGACCTGAATTGAGGGGAACTGCAGCCAAAAAGTACTGCCCTTCCCCGGGACTGAATCAAAATCGATACTTCCGCCGTTAACTTCGCAGAGCCGTTTGGTAAGCGGCATGCCCAAACCGGTGCCAACCTGTTGTAACGAATAGCTGTGCTCGATTCGCTCAAACGCGGCGAATACTTTATGCCGGTCAGACGCATCAATGCCAACGCCAGTATCTTGTACACAGATACGGATTTTATTTGCGGCCTTTCGCTCAGCCCAAACGGTAATCGCGCCCCCGTCTGGCGTATACTTAATCGCGTTGGTAAGCAGGTTTATCAACATCTGCCGTGCGTGGCGTCGATCACAGGCGAACGCGAATGCCTCCGGGCCGCGCTGTACCACAAGCTTATGATGTTTGCTCTCGGCTTGAGTGCGTACGACCGAGGCAATATCATCGAGCAGATCCTGGACCAGAATATCGGTCTTTTCGGGGGTAATCTTCCCTGACTCAATCTTGGCGTAATCCAGTACGTCATTGATAAGCTCAAGAAGATGCGCGCCATTCGATTTAATCATACGCAGCGTGTCGCGCTGGTCGTTGGTAAGCTCGCCGCAAAGTCCATCCAGCACAAGCTCCGCGGCATTAAGCATAATGCCGAGCGGCCCGCGAATCTCATGCGAGAGATTCGCAAGGAATCCAGTCTTTGCTTTGACCGATTCATCAGAGGAGCGCTTCATGCGCACAAGTTCCTGGGTGTACTGCGCGTTGATAATGGCGAGACCGCCATGGAGTGCAAGCAATCTTGCGATTTCGCGATCGGCACTCGAAGGAACTCGGCCACGGCGAAGTCCAATGCGCAGGCTTCCAAGAATCGAGCCGGCGAAGGCTATCGGCTGAACCACGACGTCGGGGCTGGGGGCATATTCGCGCCCCTGTGCTGCCTGAGCCAACATCGCTTGCGCGCCACTGCTAAAGGGCTTCCCGAGAACAATCGACGAATGATACAGCCCCGATTCTTCATCAAGCAGCGCAAGCTCCACTGATTCGGCGTCGAACAACCGGTATGCCAGCGAAACCACACCTTCAAGACTTTGGGTTAGCTGATCTTTGGAGCTTATCCGCTTCTCCATTAAGCTTAGGGTGAAGAGCTCGAGTTTTCTTTCAATTTCACGGACGGTGCGCTGAAGTAACGCTTCCAATGCGTCAAATTGCGGATCAAGACCCATTTTCTGGGCAAGCGCCGCGGCAGTCTTGCGCATTTCTTCGCGTGAAAAAAGAATAACTGCGACAAGTGCCCAGCCGATAAAGTTAAAGCTTGCGATTGTGCTATCGCTTAACCAGGGAAGCCACTTTCCACGGCTTGTCACATGAAGAATCGGCAGCGCAGCGATAAGCGCCACGGCGACAAAGAGCAGCACATTGACGTACTGAGCAATTTTCTTCATTCAGACCCGCACAGCCAATGTTTAGGCTATGATTCCCATAGTTTAGATGAGGTTGAGGCAGGCTTGTTTTCAGGATTTTTGAGCTGCAGCGTGGAATATCCTGCTAATCTTACTCACGAAAATCAGCGTGGGCCAGCGCCTGCAAGGCTAACCTCTTGGCATATCCGCTCGATAAGTTCTTGCTCGCCAAGGCCGAGTTCGGCAATACGCAAGACTTTTCCGCAAGGCAAATTCACAGAAACCTCGAGCCCCTCACGAAAAGGTCGCTTTACAAATTCAGCTTCGTACATGACCCCTTCGAATTTGAGCTTTTTTCGGTAGCGCTCCATCCGGCTATTCCCACTCAATCGTTGAAGGCGGCTTGCTTGAGATATCAAGCACTACCCGGTTAATTCCTCGGACTTCGTTAATAATTCGGTTACTCACTCGGCGCAAAAGCTCCTGCGGCAGGTAACACCAGTCAGCAGTCATGCCATCTTCTGAGGTTACTGCGCGAAGCGCGATAGTTTGTTCATAGGTCCTGCCATCACCCATCACGCCGACACTCTTAACCGGGAGCAACACCGCAAAACTCTGCCAGAGCTGCTCATAAAGTCCGGCGGCACGAATCTCCTCGACAAATATTGCATCCGCCTCGCGAAGAATCGTAAGTGAGGCTTCATTGACTTCGCCAAGGATACGCACCGCAAGACCGGGTCCCGGGAACGGCTGTCGCTTAAGAATAAATTCAGGCACACCAAGATCAGCACCTACCCGCCTTACTTCATCCTTAAAAAGTTCGCGGAACGGTTCAATGAGCTTGAATTTCATCTTCTCGGGGAGCCCACCAACATTGTGGTGCGACTTAATTGTTTGGCTCGCGCCTTTATTTGGATGACTA
>CAZEAC010000046.1:0-4340 GCA_964510065.1 uncultured Bdellovibrionales bacterium | reverse complement strand
CCGCCCGGACCTGGCCCCAGAGCCGGTCGTGGGCGTCGCCGAAGGTCCGCCGCGGACCGGGACACTCTCAATGACATCCGGATAAAGCGTGCCCTGCACAAGATGCGTTGCATTGGGAATCCTATTGCTCTCTTCATCAAATACTTCAATAAAGACACGGCCGATGATCTTTCGCTTCTTTTCTGGATCAGTGACCCCCTTAAGCTCTTTCAGAAATCTCGCAGAGGCATCAACCATGCGCAGGTTGAGCCCCAAGCCTTGAAGCCGCTCAAAAACCTTCTTGCCTTCATCTTTTCTAAGGACACCGTTATCGACAAAAATACAGTGAAGTCGCGCGCCAATTGCTCGATGCACAAGCACCGCGGCGACAGTCGAATCAACACCGCCACTAAGCGCGCAAATGACATTACCGTTTTCTGTGACCTGACTTTTTACTTGAGCAACACTCTGTTCGATAAAATTCTCAGGTGTCCACGACTTAGAAAAGCCCGCTACCTTATAAAAAAAGTTTGCGAGGAGCTCCTTCCCTCGTGGCGAGTGCACCACTTCTGGATGAAATTGCAGTGCGTAAATCTTTCGCTTCTCATCGGCGATCGCAGCAACAGGGGCGCCTTCGCTTGTGGCGAGCACTTTGAAACCCCGGGGAGGTTCAGCAACATGGTCGCCATGACTCATCCACACCGTGGTCTTATCCCCAGCCGCAAAGCTACAGAAAGGACCGGCAGGCTCCTTAATTTCTAATGTCGAAAATCCATACTCACGACTTTCCCCCGAGGCAAGCTTGCCTCCTTCAAGATGGGCGATTAGCTGTAAGCCGTAACAGATTCCGAGAATCGGAACGCCGAGAGAGAGCCAACTCTTATCGAATGCCGGCGCGTCCGCATCGGTCACACTCGCGGGACCACCCGAGAGAATTACTGCCTTGAGCCCTTCACGCTTTACCTCCGACGGCTTGGTATGCGAAGGCTTCACCTCGCTATACACTGAAAGCTCGCGCGCCCTCCTTGCAATTAATTGGGTAAATTGGGAACCGAAATCAAGTACCAATACGTACTCTTGCATAGGCCTCCTCAAGGTGGCGCGGAGTATAGCAGGCAAATGAAAAGCTTGCAAAATCGAGCGGTATTAGTGGAAAAAGCTAAAAGGGAGGGAAGCTGTGCGGCTAAAAAAAAGAGGTCAACTTTGACCCTGAACCTGCACAGCGCTCCCAAGACATTGTGCTACTTCGAGGATCTGGCTTTGGCCAGAAGTTTCAGCACCTCGAGGTAAACCCAAACGAGGGTCACAAGGAGCCCCATTCCACAGTACCAGCCCATGTACTTCGGTGCGCCCATTCTTACCGACTTTTCGATGGTGTCGAAGTCGATAATGAAGTTCAGCGCCGCGATCACGATAATGAAGAGGCTGATACCAATGCCAATCCAGCCACCTTCGTGTAGATACGGCACTCGCTTTTCGGCGAACACCGCAAGACCGAAGTCGAGCAGATAGGTTATCAGGATGCCGACCATAGCCACCAACAAGAACTTGGTGAAGGCCGGAGTCGCCTGAAGGATGCGCAGCGTATACAGCACCAGAATTGCGGCGAATGTACCTATCGTAATCGCCGATGCCTGGAAGACGACGCCGTTATATTGGGCCTCGTACTTCGCCGAGATCCACCCGATCACGATCCCTTCAAGCACGGCATAGAGCGGTGCAAGGATCGTGCTCGTCGGTGGATTGAAGCACATCACAAGGACCAAGGCCAATCCACCGAACGAGCCACCAATTGCCCACCCGAGGCCGACTTCACCACCCATGGAGTACCTGTAGAAGTAACAGGCACTGACCAAAAATACAGAGAACACGACCCCGATCCGATTGACCATGCCCTGCATGGTGATGGAATCCGAATGGATCCCAGCGCTCAGTTTCTCACTGTTAATTAGAGGATTTCCGTCCACGGTATTTTTTGCCTTTCTATGCTGGATTTGAGGAGGAACTATGGAGGTTCTGACAGAGTCAGATGAAAACCAACCCGTTCACACGGGAAACCTTTACCAGCGACAGCTTCCCATATGAAGTCGCCAAAATGGCGACGGAGTTAAAAGAACTTAGAGATCCTGAAGACCTCTTTAATCGACCAAAGGGCTCAATATGCTCCTGGATTTAGCGCAAAAAATAAAAAAGGTAAGGCTAATTCCTATCATTAATTAGGTTATTACTATATTTCCCAAACCTTTGCTCTCATTGAAGCCTTTGTTTTTAGACTGTTAGAGCTGCCAGCGCGCGCCCGTAATGGCACAATGTCGATATCAGGGATCCCGCCCGCCGAATTAAGTGCCGATGGCAAATTGTTATTTCGATCGGAGAGCCTCAGAATATCGAAATCAAGTTCGTAACTTCTAGTCTCTTTCCCCCAGAACGGCGAATTCCTTTTAGCCACTCAAGTCCAAGAAGACCTTAAGTCTTAATGATCCGTAAAAAAGCTAGTAAGGCATTAGCTACTGCAACAACAACCTTCTCTTATGCCATGTAAAGGGGACCGGTGTCCGTAGTGTTCGCTACAAACCGCCGGTCCCCCTTGAGTACTACGTTAGCTCGCGCCTTTTTTTGCCCGCGCAGCTTTAAGTTCGGCAAGGGCCTGAGCGTCAGCAGTTCCTTTCGCTTCGGCCTGCTCCTTGAGCGCGGTGAGGCGGTAGTCCTCAGGTTTTAACCGCCGGACAACGTTGGCCGCGGCTCGAGTTCTGGCAACCTCCGTGCGCAACTCGTTCAGGGCCGATTCAACCGAATCGGTCTCCGTGTTGATCTTGCCGTCAGCTGTCACGCTAGTACCGGCTTCGAGCGTTGCGACTTGTTTGCCGGTCATGAGCTCACGGAATTCATCTTCCGCCTCACGCACCTGCTGAGCAAGCCGTAACGTGATTGCCGCCGCGCTCATGAGTGGCTCCTCAGCACGGTCAAGGGCGCCTTGCAGCTCCTTGATCCGCGGCTCAAGACTCTTGGCCATCCCGGCATTTCGCGCCGCCTCGCGCTCGAGTCGAGACTTCTCCCGCAAGCGCCCGTTCGCCTCCGATGCATCCAACGCTTCAAGCGCAAGCCGTTCGTACTCGCCTTTGTCATCGACAAGCTCATCGACCTCCGCATTAATTCGGTTGAAGTCGGCACGGAGCTTGTCCTCGGCCAGTTGAGCGACGTTGCAGCGCTCACGGAGCGTCGCAATCGCGTCGCGCATGCGTCTTTGGGCCTCGGTGAGAGGACCATTTTGCGCAAGCGCAGTCGATCCACCGGCGCTGCCGCCATCGACCACGAGATCCTTGAACTCGACATACTCGCCGGCCCAGAAGCTCGTGTAGCCTTGACGGGGGCCCTCATCCGCGCAGAATTCCATGAACGCTACTTCAATGTAGGCGCTCTTTGGATCTCCACGGCGGCGTTCACGGCTGCCCTCAAATCCCCAGTACTCGATGAGTTCGTTCCGGACTTCTTTCGGGGAGACGATCCCATCACCGTTACGATCCGCATAGTCTTGACTCCGTGCGACAAAACGGTCCGCAGAGGTGTCATTCGGATCCTGTTCATAGGTAACATCGAAGGCATCTTTCGATCCCTCGTTATACCCCCAGATGAATTTCCTTTTCTTGGCAATGCCTTCAGTGAAGGCATGGTCATACTCGAACTCACTGACTTTCTTAAGGAGGCAGCATCGAAAGTTCGCCCCAGCGACCTGATTCACTCGGGGAATCACCCGCAAGCGCCGCTCCACAATTCCCTCTGCATCCGCAAGAGGATTATCCGGGGCATGCGCCGCGAGTCGATAGTCGATAAGCGGACGCTCGGTACCCTGCACGGTGAACTTGCGAACGGTCATGCCATTTAGCTGGTAACGAAGACCGCGATTTTGGAAGTCATCGATCTCCAGCGTTGATCCGATTCGCGCTCCAAGCGGATTAAAAATCCGCTCTTCGAGACGCGTCTCCCTCACCGGAGGAGGTGGTGGCGGTGCCGGAGTCACTTGAACTACGACACCATCTCCGAAGAATCTTTTGAATATGCTCATACTTTGGACTGGTTTTGCTTGGTTTGGTTTTGCTTGGTTTTCAGTGCGAGACATTCGCCTGTCTTTCCGCGCAATAACACTAATGTCAGCGCACGGAAGGACAGACAAAACCTTTTGTGCAGCAGCTTCTGCCTGAATTGAGCACGCTGAAAAACGTGCTCAATTCAGACAAAAGATGCAATTTGTACCCGCAGCTTGATTAAGAATGAGCTCTAGGGAAGCTCTGATTAAGTAGGTGCTTTTGATTTGGCGGAGTTTTGGATGAGATTTGTGAAAAAACGAACCGAGAAAACCGCAA
>CAZEAC010000045.1:29896-36941 GCA_964510065.1 uncultured Bdellovibrionales bacterium | reverse complement strand
CATTTAAGCCTAAAGAAATTCCCAGTAATATTAGAGTATTAATAACACGCATGGCCTAACTCCCTAATGTAAAAGACCCACTCCACCAAAGTTATGGTCGGGTAAGCTGTCAATGTTACACGAAAAGTAGCTGGAATTTGATCTGCACTGTAATTAAGGGTTGGCAGGTCAGAGATGGCTTTCTAAAGTGCAGGTACGAACCAGTAATTGCTGATTGGCTATCTTAATATAGTGGTGAAAGACGTGAGAAGAAGAACAATAAGGACAATCGCTCTAACGGCGCTGATTTGCATTACCATCCCTGGGCAGGCGCAGGTACTTGATTCCGCAAGGCGAATTACCTGGGATCCTGGCGTGCGAGGCGGAATTCCCACTACCTCCGGTGCCGATTGTACCGCGACCCCGTTGCCGTCGACGTCAACAGCAGCTCAAATTCAAAGCGCGCTCAATACTTGTGGCAATGAGCAGAGAACAGCATGTCAGAGTGTTTCTAACTGCCCGGTGCGAGTTTTGAAGCTTGCGGCAGGAACTTTTAATGTGAACTCAACGCTAAAGATCCCGTCCTACGTTGTACTTCGCGGCGCCGGGATGGGGACAACGGAGCTTCTTGGTACGGCCTCGTTTTCCGGCGCCTCTATGCTGTTTTTTAGCAACTCTTTTGACACGGGTTGGGGGGCTGGCAATAGGACCGTCGGAACAGCTGCAAACCCGCTTCGAAAGGGCGACACGACCATTTATTTGGCTTCGGATCCAGGCTGGGCAGTGGGCGATATTATTTTGATCGATCAGGCGGTTAATACAGCGAACGATCCTGTATTCAGCAATATTGCGGGCGAGGGCACCTGTACCTGGTGTGGTCGTTCCGGACGTAATAGTGGGCAGTGGGTCAAGCTTACTTCACGCGCATCAAATGGGCTCAGCTTTGCAATTGATCCACCGCTTTATTGGTCTTATGCCAACTCGCCACAGGGAGTGGCAATGACTGGGCTGACTTACAATGCCGGGGCCGAGGATCTCACCTTCAATAATTTGCGCTCAAACGTCACTGATACAGTGGCTATCGAAGGCGCGATAAATAGCTGGCTTCTTCGTGTCGAACTGATTGGGGCGAAGCGACGCGCAGTGTGGGGGTATGGCGGCCTCTGGTTTACTTTTCAGGGGATGAAGATCTGGGGTGGCGTTCCGGTTCCTCCCAAAGTTAACCAAACGACAGGGAAATATGATTACGTGGGAAAGGATTACGACCTCGAATCAGACCTTTCCGATGGGAACTATACCTCAAACAATGCCTACGGCATCTTCTTGGGCCCACACTTCAGCGCAAGTTTAATCACTGATAACATTTTCGAGAAGCTTACCATGGCCGTTGCCTACGAGGGCGCGGTCGCGGGTAATGTCACCAGCTATAATTACATGGGACAGATGTGGTGGAAAAGTACCGGTGGCGACTATCCGCACCGCTTCGGGCCGCTGATGCATGGCGGCCATCCGATGATGAATCTTATCGAGGGCAACTACAGCATTGAAAGATTCCGCGCGGATGATGCCTGGGGAAGCTCTTCGCACTTCACGCTATTAAGAAATAAGTTTGCGGCCCGCCCTCGCGGGAGTCCGTGCGCACAGGCCTGGATTGTTGATCTTGAGCGGCACAATAGATACTACAGCTTTCTCGGAAATATTCTCGGTACATCCGGTAAAGAGTCTGAATACGAAGTATATCGAGAGCCTAACGGCTACGGTTGCAACTCGACTTCGGGGAGTCAGGTCATATATAGGCTAGGGTACTCGTACGGCAATGAGAATCCGAACGATGCGAAGTATGACAACGAAGTTCGCTGCACTCTCTTTCGCTGTAAGAATTGGGTCTCGCAGCAATATAATCCCGATAATGGAGGTCAGCAAAATAATCCCTATTATGTAGCAGCAACAGGTCCTGGAATGGAGCAGATCGGGGCCGGAATTATCTGTAATGATAAAGCTGGCCGTCCAATTACCAATACCTGTCCGACCACTTCAACGATTCCTGATAGCCTTTACCTTTCAGCTCGTCCTGCCTGGTTTAAAAACCCCGCTACCAACGAGAATCTGCGCTGGCCCCCGATGAAAGCCGAAGACGCCGAGCGGGAATGCCCAGTTCCTGCGCTGCTTCGCTTTAATCCGAACTTCTCGGTACCGACAGCGTGCAAGGCTGGCTCGAGTTCCGGCGCCCCTGGAGCTCCTACCGAATTACGGGTAAAGTAGGCCAGGATTGGACTAGTATAGCGGTATCTCTGTGCCTCTGTGGTTTTTTTCACGTTGAAAAAACCACAGAGGCACAGAGATAAGACAGGGGAGTAGGTAACATTATTTTGTTTACAGAGTACTAGAGGATTTCTCAATGGATTATCGCCGTCTTGGAAGTTCGGGATTACGGGTAAGTGTTCTCTCATTCGGTGCCTGGGTTACCTTCAAAACCCAGATGGATGAAAAGCTCGCGCTTCGTTGCATGGAGCAGGCACACGATTTCGGCGTTAACTTTTTTGACAATGCCGAGGCGTATGCCGGAGGAGAAGCCGAACGGCTCATGGGCAACGCGCTTAAGAAGCTGAACTGGCGCCGATCGAGTTATATCGTTTCAACAAAATTCTTTTGGGGGCTGGAAAGTGGCGTTAACGAAGAAAATACCCTCAACCGAAAATATCTTATGCAGGCGATTGATGGATCGCTTAAACGATTTGGGCTCGATTTTGTAGACCTTGTGTATTGCCATCGCCCCGATAGCGAGACACCGATTGAAGAAACTGTACGAGCGATGCACGATATGGTTGCTTCGGGGAAAGCACTTTATTGGGGAACCTCCGAGTGGAGCGCTCGGCAGATTCGCGAAGCTTGGGATATCGCCGAAAAACATCATTTGCATAAGCCACAGATGGAACAGCCACAATACAATCTTTTCTGGAGAAAACGGGTCGAGCAGGAGTACGCCGCGCTGTATAAAGATATTGGGCTCGGACTTACCACCTGGAGTCCGCTCGCTTCGGGTCTTTTAAGTGGTAAGTACAATAGCGGCATACCCAAGGACGGGAGGCTGGCACTGCAAGGATACGAATGGCTAAAACAAAATCTTACCGAAGATAAGTTAAATGCGGTAAGAAAATTAGAACCTATCGCCAAAGAGCTTGGCTGCACTCTTTCGCAGCTCGCAATTGCCTGGTGCGCCCAGAATCAGAATGTAAGTACGGTAATTACCGGCGCGAGCCGCCCCGAGCAAGTAAAGGAAAACATGCAGGCACTTGAATTTATACCGCGGGTAAGCGGCGACATCGCAAAGCGAATAGAAGCCTGCGTCGCCGGCGTTGAGGAACGCTTTAGCGACGGCTAAGAAAATCTATCTATCCGGGGCGATTTTCCTGCCGCCTCTGCGTAACACCTTAAACTTATTGTTTCTATAAGCACGGGGTTACACAGAGCTAAAAATTCTGCTCGCAACGTATGATCAGATAAACGGATTAAAACCTACTCAACGTTACCTGCTCAACGTTACTGCGCAGACGGAAATAAGCTGTCGAGCGGCGAGCGCTTCTTTTCAGGTGCAGGCAATATGAGCCTTAGCTCTTCAACGTATCCCCAATCGGTGGCATGCATTCCGCCCGGACCAACACGACTTTGGAAAACAATAAGATCATTCATCTTGGGAAGTGTTACTTTATCCCATGCATCTTTTGGTGCCACAAAATTTGGCTGTCCATTTCGAAGTGCGAACTCACGGGCATTGCGCCGATGAAACCAGACCTCGCCCTGATCAAAGAAGACAAATCCGAATTCCTTCGGAGCTCCTGAGCGATCTGTCTCATGGCGCGATATCGTATAGAACTTTGCCGCACCAATATGCCAACCCAGTCGGCCAAGGTACGCTCCTAATTCACGTTTTATCGGAGATAAGAGAGACTGCGCGGCGCTTCTACTAAAAACTTTATCTTGTCGTTGCGAATACATCACCTCGATAGTATTCACTCGAGAAAACTAATCAAGTATAATTGAGGCAACTTTGCTTAAAATCTGCTGGCTATTCTTCCCTATGACTCTCCCATTGAAAAAGGCTACTGAAAACTCCCCCAGTAAACCTCCCCATTTCGCAACGAGCGCCCGTTCGGACGCAGCATGGCGTTGGCGCCAAGAACTTTTCAAGGAAGCCTACCTTAAGACCGCCCGTGGCTTCAGAAAGCAGGGCGTGAACCGTCGACCATCGCGCCCGGAGATAGAACGTTACCTTCGGGAAGAAAAAAAAGTTCCATTCAGTTCGGCCAATTTTGGCACCACCTTGCGGAAAATTAACAAAGAAAGAAGCGAGCACCATCGCAATCCACTTAAAATTGAACGAGATGCGAGCTTTCTCGCTGACGCGGTGGAAATTTCGTATCGTGCATTTTTAAAAGAGCACCAGCGCATACCACGCTGGCTTGAGCTGCAGGGAGCACTCTCTAAGCAGATTCGAGGCGCGGCGAGCTTCGATCGAACTCGCATGGGCTTCCGCATGCTCAACAATCGCCGCCGAAAGCGTGGGCTTCCTGAGTTCGCCCTCTCAAAGGAACATACCCGAGCGATTGATGTAGAAGCGATCAAACAAGTAGCTATAACTTTTAAGCATGAACTTGGTGCGCGCCCTGTTGAAGCGGAGCTTCTTGCTGCCACCCGCAGCAAATATCCTCATGGACTTCTCGGCAAAACCTTGCGAAAAGGCTACGACGCTGAACTGTCACCAACGTATTGTATCACATCACATTCGAAGCTTTGCGTTGAAGAGGTAATGTCAGCTCGCGAAAATTACAAACAGATCTTCGGCGAATACCCTTCACTCCGCGATCTTTACCGATTGGTCTCATTACAAAATCCTGGAGTTCAGTTCTCACAAGACGCGCTCGAGCTCACGATTCGCAATCGTCAACGCGCCGAGGGCAGCTTTATTCCAGGACTGCGCCTTACCACCGACGCTCTTTCATGGCTACCAGAACTGTATGTGTCCAGCATCAATCCCTATCAAAAGGGCGTAATCGGTTTTCAAGCGAAGCGCCATCGCGATGACCTTCCGGAGTACTTTCTCCCGGACTTTTTATCGCCTGAAACATGCGGACTTTCCGCGAGTGCGTTTCAACTGTTGATAGGCATTGCAAACAAAACCCCCGCGCGGCTGCGGACCGGAGGATGTTTGGGATTGAAGCTTCTTTATGAAATGGAGACACGTTCTGGAAACGTGCGAGAGATCTTGCACTTGCTTCGCGAGCGCTGGCTTCCGCTTTTTACTGTTAATCGCACGGTGCAGGATGATTTAAACACCATTCTCTCACGTCTTACATTCTTAGAAAGGAAAAACCATGCGCCTCGGCCAATTGACACAAAGTATATTGTCGGAATTGCCGCGGGAACATTCACACTTCGTGCCTCACGACTCTACACAAAAGGAGTACGCCGGCAGGGCTTCACAAAGATTGAGCTACTCAGTGACGCAATAAGCGCTCTCGCACGTGCGGCGCATTTTGCCACTACTGAAGCCCAAAATCTTTCCCGCGTACAAAATATGAAATCAAAATAATCGCTTTGGTACGTTCGCGCTCGGACGTAGCATTGTCTCAATGAATTCGCGAGAATTCTTTCTAGTACACTGTGAACGAAGTTTTCTGACTCTTCTCATCTCAGTGCTCTTCGTGCCTCTGTGGTCTTTTGAAAGCAAAAAAACCACAGAGGCACAGGGAACACCGAGTTAGAACCGAGAGCAAGGATAAGTTATTTCGTTTACAGTGTACTCGCCCGGACTTCGCACAGGTTCCGTCGCGAGGAAGCGTAATTTGTCGAAAGGCCGCGCCATTCGACAAATTATACTTCCGCAGTAGAAAACTGTGAGAAGTCCAGGCAAGGACTGTGCGATGGAGCTGATTCATACCACGATCTTGAGAATCAGGGCGAGCATTGATGAACAACGCCGCAGCGTATGTTCGCCGCTGCACATTGAACCTGACACACTCGCCGAGCTGCTTCTCGCCGCGGCTGAGCTCGAAGACTGGCACGAATTAGAGGCAATAGTTCGGCGGCTACAAATAATTAAGTCGACCCAGATCACAAAGCGACATGAGGTCGGGCGCATTGTGAATGCCTGTCGGGGAGAACACGGGGCAACCGCACTTCACCACGTGTGCGCGCAGTGTCCTGACATAAAGCTCGCTGAGCAATTACTTGGCTTAGGTGCGGATCCGGGAGCTCTTGGTGAGATGCAGTTTCAACACGCAGACGGCTCCGTGTTTACAAAACTCGCAAGTCCCTGGCATCTCTCAATGACCCGTGAAACGCATTGGCCGACCACTTTGGCTAGCGTACTGAAAGGCCGGGCAAATTCACTTCTCGATAGCAACTCGGAGACCGCGCTTTGGTATGCTCGCTTTGCGCCTGAGGGGGCGCAGACTGCTAATATATCCCTAGGACTGCATCTCGGGCTTAGCGCCGATAGCGTGAATGCCGACGGTCAAACACTTCTCGGCCGTTGCCTCATAGACTCACACATAGGTATTGCGGAGAAACTCGTAGCGCATGGTGCGCATATAAATTCCGACTCCGAACGAAGTCTCAGTGAACTTCGCTGTGCCTTAGTAAGAGGTTGTAGGGAAGCGGGCACACGCATGCAGTGGGATTATGTAGAAAAAGCTTTGAAGATTATCGCAGGGCTTCCGCGCGATTCGCAAAGTGACGGGATTAGCCGACTATTTCCACCGCTCGTTCACTATGATGAGGCCATACTTCATGCGCTCGTCGGGGAAAACGCTCCACTCTCAGTGCTTAATCGGGTAGCACAGCTAAACCCCACTCTTCAGGCGATAAGTTCAATCGAGCATGTTTTCCTTGGGGCTCGTGATGGTTGGAGTGTGTGTCACGAAGCGGCGCTTCGCGGTGAACCTCACGTGGTAGCGTGGCTTGATTCGCAGGGCATAGATCCTTACGTCTTTGACTCGAGCGGTTTTTCACCGCTCATGGTGTACGCGCTGGCGCGGGCCTCCTCGGTGGGCTCCACCCGGATGTT
>CAZEAC010000045.1:26107-29886 GCA_964510065.1 uncultured Bdellovibrionales bacterium | reverse complement strand
GTAATCCGACAGACCCGACAACGTTGCAATTTTTCACCCGTTCACATAGCGAAGAGCTTCGCATCGAAGCCTCCCATTTCCCCTCGGCCCCTTCGGCGCAAACGCTCGAGGCGATTTTTAGCCTTGCGAGCCATGCGGTGACAATTCGTGGGCTTCACATGAATGTCCATCAGCAGATTCGCTCACTAGTTCGTCAGAAACTGCACTCCGCGATCCTTATGGGGAACTATGGTCGAATTAAGGAGATTGTCCGTGCAATCCCCACAATAGAAAAATCAATCAATGCTTCAATCTCTTCATTTGTGTATCTCTCCATTATTGAGCACCCACACCAAGCGATTTTTCCCGAACTTATGGAGCTTCCCCGCGAAACGCTCAGCCAAATACAGGAACCAATGCGTGCCTTTCTCGCGCTCATTGTAGACGACAGCAAATTCCCCTTTATCGATATGCATTTTTGGAAGGCCATTCTGGCGTCTCCACGTTTGCACTTTCTGAAAAATGCACTTGCGCTTATTCCTGACGATCCACACATAAAAAAAGATATCGCTAGAAAGGGTTTTAACAGCGACATTGATTGGACAACTCACGACGACGGTCGTTTTGATTTGGTTCTCAACACATTTGGAGTTGAACTGTTTAATGGCGGAGATCTTGTCCAAGAGAAAAATGGCGAGATTTCTAATTTGAAGCAGAGCTTTCTTCATTGGAAACTTAATGAGAGGCAGTCTTCGATAGTCATAAAAAAAATACTCGAACAAAGCTCGGCCTATCCGAGCCTTGCCAAATTCATTTCCAATCTCACCACTGGCAAACAAAAGGCGCCACAAGCTGAAGTTGAACAGCGCCTCGTTTTCTTCTTTTCTGTTGCACAAGCATCTCGGATTACTGCGCTCAATTATTTAAGGCGAGGTGTCTCCTTCGACGGAATTCGAAACCTCATAGCGGCATATAGCGTACGTTCATCTTCAATCATCCACCTCGATCCGCGTACAATCAAACCTCTGCTCGCCCATGTTACGCGTTTCCTGCCAACATTATTATTTGAACTCATGCCCGAAGATGTCGCGACTCTGGTAAGGCCGATTGAAGGCATTAACGATAGCGCGGGCAATATAGGCTTTCACCCACATGAAGCCGAGCTTCTCGCACTAATCTCACATCCCAAAGACCCACAACGCAAAGGGCCGCACATTGCCCCTTTGAGCCTCGCCCTTACTTCAATTAATCGTCTGGTCGGTATTATTGGCAGAAGAACTCCCGGCGAACTACTCGAGATCTGGTCGCGCATAGGCAGACTCACCTTTAGCTTCCGACTCTGGAAGTATGATACCCGTCGCTTGATTGACCGCGCGCCAAATGGACAAACTGAATATCTCGCCCCAGCACTAATCGAGCATTTCGGATTTCAGCCAATTGAGGGTATTCCAAGCGACGCTACCTACGGGCGGCAGTTTGTTTTGCGTAAAGACCGCCCTCTACGTTATTGGAGTACCACGTGGGGAAGCAGCCGCGAAGGGCGCCAACTCAGCTCAGAATTTGAGATCATTCTGCGTCGTGGGTACTTGCTATGCTGCCATGAGCTGCACGGTACTCTTCTTGTGCGTAATTCGTCTCTAGTTTTTGGTCGCGATCTCTTTATGCACCCAGCATATTGGAGAAAGACGGCGCTCACAGTGAATGAAATGATCAATTTCTCGGGCGAACCAGAACGACAGGGTTTCTATCATATTCTTGACAGACGGGCATACGAGGATACGCGATCTTTTCCTCGACATCTCGACGCCCTAAGTGATGCACTGCTCGCAGTAAAAGAGGCCTACTCATCTTTTAAGTATGACACTCGAGTAGAGACCGCTTGGTCACGAAGTCGAGGGAAGGGGAGCACACTCATGGGCGGACATCACTCCAGCGGTTTTGCAGCGCTCGTCGATATGGTTGAGCGAATGTACCTCCTACAAAGCGAAGGACGCTTGGGATTTCCGATGCCTGAACTCACGTTTGTCGACCCGGCATTTCCCCCTTGGGGCGAACTTCTTTTTAAAGATGTCGACGGCCGACCAACAACACGGCTGAAGGTGAACGAGGAGGTCGTGGAAGGACTTAAGAAAATGGCCTCGGGCAGCTTTAGTGACGAGGATATTAACTATTCGTCAGTGCGTGAATTCCTGCAAGAAGCCGGCCTCAATCAGGGCGGTGAAATTATGCTCGTCGATCCCGGGGAGAAAATATGATTTTAAAACCTGAATATGGAGAATACTATGATTGCAATTAGGTCAGCTGTCGAGGTAGAGCCGCCCGCTGTCGAGCCGAAACCGGAAGTAAAACCTGCCGCACCCGAGCCCGCACCCTCGCCGCAGCAGCCAGAAACACCAGCGCCCGCAACGCCGTTTACTGATCCCGGTACAACTCCACAAAGGCGCCACTGCCCTTTCCCGAATTCACCGGCATGTGCTGAGCGACACCTCGTAAGAAGCGCTTCGCCGCTATCTTGCGCTCGGTTTCGGTGATAAGACTCGCTCCTCACTCAGTGTTCTCTGAGTCTCTGTGGTTTTTTGAAAGTAAAATAAACCACAGAGACACAGAGAACACCGAGATAGGGAAAAGTGAGAAAAGTTCGGTTACAGAGACGAGCATTATCATCGAAGCGTGCATAGTGACAATCTCTGTCGCTTCACGCTACATTGGCTGGCGATATGAAACCGGAAGTCGGTTCTCGCAAGCGTGTTTTCGTCATAGTTGCTTTCTCGCTACTTATTGCACTGCTTGCGACTTTCTTCTGGCAAATTTCGATTATTCCGCCAAACTCATGGGATGTTGAAATTCTCATTGCGCGAAATATTTTACGTGGCCACGGCTTTGTTGTCGGACCCGGAGACCCGCCAGCGCTTTGGCGTCCTCCGCTCGCCGTGCTTCTCCTTCTGCCGATCGAAGTTGTCATTGAAGATCCAGTAGTCATCCGAAAAATTTACTGCACACTTATGCTGCTTATGTGCAGCCTCGGTCTTTTTTTATTTTTTCGACGCATTGTTGGCTGGCCGCTTGCAATCTTAATTCTGACCTTCGCGCTCTCGATGCCACTCTATACCTTTATTATTTCAAGACTTGTTACCCCGCTCAGTCACCTCACTGCGCTGGCACTTTCCACTTTTGCGGTATATTGCAGCCTGCGCGCATTCCAGAAAAAAGTGCGTCGTGGATTTATCTATGCTGGGTTACTTTGGGGATTGGTAACCCTCGCGCGAGCAGAATGCGTCCTTCTCGCTCTCACAACTTTTTTTTGGCTGCTCTATAGCGCAAGGCAAAGAAAACCGGCTGAGCTGGCCACACTTGGCATGTCCTTTGCTTGCGCGTTTCTGACGCTCTATCTCCCGGCTGCTGCATCGTATCGCTATCTCTCGGCAAAGCACGATCTGATCGGTCAAAAACCTATTTACACTTTCTATGCCGGTGAAGGCCATGCCCGCGGATGGTCCAGCGGAGATGTCGACGGAGACGGCTACCGCAAAGCAGTTGAGATCTACGGTGACCCTCGCGAGTATGGCGAAAGCTTTCTTTCCTTTGTAATCCGAAACCCAAAGGCAATCTTTACTCGAATCAGTTTGAATGCTCAGGGCTTTTTATTTAGATCACACTCGCTGATTAATTTCGAACATGTAGCGCTTTTCCTGTTTTTGCTTCTGTGCGCGTCTTGCGCCTGGGAGAGGAAACCCCAGGAACTTCTTCCTGCAATTACATATTTTCTTATGCTCGTTATTGCTTCACCTATTTTCCTGATA
>CAZEAC010000045.1:0-26097 GCA_964510065.1 uncultured Bdellovibrionales bacterium | reverse complement strand
TATTTTTTCTTTTGCGCTTCGGTGTTGCTCGTTGTCGCACTTTCCTCCTATGTGCGCCCCTGGTTAATAGCCTCTGCTTTGCGCCTTCCGGCACTTTTCAAGGCGCGGCGAATTGTGAGTGCGAGCATGATTATCGGCTGCCTTATGCTTACGCTCCCTCGCGCCTATGATATTTTTGTGGTGCATAGAGTTGCCTACAATATTCCGACCGCGGCATTTAAGTACTTTGTCTCCAAGGTCAAGGGCAAAGCGAACATTAGCGATAGCACCGCAATCGCGGTAACTACTTCGATTCCCACAGTCCTCGATGCCTCGGACTGGCATCTCTGGTTTTCTTACTATGCAAACAGTGCAATTGCCTGGGACTCTGCTGGTACTGGCCTACCACGAGCCCGTGTATATTCCGCTACTTCGAAAAGTCCACACTATATTCTCGCCATTAGTCAGACAGAGGCTCTGCGTGGCAGCAGATTGATTACCTGTCCAAAGTTGGTTGAGCTTGGGCGGGTCTGTCTCTATAAAGTACCCCCGAAAGTCATCCCGCCGCTCTAGTGCCACAACGCGAAAGCTATTACAGCTCAACGCACGGACCGGCAAATTTTCTAATAAATTCAATGCCTTTTCCACCGTATTCGTAACCACTCATTAACTCCGGATATTCTTTCGCTAACTCTGTGACCTCTGTGCCTCTGTGGTCCAAATACTTCAAAAAACTACAGAGTACAGATACGGGTCAAAAGCTAACTATATTCGCTAGCTTAACGCACTCCAAAATAGTCAAGGCAAATTACCTTAGTAGACTACGTTATGCTAAACTCCTTCGACCGCCATATATCGAAGTGAATTTACTGTATGCCAAGATCAGTTCCGCACCCGTTTCTCACCAGACAAAATACCGAGTCTCATGGTGCTTCGCTTCGAAGCCAAGAGATTTTATATCCTCGAGAACAAAGCCTTTGTACCTTCAAAAACATCCCGGAGTGGGCAAGTGCTGGCGCGGAACGGCTTCGTGAGATTAGAGAACGATTTCGCGAATTCTTTTATAGGCCCTCGGTGTTTGAACCTCGCGAGCATCAATTAGACTGCTTTGTGAAGATCGGTGAAGCAGTGGCACGGGGAGTAAATCGTCAAGTTATCGAGGCTCCGCCGGCGTTTGGCAAATCGGCCATAGTCGGGGGACTAGCCTCAATATTTGGCGAGCGGACTTTAGTAGTTTGTCCTTCCATAGACCCAATCTTAAAGATTGAAAGAGAAATCAAAGCGTTCTGCGGTGGGCTCCACGTAGGCTGTTATCATGGAACCGAGAAAGTCGAAGGCCGTAATGTCACACTTACTACGTTTGACCAGTTTCGACTATCGAGGTTAGCTGGTCGGCTAGATCTCACGGCTTATCCGCTGATTCTATTTGATGATGGCGACGAGCTCCTCGGTGAAGTAACCGGTAAAGTCGGCGATAGCCTTCCAAACGAAACACTTGCAATCAGTCTCAGTGCGACAACATACCGAAGTTCACACGAGAATTTAGCAACACGCTTTGGTCCGACGGTATATGAGCTTGATAGATTTAGCGCTATTGAAGATGGCATCATTGCTGGAATTCATAACATTTTAGTTGAAACGGGCATTGAGTTGCCTCCAAGAGTTATTACAGGCAGCGAAGCCGATGGCCTCGATAGCGCTGCTTTTGAAAATACAGTTAACATTCAAGCATTTCACGAAGCAGTTATAGAGTTCCTAAAGCGCACTCTCCCAGGCAGGCAGGTAATAGCCTTTGTAGGAGGAGTTACCCTTGCAAAAGCGCTTGCGGATCTCGCAACCGAAAGTGGTATCCCCGCAGCACGGGTAAGCGAAGAGGAGGATCCTCAGGAACGTCGCGCGACGTACGACCGGTATGAAAAGGGCGAAATTCAACTGATCACTTCACGCTTTGTCGCGGCACAGGCGCTCCATCTGAAAGGAGTCGAAGCCATTGTCAATATTGCTCCAACTTCGGCGCTTCGTTTTGCGATTCAAAGAGCTCTGCGTGGCGCTGCGTCACGGGCTGAATATATTGAAGTGTATGACTTCGTGTATGATGGGCTAAATAAATTTCATTATTATGCCGCTGACGTACTGCCAAATTTTGGCGCATTACGACGGATGCGCCCCGAGGAAGATGCACGCTTCCGGCGCCGCGTGGAAGAAGTAGAGAAGAAGCCACTTCCCGGAAAGTTCAAAATTACGGCAAATCCAAAGAATGTATTCGAGAAGATGACCCAACGCCACCTGATTCATGGAGTTGCCGCGCCCGCGCCGGATTGGATTTCCATCGAGACCCTCGCCGCTAAACTAGGCTCGCTTCCACCCACACTGCTGCACCTGGCGGTCGCAGAGAAAGCTAGTTCCGATAGCGAAGAGGCAAATCTCAAACTCTGCTTCGATAATTCTAGGTTGAGCTACTTCCTCTCGCCACATGCCGTGGCAAGGGTTCGCAAAGTTTTAGATCCCTTGGAGCTCGCGCCAGTTTTTGCTGCAGATGCGGAAGCGGCCAAAATCAATCTCGCTGGAATCTACCAGGCCATGGCGGATGTCAAACGACGGGTTGTCGAGATTCGCCAGGCGCTGAAGAACTCCTCACTATTTCTGCGTTTTGCTCACTCTGCAATCACCGAAAAGCTCGATGCCGCCGCCGCAGATGTCGTGGACGAGACCATACGCTTTAAGTCATTTTCTAAGTTAGATGCCTCAGATCCTCGTGCCTCTTTAACGAAGAAGCTCAATAGCCTTGCCGAACAGTGTCAGACCGGGCGCGCGGCACTTGATCGAGAGGACCCGCAAGAGGCCGCTCAGATATTCGAACGCGGGTATAACTCACTTTCGTTCGATCTTATTCGCTGTGCCGAGCGCTTCGCACGATATCTTCGCGATCAAGCAGATTCCATTGACCTTGCAGGCGCTCCAAGAATTCCCGGAAGGGCGATAAGAACCGATGATACACCATCCGCGTTAGTAGAGGAGTTTTGTGCGCACCTTACAGCACTTCGTGAACGTGCCGCGGATCTCGTGCGGGGACTAGACCCGATAATTAATGCATCTGCGACGGCGTTATGCGCTGGGTCCGGTGTCGACGCCGAACAGGTAGCGCGTGATACTTCGCGTGCGATCGAAACGGCCATACATCGCACCGCGCTTTCCAATTCAAGTTTATGTTTGGTAATTGCGCGATCAATATTGCCCGTCAGCTCTCAAAGAAAGCGCGCGTTCCAGGCGGAAATTGTGCGCGAGGTCTGTGGCGATTTGCTGAGCCTTGAAAAAGGCGGGGAGAAGGTGCTGGATCCGGAGATATTTGCTCGGCACGTCAGGCGTGTTCCAGCATTTGAATGTAGTACGCAGTGGGGGCGCGTTTTTCAATCTGAACTTGAACGTCTTACGTCAGTGTCACGAGAACTCTGGCTGGCAAGAATGAAAAGTGAAGTCATTCACTTTCCAAACGTAGAACTCACTTCACTGTGCAACAAGGCCACGCATACTTCGGGCAGTGCATTACACGCACTTGGAAAATATGCGTCGGTGTGTGCCGAAAACAGGAGCTATTCGCTTGGGGAAGCTATACGAGCCTGCCTTCCCTCGGAATTCGAGCTAGCTCAATTGTCTAAAAGTGAGCAAGCCTTACTTTCCGACAGTTTGACGAAAACAATTACTTCGCTTTCGGAACGATACTTTCTTGGCCAAAATCAGTTTGACGCCGCTCGTACAATCTACGACGAAATGGTTAAGTCTCTCGTAAGAAACCCACAAGCAATTAACTTGAACAAAATGCTTTCTCAAGCTACCTGCCGCAACATCCTTATAGGAACCTTGTATGGCGTGCTCGTGCAGGAGTACCGCACAAAAGAGAATACGCTTAATCTTTCAACCGTTGTGTATGCTGCCCAGAGCCAAGGGCTTACTCCTACGTTTGCGACCGAGGAGCTGACACCGACTAACTCTCACGATGACTCGGATCGGCGTACGTCCGAAAACGCGGACAGCGTCCCGCCGCCTTCCGCCGAGCATCCGACATTAGATATCGCAGCACCGGTCAGCACTGCCCAAAAAGCAGCGTTGATTCCGGTCGAGCAAATCTATAGCGGCGCCTTGGTGAAACAGCCAGTGCACGCCATAATTTCAAGTCTTCCGGAGGCGCTCCCTTCTTTCGCTTTGCTCAAACCTGCTCAGCAACGTTCAATTGCGGAGCGCTTTTCGAATAATGAACTTGGTGTTACCGACATTATTCATGCAACGGCCGCAGCTGCCGTGCTACCCGCAACAGGATTAGATTTCATTCGCGAAGAGGTGGTTAAAAGCACCTCGGGAGCCGCTGCGCAAAGAGATCAAGACTCAGCGGGGGAGTCAAGTGAGCCTGCACAGTATGATGCTGCGAAGATACTTGAGTTGGCGTCCTCGTTTAAGGTACCGGTTGAGCTTTTGCATCTCGCTCTCGAGCTCAGCCCCAAAGCACGGAACCACGTAGAGCTCGCACCCGCAGTGACGTTGCTTGCTCGTATGGCAATTCCAGAGGCCGACCGAGACTTCAAGCATTTTCTTAGCCCGCCATCGATCTTTAAGCGAGGAATTACCAGTGGCGACATTGCTCGACTTTCCGAAGAGGCGAATGAGCTTCTTTTCTTAAGAGAGCAGGTCGCTGAGAGCTTTGGCATACGCCTTAGCTTTCAGGCGCTGACCAAGCTAATACTCAAGTATGGTAGTGTTCACGACATTGAGCAAAAATTACTTTCTCGTTTGGAACCCTCGGCGCGAAGGGGAATTTCACCCCACGAGGACGAAAGGGCGTTTGAATTCATTGAATGGCTGCGAGATACGATTGAAGAGCGCGTGGTGCTCGAAGGATTCCCGCCACGAGAAAGGTATAGTTTCGGCAAAGATCCTGACGGCACCTTGACAATGAGGGTAGTTACGCAAAAATCCCAGAAGAGGCCTTAGTCGTGGCAAAACTTTCGGAGAAACAAAAAGCGCTCGGGCACTCCGCAATTACTAGGAAGGTGCTGGGTATCGCCGAGAGCCGAGCTCGAGAGAGCGCCCAACCTGATTTAACCCAAGAAAGTCTCTCAAGTTCAAAAAAGCCGAAGATTGAGGCAATCGCCCTACGCGAGGCGCTACTTCATATTGGCGCACTGAGAACCGGAGCAAGCAAAATAGATACCTCACGAAATCTGCCGCAAATCCAAGCGGACGAGCTGAGCGTCATCATTCAAGACGCTCTTGCTAATCGCTCAGAGAAAGTCGAAAATTCTCCATACTCCGTAATAGTCAAGAAGGACTTACCAGCGCTCTTTACTGTCGCCGCCGAGGGAGATGCTTGGCATGTTCGCCCCGAACTCATGATGATCCCTAAAGATCGTGCTCGTGCATGGGTTAACCACATGTTGACTGCAGCGATCTGTGCAGAATATATCGATCCTGCAATTGAAAAGGGAGTACGACAGATCGCAGGCCTTTATCGTAGTTTTTCGGCCTTGCTTCGTCGAGAGCCAGAAAGCGAGCTCGGCGCCATGCCACTTGCCAAAGCGATATCGGAGCTAGAGAAGCTTGGAATCGAGATGTCGGCTCATCGGATCGCTGTGTATCGAATTGCTGGGCTCGCGGTTGACTGGACCACGACACAGACAAGGTTTAAATCAGCAGCCTCGCAATATAAATTTCTTGCCGAGCGTATTTTGCAGCCAAATTTTCTTCCCGCGAACCTCCTGTCGCGAGTTGCCGAGATGGCGCAATTGAGTGAGTCCGAGACAATTAAACTGTTAACTTCGCCGCATCTGCTTGACGAGTCCGAAACAGCAAGAGCCGATTCGCCAAGCCGGGACCTTTCGAATCTTCATATTTATGACGAGCACGGTCCGCGATTACAAGGAGACGTGCGATATCTTTCAAGAATCCCGCTGGTTTTGCAGTACAGTATAGAACGTCTCAGCGCCCACCTTGCCTACCTTAGGGATGCACAAAAAGTGATCGCACAGGCATCCGACCATAGCGGTGAGCGCCATTTTGAACTCGGTGACTTTGCGGCGTGTCATCCGATGGAAATTGAATTCTTCAATCTTGATAAGAATCTTAAGAAAGCCTCTACCGAGAAGCTCGTCCGTAATCCACATATCGTGTATGCTCCGCACACCCTTGCAGTAATATCCCATGAAAGGTCTCGCTCTGAAGCTCACGAACGCCGCTTTCTACCTCAGAATCTTCATGAGACCAGAGTCAAGCTTCCCAAAAACGAGTGGATAAAACTTAAGGCGCATTATGTAAAATGTTGTGGCGCTCTTCCCGAGAGAATTCGTAAAATCAAAAGACTGCAAACTGCTTTTGAAAAACTGAGACGCGCCGAATTGCTTGACTGCGGAAATTGGGAAAAAGCGGTTCGTTGCGTTATTCCAGAAGCTCCGGAAACTCCAGCCGTATGGAGACACCTCGCGAACCTTCCGAATCAAGGAGAGCTAGATATCTTTTGTCGGCTGACGAACCTTTCACCGTCAGAGGCGGCGAAGGCATATGTGGAGAGCTCTTCTCTTGCCAAGTTCATTAGCGATGGCAATCCACATCTTATGGCGCGACTTGTCACCGCGGTTAACTTTTTTGAGCAATCCGAGCTTCGAAAGCTTTTTATGGGAAGGCTCGCTTTTAACGAAGACACAGTACCAATAAAGCGAATTATATTGGGCCATAGCTCCCGTTCCGAAAAAGTAAGCCTCGAAGATCTATTGAGCGCGCTGGTGTCGGATGACCTGACATTGGGGTATCCGCAAGGAGCGCTGTTCAATAGGGCATTCGAAGATACTGATGTCTTGCGTTTTATCAAGCGGCAAGATCTTGCGGTGAGTATGGAGAGTCGAGTTGCTCGCCATGTAACTGCCGACGAATTCCATGTCGAGAGACTTCTCACCGTGCAAGCCGTTCTGCACGCTCATCGTAAACTCTGCTCCGAACGAAGCCGCCCAATCGATCCCGCACTATTTTCTCAATTAGGTTGGGAAATAAGTGGTGAGCGCTATAAATATCTTAAGGACAAGTCGATACAACCATGGTACGAAAAAAACTCAGAGATCGCGACTTTTCTTAATACCTGTAGTCTGGTCAAGCCACTTGCTGCAACAAAGCTTGCTACTCCTGAGCCACTCTCGAGTGCATTGGCTCGCAATGATAGGGCACTTCAGTTTATTCGCACGCAAGGAGGAAGCGTTGAGTTCGATGCGATAGGACCGCAAGAGGTCGATGTAGCACTTGAAAGAATAAGTTATTATATAAACCGGCTTCGCTTTCGCATTGAATGTTTGAAAGTGTGGGCTGACGAATATCCTGAACTCATCCCACCTAAGCTTGACTTTGAAAGCTTTAGTGCTTTCGTAGTCGATATTGTTGGAGACGGTAGCACACGAACTTCGTCAAGCAAAAGATTGCCGCGCATGCCATCTTGCCTCGAAGCGTTGTATGGATTCGAGCTCTATCGAGGCATTATTCAGCGTCTTGGCAATGGAGCCGAATTCAAGGCCGTCACTGACCGCGCGAATGTTTGGGATAGAATTGAATTTTTTGGCCGATTGAGGCGTTCGCCTAGGTTCGAAGAGCTAAAAACTCTGAACGATAGACAAAATGAATCGGACTTTGCCGCATCGCTGCTCAATGCTGCTATTGTCGAAATTGCGCTGGCTGGCAAGCTTCACGACGAGCCAAACTCTTCGATTGCTCGCGATCTCGCGATACCCATTTTAGAAGGAATGATTGGGCGAGATTCGCAACTCTTTTGTGAAGCCGCCTCAGAAACAAATCTCGACTTCCTTATGCGTGTACCGCAGCTTCGTAGCTCAGTCAGCGCTTCGTTAACGCAATTAGAGACACGCCAAGTCTCGGAGGGAGATCCAGTAGCATCTCTGCTCAAAGGTTTTTTAGCTATCGGAAGCAGTGCAGGGAAGCAATTTAAGCAGCGAATGCTTCGTCTCGCAAATAGCACATTTGAGAAAGCTCCGCAGGTGTTATTTGACGGAAATGTCTCTGCCGACAGCACCGACCTTATTCGAGTACAACGAGCTTTCTCAGCGCTTATGCTGCACGGCAGCGACGAGTCCCGCGCGCGCGCATTAGAAACGCTACGCGCTCAGGTGGCACAATATCATTCATTGACGACGGCTCATCTTGAGCGGTCACTCACCTTACTTGCTGAGGCCGCTCAGTTCCAAAGCGCAGATCAAGTACGAAAGAGCTGGCTTGAACTGACCAGAGAGGCTTGGGTGAAAAGCATCGGTGATGACAGCCTCGAAATGGCGCGGTGGAATGTTTTTCTCAGGGCCGAACTGGAGAGAAACAAAGACGCCCCTTCGCGAATAGTTGAGTTCGTGCGCTGCATCGTCCACGATTCGAAAGTGGCAAAAGCAGTTATGCTACGACCCGATCTCGACGGTCAGATTCGAACGTCTCTCTTAAATGACACAGATAAAACAGTTCTCGCTGCAGCGCTTACCGAGATTGGCTCCGCAGGGTTTCAAGAAATTCGCGCAAATATTACTGGCGATGCTACTCGAGCAGCGCTTGGCGAGATCCAGGAATCTGTAAGGCGCTTGATTCAGGCGAGAATTGAGTATTTTAAAATTCTAAAAACATATTCAAATAGACTTACGCTTCGAAATCCAAATAACCCGGCACTAGTAATGCCGAATTATTACCTTCGCCTTGGGCTGCAACGTGATGCCGACGCAAATGCGATCGCGACAAGTTTTAGAATTATTAAGGTAATGCTGCACCCGGATCTTATGGCTGAGCACTTTACTGATGAGCTCAAGTTTGCTTTTAATCAAGCTGAAGAGGCCTATCGTATTCTTTCAACACCCTCACTAAAAATACGATACGATGCCGAGCTCGCCGCAAAATGCGGCTTACGAGATCCGCGAGATCGAAAGCATTTTGTTACGCACAATTGGTATGCTGACTTATTGCGTGACAAACTGTTTGCCATGAAGCATGTGAGCGACGCAGAAACGCAAATCAAAGAGAAGGCTGCGTCGGCAAAAACCGGTCAGCAGCCACGATTGCTTTCTTAATTGATGAGGCTACTTTAGCGGTAGCAATACATTCGCGCCGTGTCCGCCGCCAGGCTGCACCGACACCGCAAGCGGCGCCTTACCGTCCCAGCGCTGCGCGATTTCAAACTGGATTACTTCAGGTGAAACCTTAAGCGCCTCACCCTTAATATGCACAGACTTAGCTTCTGCCTCGGCGCGGACAATGGTTATCTCAGCCTGCTTTTTCTCCTTGTCGAGTTCAAACTGCTTGGCGAATGCTTCTTGTTCACGCACAACTTTCTGTTCAATTGCCTGCTCCAGCTGATCAGAGAGATCGATGTTGGTGATTATCAGATCGTTAAGTGTAATAAGGTCGCCTAGCGCTTTCGAAACGTTTAGACGAACCTCGGCCTTAACCTTTTCTCGATTTTTTACCATGTCCTCGGCCCTAAAAAGTGCAGTGACCTGTTTCATGCCTTCTTGAACCCGTGGCTCAATCAGTGTCTGGTATGGATCGCCTCGATACTGCTGAAAGAGCGTGGTCACTTTATTTTCGGGTACACGGTACAATACGGTAAAATTAACCATCATCGTCTGCAGATCACTCGAAAAGCACTGCGCCCGGCCATCCGCTTTAAGCTGCATGATCGGAAAATTTACGATACTAGTCACCATCGGCATTTTAAAAGTGAGCCCCTCTTTTCGTTCTACCGGATCTACCTTGCCAAGAGTAACAGCAACACCTCGGTTGCCTGGCGGAACAATATGGTAGCTCCCAAATATCACCACTAGCAAAACTACAAAAAGAACGCCAAACATAATCCCGTAGGGAGTTTGATAACTTTGAGGGCTTGGAAGCGCTGGGGCCATAGAGTTCCTTTTTCAAGCTGGACTGCGACCGTTTAACCGTATGACTTTTACTCAATGCCGACAAGCAGTAAAATTGCTGTATTTCCTCTTACTCTAGTTCTTAGCTAATTTTTGGGCCGCTTTCGAGGCGGCAACGCAGAACGCGGATCCTCGGGCCAAGCATGCTTGGGATATCTCCCTAACATTTCTTTCCGCACCTCGCGATAAGAATTAGCCCAGAAGCTTGAGAGATCTTTTGTCACTTGGAGCGGTCGGCGCGCGGGCGAAAGTAACTCCAAAAGAAGTCCGACTTTTCCACCGGCAATTTTCGGTGTCTCGGCCTGCCCAAACATTTCCTGGAGCCTTACCGCGAGTCTGGGCTCACTGAGGGGTTGATATGAAATCTTCGCGCTATGCCCGCTTGGAAGTTGGATTGTCGCGGGAGCAAGACGTTCTAATGTCTGGCCCTGCTGCCATGAAAATCGCGCCTGCAGCACGCGAAGAAGATCGATCGACTGAATCTCATTAACGTTACGGAGCCCCGCAATTACGGGAGCCAAAAATTGCTCAATCTGCGATTCAATCATCCGATCCGAAAGATCTGGCCACTCCTCACCGATAAACCCGCTTAATCGAAGCCACTCGGAGCGCGCCTGGAATTCGCGACTTGCTTCGCTCCAGGGAAGCGCAGCCGCGCCGCGCTCACGAATACCAGCAAGAATTGCGTGAGCCAACTCTTCGTCGGACGCCTGTGCTGCTCGCTCCCGCAACACCAGCGCGCCAAGACATAGACGGACTCTCGATACGACCGTTTGCTCCTTGCCGTTCCATCCTACTTCACGGCGCTCTTCAAACTGCTCGGCAAAATACTCCTCGAGGTCTTCTGCTTGTATCGGTTCTGCGAGCACAATTCTCGCATTAGGCGCGCGACCCTGTAGATCCGCAATCGCAAGGAATTCTTCCTTCGCGAGCAAGCTGCCCGGGGGCAGTTCCGCGCCGCTTCCGTTGGAAAGGAGGTAACTCCGGGCCGCGTTTTCGCGCTTCATCGCAATTCTATCCGGATAGGCCAGGGCTACGAGGATTCCAATTTCTGCAGGATTTCTCGGACGCGAGTCGATCGCAACTCGCAATTTTTGCCGCAGCTGTTCAGACTGAGCAAGTATTCGGGACAAGAACGCATCTTTACGCGAACCATCTTTACGGAAGTCCTGCAGCGCAATCCAACGCTCGTATAATGTGAGATCCGCACCCTTCCCTCGTAAGGGATCGCGCTCTTCTAAAAGCGCCGCACAGTCCGCTGCAACAGCCTCAAGTGCGAGCTCCCGTGATCGAAGAAGCATGTGGCCTAAACGCGGATGCACACCAAGATTAGCAATCTCGCGACCATGCTTGGTAATAAGATCCTGTGTATCAATTGCCCGCAAAGCGCGAAGCAGCGAAAGCGCCTGCTGCACGGAGGCTTGTGGTAGCGGTTCCAGAAGCGCAAGATCTGCAAAATCTTTTTTTCCCCAAAGCTTAAGTTCGAGAACAAAGCTCGTGAGATCACTTTCCAAAATCTCCGGTGGAGAGAAGGGCGCAAGGCTTCGTTGTACTGCCTCATCCCACAATCGAATACAGTAACCAGGAGCTTCGCGGCCGGCGCGCCCACAGCGCTGGTCGGCAGAGGCACGGCTCACTTTTTGAGTCACAAGCCGCGACATTCCGCGTGCCGGATCAAACCGCGGCAGGCGCTGCAATCCGGAGTCGATGACTGTGCGCACACCGGGGACCGTAAGACTTGTCTCAGCGATGCTTGTCGCAAGAATTACCTTGCGAGCTCCACGTGCGGCCGGTCTCAGCGCGCGAAGTTGATCCTCGAGAGAAAGCTCAGACATAAGCGGACAAAGCACCATTTCGGGAGGTTTCTTCAATTCAAGCCTCGCGCGTACGCGCACAATCTCGGCACGCCCCGGAAGAAACACCAAAATATCTCCCTCCCGCCGACGATAATTATCCAAGACAGCGGAACAAACATGGCTTTCATACTGCCGCTCATCACTTGGAGCCGGAAGATATTCTGTCTCAACAGGGAAAGCCCGCCCCGGACAGGTAACTCGTGGCGCGTCGCCCATGAGCTTTGCGACCGAGGAACAATCAAGAGTGGCAGACATCACGACGATCCGAAGATCAGGCCTCAGACTCTGCTGAACCTCCAAACATAATGCGAGCCCTAAGTCCGCGTGAAGGCTCCGCTCATGGAATTCATCAAAGATGACCAGTCCAACGCCGGCAAGCGAGGCGTCATTTTGAATCATCCTTGTGAGAATCGCTTCTGTCACAATCTCAAGCCGGGTCGCGGGCCCTACATTTGACTCTCCACGTGAACGAAAGCCCACTGTCTGACCCGGCTTCTCGCCTAATGCCGCGGCGATATAATGCGCAGCACCACGAGCAGCAAGTCGGCGCGGCTCAAGCATCACAATTTTTTTTCCACCTAACCATGGCTCACGCAAGCAGGCCGGTGCGACACGCGTAGTCTTTCCAGCTCCCGGTGCAGCTTCGAGTACTAAATTGGAGCACTTCGCCAAGCTACCGAGAATCGTGGGAATATACGAATCAATCGGAAAGTGCTCTTCTCGAGTGAGATTGTTAGCCATCAGTTAGTTTTTCGTTTCTCTTTTGTAGTCTTCACACTAAACGTAGCGACGCTAGCAGCTCTGTGCTAAACGCTCAATCAACGATGTCAAACAGCGCACAAATTAACCCACAAGTTTCTCGGCCCCCAGGATTACCCCATGCAGTAGTATCGTCTGCCAAAACATCCGCGACTAGGCCACTGTTTGACCCGCAAATCAAGACAATAGCCGAGCCATCCCTTAGCCACGATGAGAAGTCATATCTGGCTTTTCGCGAGTTCCACATTCAGAAGCTGGCAGCCGGGCTGGCCGAAGGAGTGACAAGCGCCAGCGCTCTTGCCGACGAGTTTACTGACGCGATGATTCGAGTTACTCGGCTTGCAGTAGATGGTGTATTTGGCAACCTTCTCGAAGAGCTTAAGATTTCGCTACTTACCCATGGAGCGACAGGCCGTAAACAGATGTCCTCGTTGTCGGACCTGGATCTCTTTATGGTTGCCTCCGATTTCGAGGCGATAAAAGACGAACGAGTTCAAATTGCTCGCACAAAGCTTGTTGACCTTCTCGATCGAGTCGGCCTTAAGTGCTCGTTCGTCAATGTCACACTCGACAGCATGGGTGAATTTTGTACGCGCCGTGAAACACAAATTGTTGGATCACTTTGCGAACTTCTTGCCGGTTCGGAAAGCTGTGAAAGCGAGTTCGCACGGGCGCTGCGAATTGCGGTGGCCCAGCATAAAACAATGCTTGTCGAAAAAGTAATTTCGGGAGTCGACTCCGGTCCTGGACATGCTGATGCTTCTGTGGGCGTCGGTACAAGTCAGGACTCGCTTGGGGCGATTCGCTTCGACTGCAAGGAGGGCACGGGCGGATTGCGCTCGCTTGATGCGATAAGCGTGCTTGGGAAAATTTATACTCTGACCACATCGGCCCCCGCCAAGGAGTATGTTCCGGGCACGCTGTTAACCCCGGCAGAGCATGCTGAGTTTCAAAATCTGCGTGATATAATGCTCGCAGTTAAACACGCGTTACACCTTACTTTTACGCCGAAACCTGCTGGCACGAAAAGGTACCCGTCCGCGATAATCTGCCGCCTTGACTGGGAGCGGCTTAAAGAGGTTTCCAAACACTTCCCGGCGCAGCTTCTCGCAAAAAGTCGCGCCGTAATTCCTGAACGAAGCTCGAGCGAAAGTGCGCTTCTCGCCACTATTACCAGGGCAACAATCGGAATTTCGGAACTTAGAAATATTGTCGAAGCGCGTGCGCGGCTCGCCGTGGGTGTTACCTCGCGAAAGGCAAGTGCCCTGCTCGGTGAGATCCACGACGATATAACGCAGCACCGACGTGACCCCTCTTGGGCGGCGGGACGTTGTCTCAAGGGACTCGCGGAATTCGCTAAAGCGCATCCAAAGTATTCGCGGAAGAAAGTGACCGATCTTCCAGCCCCACAAGATTATAAACTTCTTCATGAGATCCACCTAAGGATTGCCGAACTGCCACAAGAGGCATTTCAGACTGTAGAATTTCGTACCCGCCTGCACGCACTGTTGTCAGAGCCGGGCAGAGTCGGTCCGCTGTTTCGACTTATGGTACGGAGCGGATTGTGGCAGAGGCTTGTGCCGGAGTGCCGAGATGCCTGGTGCTCAGCCGTTGAAGGGGGTGTCCACGAACTGACCCTCGGTGAACATCACGCGCTTGCAGTCGACTACCTCGATGCATTATTTCCAGGCTCACGAAGTTCCGATCAACAAGCGAGTCTCATTCCATTTCTCAATCTTCGAAATCACCTCGCGCCGATTCAAAATAGTACGACGCTGTATCTTGCCCTGATGTTGCATGACGCAAAACATATCGGCACGGACGATTCTAACCACCAATGCGACGGCGCAGAATTCGCTGCTCACGTGGCGATGCGACTTGGTCTAAGCGAAGAACAGGTCGAAGAGGTCAGCTTTCTCGTTGAAAACCATCTGCTTCTGTATGATTACAGTCAATATCAAGTTGGCGTCGATGATCAGATTATTAAAGAGGTCATTACAACGCTTAGCAATGGCGGTACCTTAAGCAACGAGAAAGCTGCTCGAAGATTAGCGCTGTTGGCGTATCTCTCGGTAGCAGACAAGGCCGCCACGGCGCCTGAGAAATGGCGCCCGGAACAAACCGAGTGGATCGGTCTACTTGCCAAAGCGGTTCACGATCGACTCATTCACGGCACGAACACGCCTGATCTGAGCCCACAAATTTACGAACTTGAAGAGCAGCTCAAGACTCTCAATTTTCAGCAGTTGGCTAGTTTCTCGAGCCCGACTCAGCTATTCGATCCGCGCCAAGATGCCGAGAGTTACATCCGAGGTGTGCCTCCCACGATTCTTGCCACCCTCACTCCTACGCAGCGTGTCGCGCATGTTGCGCTGCTCAAGCGGCTACAAAGACTTCCCACGAATAGTCCGCGCTGCTGTGGGGGGCTCACCAGATTTAGTATTCGCCAGGAGAAAGATGAAGCCGGACCTACCGTAGATTATATCGACGGCACTTTAGAGTACGCGTTTGTCGTCGATGATGAACCTGGCCAGTTTTCGCGACTCGCCGGATTTTTTCATCGGTTTCAATTCGATATCATTGAATCACAAATTTTTGCACTTGAGGACTCAGACCGTGAGCTTCGTGAGAACGCAGGCCGGACCATTTCGTACGCCACCTTTAAAGTTCGTCCGCGCCACAACTCATTGCTGCTTTACGAAGCAAGAAATTTCGTTGCTACCCTTGAGAAGGGGATGGCACTCCTACCTGATCTCGCCGAGCCAGCACGCGCCGACGCGCGGCGTGTATTGGGATCAAACCCGCAGCATTTTAACGAAGAAGGTCGAAAGCCCTCGATCTCCGTGCGACCTACCAAAAATGACAGCGGCCCTGCCGGCCTTCTCGTGCATATTCGCACTCCGGACCAGATTGGACTTGCAACCCGGCTGGGAGACGTATTTGCGGTCCTCGGCTACAATATTTATGCGGCAAGACTGGGGACAGGAGCAAGCCGTGCCAACAATGTCTTTGCGCTGCACCGTAGCGATGGCGGGGAGATCGCGGACGACGAGATTCTACTGCTCAAGCGCGGATTAATACACGAAATCGGGCTGCACTTTGACCGCGACAAGCACATTCAGCTCGCGGCGATTGTTGAAACTGCTCGCCAGGAGCGCGAACTTGCGAGAGCCATTGGCACCCCCCAACATCACTATAGGCGCCAGTCAAGCGAGGCACGCGCAAGGTTAACTCAAACGCTGAAGACCGAGTGCCCAGAATTTTTTGACAATGTGCAGCCACTTCACCATACCGGTGCGGTATTGAAATTGATGGGCGAGCATGCCAAGAGATTTCGTGACGTACAGAGTCACCTTGCACCACACGGGCAGCCGGTACTTATTATGTACGGCGCGGTAATTGACCGAACATTTCGCCTCGATGGGGCCGATGCCCAGCGCTTCTTCGACACCGCAATAGGCGATATTGCGCGGATTGTCTCAAAGAGCCCCGAGGAAATTACCGACGAAATTCTTCAAGCACGTGATAAGATCTCGACAACGATAGATTCTCCAATTGAATTTCTTGGTGCGCTCGCGCGCTGTGTGTGGGGCGGCAACGCGCCTAGCAAGCTTTCTCTTTCTTCCGGCAACCTCGCACTTGAGCGATGGGTAGACGCAACGATGAAACGTGCTGGGATAGACGGTAAAGATTCTCTTGGCGGAGCGGCGGCCAACATGGCACAGGCGCTTCCTCGCGAACTTGTGACGCTGTACCTTCGCGCCTGTCATCAAGATGTCATGCGACAATTACGAAGAGGCACCCGTATTTTTCAAATAGAGGCGCGAGGTCATGGAATGCCTTTTCGCGAGGTTAGTCCCCAGGAAGCAGGTCGTGCGGATGAGGCAATTGAGATTTCACGGCCAGTGGAGCTTATGGAGGGCACCACACTAACGCTTGGAAAGGAGAAGGTGACTCTTGACTCGGCGCGAAGGGTAATCTTTAGACCCTCTGGAACATACGACAACTCCGGAAGTGATGTGAGTGCACACAAGAGAAAACCACATTTCAACTTTAATCTCCCTGGGGTTACTCGAGACGACAAACACAAGATTCTTCGCGGAATCGGTGGAAACTATTCTTATTTTATTGCGAATGGGCTCGCGCATATAAGTACGAACGAAAATGTCCACGAAATGAAAGAGCAGCTTTGCTTCATCCAGGGCGGCGCAATCTACCATCACCGCGCCAAACTTAACCCGCACATGAGCGACAGCAAAGCTATCACTACTCACGCCGAGATTTCGGGGATTACGTCGCGTATGTTTGAAGTTCTCGAGCGCCATCGCGGCTCGCCCGGATTCGACAGCATCGGAATTGACGACGAGAACTTTGAGGAGTTTTACAAGAGTCTTGAAGCGCGCGGTCATCGATTTCAGTCGCAGCATTTGACGTGGCCTCCGCGCGACATTTGGTCTGCATACCGCGCCGGATGTGAAATTGTCTCGGCATTGGGAATTAAGCGACTTTATGTAAAAGGCGGAACGTACCTGCCATGTACTATGGTCATTCGATCCGATCTTAACCGCGGTCGGCCGACAAGCGGGCAACGTTTACGCGTTGAGGCATTAGCCGGACTGTGGGCGGAGTATTCGAGTGCCACTCTCGTCGTTGAAGGTAAAGTATCTCCGCGCACCGCGCTGGACGGTGAGTTATCTATCGATTCCCTGGAGAGCTTGGCAATTATTGCGCGAAAACTCGCTGATGAACTTTCGATCCCGAGTAAAGTTCGCTCGGTTTTCTACAATACCTTAATTCGCCAGGGAACATTTCTCGCCCCAAAAGATTCCGTACTTTTCTCCGCGGCATTTACTCCCAACAAATGGGTCAGGGGTTCGGAGGCGCGGCTTACCGGGAAAAGTGATTCAGCTAGCGCCAATGCAATAGTGCATTCTGGAATGAGCGCCTCCGATGACGAAATCTCGGCGATTCTTGCAGACTACTACCGACACGCGCTTCGAGCGAAGTAGCGGACTCGAACTTTCTGAAGAGTTCCTCGCCGCGTGCTTGCCCATTGAATAGGGGTAGTCTTGATGAGTTTTTCCCTAACTCTGTGCTCTCTGTGGTTAAAATGCATTAAGACCACAGAAGCACAGAGGTCACCGCGATGGGGAAGAGGCTCCCCACACTTAATGTGTAGTTACCCGACGCTACCCTAATCCCCTGAAATCCATACTCATTTTAATTCAAGAAAGGCTACATCTTGTGGCACAAATACGTTAAAATGCTGCATAACTTAAGCGGTTTCCTGTAATTATTGCTAGTACTTGCGGGAAGCGCGGTTAGACGATTTAAGGTTTTTGTAGTGGACCCACTTGCTGAAAAGCATCGACGAGAATTTGACGAGCTTCGAAGTTCGCGCACTCGCCTTCTTAAGATGGGCACGGTGGCGGTTGCGCTCATGCTTATTGGTTTCTTTCTCCTCTTTGGGCCCGAGTCTTCACATGTAAGTGGCGAAATTACCGATGCTCGCCGCGAGCTCCTACAAATAGATAGTGATTGGGCCGACGAGATGTTGGCGCAACATGACAATTTTTCAGGTTGGCTTGATCGCCATGGGCTCTCGCTTGAGCGTGCTCTTTTCGCTCGTGTCTCTCTTAAAATTCTTTTAAGTGCAGTTTCTCTGGCCGATACTTCACCTGGCGGAAATCCCGGATTTTTTAGACGTGCGTATATCTCGTTGCATCTCGCATTCGTGCGGGTACTTTTTATCGTCGTTGCCGGTTTTCGGCTTTGGGTTTTTGTCACGTTGCTGGCCTTTCTATGGAGCTCAAAAAGGTTCCATGTCTATCAGGGCAAAGATCTGCTCGGCGAAACCGGCAATGGTCGCATGTTCTATTCTGGGATCCGGGTGGGCCTCGACGAAATTGATGACCGGGGCGTTCCATCCTTTCAGGTTACTGGCCTCGCGTGCCCGGCTGCAGTATCGCCAACGCAGGCACGAACCTCTGCAATTGGCAAAGTTCTTTCACATTTTGGATCGCTAAACGAAACGAACGCAGCCCTCGCCGGAATTATTCTCGCGCACAATGAGTACCCTGCATTTGTAGCTACGCGCGAAGAAAGCGCACTTCTCGGAAAAGCTTTCGCTGATTCGCAGCTTCCAAGGTATGTACCGGATCTTTTGGTCAATGTATTGGAGCTTCATCGCGAGTATAGCGAGGACCGCGGAATCCGCGGCGCCGCGCCAAAAGTTCTTGCCACACTACCGGCATCAGATGGCGCGCCCGTCTCGCCTGATGTGTACGCCGCACAGGTACAGCATGCGCTCCACCGCGTTGTTACTCCGATGTTAAGAAAAGAGCTTGGTACGTTAAGTGCCAAACAGGTCGCCACTGCTGCGCTCGCGATGGAGGCCGGTAAAGTGTTGACGTACGCGCGTGAGGCCAACCGCTGGGTGCGCCGCTCTAGCTTTCACCAATTGAATGCGCGCGCCGTGCTGCATTCGGTCGCAGCATTCCATTCTGAGTATACTCTTCTCGAGCGCGAAGAGATCCGAAGATCGCTAGTCTACGCTTCTCGAAGCAGCGTGTTCGCCCCGGTGCGATTTCCGACAAATCTCTCAGCTCGCGCGAGCGCGCTTCGTCAATGGACTGAAGTTTTGCTCTCGTGTCCACATGAGCTTCAGTCTTCCGCGGATGAGATTGAGCTTTTCGGTTTGGTAAGTGAGCTGCACCAGCGTTGGTCACAGCGATTTATTGATTCGGTGCTCACTGCGCCACCGCAAGGTTTCGAAGATGTATTTCTCACGACAAGTAATTTGCTCTTCATGCCGGTATATCGGCTGCTCGAACAGTTCCATATGATATTGGAGCCGACGGCGCTTAAACGGCTTGAGGAGCTTGTGACCGTAGTATACCAAAAACAGAAGATTCATAGCCTTACTCTGGATGCCTCACGTGATAGCGGTGAAGGCACTGTTGTTGAAGGGTATACTGGCGAACGTTTTCTAGGGCCGCTGGGAAGCCATGATATCGCGCAAATTGCTGAAAGGCATGGGCTTCGCGTCGATGAAGTTCGCGCGTGGTCCGTAATTCGAGTCATCCTCAACTCACAAGCCTGGCTTGCGCGACGTGTCGGCGATTACAGCGTTCCGCTTAGCTCGCTTATATTTGCAGTTTTTGAGCCTTTGGGCGGTGGATTCGATCTTAACGCAAAGGGGCTGATGGGACGAAAGGCGATGGTGCCGCTTCGTACGAGTAAGCTTAGCGACCGTTTTGGACGGGGCTGGCAACGCCACTTTATTGAAGTACAACGCGCGACAATGGCCGAAACAAAAGAAGATTTCGAAAGACGGCTCAACGATATTGAAGATAGGCCGAGCGATATCGGCGAAGATGGATCGGCGGCAGGGTAAACTATGGCACGTAATTATCAGAAGACAGATTACGATCAGCTCCGCGAAGACGAGAAGCGGCGCGCGTATCTCCTGAGCTCACTCACCGCTGTTGGCACCCTAGGTGTCGCCGCAAGCCCACTGTTAAGTGGAATTGATCCCGCGCTTCTGTTTGGCCTTGGCATGCTACCGGCGGCTGCGCTTTATAAAACGGCATCGACTATTGGTGCGCACTATTGGATGGAGAAGGAACGCCAAAGTGAAAGCCTTAAGCGCGGCGGCAAAAGCGTACTCGGCGCACCGCCAGCTCGTGATTGTTTCGCCGAAGCGTTACAAAGTGCTCGCGCGAAAGGCAAGCAGATGATCGATAAGTATCTTATCGGATTTGAGCTCGACACCGGGCGTCCGCTCTGGCTCGACGATGAGGAGATGTGCAGTCACGGCGCGGTCTTTGCCAAAACCGGCGTGGGAAAAACTCTGTGGCTCGAGTCGCTGATGTTCCAGCAGATGGCGCGCTCGCGCGCGAGCGGCTGCACCTTTATCGACGCAAAGCGCGATTCGACGACTCTCGCACACATTATCTTAATGGCATTAGTGACCGGCCGCATCGAGGATCTAATCGTTATTGACCCGTTTGACACGGTGCACTCCTATAACTTTGTGCTTACGGGGCAGCGCGCTGACGTAAAAGCACGCAAGGTCCTTCGTGCCGGACTTCCGCCGACAAGCGACCAGAGCGTCACCAAGCACTATGACCGACTTGCCGCCGATTCGATTTATCGGATGGTACGTTCGATGGAAAGTCTCGGCCTTGCATGGTCGATGCGTGACATTGCGGTGTCACTCTCTGCGTTTAATCTGGCATATCCGCATCTGCGTGACATGTTGAGTCGAATCGGTGCGCGTCATGCGATGGTAGAGCTTGGGCACCTCGCCTCAAGTTATCGTGGCCCGAAAGGCACACTTGATGCTGCGCGAATTACCGACAACCTTCGTGGTATCGCATCAGAACTTCACGCCATTGCCGGTTCCGAGATGGGCGAAGTATTTTGCACCCACTACACGGACTTGGTGCTCACCGATGCGATTCTCCGCGGAAAGATTATTTACTTCATGTTGCCGCGGCTCGAGGAGGCGGAGAGTGCTGCGCGTATGGTTAAAGTATTCCGCGAAGACCTCGAAGTTTCAATCGGCGAAATTACGTCGAGCCGAATTCACAACCTTGAAGATCCTCATCTGGTCATTGTCGACGAAGGCTCTTCCACGTTTGGTCCGACATGGGCCAACCTTTTTGAACTTGCCCGTAAGGGTCGATTTTCGTTGCTCTTTGGCGCGCAATCCGCCGGCGGTCTTACCGACCAGTCGCTCGGACTAAGTGAGGCGTTCTATGAGCGCGTCATGGCCAACGTCAATCTCAAAGTGATGATGCGTGTCGGTGACAATCGCACCGCCGCCGACATGACCGAATGGATAGGAAAGGTTGCCACTACAAAGAAATCAATCGGCGCAGGAGTCACCTCAGGTCTCTCATCAAGCGTCGTTCGAGGCGCCATCGATATTAACGCGCGACGAACCGGGGGAGAATCGCAGACCATTAGCATCTCCGAGGACGAAGAAGATCTGGTAAGCGCTGAAGAGCTAAAACACGAAATGTCTGCCGAAAAGGGCTTGGCCTGGTTCGACATGGGTAACGGCAAAATTGTAAAAGGCCGCTCTTTTTGGTTTAACGCCGAGCTTCCGGACACCTGGGAAGGACGAGAATATATTCCAAGGCTTGAAAAGCGTGAAAATGACGAGATTGGACTTGCCGATTGGGTTGACGAGCAGATCCTTTCGCAGGAGCAGCGCGAAACAAATTATCAGATGCAGAAAATGAGTGGGAAACCTCCGCAGGGCGGATCAGAGCCAGCTCATTCATACGGGCATGCTGCAACATCAGGCAGCGCAGACTCCGGAGGATCATCGCCCGGCGAAGCGAGTGGCCCGTTTAAGCTTTCATTGGCAAGTCGGCCCAAGGGTAGGGGAGTCGTATCGATGTTCCCCAAAAGCTCTTCGAAGGTAGAGCAGGAAAAGATTCCAGTGGAGGCCCCCAAAGAGAAAAGTGTCGCCGCGTCTGGCCCTGAACAGAAGCCACCTACCAATAAGGCGCCATCCCCTCAGAAAAAGCCTGGGTTTAAAGCGGCAAAGAGGGGTACATAGCCATTACGGCAGTAAGATTTGGTTTGCAAAAGGAAATGAACATGGCATATTTGGGTGCGAAGTGGTGAAGCAACGATTAGCGGCGTTGCGATAATTGGTTGTAGCGAAGTTGAGAGAGAGAAGGTTATGGGCTATTCAGGTGGTGTTACTTTTTCAGTAAACAAATCGTTCGGAAGCTTGCAGCTAGTGCCGGAGGCACAGGGGCTTCGCTTCTTTTATACCCCAGTGGTAAACGGCGTTGAGAGTCCGGGAGCTCCTGGATTCTTAAATCTTTTAGTTCCTATGGAAGCGGTTGGTGGGCTTTGGGCTACCGCGCGCGCATTTCTTTACGGCGTTGAGTCACTCGATGAGAATGTGATTTTGCAGGGCGCCGGGCAGGATACCGAGTCAGATATTCTCGTAAAGCTTTACCGTGACAAGCCACGTGGACAGCAGGGGAAGCTCACCGGTGAAGAAACTTGCTGGCTCCGCATTGTTACCGGCCGCACGGAAGAGGAGCGCCGAAGAATTAAACTTGGGTCACGTGACCTTATGTGTATTGAGCTTGCCTGTAGCGCAGTTTTCGCGCTTGCCTGTCAGAAGGGATCTCACAATCCTAAACTAGCGGGCGAAGTTAGCTAAATTACCAAACATCACATCCCGCAGCGATCCGTTCGCGGAGTCTTGGCGCTATACTCACGTTGGACATCGTGCAATTAGCAATTTGATTGAATAAGCTAAATGCGCCTCACTTTTCCTCCCCTTTATTCCTGATCCCATAACAGGTTACTCTGTGCGCAATATGGGCACGTTCAATTGCTTGCGCATTATTTTTGTAAGTCTGCTTTATCTACTTGCCGCGCGAGCTTGCTTGGCGCAAACAGCGCCAGCCCCTATTGAGGAAGCAGGAGCGTGCCCCTTTGAATGCTGCAGCTATCGTGAATGGGAGACCTTAACCACCGTGGCGCTAGTCGCTGAACCGCTTGAAAATTCGCCGACTCTGCGCACCCTTTCCAAGGCGAACAAAGTTCGCGCGCTTACGGGAAAGGTAATTACCAAAGTTCCAGGTGAATTTGTCGTCACGAGGCCTCGCGATTCATTTAAAGTGAATCAGACCTTGTACCTTTATAATTACCTCGGTGAGGGCTTCTACAAGGCTTGGCATCAAGGGAAATGGGCCGAAATAAACATCGGCTGCTGCTCTGATGGCAGCATCCCTGGCTGCTTTACCAAAAGCGACGAGGATTGTTGGGGGAGATTGCTAAAGAAGCCTGATTCGACATGGTGGGCCAGAATTGAGACTGCAGACAAAAAACGCTTTTGGACCAAAGATACCGACAAATTTGGAAATCAAGACAACTGCGGATAGCCAGGGAGATTTTACATGAAGCCGCCTAATACTGCGATTACCGCCGAAGATATTGAGCAATGCACCCTGGTGCTCGAAGCCCTCGTGCAGGATCCCCTACGGAGCTCCTGTCTTACTCAAGAACAACGCACCCGTCTCCTTAAAGCTGCGGGACTCGTCAATAAGCCTCAGATTGAAGACGTTCGAAGACTTGTGCGTGCTCGCCGACGCGCCCGTCGTGAAGAGCGCCAGAATAAAGACAGGTCATTGCGCGCCGCAACGACTATTCGGATTGCACGTGAACGATCGGTATTTGTCCCGCCACCACGCCACGCCATAGCTGAAACAAGAGTTAGAGAGCTACTGACAAGACCACGCTGGTGTTATGTATGTAAAGCTGAATATCGCGAAGTTCATTTCTTCTATGATGCGCTGTGTCCAGCATGCGCCGATTTCAATTACCAGAAGCGCTTTCAGACCGCGTCACTGCAAGGCAAAGTAGCATTAATCACCGGTGCACGCTTGAAAATAGGGTACCAAGCTGCGCTGATGATGCTTCGGGCCGGAGCGCGAGTTATTGTCACCACTCGCTTCCCGCATGACGCGGCACTTCGTTACTCCCGTGAAGAAGATGTTCAAGATTGGGGTAGCCGCCTTCAGATCTTTGGGCTCGATTTGCGCCACGCCTCAAGCGTTGAAAGATTTACTCAGCATATTCATCAAAGTTGTGACCGTCTCGATATTTTAATTAATAACGCGGCGCAGACCGTAAGGAGACCGCCGCGCTTTTATGAGCATCTGATTGAAAATGAGCGTCTCACGCCGAAGCAACTTCCGCTACTAGCTCAGAGTTTCTTGACCTCGTATGCCCAGTGCCTCGGAACTTTTAATCGAACCTCGCTTGAGCCTTCCGAAGCGCTGACGCGACAAGTCGCAAATGGCAATACGGAGTCAATCGGCTTGCTCGCTCCGGCCGAACTCTCTCAGCTTCCCTACAGGGGCGAGGGCAGTATTTGTGATCGGAGTTTATTTCCAGATGGGAAGCTCGACGCCGATCTTCAGCAGATTGACCTTCGTGACCTCAATAGCTGGCGTATGACCTTAGCGCAAGTGCCGACGGCTGAAATGATCGAGGTTCATCTGGTAAATGCGGTGGCGCCATTTATTCTGTGCGGCAAACTCAAGCCGCTTATGCTTCGTGACTACACCGGCGAAAAGCATATCGTCAATGTGTCAGCTATGGAGGGGCAATTCGCTCGAAATACCAAGACTGATAAACATCCGCACACCAATATGGCCAAAGCTGCGCTCAATATGATGACCGTTACTTCGGCTCGTGACTATGCGCAGAGCGGCATTTTCATGAATGCGGTTGATACTGGCTGGGTCACTGATGAAGATCCCGCCTCGATTGTTGTCAGGAAGCAGGCGGAACATGATTTTCAGCCGCCGCTTGATATTGTCGACGGCGCCGCACGGGTATGCGATCCTTTCTTTTCAGGGATTCTGAGTGGGAAACACTCCTATGGAAACTTTCTGAAAGATTACATGCCGACTGATTGGTAGACACGCTCATGGATTCTAAAACTAGGACTGCGGTCCCTCATACTTGGGTAGTGACAACACTCGCAGCTCTCATGTTTGCAGCGATCCTTGGACTTAGTCTGGCCGCTTCTGGACGGACGCTATGGTGCAGCTGCAGATCGCTACTACCGTGGTCTTTTGAGGTAATGAGCCTCCACAATTCACAACATCTCGTTGATTGGTACACCCCCTCACATGTCTTGCACGGAATCTTACTTTATTGGGTCTGCTCTTTGTTTTTTAAGAAGCTTTCGATTCAGCGCCGATTCTTAGTGGTGTTGCTTTTCGAGGCAGTCTGGGAATATCTGGAGAATTCTCCTTTCATTATTGATCGTTACCGAAGCGCTACTATTGCGCTTGATTACTACGGCGACTCGATTCTCAATTCACTGAGCGATTATTTTTCCTGCGCAATTGGATTTCTGTTGGCACGAACATTAGCAGTACGAACTTCAATTGCCTTTTGTCTTGTCGCTGAACTCACTACGCTTTGGTTCATTCGCGACAATCTTACGCTCAATATTATTATGCTTCTCTGGCCAATTGAAGAAGTGCGACAGTGGCAAAGTGCCGGGAATTGGATTCTATAGTCGCCGGGATTAGGACTTTGGCTTATCGAAAGCCGCAATTGCTTCGTCGACCTTTTCCTTAAGCACCACCGAGTTGAACGGCTTCAGTAGAAAACCTGTTACTCCTTGCGTGAGCGCACTGAGTACCGCCTGCCGATTAGCATCTGAAGTAATGACGATTGTGGGAATTTCACGTGACGTTTCATTCTCGCGCATAGCATTAATGAGCTCAACGCCAGTCATAGCTCCGAGATTAAAATCGGTAATGAGCAGCTTGAATGACCAGCCCCCTTATTTAGTGCCACTCCGAATTAGAGGTTCCTCCTTCAATTGCAGTTGTCTTAACAGAGCCGCACGGAGTGCTGGGGGTTCCCCCAGCACTCCGTGCGGTCGCTGTTTCCGGTACAACATGCGGTATCCGTACCTTCGATGACGAAACGCAAGTCGTCTTAATTCTCGTAGCAATCGCGTATCTTTCTTGCGACTCTTCCGGTATCGCAGCACTGTTCTCGAA